>JAEZEH010000049.1 GCA_023417785.1 Bacteroidota bacterium
CTAACATTTTTATTTCTTCCGGCGTATTGTAGCTGTGCAGGCAGATCCTCAGCCTTTCCGTGCCTTTGGGTACAGTCGGGCTCACTATCGGCCGCACATCCATCCCGTTATTGTGCAGGTCGCGCGCGGCAGAACGCACCTGGTCTGCGCCCGGAATGATAAGCGTTTGAATCGCGCTCGGGCTATGCGTCCGGTTCGCGAATTTCCTGGTTTGGTCAAGGAACACGTCAATGTTTTCACTGAGGGATTGCTGAAGTACGGGACGGTGCTGAAGCACCCGAAACGCGCACCGGATTGATGCAACGGTATGTCTATCGGGTGCTGTAGTATAAATGAAAGGACGGGCAAAGTTAATCAGGTAATCGCGGGTGCTCGTACTTCCGGCTACACACGCACCGTGAACACCCATTGCTTTACCAAAAGTGTAAATCCTGATGGGGATGTCGTCGGCTAAACCCAGGTCAACAGCCATGCCGCTCCCCCCAATTCCAGTGACGCCAGTTGAATGCGCCTCGTCAAGAATGAGGAACGCGCCCTTTTCCTTTGTCAGTTCGACGATTTCCCGTAGTGGACAGATGTCGCCGTCCATTGAGTAAATTGACTCGACCACGACATACACACGCCCTGAGGCCATTCGGATTTTGCGTTCGAGATCATCAACTGCGTTATGTGCGAAGCTGAAGCGCTTTGCAAAGCTGAGTCGCGCGCCGTCTTTAATGCTTGCGTGGGAAAACTCGTCATAGATAATCGTATCACCCTTCCCGGGGATGGATGACAATACCGCCGTATTGGCGGAATAACCGGAGCTAAAAATCAAGGCTGTCTCGGATTGAAACGTTGCGGCAAGTTCTGCTTCCACCGCTTCAGTATAATCATCGTTGCCTGTAAGAAGACGTGATCCGGTTGATCCATTGATTCTTCCCTGCGACAGATATTCCTTCTCAATAAGGTCGGATAACTCGATGGAACGCGCGAGCCCGAGGTAATCGTTGGAAGCGAAGTCGACAAGTGGACCCTTGTTGCGCGGGAGCTGCCGCAAGATACCCTTCGAGGCTTGTTGCTCAAGCTTAGCACTAAGAATTGGATCGAGTCGGGCCGGCATGCCCAAAAATACATCGGAAGATTTACCCGCAATAGGTTTGTATGGCTTTATTATGGGGAAGAATTAGCCGCTGCTATTTCCCTCTCATTTTTTCAAGCATATCCCACATATTATCAGGGATCATTTCCAGGTGACTGAATTCGCCACCATTGCGAAGCCATTCGCCGCCATCGATGGTAATAACTTCGCCGTTAATGTATCCGGAATAATCTGAAACGAGAAATGCAGCGAGGTTGGCAAGTTCCTGATGATCGCCGACTCGTTTCAACGGAACCCGTTCGGCAGGATCAAACTTCTTCACAAGTTCTCCGGGTAAAAGACGACTCCATGCCCCTTCGGTAGGAAATGGGCCGGGGGCGATTGCGTTGCTACGGATGTTGTACTTCGCCCATTCAACAGCTAGTGAGCGAGTCAGTGCCAGTACCCCTGCCTTACCACAGGCAGACGGAACGACGTATCCCGACCCTGTCCATGCGTAGGTCGTAACAATATTTAGAAACACACCGGCTTGTTTCTTTTCAATCCAGTTTTTTCCCGCAGCCAACGTTGTGTAATACGTTCCTTTTAATACAATGTCGACCACGATATCAAATGCCCGATGCGATAACCTTTCGGTTGGGCTGATGAAATTCCCCGCCGCATTATTTAGTACGGCGTGAACCTGACCGAATGCTTCTTCGGCTTTGACTATCACATTTTGAACCTCTTCATATTTTCGCACATCACACGCGACAGGCAGAACCTTGCCACCGGTCTGGGAGGAAAGCTCTTCCGCCGTTCGTGTCAGCACATCCATCTTTCGACTGGTTATCACGAGGTTTGCACCAAGCTCCAGAAAATACTTGCCCATTGATCTACCCAGGCCAGTGCCGCCTCCGGTAACTATTATGGTTTTTCCTTTCAGACTATCTTCTTTTAGCATGCCTTCCATGATTGAGCGGTTTATGTTGCCACTGGAACAAGATGCTTCATTTCCAGCAGGAAAACAAACCCATTAAAATGAAAAGGCTGCACCGTGAGATGCAGCCTTTTCAAGAGTTCGTTTTTGCGTTTTTGTTTATCAGCCGTTTACATCAAGGTCTTCGAAGATATTATTGATTTCATCAGCTACTGGCTTAAGCGCGTCTTCGAGTTTCTCTTTTGATCCGTCAGCATACTTGATGAAAGGAACTTCCTGGCCACTGACTGTTTCAAACACGATATCACCAACTTTCTTGTCACTTGCATACAGGGACATCTTCACGAAGTCATTGAAGTTTGTGCTGGTAGACGTAAGGTCAACTGAACCCTGGAGTTTGAGGGTGCTGAATTGAACGTAGCCTTCCAATGAGGTTAAATCATCTTCGCCCTTGCTGGAATTTTTGTACTTCACGGTAATCGCGGTAGCGACGATTACATCAGAACCTTGTTTCAATGATACGGCTACTGAAGATGACGTTGCGGCCGAGGTATTGGCGGTAAGGGAGGCCGTAAACGGAGTAACAGTTAAAGAAATGTCAGCAACCACAGGGAATCCTGCATCGTCGTATTCCATTTCAAGGCTCACGGCGGCAACTTCATCACCGTCTACTTCAATAGATGCATCCAGCGCAGTTGGTTCATAATAGCTTTCACCGTTTTCTTCATCGATCACTTCAATTTCTTCAAATGCTGTGAGTTTCAATTCCGCATTGTTCGTCGCCGATCCATCGGTAGGGAATTTAATCCGAATGATATTTGAATTACCGGTCAACTCGAATACTTCTTCCGAAGCATTCCATTCGTAAATGCCGGTATTTGCATCAAAATCAAACGGTCCTTCTGCCGTCCTGCCTTTCGTAATTGAAGTAGGCGCGAACACGCTTCTGAATTCTCTGCCCTTTTCGCGAAGGAATGCTCTTAGTTTTCCCTTTTCTGTACCAATACGCCCGAACGGATCGTCCTCATTTACCAGGGCGAAGAAATCCTTGACTGCTTGCATTCCGTCGGCATCGGCCAAATCCTGCAGGTCAGATTTCGCTTTGCTGTTGAATGCGCTAATTTCACTTTTTGCCTCAGTCTTTGAAAGTTGGCCACTTGGCTTGTCGTCATCTTTGTCGCATGCCGTGAAACCTAAAAGCAAAGAGAGGGCACCTACTGAAAGTAGTTTGTGATTGATTTTCATAAAGAATTGATTGTTTTTTGTTTTTGTTTATTGCTAAAAAAGTGTCATCACGCTGAATGGGAATAGAGGCTTTTACGGTATACCGGGCGTGGTAGGTTTCATAAAAGTCAAAAATATTTTGGGTTTCGGTGTCGACACATTGGGGCGTCAAAAAGTTGGTATGGGAAATAATTATTATTTTTAGAGCTAAATTCCTGACCTATGAAGAAGGCTTACCTGATCGCCGTTCTCGCCTTGTTGGTGTCGTCCTGTGTTGTCTCCAAGAAAAAGTATGATTCACTCCTTGCCCAGAAAGTCCGGCTTGAGGCTGATCTGAATGACAGATCTGGCGAGCTTGACAGGGCGCGTTTGAACATAACCGATCTGGAGCAGGTTCTCGCGTCACTTAAGGAAGACACAACACATCTGGGTATTGATCTGCGGAGTAATCTGCAGCGTCTGGGCCAACTGGAAAAGGATCATGCGCAATTAAATTCCACATACAAGACTTTGCTGACCAGCAGCGGAAAGATGAATCGCGATCTTGCGGATCAGCAGGAACAACTTCTGGCCATTCAGGAAAACCTGGACCGAACCCGGCAGATCAATGACTCGCTTAGTGTGAGCCTTTCAGAACGGGAGAAGAAAGTGAAGGAACTGGAGCAGGTGCTGGCAAATAAAGACCGGGCTGTCCAGGATCTCAGATCCAAAATCAGTTCCGCATTGTTGAACTTCAAAGAAAACGACATTTCCGTTACTATCAAGAATGGCAAAGTATACGTTTCCCTGGCGGAGCAACTTCTCTTCGGATCGGGTAGCGTAGTCGTTGATCAGAAAGGTGTAAACGCCTTGCAACAGCTTGCAAAGGCTATCAAAGATCAATCGGACATTAACATTATGGTGGAAGGGCACACAGACAACGTTCCGATTTCAAAGAAAAGCCAGTATATGAATGATAACTGGGACCTTAGTGTAATGCGCGCTACCTCCATCACGCGCATTCTCACGCGCGCAGGGGTTGATTCTAAACAAATTACCGCATCAGGAAGATCAGAATTTTCACCTTTGGCCTCCAATGACTCCCCAGAAAGCAAACAGAAGAACCGTCGGACCGAAATCATTATAACGCCGAACCTGGATGAGCTTTTCAGTATTCTGGAATCAAACTAAGAATTAGCGCGTCGGCAAAAGCTGTTTCATCTTCTGATATAGCTCGAGGCAAACCCACGCATCGGTAGCTGCATATTCGATTTGCTTTTCTGTTAGCGTTGAAGCCTCCCAGTTGGAGGTCTGTGCACTTTTTGAAATCCGAAACCCTAGTATCAAAGCAGCAAGTTTCTTCACACTTTCTACCTGTAGGCCTACCTGTCGCGCGAGCACGGACAGATCGATAAATGAAGCGGGCTGAAAGGGCTTTATCGCCTGAAGGGCTTTGATATCATCGCGGATCGCGACGCCGGCCTTGACGATTCGTTCGCTTTCGAATATTGCGTTGAATTCCTCGGTGAGGCCGGTGTGATGGGTGCGGATAAGAAATACCTTATTGGGAATCGCGAGTTGTATAAGCGCAACTTTGTATGATTGGCCTTTCTTGAAACTTGGTCTCGTTTCTGTGTCGAAGCCGACAACCGAATGCTTTGTTACCTCCTGAAAAACGCGTGCGAGATTTTTCGATTCAGTTATTACCTGAACCTTGCCTTCATAAGCGCGCAAAGGAAGTGAGTTAATTTCCTCCGCAGTTATGGAAACCTTATTCGTATTATGATTCTCCTGGTCTGCTGTCATCGAACCTCCGGATCCTGATATTAAGGTATGCCTGTGCCACGGTCATTACCGGGCTGATTATACAAAAAAATGCAAAAGGCGCATAGACCGCCGTTGCGACGCCGAGTACGCTCGATTGCGTCGCGCCACATGTGTTCCACGGAATCAAAACCGAGGTTACCGTAGCCGAGTCTTCAAGTGTCCGGCTTAATACTTCCGGCTTCAGTCCTCTTGCCCGAAATGTGTTTGCAAACATGCGTCCCGGAACTGCGATCGCCATGTATTGATCGGACGCGGTTGCATTGAAAAAAATACAGGTAGCCGCGGTTGAGGCCACAAGTGAGCCGGTACTTTCCGCCTTGCGTATAACGGCGGCGGCAATCCGGTGAAGAAGTCCTGAGGATTCCATCACGCCACCGAAAATCATGGCGCACAAAATCAACCAGATGGTGTTCAGCATACCACCCATGCCTTTTGCCTGAAGCAAGTCGGAAATCATTGCGTTTTCAGTTTGCATGGAGATGGTGGTCGTCATGGCATTCATCACGGAAATGAAAGAAGCTTTGACGTAGTTACTTTCGAGAGCAGCCAGTTCATTGGTTAGCTCTTCGCCGGAGAATTTTTGTGAAATTGAAGCCTTCGCTACCTGGTCAATGGCATCCGGTTGGAAGATAATGGCAAAAACGCCACCGAGGAGTGCACCGATTAGCAGGGCGGGTAATGCAGGGATCCGCTTTATAATCATAAAGATCACAGCCGCAGGCACAAGGAACAATAATGGCGTAAGATTAAAGGAATTTTCAATGGCATTTAGAACCATGCTTGAATCAGTGGCTTCCTTCGGTGTGTCAAGGGTAAAGCCCCAAATCAGAAATATGATCAGCGTGATCACCAGCGTGGGAACCGTGGTGTAAACCATGTAACGGATGTGCGTGAAAAGATCCGTTCCAGCCATCGCCGGCGCCAGGTTAGTTGTGTCCGACAAAGGCGACATTTTATCTCCAAAATAGGCACCGGATATAATTGCCCCGGCAATGACGCCTTCGTGAATTTCGAGTGCTTTGCCGATTCCCAACAGCGCGATGCCAACGGTGGCAATTGTCGACCACGAACTTCCAGTGGCTAGTGAAACAACGGCGCAGATCACGCAAGCCGCGAAAAGAAATATAACCGGATTCAGAATTTTCAGCCCGTAATAAATCATCGCAGGGACGATTCCGCTTAACAACCAGGTGCCGGATAGAGAGCCGATGGCCAGGAGGATGAGGATGGCCGCCATGGCTGAACTGATGCTTCTTACTATGCTTTTTTCAATCTCGGGCCATGAGTATCCCAGCCGAAACGAAATGATTCCCGCAACCCCCGCTGCCAGCAGCAACGCAATCTGATTGGCTCCGCTGATAGCATCAGCACCCAACACGATTACGTTGATTGTCAGCAACGCGATAAGAACGCCAATGGGTATCAGGGCCTGAAGAAGGGAAGGCTGTTTCTTGTTAACAGTCATGCTTTCCGGGATTTAAAAAAGGGAAAGATAGGAATATTTGTTTATCGGAAACCAGCCATGGCCGCCCCTTTCCGCGCAAACTACTCATTTGTTGTTATTACATAGTTCACGCCGCGTGCCGCCAGATAGTCGAGAATAAACTGAAAGTGACCAGAATCTTCGCCGAGAAACTCGGGCGGGCAGATCCCCGGCCTTACGAATCTTTTTTCAGCAACCAGATGAACGGCAGCGGTGCAGGTATAGCCTGTGGTCCGGGCCATGGAAAGTGTGCCAGTTGAAGTGTTGGTGTAGTCCAAAAGGTTGTATTCGTATCGCTTTTCAATATTCTCCTCCTTTCCGGTGATTCGGATTCTCATGATCGTAAACTCACGTTCTCCTGGTTGCAGCTTCCATTTCGGGAACAAAAGCCGCGCTGTGACGTCAATTGGCCGGACCTTGACCCCGTTCACATCCACCGGTTCGTACGAAAAGAAGCCCGATTCGCGTAAAACTCTAAGGTATTCGATACAACCAGGGTAGCGAAGAGTCTTTTCAATCATGTTTGGAATCCCGGGCATCGTCCGGATCAGTGAACGTAGTCCGTCCGAATTCCAGCTTTCGAGTGTGCCTGCGCCCGGGAAATGGATAAGTTCGGGGTCTGAAAGTGCTTCTCTGATAACGAGGGCTCCGTTTTGGACGAATCTTGCTGGCCGGATGTATTCTTCAATGACGTCGATCGGCGAGAAGACCGCCTTGTACTCATAAGGCCATTCACGTACCACGGGCAGACCCCCCACGAGACACTCATATTCTGAAACCTCCATTTTTTTATTATGATATCCGAGAATGATGTTTCCCATACCGGGCGCTACGCCGCAGTCGGTCACAACGGTAACATTATGCCTCCGCGCCAGATCATCGAGGCGAAATGGATCCTCGGGAAAAAATGATATATCGACCATGTCTTTTCCTGCTTTGATCACAGATTCGACCGTTTTGAATCCCATAAAGCCCGGGACGGCACCAACGACCAGGTCATATTCCCGGATGGTGGCCGCGAGCTTATCCAGATCGGCGAGATCAATCTGGGTTGTCTTTACACCTTTCGAGGCCACCTGCGACAATGCCTCGGCGCTTATATCTGCGGAAGTAACATCAAATGTCGTGGCCAGGTCAATGGCCATTGCCTTACCTACCAGTCCCGCGCCAAGTACAATGACTTTTTTCATAGTAAATGTTTCGTTTATGAGAAAGGATTGCTAATTAATGAAGGATTTCGATTTAATGAAATTATGCCGTATGAACATCAAACCTGATTTACCATGAATTTGCAGAAGCTTTTTTCCAAAGCCCGGGATTCTGCGTTTTATAGAACACTGCTGAATTGGTTGCTGAATCGAATGATACCATTCAACAAGCCACACCAGTTTAAGATTTTGGAGATCGGTTCCGACTCATTGAAAGTCCTTCTGCCTTACAGGAAGCGAAACTTCAATCACATTCGTGGAATTCATGCTTGTGCAATGGCCACGGTCACGGAGTTTACCAGCGGATTGATGCTGATCAGTAAACTGGATCCAAAAAAGTTTCGGATCATCATGCAGCGACTTGAAATGGATTATCATTATCAGGGAAAAATGGACGCATTTGCTTCCTATACGGTTTCCAATGAATGGATTGAGAAAAACGTCTACGCCCCGTTGAAAACAGCAGATTCGGTGGTAATAACCTGCGAAGTCAGTATTCACGACTCTGCCAGCAACCACCTCACGACCGGAAAAGTTTTCTGGCAAGTCAAGGAATGGCAGAAAGTACGAACGAAAGTGGAAGTCTGAAGATTTGAACTTTGCACCGAATACGTTAAATTTTGATCCTAAACCACCCAAGGATGCGCCGGATTGATGAGTTACTTGCCGAGTATGGTGAGAGTCACCAGAACAAGACTAATAAAGCTATCCACTGGATCTGCGTGCCGTTGATTTTTTTCAGCATTGTGGGACTGATAGCTTCGATTCCGTCAGGCATGCTGCAGGGTGTAATGGGACATGGAAACCCCTATGCAAACTGGGCAACGGTGACGCTGGCCCTGGTGCTGATTTATTATGTTACCCTGTCGATTCCCCTTAGTATTGGCATGATGCTCTTTGGTGCATTATGCCTTTTCATTGCGCGTACACTCATGCAGATGGAACTCGCGCCACTGTGGTTAATCTCCATTGTTATATTTGCGCTGGCCTGGATAGGACAGTTCTATGGGCACAAGGTCGAAGGCAAAAAGCCTTCTTTTCTTAAGGATGTTCAGTTCCTGCTTATCGGGCCCGCATGGCTGATGCATTTTATTTTCAAACGACTCGGAATACCATACTAATTGGAAACAAAATTCATTGAGGGCACGTTGCCGGAAGGGTATCGCTGCGAATTCGACTCATACTTATTCAATGAACCGAAGAACCTGTCTATACAATCTTCGGCAGGCTGGCGGTCTTTCTATGCGTTACGTACTGAGAAAAAGGTTGCGAAGGCACGTGTTCATTTCCACGTTGAAAACGGTGTCGCTGTGAGTCCTCTCAAAAATCCGTTCGGGTCATTTGAATATTCCGACACATTTCCGCCAAGAGAACTCTACGAGTTCATTAAGTGGACGGAAGACCAGCTGAAGATCAAAGGCGTTAAACGGATCGAAATCAAGTCAGCTCCCGAATTATATAATAAAAACTCGCCGCTGCTGGCCACGTTCCTGATAAACCAGGGCTACCAGATAATCAAATCTGAATTAAGTGCATGTATTGAAGTCAATCCGACAAGTCTTTACCAGGTAATGACTTCGTGGGAGAAACGCAAGGCCGGGCAGATCCGCAAGACGAACCTGAGATTCAGTACTGTTCCCGTTACGCGACTGAAGGATGTGTTCGAGTTCATCAGCTCATGTCGCGAGGAGCGAAAGCAAACCCTAAGTATGACGTATGGCCAAATAAAAACGGTTTGTGATCACTTTCCCGACCGGTTTGCACTGTTTGGCATGTTCGATAACAATGCTCTGGCAGCTGCATCGGTGTCTATCCTGATAAATAAATCCGTTCTTTATAATTTTTATTCCGCCCATTCAAAACAGTACGATGCGCTTAGCCCTGTCGTTAGACTGATGGAAGGTATCTATGAATATTGTCAGGTTGAAAAGTACCGGTTGATTGATCTTGGTACATCGGCACTGAAAGGACGACCAAACTTTACGCTGCTTGATTTTAAACTGAATCTGGGAGCGACGCCGAGCCAAAAGGTGGTTTATGAAAAGCTCCTGAAGTGATGGTGAACCCCCTGGTTTCTGTTATTTGTTTGTGTTACAATCATGAGCGGTTTGTCAGGGAAGCCCTCGAGTCAGTGTTCAGCCAAACCTATCCGAACATCGAGGTCATTGTGGTAGACGACGCGAGCACGGACAAGAGCCGTGACGTGATCACCCAAACACTGCGTTTGCACCCCGACGCGAAGGTGCGCTTCCTGGAAAACAACGTTGGTATCTGCCGCGCCTTTAATGGAGGGTGGGGCATGGCCACAGGTGAGTTCGTCGTTGATTTTTCCACGGATGATGTGTTACTACCTGAAAGGATTGAGAAACAGGTCAGGTATTTCCAGACCGCGGGGAATAACCATGGCGTCGTTTTTACCGATGCTATTTACATCAACGAAAATGGGCAGGAGATACGACGACACTTTGATTATCTGCGAAAGCATAAATGGGTAGACCGTATTCCTGAGGGCGACGTTTATGCCCATGTGGTGGAACGATTTTTCATACCTGCTCCAACCATGCTGGTCCGAATTGAGGTGCTCCGTGCATTGGGTGGCTATGATGAGGCATTGGCCTACGAAGACTTCGATTTCTGGGTACGATCATCCCGCGAGTTTTCGTATGGCTTCCTGAATGAATTCCTTACTAAAATACGCGTTTCCGCGCCGTCTATGAGTCGGAAATTGTATACCGTTGGCGACAGGCAAGCTCACTCAACGTATCTTATATGCAGGAAGATTGCACATCTGAACAGGAATGAACGGGAAGTTGAGGCTTTTCATCAGCGATTACGCTATGAACTTCGCCATTGTGCTCTGACGGGCAATTCGGAAGAAGCTGAGTTGTTTTATCGGTTGCTGGTTGAAACGGGGAAACCGGATCTGTTCTCGACGATGTTAATTCGAATCAGCAAAGCTGGACGTTCCCTTACGTGGCTGCGACGGCTCTATCATTGGCTGAAGTACAGGTGATTTATTTTCGGTTGTCTTCATCCAAGACCATGCTCACATAGCTTTCGTATCTCGAACCGGCAATGGTACCGTCTCTTACAGCGTCCTTTATTCTGCAGTCAGGCTCGTTGATGTGGATGCAGCGAGCTCCAAACTTGCAGTCGAGCCGTAGCTCGCGCATTTCGGGAAGATAATCTGAAATCTCCTGGGAGTTCATGTCGACCAGTCCCAGCTCTTTTACCCCAGGCGTATCGACCACATATGTGTTATCGCCAATACGAAACATCTCGGCAAACGTCGTGGTGTGCGTTCCTTTTTCGGAAAATGCGGAAACATCTCCTACACTTTGGGAGATCTCGGAAGAGATGTGATTCAGGAGCGTGGACTTACCCACCCCTGAGTGCCCGGCCACGAGCGTTGTCTTGTTTTGAAAAACGCGTTTGACCTCGTCGAGGTCGCTGTTTTTGGCGGAAACGGAAAAGCATGCCACGCCAATACGCTGGTAGAGGCGCATGAGCCTGAGTACTTCTTCAAGAGATTCGTTATCCAAAAGATCTTTCTTGTTGAATACAATAACCTGCGGAATTCTGAACGACTCGGCGGTAACCAAAAACCTGTCGATGAAGCCCAGAGACGTGCGCGGGAACGCCAGCGTCACGACGAGCATGGCCTGGTCAATGTTTGCTGCCAATACGTGACTGTGACCTTTCTTCTTCACTGACTTGCGAAGGATGTGATTATCCCTTGGAAGAATGGCGGTAATGTTGGCGACCTCGTCTCCCAGCTCAAATTCCACCCGGTCACCGACGGCCACCGGATTGGTTTCCTTGATTCCTTCAAGACGAATTCTTCCGCGAACGCGGCAGTTATGTCGCTGGCCGTCGGGGGTCATAACATCATAGAATGAACCGGTTGAACGCATCACAGTGCCTACCATAGTTATAAAATTTTTCTACTGTAGTCCATAATTCGTTCAGTAGCCCCCAGGTTGTGCTCAATATATTGCTTCGTTACTTCGGAAGCGAGCATAAAGTTTTCCGGCAGATTCAACATTTCGTATTTGGTTCGGAGATCCGTGAAGTTACCCACTTCAAAGGCTCCACCCAGGTTTATGAGATCCCTCGCCTCCTGGAACTTCTTATAATTGCGGTTGCCGAAAAATATCGGAATACCATAGCACGCTGCTTCAAGAATATTATGCAGACCTTTACCGAATGCGCCTCCGACGTAGGCAAACTCCCCGTATTGGTATAGTCTGCTGAGCATTCCTACGTTATCAATTATAAGCACTGAATAACTTTCAAGTTCACTGCTTGCAGCTTTTGAATAGCGAATCGATTTCACATTCAATGATCGCTCGATCTGTTCCAGAAACCCCTCGTTGATTTCATGCGGCGCAATGATCACCTTAAGCCTTCCCTCGTTAATAAGGGGAAGCAAAACTTCAAGGTCTTCCGGCCAGCAACTTCCCACGACAAGTAGTTTTTCATTTGCCTTAAAAGAGGCTGCCACTGGAACAGGCTCGCGCTTTTCGACAATCTGTTTCACGCGGTCGAAACGCGTGTCACCGGCGATGGCACAATCCTCGATGCCAATGCTTCGCAGAAGCTTAAGCGACTCCTCATTCTGAACGAAAAAAAATGAGAAACGTCGGAGGATCTCCCGGTACAGCTTGCCATATGACTTAAAGAAGGCCTGATCCGGGCGAAAGATGGATGAAATTGAAATCAGAGGTATTTTCCTCTTCCAAAGCGTATCGCTGTAATGAAACCAGAACTCATATTTGACAAAGATTGCCAGCGATGGGTTCACGGCAGCTACAAATTGTTCTGCGTTCCTTTTCGTGTCCCACGGGAGATACCACACATGGTCAGCGCCGGCATAATTCTTTCTGAGTTCGTAACCCGAGGGTGAAAAGAACGTCAGTACAATTTTGTAATGCGGGTACTCGCTTTTGAGTTTTTCCAATACCGGTCTTCCCTGTTCGAATTCGCCCACAGAGGCGCAATGCATCCAAACCACCGGTGCATTATTGTCTTTGAGGGTTTTTTCGATGTTCCGAATAAGCCCCTGGCGTCCTTGCACCGCTTTTTTCGCTTTCGCGTGAAACGGACTGAGTAAGTTGAATAGCCACGACATTCCGTGAACGCCGAGATTGTAAAGCATCGTCACGGCAGCAAAAATACCATTCGGATACAGTCCTTATACACATGTAGCAAATTTTTAAATTCTTGCACTGCCGGGCCGCAGTTTTTGCATAATTTGCCTCTTGCTAAGATTTCACCCATGAAAGAGATTCGGATTTTGTTTATGGCCGGGACGATGTTGTTCAGCCTGTGCACACTCACTACCTCCGCCCAGGATAATCTTAGCAACTTTCTACAGGAAGAATTGGGTGAAACGAAGGTACTGGTCCATGAATACATTTCACCCTTCATGAAATCGACCAGCCTCGGTTTGAATCAGGGATGGTATAATACAGCCAAAGCTCATAAGTTGATTGGTTTTGATTTAACGACTACCGTGAGCTTTATGCGGATTCCCAAAAGCGATACCTGGTTTAATGTGGCCGGCCTTGGTCTGGAGCATTATAGTCTCAGCCCCGACTCACCCGGTGCCCCCAACGCCCCAACGATTTTTGGTTCTGATCAGACACCGACGTATGAATACACGGAGGATCTCGGTAATGGCGACTTTACCACTTCATTTGAGGGCCCACCAGGCCTGGCGCTGGAAGAAGAGCTCGGTGCGAACGTAATGCCGGTTCCCATGGTGCAACTTGGGATCGGTTTACCCAAAGGTACCGACATCAAATTCAGGTTCGTGCCCACGCTTGATGTAGGCAGCGATGGCGAATTCAAACTATGGGGTGTTGGTGTCATGCACGATGTAAAACAATACATACCAGGTATAAAGCTTCTTCCATTTGATTTATCCGGATTCTTCGGGTACACCAAAATGGATTTGGTCTACTTTTTTGACAACGATGATGTGGAAGGAGAAAATCAACGTGGTGAATTCAATATGAGCGCCACAACTATACAAGCTTTGATTTCTAAGAAATTTTCGGTTCTTACGCTTTACGGTGGTTTCGGATATAATGTGGCAAAGTCAAACCTCGCCATGAAGGGAACCTATAAGATCAACCGGGACAGCGACCCGGAAGATCTCTACCTGAAGGATCCCATAGACCTTTCGTTCAGCGCGTCTGGTCCGCGGGTGACGGCAGGATTTCGCCTGAAGTTAGCCGTGTTTACCCTGCACGCCGATTACACGCTTCAGAAGTATTCATCGCTTACCGCGGGAGTTGGTATCAGTGTACGGTAGTTACTTTCCCTGAAACTTCGGAGGACGCTTTTCAATAAAGGAACGCATCCCTTCCTTTTGATCCTCGGATGCAAAAGTCAGGTAGAAGTTCTTGCGCTCGAAGTGTAATCCATCATCAAGGTGTGATTCGTAGCTTCGGTTTATCGCTTCCCTGGCTAACTGTACCGCTACGGGCGACATAGCCGCAATCTCCTCAGCCAGCTTCGTGGCTTCATATAAATACATCTCTACCGGGACAACTTTATTAACCAGCCCGTAGAACAGGGCTTCATCAGCGCTGAGAAAACGTCCGGTGAGGACAAGTTCCATAGCTTTGGCTTTTCCAATCGCCCGCGTAAGCCGTTGTGTTCCTCCGGCCCCGGGAATCACGCCAAGTTTTATTTCAGGCTGCCCGAATTTCGCGGTTTCCGATGCGATGATCATATCGCACATCATGGCCAGTTCACAGCCGCCACCAAGTACAAATCCGGAGGCCGCGGCAATGATTGGTTTTTTGGTCTTGCGAATCTGATCCCAGGTGTTGAACTGATCAATCAGCAACATGTCTATCGCAGATTTGTCCGCCATCTGTTTGATATCCGCTCCTGCGGCGAAAGCTTTTTCGTTCCCGGTAAGGATAATTGCCCGGACCTGCTCCAATTTGTCCAGTTGCTGCAACGCATCACGAATTTCCTGCATTACCTGCGCATTCAACGCATTGAGTTCTTTGGGACGGTTAATTTCGATCAGCGCAACGAATTTTGCGTGCTGATCATTGACCTTAATGTATTCCATGGGAAATTACTTTTTCATCTTCCTGATCTGTCTGATGGGCGCTGAAACACCCTGAAGTGTAGCCGACCTTTTCATGTTTGAGGGGATAGCCGTCCCGATCGTAAAAACCTCCTTTCAACTTAGTGAGATGTTCGGTGATGTCAAAGTTTATTTTCGTTAATGGAGATCCGTGTTTCGGGCGGTAATCAGGGGTCCAGTGCAAATCTTTTTCCCGCCGCTGCAAACGCCACACATTATCAATAACCCAGTGGGCGCTGTCGGCGAGGTCTCTACCCATGGCGATCTCGGGATGGCCGTCGTCGTTTATCCTGTTCTGAAGTATCGCGTTGCCGGCATAGACAATTGGAATCCCTCGGGTCAGGTTGTTTTTTCTGTAATCAACCTTCGCGCTAATTCGGGAGGTTACAATCGTATTATGGAAGATGAATAGCCTTATGTCTTCAAACTCATTGTATGCCTTGGTAAAAAAGAACCCCGGAGTGTTGATAGCAGAAGGAAAGCTGCCTTCGATGAAAAGGTTTGAATAGATAAAGGCATCTCGTCCTGTTTCGCCAAAAATTATTGTTGCTGCATGGGCGGAATTCCGAAAGGTGTTTCGGTAGCAATAGCCTTCGATGTTGCCGTTGTTCCAGCTGATAAACGAACTATGATTTCTTTTTCCCGAGAGGCTGGCCCCGTCTACGTAACTATTGTGAACTTCAAATTGGTCGGCTGAGGCGATTTGAATCGCATCCCAACCTGAGTTTATTATTGTATCCTGGTAAACAAGAACCTTTCCGAGCCGGTAGGGCGCATAACCTGTATCGCGCTTCTCATCCGTAAAATAGCCAAGGTACATTCCCTCCGAAGATGCATTTTCAATTTTGGTGTGATGAATCTTCAGGAATTCGAAATTCCAGTTTTCAGCGTTGCAGTCCTCCGTAAAGGTGGTTTGTACCTGAATGGCGGCACTGCCATCAGTTTTTCCCTGGTGACCAATCAGATTCAGCCCTGTGATTTCAAATCCTCTATTAAACTTGCCACCCAGAAACAGGATCTGTCCGGGTTTTTCGGGATGGCCTACGAGCTTCATTCCGAACGGTATGTCCGGATCAGCTTTTCCATCGATGAGAATATATTGGTTATTGTCACCCCACAGCCAGGCAAAAGGATACGTATTGTTTGTGGCGTGCATTTCCACCTGGCCTTTATTGATGATGTGTACAGGCCTTTCACGCGTTCCGTGTAAGCCACTTATCTTGATACGCCCGCGGTAGGTACCCTTCAAAATAATACGGTATCCAGGCCGGGGTTCACCGCGGTAGTCTTTAACGTAGCTGTCACCAGGGACCGTCGAAAGATCGATCACCTCATCAGCCTCATCTTCGGAAAAGAGTGAAGGCAGCACAGTGATATGTCGCCGAAAATGTCTGACCAGTTCATTTTTGCCTTTTGCCGTCACCAACAGGTCGTAAGCGCCCCGGGGTAACCGAAAACCAGGATTTCTGCGATGGGACATGGCTACCTGTTTACCTGTTTCCGCATCATATATTCGCCAGGTCCAGTCAGCCTCCCCGTTCGTGAGGTTTTGTATCTGGAAGTGTTTCCTGTCCCGCTGGACAGTCTCCACAAAAATTTCTATTGACGTGATTACTGATTTTTCGTCGGACGAAACCCGCGGTGACTGGGGTAAAGTGAGAATTGAAAGACTGGTTAGAAAAAAATAAACGACAGGGGAGATTATGTGCATCAGGTTCCTTTTTCAAAAAACCTGCTAAATTAAGAAGCCTGCCCAGAAAAACTGAACAGGCTTTCACACAAAAGGCGGATTAAAGTGTGCTTATGATCTTGAATACGAATTGATGTAAGAAAGTAACCCTGAAAAAATTAATTTTATCTGAATTTTTTGCGACACAAAGAAGAATGGAAAAAATAAGAGTTTTGTTTGTTTGCCTCGGTAACATTTGCCGGTCACCCCTCGCAGAGGCCGTTTTTAACCACAAAATTCAACAATCTGGTCTGGAGGACCACTTTGAGGTCGACTCCTGCGGAACCGGGGATTATCACATCGGTGAGCTGCCTGACCCGCGGACCCTGGCCAACGCGCGAAAGAACGGGATACCGGTGAATCATTTCTGCAGGCAAATTACGGTGGATGACTTGTCTTACTTCGATTATATACTCCCGATGGATAACAGCAACCTTCAAAATGTTATGAGTCTTGAGGGTTCGGACCACCATGCCCACAAGATTTTCCTTTTGCGCGAATTTGATTCCGAAGGCAAAGGCCTTGAGGTTCCCGATCCGTATTTCGGCGGAGAAGAGGGTTTTGATCTGGTTTACAGCATACTCAACAGATCACTGGATGGTTTTCTTGAATTCGTAAAGAAAACTCATTCAGTATCCTGATTTCTCAATAAGACCTGCAATGTAGAGCGGGATGATTGTTCGAGGATAACGCCAGGCTTTTTTCGGTATGATTCGAAGGTTTCCGGATCATAATTTTTTATGGTGACCAGGGTCAAACCCGTATTATAGTACACTTCAAAGTGTTGCTGAAGCCGTTCCAGCAGTGCCATGATTTTGTTTTCGCGGAAATCGATGCAGAACGAAAAAGAAATCGCAGAATTCTGCATCAAATTGATCCGGATGTCGAGTTCGTGAAGCGCGTGAAAGATCGTGAAAAGCTGTTGCTCATTCACAAATGAATAGTCAGTTACCTTGCAGGAGATCAGGCATTGGTTCTCTTTGAAAACGATGAGTGGCGGAAGCTCGCGGACCATACATTCATGTATCCGCGTTCCCGGCAGTTCGGGATCGTCGAAGTTTTTTACAAGTAACGGTATGCCTTTGTTGGCGAGGGGTTTAATGGTCTTGGGGTGAATCACGGAGGCTCCGTAATAGGTCATTTCGGCGGCTTCCCGGAAGGGCAATTCATCAAAAACAACTGCAGCCGAAAGCCGTTTTGGATCGGCATTCATCACCCCCGGAACGTCTTTCCAGATCGTGACGGAAGACGCATTGAGGCAAGACGCAAAAATCGCTGCGGAAAAATCAGACCCTTCGCGGCCAAGCGTTGTGGTCAGTCCGTTTTCAGTTCCGCCGATGAATCCCTGGGTTATTATTATTTTATCATCAATCCCCTGCAAGCTCATTCGGATTCTTTCTTCCGTTTTTGTCCAGTCGATTTTTCCTTCGCGGAATGTCTGGTCCGTGACGATAAGCTTCCGCGCGTCGATCCAATGTACTGGTAATCCCCGGCTTTCGAGATAATGCGCAACTACAATTGAGGAAACAACTTCTCCTTTTGAGACGACCAGATCATACACAGCATCGGAAGGCAACGGTTTCCTGAATGATTCGGTGAGGGCATCAAATTCGTAATTGATAAGGTTGACCGTTGACCCGGGATCTTCGATAAGCTCCCGGATAATGTCGATGTGATAGGTTTTGCTTTCTTCCAACATTGACGAAAATGAAAGATTTCGGCTGGCTGCAGAATGGATGTGCTCAAGCAGGTTGGTAGTCTTGCCCATTGCGGATACTACGACGACTAAGGGCAGCGGTGTATTAGCAAGGATTTTACCAACCTGTCGTATTCCGGGTGCGCTTCGGAGGGATGCGCCCCCAAACTTAAAAACCTTCATTTTGTTGTACTAAATCGTTTGCGCTAAGTAATTTGCGACTCATTAACCCAAAGATATGACTGACCATCTAGTGTCCCAACCCAGCATTGAGAGATCCCGTATCGCCCAACCGATAGGAACCGCGCTCGACCGGTTCATCAAAAGTAATCAGGATCAGTTTCAGTACGCCAGCGGGGAATTGTCTCAATTACTAAGGGATATCGCCCTTGCGGCAAAAGTAGTGAACCGTGAAGTCAATAAAGCAGGATTGATTGACATAATGGGTGCAATCGGCTCACAAAATATGGCCGGAGATGATCAGCAGAAGCTTGATGTTCTGGCGAACATCCGTTTCACGCGTGCCCTTGCCAAAGGTGGGGAGGTCTGTGCGCTGGTTTCCGAAGAATCCGAAACTTATGTGGATCTCAACAACGAGGGAAAATACGTTATTGCCATCGACCCGCTCGACGGTTCGTCAAACATTGACGTAAACGTAAGTATCGGGACTATCTTTTCCATCTACCGAAGGAAGAGTCCGGTGGGAACGCCGATTCTGCCAATGGATATTCTTCAGCCAGGCATAGAACAGGTTGCCGCAGGATATGTTCTATACGGATCTTCGACCATGCTGGTATACACTACTGGTTTCGGGGTAAACGGTTTTACGTACGAACCCACGCTGGGTGAATACTTTTTATCGCATCCGGATATGACGATGCCCGAACAGGGAAAAATTTATTCCGTGAATGAGGGGCTGGCCAATTCGTTTAGCCCAGCAGTTAGGGAGTACATTCAGTATTGCAAGGACCAGAACTACACCGCCCGTTATATTGGTTCGCTTGTGGCCGACTTCCATCGGAATATGCTGAAGGGGGGAATTTACATTTATCCCTCCACCAGCAAGGATAAAAACGGCAAACTAAGGCTCATGTACGAATGCAACGCACTGGCATTTATCGCCGAACAAGCGGGGGGTAGCGCCACCAATGGCAGTATGCGAATACTTGACATACAGCCGGAACGACTGCATCAGCGTACACCGTTTTTCGTAGGATCGAAGAATATGGTGAAGAGGGCTATGGGGAACGTCTAGGCTTCTTCGTCAGCCGGTTTTTCGTCAGCCGGTTTCTCTTTCGCGGGTTCGTCCTGGAAAACTTCTGGCGCGAATTTGCGAAGTATCTCGTACCATCGTACAAGCTTTTTGATATCCGACACATACACGCGGCTTTCATCGAAGTCCGGAACGATCGATTTCAAAAACGATTTTAACTCTGATCCGTCAGAGTTTCCATCCACGCCGGGATCATCGCCGAATTCAGCGTCAATTTTTTTCAATACCTCGGCAAGAGGAACGGTACCTTCCCGTGAAGTTGTGTATATGGAAATTTCATTAAGAAGCGACAACCGGTGGTTCGTTGTTCCCACCATTTTGGTCCTGGCTTCATCCAGTGATTCAAGTATTACACCGGATTTGGTTGGGGCGACTACTTTGAACAATCCGCCTTTGCCTGTTATGGTGGCTATTTCTGCTAAAGTCATTTTCTACTCGGTTTAAAGGCGGCAAACTAAAAAAACTTACGCTGAAGTTCCAAACAGACGGGGTCGGATCCTTCCGCTCAATCTTCCTGTTCTTCCGCCTGAGAGGTCCATGTTTTGCCTGCGTCTGCGATGAATGTCAGGATTTCGTCTTTACCTTGCCGGTTCTCGGCGGAAGTCAGAAAAACAGGCGGAAGCTCTTCCCACATCTTTAGTAATGTTTTTTTATACTGAGCCATATTTTTAGCGAGTTCACCGCGCGATAATTTGTCACACTTCGTGAACGCCAGAGCAATCGGAACGTTATTGGTTCCTGCCCATTGAATGAAGTCGAGGTCTATCGATTGCGGCTGATGACGCGAATCAAGCAAAACAAAAAGACATGCAAGATTTTCGCGTTTCAATACATATTGCTCGATCATTTTGCCGAATCCGGCGCGTGTACTTTTGCTCACACTTGCGTAGCCATATCCGGGAAGATCAACCAGATACCACGCTTCATTTATCAGAAAGTGATTGATCGTTTGTGTCTTTCCCGGCTTACCGGAAGTTTTTGCAAGGTGTCGGCTGTTGGTCAACATGTTGATAAGCGAAGACTTACCCACGTTGGATCTGCCTATAAAAGCGAACTCCGGCTTGTCCGGAACAGGGCATTTGGCAACATCTGCATAGCTTGATATAAAGACTGCCGAAGTAATGTTCATTTAGTTCAAGTAAAGATTGAAGGTGAAATTACTAATAATGTAAGAACAGTGTGCTTTATGAAAGGACATTTGCCTTTAATCGCCGACCGTTTTACTGATTTTGTATTATATTCATGTCTATTTTTGTAGTTAACTCGATTGTTACAATAATTTTTTTAGCAATGTCCAGTATCAGAAGTGTACTGATTTTTTTGACGCTATTTCTTTTTTCGCTGCCGGGTTTTAGTCAGGAACAGAACAAAGAGCTTGCCCGCGAATACATGATTCAGGCGGAGGAAATCCTTAGCGCGACGAAGGCTATTGACGATGCCCGGGAAATTATGATCACCGCGGCAGATCTCGATACTACCTTCATCAAGGCTAACTATGAGGTTGGACTAATGCACCTCAATACGATCAACAAAGGAAGATCAGTTAAATACCTTCAGCGTGTTTTTCGCCAGGATCCGGGGTACCGTTTTGATATCGAATACCGTATCGGTAAAGGATATCAGTATGCGCTTGATTTCGAAAAAGCCCTGAAATACTACTACATGTATCTTGAAAAACTAGAGACGAAGGCAAACTACCAGGGCCGTGACAAGATCGAAGTGGAGGTTATTGAACGTGCTATTTACGAATGCGAGAACGGTCTGGAGTTCACATCGAAGCCGGGAAACTTTTCCATTGTAAATATCGGTCGGGAAATCAATTCTGAATACGAAGACTACGCCCCTGTGCTCAATGAAGCGGAGGATGAAATTGTATTTACAACACGTCGTCGGGACGACAACATGAACGAAAACGTGTATGACGATAACAAACCGTGGGAGGATATTTTTATCGCACGGAAGGTTAACGGCAAGTGGCAACCTGCCAAGAACATCGGTGCTCCCGTTAATACGCCCTACCACAACTCAAACTCCGCGCTCTCTGCCGATGGTAGTGTACTTTTTTTGTACACTGATGAAAACAACGGCGACCTGTTATATACCGAACAGAAGAATGGCTCCTGGACTGAACCCCAACCGCTGCCGGGGATTATAAATTCATCGTTCGAAGAAAAGTCAATCACGATTTCCGCCGATGAGAAAACACTTTACTTTTCAAGTAACCGCCCTGGCGGATTTGGTGGACTCGACATTTACAGGGCAACGAAGGATAGCAAAGGTGAATGGTCTAATGTGAAGAACCTCGGTCCGAAGATCAACTCACCAGAGGACGACGATGCCCCATTCATCGATTACGATGGCGTCACCCTGTATTTCAGCAGTATGGGACGCAAAGGCATGGGCGGTTTCGATATCTTCAAGTCGACCTTCGATCAGAATGCCAACGAATGGAGCGAACCCGAAAATCTGGGCTATCCAATCAACACACCTGATGATGATATTTACTTTGTGACGTCGAAGGATTCAAAACGCGCCTATTATAGTTCTGTTCGTGAAGACGGGATAGGATACACTGATATTTATATGATCACGATTCCGGAGGGTTTGAAGAATACTCCGCCAATCGCGGAACGTACGCCGGAACCTAAAGAGGATGAAGATACAACTCCAATTGCGAACGTCCTTCCGGATACGCCTCGTGATCCGGTAGTGGTTCCGGAGAAGAAGCCGATCCAACCCCTGCTTCTGCTGGTGTCGGTGATCGATGCCGCTGATGGGCGGAGCATCGATGCTAAAGTGCGTCTTGTCGGTGCCGACGATAATGTGGTCGCTGCTATGACATCAAAAGGAAACGGGGTGTACGAGTTTAAAATTAACAGTACCATCGCCAAAAACTACAGACTTACCGTCGAGCGTGACGGGTATGCATTCCAGAACCAAACCGTGAGGCTTGAAGGCGCAACCGAAGAGCCACGGACTGTTAATCGGACAATCGAAATGCGCAAACTGGTGGAACGGGTTACAGGAGTTTTGAGAAATATTTATTTCGACTTTGATAAAGCCACCTTCAAAACCGAATCCTACAGTGAATTGAACATGCTGGAAAACATGATGCGGTCAAATCCCGGAATGAGTGTTGAAATCGGCGGACACACCGACGCCATAGGTACCCGCGATTACAACGTCTACCTTTCGCGCAAACGCGCCGAAGCAGTGAAGGACTTCCTGACCAAAAAAGGTATTGACTCAAGACGCATCAAGGCAGTGGGTTATGGTAAATCACGCCCCCTTGCCAGCAACGACGATGAACGGGAAGGCCGCCAATTGAACAGAAGGGTAGAATTCAAGGTTTTATCGAACTGAGAAGGCTTTTCCGGCCGGTTACCGCTTAATTTTTTCTTTCCAGTGCCAAAAGCCTAAATTGGCCTCCAAATAAAGGCCTTAATGACGGTAGTTCCCTATAAAGACGATAAGAGCGGCAAGAAAGAACAGGTGGCCAAGATGTTTGATAACATCAGCCATCGATACGATTTCCTGAATCACTTTCTCAGCCTTGGAATCGACAAGCTCTGGCGGAAAAAAGCCATCGAGATGCTTAGGGATTCTTCACCTCAGGTAATCCTTGACGTAGCTACCGGAACGGGCGACTTCGCTCTTCAGGCAATGTCGTTGAAGCCCCAGCACATATCAGGAATCGATATTTCGGAGGGGATGCTGGAAGTCGGCCGAAGAAAGATAAGGGCGAAAAATCTTCAAGACACAATTGACTTGAAGACCGGAGATTCAGAGAATATCCCCTTTCCGGAAAATAAATTCGATGCTGTGACCGTTGCATTTGGTGTGAGGAACTTCGAAAATCTGGAGAAAGG
>JAEZEH010000098.1 GCA_023417785.1 Bacteroidota bacterium
GTTCAGGTTACAAGGCGAGGAAAAAATATTTCACAGTAACTAAATCTCGGCGCACTTGGATTCGACAAATTCATAATGGAATTCTTATTTTCAGTAACACTTGCAGCGACATAATTATTTGATGGGATGCGTGAACATGACTTTGTGCAGGAAAGAAAACTATTTAATGGCAGGAATTATTGTAGTATACTTTTATTGCTAACAAAGGGTAAGTAAGCAACCCTCCCCTTAGTAAAACAACAAAGCGCGTAAAGGCAGTAAGAAAAAATGAATCGAATCACGAACACCTACCAGACGGGCTTTTCACTGGCGAAACCAATCCGGAAACAATAGCCATCTTTCAAAAATATCTCCGGCGACATGCCCCCATTTCAGGGGCTTAAACCGACTTCTAGATTTTCGAAAATCCGCCGCCTTACGCTGCACCCCTCCCCTCAAAAAATCCGATTTCCCCTTTTAAATATGATCCCCAACCGCCATAGGATTACCGTGTGGCGCCAACCATCTGTCGGAAAAGTTTCGGGTAGAATTACGTATTTTTAGCTTGTCTTATCGCATGGAAGAAGAAAAATGGATGACAGAAGAACACCTTGAGTGGATAAAGCATATCAGCAATACTGGCATGCACGCCAAGTCAAGATGGAGGGAACTTAAGCAGAAAAAGGAAGTTAATACAGCCAATAACCAAATGATTGAGCTTTTTTTAGATACGAACATATTCTTGCATTGTAAGCCGGTACATGAAATTCATTGGAACAAAGTTACCGGCGCCAATGGAGAAATTAGGCTTCTCGTTACGCTGGCGGTCGTCGAAGAATTGGACAAACGAAAGATAGACTCGAATAAGAGTAAGGCACGACGAGCTAAAGACGCCCTGAAATTTTTGGAAAGCAAATTCTCAGAGGCTGAACTTTCAAGCAATTTGCGTATAAAAATCTTCGATGAGGCTTCGTTGCATGCAAATAACCAAGATCGTGCTTGGGTGGATGACTACCTAATACAGACCGTAAGGGCTTATAACGAGGCCAAAAAGAGTCAAGCAAAAATGGTTACGCAGGACTCCTCCATGAAAATGAAATGCCTAGCGCGTGGCGTAGAGGTTTATATCATGCCAGAGGAATTTCTGCTAGAGAATGAAGAAGATGAACAGGCGAAGGAAATAAAAAAGCTCCAAAAAGAGGTTAATCAACTAAAAAACAGCACCCCAAAAATCAGCTTTTCGTTTGCCGGACAGTCAACATTCTATGAGACTAAATTGGAAGCCCTTGACTTTCCGCGATACTGCGATGAAGTCGTTTGGGAGGTTCGGAATGAGAATTGGATGCATGAAAATATCACGACGTACCAGCCGAGGACAGTTACTCACTACGCGAGCCAGTATAACCGCAAACTTCAAGAATGGCTTAATAGGTATCACCAGTTCCTCCAGAAGCATGAGGCAGAGATCATACGGTCTCAAACATTCTTGCAGCTGGACTTCGAGCTAGTGAATTCGGGAACCTGTCCTGCCAATGGGCTCGAAATTGAATTGAGCTTTCCCGACTTTCTGTATGCAGACGTGAAGAAGTATCAATTTGATGCTGAGCCGCCCGAAATGCCTGTGAAGCCCGGAACGCAAACATTTAGAGATATTCCATCGTACTTGCGAGGCTTAAACCCAAAGGCTCTTGAACAGTCACTTGTCAAAAGGGATGAGGAGCCATGGGTGGATCGGGACAAATCATCATTAATTCGGTTCTCATTGAAAGATTTGATGCATAAAAGACCAATCAAGCTCGACTCCATTTTCGTTTCATTTGAAGAATTTGAAGCGATAAAGGGGTTTTCCATCGAATACAAAATCTATGCAAAAAATATAAGCGAACCGATTGAAGGTCAATTAAATGTTAGAGTTGCCAATGAAGGAGGCCAATAGGTAATCATTTGAAAATTTTGTTCAGAGTCTTTGAAAGCTTATAAAATTCAGAGAAGTTCGCATCACAAATCTCTGCATCTGTTTTGAACGCCTTGAGAATCTTTCGTTTAAGCTCTTGCCTTGCCTTTTTTGCCTCAGTTGAATTCTCTGTGGCTTGGCGAACCAGCTCGGCATTGTCGAAATAAACTTGCTTTAATAATTTCTCCGGAACAAGGCCTTCTATGCATTTTGATCCAAGCTTTGGCTTTCCAATTACCATGTATTCAAAGTTCTCACGCAAATTCAAGGTAGCAAAGGCACCCTTCACTTCATGGAATTTGTCTAGATCGACAGTCACAACGAATCTCTTAAACCTTTCCTTAACAAACCTCAAAAGTATATTATTTGTCAAATTACCAGCACCGCCATAGGCATAAATTCCGCCAGCAAATTTCAGTTTATTGTTTCCGTGACGTTCGTCCATCAGTAATTCGAGATATTCTTTATCGCTATCCCCTTCAACCAAAATAATATCATTCGAGCCGCTAAATATTGCGGTTTCCAGAGGTCCAAAGTCTGCTCCACTTATTCCCAGAGATAATGCAAAAGGTTCATACCATTTATCGTTGTTTGTCGGTAATATCTTTGATGAATTGTCAGACGCTTTGTTGTTTCTTTCCAGTAAAATGTTCGCACTCGGGCTTTTATGGCTTAACAGGTACGGGCTATGAGTAGCTACGATAATTTGTATTTTCAATTCGACGGCTAAGTCCTGTAGAATCCTGCCGAACTCTGCCTGTGCTGATGGATGAAGGAAGCTTTCAGGCTCCTCTATTACAAGCACGGGCGTAAGTCTTTCATTGAGCGAATCGCTATTCTGCACCCGCTTAGCATTCATCACATTTAACAAAATTAACGTCCTATTTCTTGTCCCGCTTCCATAGTCTTCCAAAAGAACCTCCACACCCTTTTCCTTAAGAGCGATTTCAACTTGCTCTTTTTCGATATCCAAACTGGAGATACTGAGGGAAGCCTCGTACTTTTCCTGCAATCGACCCAGAATTGCACCAAATTCTGTTTGATGGCGCTTCAAAGATTTTTTAACAAACACTTCAAGGCTTTGCTTCCTCTTGACGATTTCGGATAGATCATCATTGCCGATGTAAGAGGAAAGATGCTCACCCTGACCTCGAGTGTAGAAGAAGGGAAGGTTTTCCGTGGAGTTGTGAAAAATGATACTTTGAGAACTTCGCAAGCGTGTCAGAAACTCCTCTTTTTGGTAGTCTCCTTTTATTTCGTGTCCTCCAAAGGTTAGCACGACCCTCCCAGTTACGTGATCGGCAGAGTGGTTGCCAACAATCTTTAGTAGCTCTTTAGGACTGTTGAAAGCAACTTCGTTCTTAAAGATCAACTCTTTGATGAACTTGAATAATCCCGCGTCCAACCCTTCATCGAGTTCCAAATCAACCTCAATTTGAATATCTCCCCTCTCTTTATCCTTCTTTTTCCAGTGCGGGTAATCTCGTTCGTATTTGATAGGAATGCCCGTACCAAAAATTCGGTACCTATCCATTTCATCCACGAGATATGTTAATATAGCACGGATGACGTTTGATTTGCCTGAATTATTTTTGCCAGAAAGAGCGTTATAAAACGGGTTGAATTCGACTTCAAAGTTTTCTAAGCTGCGGTAATTTTTTGCTTTGAGGCGCCTAATTATCATTGATGGAGTATTTGCTAACAATATCATTGCAGAATAGGTAATATTAGCAATATTTGCTACTTAATTGCTACTCGGCGGAAATTCAGTCCCAAGAAAGCTGAGATTTCCGTGAAAATAAAGATAGTTCGATCCCGGCAGGGGGCTCTTGAAAATCAGGCAGTTACGAATTGTGACTGCCTTATTTTTTTCAAGTGGTTGTGGGACGCCAAAAAATCTTGTTGTGCTCCCGTTCGGGAACAGAAAACTTGTTGTTCCTGATAGTTCAAGCTTAGCGCCCCGGTTTTGCTTTTTATTTCGCGGAACTTGCCATGTGAACTCAAAAGATTGAGTCGTTAGAATTCTTTTGACGAAACACCGTCGCCCCAAACCAGATACCGACAAGGCTCAATATCAAAGCAAGAATTGCCCCTGCCTTTCCGCTTCCAGAACCAAATACAGCTCCGCCTGTAAGGTTTAGATGGATGACGCTAAGCACCATAGCTATTCCTCCCAGGAAAAGCGCAATTCTGGCTCCGTTTCGCCCGCTGTTGCCGGCGGAACTACGTTTCCTTGCCCTCCAACCGATTACCAAACTCAGCATACTTAACGCAACCCCCACCAATGACCTGGCACGCATGGACGTAATGCCTTTCACATAAGCAGCGGATGAACTGCCAATAATTTCTGTTGTTGCTATGGTCGTATCAGATTGGTCCTCATCTTGGAATGTATGCGCGAACGTTTTTCCAGTTGGCAGAAAACAGATCAATACGGCTAAAGCTACGGACACGAAAGATGACATGATTTTTTCCATATCAGGATATGTTTTATTTCCTGATGCCATAGTTATCTCATTCACAAAAGTCAGAATTGTAAAAAGGCGACTTTCTGTTTTCAAAACTCCACGGTACCCCTATCCACGGCGTTATGCGTTTCCTTCTTAAAGTATTTTTTCGGGCTGATACCTGAAAACTTCCGGAAATCATGAATAAAATGCGACTGGTCGTAATAGCCACACTCAATGCCGATTTCAGTTAAGGACTTGTGCTGATAGTCTTTATTGAGAACAGAGTTGAATCTCATAATCCGCAAAAATGACCTGGGGCTGAAGCCTGATAATTTTTTGAATTGCCTTTCGAATTGTCGCAATGATAAGCAATTGATATCCGCCAATGTTTTTACTGAACCCGAATGAAAATCGTTGACGATAGCGGTGATAGAGAAAGAGATAGTGTTGCTTTCCGTCATAGCGTTTTTGAGTCGCGCCCCCAGAAAGTCTGATACAAGTTTCGCTCTCTGCTGATTATCTGAAGCCAACGCAATTTGTTCTTCGAGCGCCTCCCCGTCCCTTCCTAATATTGATTTTACGTCTGCATAATGATTGGTAAGGTCGTTTGCGGGCATGCCAAATAATTGAGGCAATGCGTGAGGGTATAGATAAATACCCAGAATCCCGAAATGTTCATCGGCTAACCTCACGCGACTAAAGGTATCTGTTTGCCCAAAAACACCGGACACGAGTTCCGTATCATTGCTATGTCCAACACCGTACCTAAAGCGCCCCTTGTAACAAAAGACAATTTCGGGGCAGGGATAGGCATACGCGTGATGAACATACGGCAGATTGCCCTCTATGAACCAGTAGAATCGGACAAAGCTGGCAAGATGCGGGGGCGGTTTGATGATACCATAGTCCATGCCTGTAATCTAGTACCAGGTTATCTTCGTTACTGGTGGTTATTGAAACGTGGCAGCGACACGAAAAGATTTTTAACCTCAATTTGGGACGATGTGACCGTCGGATCCAAAATCAAAGTAGGTTTTGCGAAGCCGGCCATTCGTAACGGGGGAATCACGGGATCGTTTCGAATGAGCATTCCCGAGGCGTTGAGGACGCTGAAAGTAGTAATCGGCTGTCCCCCCTTACGTCGAGATAATGCCTTTTTGCCAACGCGGATGCTGACTCCATCATCTACTCTGATTTTAGTAGTACCCTTCGACCATTCTGCTGCCCAAAAATATCACTTTGAGTAGAGCGCTTTTCGAAAATTTTATCGAATTCGGGTTTTACAACAATTTCTCCTTCCGTATTTATCAGGCCCCACTTTCCTTTTTGGATAAATGAAAAGAATTTCTCTGATCCAATACGTTCAATCTTCTCGAATACATGCGGTGTTAATTCCTTACCCTGGAAATTGTATAACCTCACGCCAGATTCATCTGAAGCCAGAATCCGCTCGGCGGAAGTCCAGATGACGAAGCCCTTGAATTTATCTTCGATTATTGTCTTGCCTGATTGATCGAGTAAACCGGACTTCTGATCGAGCTTATATTCTATGAAACATCCTTTTGCTTTATAGGTCAAACTAGTGTAGATGATCTCCGTTAACAGCTCACCATTCTCATCCATCAAACCTCGTTTTCCATTTAGTCTTACCATCACCCGCGGAGTACAATCCGCGGCAATGGTACAAACCATGTCGTCATACTTTCCAAATGGCACGACTTGTTTATTCAACACATTAGTTGCCCCGTATTTCCCTCCTTCTTTCACAATAATAAAGTTAGGGCTAACCATAAATTCGAGGTCCCGCATCGGAACTATAACATTGTTCGCTTCATCAAGTATCTCAAAGGTTTTTCCGCCATGAATACTCTGTGCAAGAAACAATTCATGTTCTTCCATATAATGAAGGTGGCCGTATTTTGCCGGGATGAGGACCTTGCCGTCAATACTCGCCAATCCCCATTGCTCACCAACGATAAAGTAGAAGTATCTAACCTTACGTTTATCCCAAACGGCATTGGGTATATGATCCGCAGTAATGGGTTCTAACAAAACGTTACCGTCACTGCTTACCACGCCCACCTTTCGACCTGCCTTAACCAAAAAAAAATTTGCCCCTCTGTTCCAGATGATGTCGTCATAACCAGGCGCAATGATCACTTCTCCATCAGTAGAGGTTATGCCTTGTCTCCCATTGATTTCTGTTTTGACAAAGATGTAGGAATCCTTCAACCTGGTGATATTATCATAGTTGAATGGGACGACTATCTTTTCGTCGCGGGTTATTACGCCTGCCTTCGCGTTCTTGCGGGCAATTATTTTGCTACTGGAAATCTCAATAAGTGAATCGTACTTAGCCGGCACCCTCTCAATGCCATTTGACGTTATAATTCCATATTTTCCATTCTTTTTCAGAATGCGCCCTTGGTCATCGATCTCACGGGGTGCATCTTCAATTGCAATTTCGGTGACTTCTGTCGACTGTGCAGAAGTCATATAGCTTAATAGAATTAAGGCTGAAATCAATACAGTTCTAATCATGTTGAAGAAATACGCTATTGGAAGAGTGATAAATTAACAGCTAATTAAGAATCACTTAGGCATACCAACAAAAGAATACGGGGGCCACGATGACGCGACCACTTCCCTCCATCCGAAGACGCGTGGTTGTCTGTGCGTTCTTAAGAGACCTAAGAGAACCGATAAGCAATGTAGGGATTGTTTCGAAGAGTTTATTTGACAAAAAGATTCTTTGTTACACAGATGACGAAATTTCGGATTAACTCTTCTGTAGTTAACTTGTCAGATGTTTCCACCTGAGCCTGCATTCGGCGCCGTACACACCACCTTTACGCACCGACCCCGGGGGAGCATTGCTCACTTTCGCTAAAAAATCCCTGGAGTCCGTCACGTTTCATGAAAACTGGCTCAGTGACCTTCGCATAGATGGTATCACACAGGTCGTCTACGAAAATCTTCTTGAATTCGGGCGTTTGATACAAGAGTTGCGGGAGGGTTTTCAAACCAAACCGTTTCTACGCAAGGAAGACTGGCCCGCACTTGCATTTCCATCGCATATTACCAAGAATGTTGTTTTCCGGTCGGAAGTTGTCAGGGCTGCCGCGGTCAGACTGAGCGTATCAATTTGAGTTGTTCCTTCAGTTGTTTTAGCTGATCTGTTGCGGCCTGGATCTTTTCATTGAATTCTTCACGCACTTTGTTGGCGTTGGATGAGTTACCAAAGAATTCAATGTTGTTACGCCACAGGGAAATGTCGTTCTCAACCTTGGATATCTTCTTGCGAATAGCCTGCTCCTTCTGGTAGATTTTACGTTCAGCCATAGGGTCGTTACGCAGATCACTGATCTGGTTTTCGAGCATGAGCTTATTCTTGTCGTCTTCGGCGTAGCCCTGGATGGCGTTGACGAATTTTTCAACGGCTTCGTGATAACGGGAACGTATCGCATTGATGCTATTACGGGGTACAAAACCAATCGAGTTGTACTTATCCTGCAGTGTACGCATTAGATTGGGCGCGGCCGTACCCTGATTCGCGTGCTGCTCGAGTTCTTCGCAGATCTGTTCTTTCAACTTAAGGTTTTCGGTCTGTTCCGTTTCCACGCGACCATGCTGGCTGCGGCGCTGTTCGAAGAAATAATCACAGGCTTCCTTGAATTCACGGAAAACTTTTTCGCGGTGTTTTTCAGGTACCGGTCCGATTTCCTTCCACCTTTGTTGCAGCGATTTCAGTTCATTGGACGTTTTCTCCCAGTCGGAGCTTTCTTTTAACGCCAGCGCCTGCTGAACGAGTTCGTTTTTAAGTGTCAGGTTGTTTTCCCGTTCTTCGTCAAGCTTCTTAAAGAAATTGTTCTTGTTGTTGAAGAACGCTTTGAAAGCACCCCAGAACCTTTTGTTTACGTCTCTGGCTTTCGCGCGCGGCAATCCGCCAACGGTTTCCCACCGCTTCTGAATATCCAGTATTTCTTTTGTTTTCTGATTCCACTCCTTGATCCGGTCCGAATCGTACGTGGCAAACTCCTGAACTTCATTGGCGAGTTTGTCCTTTTCGTCCAGGTTAACACCCAATTCCTTCTGCAGATTCTGGAGATAGGCATCGCGCTTCGCGTACACCGCATCAGAGGCGGCCTTGAAACGTTGCCACACGGCTTCCTTTTCATCCATTGGCACCGGCCCGATGTGCTTGAATTCGTGATGCAGTTCATTGAGCTCGCGAATTGCATCCTTGATCATTTCAACATCGGCAAGCTTCTCGGCGCGCTCACATAGTTCGAGTTTCGCTTCGAGGTTGCGTCTCCGGTCGAGTTCTTTTAGTTCAAAGTAAATACTCTGATTGTCGTAAAACCGGTCTACGAGCGCATGATAATTCGCCCAAAGCGTCTTTGCCTGTGGGCCGGGAACCGGACCGATCGACTTCCATTCGCGTTGGAGTTCCTTGAAGGCATCGAACTGATTGTTGCTGTCTATGGCGTCGGATAGTTCACGTAGTTTTACAAGTAGCTCTTCTTTCCTGCGGAGGTTGTCGCCCTTCTTTTCTTCCTGTTCGCGGGCGTACTGGGCGCGACGGTCTTTTAATAGTCTGAAGGTCGCATCAAACGCGGTATCAGTTTCGTCACCCTTGAATTCAAAATCTTCTTCGGCCCCTCCGGTATCTTTGAATCTTGATAAAGCAGCTGTTCTTTCTTTCTCGCGAAAGTCATCGTACACCGGTTTGACTTCGCGCAACACGTGATCAACCTTTCGGAAATTTGTTTCCTTGACAAGATCCTTGATAACCTGGAGTAGTTCCTGCCTGGAATAGCTGGAATAATCAACGTGTTCCTCGTCAGCGTGTTCATCTGCTGATTCTTCAGCGCCGCTATCGGCTTCCGGTTGAGTTGTTTCAACATTCGCATCCTGGCGTTGGCTCTCCACCAACTGGGTTTCCTGACTATTGTTATCAGGCTCTTGTCGCTTGTCTTGTTCCATTTCCATGGTCACCACTATTAATCTTAAGCTGCTATACGTAAAGTTAGCAAAATTGGCTAATTCAATCTGGGGTCAAGCGGATACTTGGAAAACATCGAATAGCGTCCTCCCATGTTGTCCAGGGCCTTCCTCCATATATCTTCAGGTTCCGTATCGAACAGCAGCTCATCGTTTACAAAATCACAGACGATCCAGGAATCCTCTTTCAGTTCAGCTTCCAATTGGCCTGGCCCCCATCCGCTGTACCCGAGGTAAAAACGAATGTCCGACGATTTTATTCGAGCCGTGTCAATTTGAACAAGAAGACTTTCGAAATCGCCCCCCCAGAATATACCTTCCGTGATCGCGACCGCGTTTTCGATATCAGTATTCCGGTGAAGAAAGTGCAATGTGTCCTGCTGCACGGGCCCGCCCACGAAAACCACATCACTAAAGCGCATATCTTCCACCACTTCATTGAGCCTTAGCATCGATGGCTTATTCATCACAAAGCCAAAAGAACCATCATCATTATGTTCGCATAACAACACAACTGTTCTTTCAAAATTCGGGTCTGGCAAAAATGGTTCTGAAATGAGCAATCGTCCTTTCTCCGGCTTTATGTGATTCTTATATTTGAAAAAATCCATTCAGGTTAAATAAGGTTCGCATCTCATTCAATACCTGAATAAACTACTTACCGTTCATCCGTGCAAATATTATTTACCAGACACAGTAGAATACACTTTAACCACACGAATGCAATCAATAGCTGACATCCGAAAAGATTATTCGAGGGCTTCCCTTGATGTAATCAATGTATTAAATGATCCTATTCAACAATTTCAGAAATGGTTTGACGAAGCACTCAAGGCAGCTGTACCCGAGCCCAATGCGATGAACCTCGCTACCGTTAACCAGGATGGAAGACCTTCGTCCCGGATAATGTTACTGAAGGGAATTGAGAATAACAGGTTTCTTTTCTTCACGAATTATCAGAGTGACAAGGGTCAGGCGCTCGAATCCAACCCGGCGTGTGCCCTTACGTTTTTCTGGCCGGAACTTGAACGACAAGTCAGGATTGAAGGGGTGGCTTCCCGGATTGATGAACAGCGTTCGGAGGCGTATTTCCAAAGCAGACCCCGGCTATCACAGATAGGCGCCTGGGCGTCGCCCCAAAGTACATTGTTGAGTGACCGACAGCTGCTGGAAGACCGATTCAAACAAATGGAGGAGAGATTCAAGGATCACGCCGTGTTGCCTAAACCCAGACAGTGGGGCGGTTTCGAAGTAGAACCGTTTCAAATTGAGTTCTGGCAAGGAAGGCCCAGCCGTCTTCACGACCGGATTCGTTTTACCAACATTGACGGTCAGTGGAAAATCAACCGCGTTTCGCCGTAACGTCTAAAGAAGGTCGAACAACGACTTCACGCCGGGATAGCGGCGCACCGTGAAGCCTTCGCCGTATCGCGTTCCGATGGCGTGCCCGAATTCGACGGCCCGCGACTCGACCATTTTCAGGAAGCCGGGCTTGGAAATATAGGTTTCCGGTTCTGAAGATGCAGGGTCATGAAACTGGGATTTAAACGCCTTGATCGCATTAACCTTGATATCCCAATAGTCGGAAATATCGACGATAAAATCCGGTTCAGTAAAAACACTTTGAATGAAGTGATAAACAGCTGACGGTCTCCATGGTTTTTGCGACTGACCATTTTCATCGGTGGTTTCGATCTTCACCAAGCCCGAAAGAAAACATGCGTCGTATGCGAGGTTGGCGCCTTTTCCGTGGTCGGTATGGCGATCATAAACGGCATTGGCGAGAACAATTTCAGGCTGATACTTACGAATCAACGCAATCAGTTTTCGCTGATGTTCTTCGTCGTTTCTGAAGAAACCGTCGCGAAACCCGAGATTTTCTCTGACGGCGAGGCCCTGAATTTTTGCGGCTTCCGCAGCTTCTGCATCGCGGTTTTCAGCAGTTCCACGCGTTCCGAGTTCGCCCCGTGTGAAATCCACCACGCCAACTTTGAAGCCTTCCGCAACGTGGCGCGCGATCGTGCCGGCGCAACCTAACTCGGCGTCATCGGGGTGGGCCGCCAGTACAAGAATGTCCAGTTTCATGAAAACGTATTGTGTGTAATAGCCAACGGTGTGCAATCTACAAGAATGGACTACACGTTGTAACGGCTACAATAGGTATTTTTACGGGTTCGAAACAGTTTCCATTTCTTTGGCGGCAAGGAATCGCTCTGCATCGAGCGCACCCATACAGCCTGTGCCCGCGGCGGTGATGGCCTGGCGATACACTTTGTCTGCCGCATCGCCCACCGCAAATACACCTTCGACGTTGGTCCTGGTGGATCCTGGTTGAACCTTGATGTAGCCGACTTCATCCATCTCCAGATAATTCTTGAAGATTTCGGTGTTGGGTTTGTGACCTATGGCCAGGAAGAAACCTTGGACGGGAATTTCTTTCTTTTCACCGGTTTTATTGTTTACCACCCGAACGGCATTGACGCCCTTATCGTCGCCGAGGATCTCTTCAGTTTCAGTGTTCCAGTGGATCTCGATGTTGGGCGTATTCATCACGCGGTTCTGCATAATTTTGGACGCGCGCATCTCATCCCGCCGCACCAGAAGGTGAACCTTAGTACATAAATGCGATAAATAGGTCGCTTCTTCAGCCGCTGAATCCCCGGCGCCAACTACCGCTACATCCATACCGCGATAAAAATATCCGTCGCAAACGGCGCATGCCGACACCCCTTTATTGTAATACAGCTCTTCGGAGGGTAGTCCAAGGTATTTAGCTGTTGCTCCGGTGGCGATAATCACGGTCTCGGCAATAACCACTTCCTTCTCATCAACCTTAACCGTATGCGGGTATCCGGAGAAATCGACCGACGTAACCAAACCATAATGCACCTCGGTACCAAACCGCTCTGCCTGTTTCTGGAGGTCGATCATCATCTGTGGGCCATTAATGCCGTCGGGGTAGCCGGGAAAGTTCTCCACATCGTTAGTGGTCGTTAATTGTCCTCCGGGTTGGCCACCGGTATAAAGAACAGGTTTAAGTCCGGCACGGGCTGCGTAGATAGCTGCCGTATAACCTGCAGGACCGGAACCAATGATGAGGACTTTAACTTCTTTTGCCATGACTGATTAAGGTGTTGTTTGCTTGAAATAACAAAATAAAGGGCCCTGAAAATTCAGAACCCTTAGAATAAATTTCGACGAAAGTGATTAACCGAGATATGGTTTTAAAGCCTTACTTCTCGAAGTATGACGTAACCGTCTGATAGCTTTTTCCTTAATCTGGCGAACTCGTTCGCGGGTAAGATTGAACTTCTCTCCGATTTCTTCCAGCGTCATTGAATGTTCGCCGTTAAGCCCGAAGTAGAGCGTAATAACGTCGGCTTCGCGCTGTGTCAGCGTGGAGAGAGCGCGTTGCACTTCACGACGGAGCGAATCATTCATGAGGCCGGAATCGGGTGTTTCCTCGCTGTCGTTTTCGAGAACGTCGAGCAAACTGTTTTCCTCACCCTGAACGAATGGCGCATCCATTGAGACGTGCCGACCTGAAATTTTCATGGTATCAACGACTTCGGCAGTGGTAACATCGAGCACCTCGGCCAATTCTTCCGGCGATGGCTCGCGTTCGTATTTCTGTTCCAGTTCCGAGAACGTTTTGGATATTTTGTTTAATGATCCTACGCGGTTAAGCGGCAAACGAACGATACGCGACTGCTCGGCCAACGCCTGCAGTATTGATTGACGGATCCACCATACAGCATACGAAATGAATTTGAAACCGCGGGTTTCATCGAAGCGTTGTGCCGCCTTAATCAGACCCAGATTACCTTCGTTGATCAAATCACCCAATGATAGCCCTTGATTCTGGTACTGTTTAGCAACCGAAACCACGAAACGCAGGTTGGCTTTCGTGAGTTTCTCCAGCGCAATCTGATCACCCTCCTTGATACGCTTTGCCAGCTCCACTTCTTCATCCGGCGTGAGCAGGTCAACCTTACCAATTTCCTGAAGATATTTATCCAGTGACTGGCTTTCCCGGTTGGTAATCTGTTTACTGATCTTTAGCTGTCTCATTCGTTTTTATCCCTTCGATTGTTTAACAATATAGTGTTTCTAGTAAGTTCCTGTCAATGGCTGCGATAACGTTTATTCCGAAGGCGTAGTTTCCTTTTTCGGCGGTTTTGGGATCAACACTTTTCTTGACAGACGGAATTTGCCGGTTTTTTTGTCTATCTCAACCAGCTTTACTTTGATATCCTCACCTACTTCAAGAACACCTTCCATGGTTTCAAGTCGTTCCCACTTGATTTCAGAGATGTGGAGCAAGCCATCCTTTCCAGGCATGAACTCGACAAAAGCGCCAAATGGCATGATCGACTTCACTTTGCCCTCGTACACCTCTCCTACTTCCGGAACGGCGACTATATTCTTGATGCGTCGGAGCGCCTTGTCCATCACTTCCTTGCTATTTGCAAACACGTTAACTACGCCTTTGTTGCCAACCTCTTCAATAACAACGGTAGCGCCAGTGGTATTTTGAATATCCTGAACAACTTTTCCACCAGGGCCAATTACGGCACCGATCATTTCTTTTTCAATGATGATGGTTTCCGCGCGCGGCGCATGCGGTTTCAGGTCTGCATTCGGAGCAGACAGGGTCTTCTTCATTTCATTGAGGATGTGAAGGCGGCCTTCCTTCGCCTGAAGCAGGGCCTCACGCAAAACATCGAATGTAAGCCCTTCCACCTTGAGGTCCATCTGGCAGGCAGTAATGCCTTTTTCAGTACCGGTTACCTTAAAGTCCATATCGCCCAGGTGATCTTCATCGCCGAGGATATCGGAAAGGATAGCGTACTTGCCGGTTTTGGCATCGGAGATCATCCCCATGGCAATACCGGAAACGGGACCGGTTACCGGAACACCGGCATCCATCAGGGCCAGAGAGCCTGCACACACCGTGGCCATAGATGAGGATCCGTTGGATTCGAGAATATCAGAAACCACGCGGATTGTATAAGGGTTCTTTTCGTCGGGAGGAAGCACCTGCTTGAGGGCCCTGAACGCAAGATTACCGTGACCCACCTCACGACGGCCAGGTCCGCGGTTAGGTTTTACTTCGCCGGTAGAGAAGCCCGGAAAATTATAATGCAAAATGAATTTGTTGTAACCGGAGATCATGGCCCCGTCGATCATCTGTTCATCGAGTTTGGTGCCGAGCGTAACCGTAGTGAGGGATTGTGTCTCACCGCGGGTAAAGATGGCCGAGCCGTGAGTTGAAGGGAGGTAATCAACTTCGCTCCATATCGGCCTGATTTCCGTAGTCTTACGACCATCAAGTCGAAGTCCTTCATTAAGTGCCAGATCCCGCGCTGCCTTCTTCACAATTTCCTTATAATAGCGCTTAGCGACGTCTTTATCGATGGTGGTATCTTCAGGAAGCGATTCGAAGTATTCCTCCAGTGGTTGCGAAAATGCCTGCGACCGTTCCTTTTTGTTAGTGTTCAATTGGCGAGCTGCCGCATACAGCCGGTCATAGAATTTCGACCAAAGTTCTTCGCGAAGTGCCTCATCGTTATTCTCATGGTTATACGTGCGCTTGGCGGTCTTTCCAGTTTCTTGTGACAAGGCGATCTGGACTTCACACTGAAGTTTGATCGCTTCATGAGCCACGCGGAGCGCTTCAATCATATCTTCTTCGCTTACTTCCTTCATTTCACCTTCCACCATGAGAATGTTATCCATGGAAGCGGCAACGATGAGGTCAAGGTCGGCTTTCAGTTTTCCTTCCATTGACGGGTTGATTACGAATTTGCCATCGATACGGGCAACGCGTACTTCAGAAATGGGGCCATTGAAAGGGATATCTGAAACAGAGAGCGCTGCTGAAGCGGCGAAAGCAGCCAGGGAATCTGGTAATGCTTCCGGATCACCGGAGATCAGATAGATCATTACCTGAGTGTCAGCATGATAATCGTCGGGGAACAGGGGGCGGATAGCGCGATCGACCAGGCGGCTTATCAACACTTCGTAGTCTGATAATCTGCTTTCGCGCTTCAGGAAGCCTCCGGGTACTTTTCCCGTTGACGCAAATTTTTCCTGATAATCAACTGAGAGGGGCAGGAAGTCGGCTCCTTCTTTAGCCTCCTGAGAGGAAACTACAGATGCGAGAAGCATGGTACTGCCCATCTTCAACACGACCGCGCCGTCTGCCTGGCGCGCGAGTTTACCTGTTTCAATTGTAATTTCACGGCCATCGGGCAGCTTACAGGTTTTTGAAATAACAGTGGGTTTCATGAGTTATAATTTTGGATGTCGGACCGGACTGTCTGGCCTGGAGCCCGACATTCCGGATATGGAATGATATTTCTGGTAAAAACATTCCCGATGCTTTACCATTTGTTTAAAATGCAAAAAGGGAACCTTTCTTCAGGTTCCCTGGGGGGAATTTGCGTCTCCTTATTTTCTTAATTCCAGGTCGGCTAGGATTGCTCTGTATCTGGAGATATCTGTCTGCTGGAGGTAATTCAGCAATTTTTTACGCTTACCTACCAGCCTCATCAAACCTTTCTGAGTGGAGAAATCCTTTTTGTTTGATTTCAAATGCTTCGTAAGGTGGACGATGCGATGCGTGAACAGGGCGATCTGCGATTCGGGTGAACCTGTCTCTGTCTTGTTTTTCTGAAAGCCGTGTTTTTCGAACAGACCTTGTTTGATTTCTGTGTTTAGATACATCTCTAAAAGTATATTATCCTTATTTTTAGGGGGCAAAGGTAACGCGATTTCAAATAAAAAACCAAACTTGGCTGTGATTTATCATTATCCCGGCTGACTAATCGGAGCCCGTTGGGTCCGCGCCTTAAACCAGCGACGGAACTTATCCATTACAACGTTGTAGAAGTCAGCTTCAAAAAGCCTTGCATCGGCCCGCGCCTGACGGAGGAATAGTAATCCGATAGCAAAAAGGATGATATCCGCCATCCATACGCCAAGTGCCGGGCTCAGTGTTCCTTGTTTGGCAAGTTTTTCGCCCTGCATTGTGATCACATAATACACTATAAAAAAGAGAATACTCACCAGGAACGGCATTCCCAAACCGCCTTTCTTGATGATAGCACCTAGCGGTGCGCCGATCAAAAACATGGCAACGCACGCCAGCGAACTGGCAAGTATCTTATGCCATTGAATCTTGAAAATAATAATCTCATTCTCGAAGTTTTCGGCCGCAGCGTTGGCATTGAGGATATTCTGTTTGATATGCCGCGCGTTGTTGGTGGCACTTTGGAGGTTCAACCGGCTCGGTGGTGCGGCGTAGAGGCTGTCAACCTTGGCCGTTATCATACTGTCTGTCAGAACCGGACGAGGTGGAATCGTCTTTTGCGGCACTTTGGCCGGAACCTTTCGAACTGTCGTGGATCGTTTTTTCTGCGCCGGTTTTTTGGGAGCCGGTTTGCGTTTGGCATCTGCCAGTTGTTTATTGAGGGCGGCCGGGCTGGTTGCAGGAGTCGCCGTCGGTGGAGTAAGCCGGATCGAGTCACTCGCAGCTCTTTGCTCGTTTGCCCTGCGCAGACTGTCCTGTTTCATAGCTACCTGCTCGGAGGTTGACGTATAATTATTGGTATACGACGCACTCAGCAAAGAGTCTTTAATCAGCTTGTGCCGCTTCAACTCCTCCGGCATCGGTGCAATCACTTTGTTCCTGGCGTACAGATTGAAATACGATGGATGATACTGGTAGTAATTCAGCTGTTGAGTGAGAATCTCACCGCGCAGGGAGTCGAGATCGTCACCAAGCTGATCTACATTCCGCATAATGCGGTTTCCTTCAAACCATTTCTTGTCTGTGCGCACAAACTGGTATGATGAAAGATCAAAAACCACCTGATGTTTTGCGAATTTGCTGCGAGACATTGATTCAGAACTCATCTTGCCTCTTCCAGCCAGGTCCCGCTCCGATCCTCCGCCTTCCGAATAGCGGTAGCCGTCAAACAATTCGAATTTCAGATAGCGTTCATTGAGGATTGTGTACATCCGACCTGAGTCGGCCACGGTCACTTCCTTGTTTCCATCAGCTTTCCGGTGGTCGTAAACCACTACATCCTTTATGGATATGCCGTCAGGATATTTCTTGCTTACCTTTATACTGATGTCGTTGATCCCATTGTAGAAGCTGCCTTCGCGAAGATCGAGTGCTGGTTTCTTTTGTTTGATATCGTAGAGAAGGCTATAGGCCTCGAGGGCTGCTTTCGGAACGAGGTTGTTGTTGGCATAGAAGGCGACACCGGTGAGGATGAGAACGAAGAAAAAGATAGGCCTGAGGGTCCGCACCATAGAAATACCCGAACTTTTGATCGCGGTTAGCTCGAAATGTTCGCCGAGGTTTCCGAAGGCAATCAGAGACGAAAGCAAAACGGCCAATGGCAAAGCGACGGGTGTCATGAAGATTCCGAAGTAAAACAGTAGCTGACTGATCACTTCGAGACCCAGGCCTTTTCCGATGATGTCGTCGAAGTACTTGAGCATGTGCTGGGTAAGCAGAATAAAGACCACTACCAGGAAGGTCATCAGGAACGGCCCCAGAAAAGCGCCCAAAACCAGTTTATCAATTTTCTTCATGACCGCGCAAAAAAATCAAAAATAAAGCCAAGGTGAATGTATAAGGCTGAAATTCGTGAAAAAGTTTAGCGGGCGTATGATGAAGTTCAACCTCCCACCGTTTTACGCAATCTGTCGACAAGCCCGTCCCATAGATCCTGGAGTTCGTGCATATCGTCGAAGTCGGAGTAATCAATAACTTTCAGATAAACCGATTGAGTGAGTTCGTTAAACTCGAGACGGAGTTCAAAATATGAAGGGTCTTTTTCTTCCTCTGGTGTTTCGGGAAGGAATTCGAAGCGTGCAAAATGATTTGTTCTATGAGCGGCAAGGCGAGCCTCGTGTTCTTCATGATCCCAAAGGAATTTGAATGTTTTTTTGATGTTGTTAATCCGCACGTCATCAGCAAACCATTCGGCGAGCCCCCCGGCAGTTTGTATATAAGGATATAACATCTTTATCGAGGCATGGATTTCATAATCAGCGGTAAACAACTTCTTGTTTGGCATGCGGGGTTTTTGTGGAGTCGTTGCGCTGAATTTAGAGTAAATATCTGAGGATGACAAAACAAGGGGGATAAAGTTGGTGGCAGGTTGCAAGTTGCAAGTTCCGGGTTGCAGGCCAGTGACGGGGCGTCGGAGGCGGGATGCCGGTTACAAATTGCCGGGTGGCAGGTTGTGCGTTGGCGTTCGGGCGGGACCTACACAACACTAAAATTCTATTCGTAGCGCGGGGGGGAGTTGAACCCCCGACCTTTGGGTTATGAATCCAACGCTCTAACCACCTGAGCTACCGCGCCTTAATATTCCTTTTAGGTCTTCCGACCTTTAAAGGAGCGCAAACATACAAGTTCACAGGAATTTTAACAATATCTGGGTACAATTCTTTCCCGCGGTCGAACCTAACTGGTTATATCTCCACGTCCGGTTTAAACCGAAGGCGGACGTAGTCAGCCTGCAAGCCTGATACGTTCCTTCCCGAAATACGTGCGCCGTTTGGTTAAGGACTGAAGTCCTGTCCTTAATTTGCGTTATTCCTTCGGCTAAAGATCCATAGCCGTAATCCGGGCCTGTTACGAACGCGGCTTTTCCATCGCTACCCGCCCAATTACTTCACCACCACCATCACCTTATCGGACTTTACCCGTGCACGGAGCCACTCTTCAAGTTTAAGGATGTCTTTTTTCGGGGGTACTTTTTTAAATGCGGCCAGCGCCAGATAGGTGGTATCCTGCTTCATGGAGTCCAGCTTCAGGTAAAGGGTTCGGTTTAGCGTGAACGCCTCCAGGTCGGGATAAAGTATTTTGATTTCCGACCCTATCTCCTGATTCTGAAACTGTTTTCCTTTGAGTTGCAACACTTCATCCTCCAGAAAGCGGATACGGTCATCCTTGGATCGCATGACCTGCTCATTCTGTTTGTAAAGTTCTTCGACGATCCCTGAACGTAATGTACTCGTCAGTGCTATTTCGTTCGAATTCTCGTCGTATCCCTGGAACACGACCAAATGAGTTTTATCAAGTTTATAATTGCTGAGTTTACTTTTCACATTCTCGAGTACGTCCTCGCTGACTTTTTCCCCGAACAGGGATACTTCAATTACAGGAGTCTTCGAATCGAAAGTGAACTGCTTGTTGATCACACGCGTCTTGGGGAACCCAAACTCCTGTGAGACGAAGGCCATCGCATTTCGCTCGAAAACGCTTCGCTGAACTGTTCGATAGGCCAGATATGTGCTGGGTAGAATTGTGATTATCACAAAAAACGTAATCCACGCACGTACCTGTTTCTGACGCCGCATGTCGGCAAACTCCTTTTGAGGGTACTTCAGCAACCGCACGATCAGGAAGGTCGCCAGACTAATGAACACGCTATTTATAAAATAGAGATAAAACGCGCCCAGGAAGTAGTACAAATTACCCGTAGCCAGTCCGTAACCCGCCGTACACAGTGGCGGCATCAACGCAGTGGCTATTGCCACGCCTGGTATAGCGTTGCTCTTTTCTCTTCTGGAGCCGGCAACAATACCTGCGAGCCCTCCGAAAAGCGCGATGAGCACATCCCATATAGTCGGGTTGGTTCGCGCCAACAGCTCGGATTGGGCATCACTCAGTGGGCTGATTGCAAAATAAAGTGTAGAGGCCGCGACACTGAAGAGTGTTGCGACCATAAGGTTCTTAAATGACTTCTTCAAAAAATCCAGATCGTTGATGGCGACACTCATGCCGATACCTAAAATAGGCGACATCAATGGCGAGATTAACATGGCCCCGATGATAACGGCCGTCGAGTTTACGTTTAACCCGATGGACGCAATAAAAATCGCAAAGATCAGGATCCATAGATTCGGCCCCTTGAATTCGACCGTTTTCTTCATGTACTCGATGGTCTCGAGTTCATCTGCCTTATCGGTTTCAAGATTGAATCGTTCCCGTAAGAACTGCATCATGGCCACACCAATATTTCCCGGTCGCATCCGATCTCTGTTTTTCACGTGTCTGTCCTCCATTAACTGTTCAGATTTTCCTATTCAGATGAGAATCGAAATTAGGTTTTACAACTTTATAATCATTAATAAGAAGCGGCGAGGCGAACAGGAAGTCGGCGGTTGTGCGATTACATGCCAGTGGGATGTTCCATAATACTGCCAGACGCAGCAGCGCTTTGATGTCCGGATCATGCGGGAGAGGTTCGAGCGGATCCCAAAAGAATATGAGGATATCAACCTTCCCCTCGGCGATAAGCGCACCAATCTGCTGGTCACCACCCAAAGGGCCGCTATGCAGGTGTTTTACCTTCACATCTATTTCTTTTTCAATTAATTGGGCGGTGGTACCTGTAGCATAGATTTCAAACTCAGCCATCCGTCTTTCATTGTATTTCGTCCATTCAACCAGCTCTTTCTTTTTGTTATCATGCGCGACCAGAGCTATCGTTTTTTTTCTCATAAACATATTTAACTGGTTTCGAAATTAGTTTATTGCAGGTTATTATCCTTATCCTATTTTTGCCAGCCTGTTTGAAATTATGGAGCACGAGAATTTAGGTCGTTGGGTAGAACAAATTTCCAAAGAGTTCGCCCTGCAAATTAAGCATGTGAAAGCTGTGACCGACCTTTTGATTGAAGGTTCGACCATCCCGTTCATCGCAAGATATCGGAAAGAACTAACGGGAACAATGGACGAAGTGCAAATCACTAACGTTCGTGACCGTATTGAACAACTACGTGAACTTGACAAGCGCAAAGAGGCGGTGATAACTTCCGTCGAAAAGCAGGGAAAGCTTACACCAGACCTGTTAGGTTCAATTGTCAACGCCGAGACGCTCGCAGAGGTTGAAGATATTTATCTTCCTTACAAACCTAAACGTAAGACCCGCGCATCGGCTGCGAAGGAAAAAGGGCTTGAGCCGCTGGCGCAAAAGATATTTGATCAGGAGCGCTTTAATACTGAAGACGTCGCTGCATCATTTATCGACGTCGAAAAAGGGGTCGCCTCCGCAGAAGAGGCTCTAGCCGGTGCCCGCGATATCATAGCGGAATGGATAAGTGAAAACCAGGAAACGCGAAAACGCGTACGAGAACTGTTCTGGCGCGACGGGGTCATTGAATCTCGTGTATTAAAAGGAAAAGAAAACGAGGGCCAAAAGTTCAAGGATTATTTCGAATGGACAGAAGCTGTTTCCAAGACGCCATCACACCGTCTGCTGGCGATGCGTCGCGGTGAGAAAGAAGGTATTCTGACGCTGGACATCTACCCTCCGGAAGAAATGGCTATACATTCTATAGAGCGTCAGTTCGTCAGGACCGAGAACGAAGCCGCTGAACAAATCAGACTAGCCATAAAGGACTGCTACAAACGTCTTCTCAGACCGTCCCTCGAAACGGAGATTCGCATGGAAACGAAAATGAAAGCAGACGAAGAAGCTATTAAGGTTTTCGCCTCCAATCTAAAGGAACTTCTCCTTGCAGCACCACTCGGGCAAAAGAATGTGCTTGCACTTGACCCGGGATTCCGAACCGGCTGCAAACTGGTATGCCTGGATAAGCAGGGTAAGTTACTCTACAACGATACTATATTTCCAAATGACCCCCAGCGGGAAGTGGTTAAATCCGCGGCGCTTGTGAAGTCGTTGTGTGAGAAATTTGATATAGAAGCCATTGCCATTGGTAACGGTACGGCTAGTCGCGAAACAGAAACGTTCGCCAAGAATATCGGCCTCCCCCACCGGATCCTGGTGGTGATGGTGAACGAAAGCGGCGCGTCAGTGTATTCCGCTTCGGAAGTTGCACGCGACGAATTTCCGGATAAGGATCTGACCGTTCGCGGTGCTGTTTCTATCGGACGAAGGTTGATGGACCCGCTTTCCGAACTCGTAAAAATTGATCCCAAATCAATCGGTGTGGGTCAGTATCAACACGACGTGGAACAAACGAAACTGAAACAAGGTCTGGATGATGTGGTTATGAGCTGTGTGAACTCCGTTGGTGTGGAAGTGAACACGGCAAGTAAGGAACTCCTCTCCTATGTTTCCGGTCTCAGTCCGGCGCTGGCGCGAAACATCATCGACTACCGCAATCAGAACGGACCGTTCATGACGCGTGAAGCGCTCATGCAGGTGCCGCGTCTCGGGGAAAAAATCTTTGAACAAGCTGCAGGCTTTCTGCGAATCCGCGAGGCAACGAATCCGCTGGATGCAAGCGCGGTCCATCCGGAAAGTTATCCTATTGTAGAAAAAATGGCTTTGGATCTCGGATGTTCAGTAAAAGACCTGATGAGCAGCGTCGAGTTACGAAAACAACTCGATCTGTCGAAGTACATCACTGACAAGATAGGACTGCCAACCCTGACGGATATTCTAACCGAGTTGGAAAAACCCGGACGCGACCCGCGGGAGCAATTTGAAATTTTCAGTTTCACGGAAGGAGTCAACACAGTATCAGATCTAAAAGTGGGCATGAAGCTTCCGGGAATCGTTACCAATGTCACGAACTTCGGCGCTTTTGTTGATATCGGTGTTCATCAGGATGGACTCGTTCACATCAGTCATCTTTCTGACAAGTTTATCAAGGATCCTAAAGAGGCAGTTACTGTTCAGCAAAAGGTGAATGTCACAGTCGTCGAAGTAGACGTTCAGCGTAAGCGTATCGGCCTTTCCATGAAGAGCGATCCGTTTGCTCAGGCCGATGCTCCCGGTCCCAGATCAGGTGGGCCAAAAAAATCAGGCAAGCCAAAGGAAAAAGTAAAAGAAGTGAGCATGGAAGAAAAACTGGCCATGCTGGTAAACAAGTTTAAGAAATAGGATCTTATACGGGGTCTCGCGGGTAGAATGCACTTTTGATTAGCTATCGTCTTCTCCGGTGCGCCGGTTTCTTTACAGGTCGTTTCTTGACGCGATAGGTACTCAGCTTCTTGCTGGAATCCATCCGGTAGTTAGGTGACTTGTGATAATTTCGGTTGGCGAATTTCTTGTTCTGCTTCGCGAAACTGTACGGCGACTTGCTTGCAGGATATTTGCTCAACGTCTTCCTTCGAAGGGAAATCGCCGATGTGTTTATTTGCCTGGCGTTCCTGGAATTGCTGAAGTAATTGTGATCGCGAAAATCGAGACGAAGTGTGAACTCATTTGAAGAACGTAATGCGTTACCAAATTCTCCTGTTAGCATCTCCCGACTGTACCCGGCCAGTAGATTTTTACCAATGCGAAACCCGGCGGTCAATGATGCAGCTCCACCAGTACGGTACGATCCTCCGAACGTAAACTTTTTATTGAACGTATAGAACAACCCCGCGTCTATCTGGTTGTTTCCATTCCACAAGTTCCGATAGTAAATCACCGGTTCCAGCACATCGCGATTGCCCATCATCGGCAGCGTGAAATTAATAAACCCTGTATAAAAAGCGGGAAACTGACTAAGGGTATCCCCCAGCCCGACCAGGTTGCTGATCCGGTTAATAGATCCGCCAAGCGTGACGAACCGCGTCTGGTAACTCATGCCATATGAGAAGTCCACCTTGTTGATATCCGCCTGATTTTCACTCAAGAGAATATCATCCATATCCAGGGCGTCAATTCGCGAATAGGAGATCCGGGAATTGATGTATTCAGCCGAAAGGCCTATAGAAAACATGTTCCGGTCGGAGAACCGAATGTGATACGAAAAGGCTCCTGATGCGTAGATGCTAGTATTCACCCCGGCAGTTTCCTGATAGAAGTTGAAACCGGTTCCCATTTTGTGTCTCGCAAACGGCGTGTGAAGGCTCATGAACGTAGTCTGCGGTGCGCCATCGGCTCCGGTCCATTGTTGGCGATAAGACAACGTCGCCGAACCTAGTGTATTACCTGCTACCGAGGGATTATAGAGAAATGAATTGGTAAGTTTCTGACTGTACACAGGAACATCCTGCGCGACAATCCGGAAGGTCGCGGCAACAAATATTGAAATGAGTATAAACCTTATCATCTACCGTCCCTTTATGATTGAAACTGTTCTTGAAATCACCTTTCCGGAATTGCGCAACTTCACAACGCAGATGTATTGGCCTGCAGGAAGGAATTGTCCATCCCGGCCACGTGCATCCCAGTTGTTTTCATAGTTGCTTGCGCTAAACACTTCGGCGCCCCACCGGTCGAGAAACCTGACTTCATTTTCAGGATAGCGGTCAAGATTCATGATATGGAGATAGCGGTTTTTGTCGTCCCCATTCGCGGTAATCACATTCTTGATAGCTGTGTCATCGAGGTCGGGTTCACTTCTGACAATCAGTGTCCGGGAATCTGAGCCCTCGCATCCGTTGTCGCCCCGCACAGCTAAAATTATCGTGTATTCGCCACCTATCCCGTAGGCATACACAGGTTCGGGATCGGCTGATACGCCACCATCGCCGAAATTCCAGCTGATACTTTGGTGGCCTACATTGCTATTGAAAGAGAACGTTACCGGATCTTCAGGAAAAGGACTATCGGGAAGGTTGATCGAAATGGCTGGTGATACAAGTATGGTAACTGGAGCATTAATCGGAACGCCATTACCGCACCCATTGGTCGGGGTGACGGTTACATTCCCGCCTGTTCCCGATTCCGCGAGTGCCGTAATGGTTGCGCTTCCATTTGCGCCTAACGTGAGCCCTACCGGTGCAGACCAGTTAAAGGCATCCGCACCTGAAATTCCCGAAACCGTAAGGTTGGTCGAAGTGCCCTCACATAATGGATCTGTTCCTGAGATTATGCCTGTTCCCAGCGGAATCGAATTCAGGGTGATGGATACTTCATCGGTAGAAGATGGGCACCCATCCTGTGCGATGGTCCAACGAAGCGTGTAAACAGTACCGATCGTACCGGAAAACCCTGTCGCAGGATTAGATGTCGAAGTAAAGGTTCCACCTGTGCCACCAACAACGGACCAGCTACCCGTGCCGGTGGCCGGGACATTCGCCGAAAGGTTTACACCTGACGCGCATACCGACTGGTCGGCCCCGGCAACTGCCACGGTTGGCGGAGTAATCAATGTTATTGAAACGTCATCGGACGAATGCGGGCACACCCCGTTTGAGATAGTCCAGCGCAATTGGTAGGTAGTGTTCCCGATCCCTGAGAAGCCTGATGTTGGGCTCACGGGATTGGCGAAGTTGCCCCCGGAACCGCTAATGACGGACCACTGCCCCGCCCCAACGGTGGGCATATTTGCCGACATGGCCGTTGACAAGTCGCAGACCGTAGCATCGGTTCCGGCTGATGCCACGGATGGAGACGCCACCATTAAGATCACAACATCGTCGGTCGACACCGCGCAATCGGGACCGCTTGAAATACTCCAGCGTAACACATAACTGGTGCCGGGAGAACCTGTGAAAGAAGTTGCGGCCACTGCGGGATCAGCTAAAGCACCACCGGACCCGCTCACAATTGACCAACCTCCGATTCCTGAAACGGGTACGTTTGCGGCCAGGGTGGCCGTTGCGCCACAGATTTCCTGATCGAGTCCCGCCAATGCTACGGTGGGCTCAGAAACAAATTCGACATCTACGTCATCGGTCACCGACACGCATCCCGGATTCGACACCGTCCACCGGAGTGTATATTTTCCACCGGAAGTACCAGAAAAGGAAGTTGTCGGATTATTCATTGAAACGAAAGATCCGCCAGTTCCCGAAAGTATTGACCATGATCCCGTGCCGACCGATGGCGTATTGGCCCCCAGAGTCACCGTGTTGCCGCAAATCGAAAGGTCGGTTCCCGCATTTGCGGCTGTCGGGGGAGGTGCGACTGTGATGGTGATGTCGGAGGCGGACGGTGTACATGATCCGTTGGAAATTGTCCATCGAAGTTGGTAAGCATTCCCTGCGACACCGAAAAATGATGTCGCCGGATCGAAGACATCGTCGAATGAACCGCCTGTTCCGGAAACAATACTCCATTCGCCGGTTCCAGACACAGGAGTATTAGCCGCAAGCGCGGCAGGTACATCACACACAGCCTGATCTGATCCGGCATTTGCGTTCGTCGGTAAAGCATTTAATGTTATTGTCACCGTAGAGGTGCTGACGGGACATTGGGCCACATGGAAGGTTTCCCATTGCAGCTGATACGTGTTACCGGGAATCCCGTGGAAGCCGGACTCATTACTTGATGGTGTTTCAACGGTTCCCCCTACCCCGCTCAGAATTGACCAGCTGCCAATTCCGTAAACCGGCATATTACCGTCGAGCACGGTGGTGGAGCCGCAGACTACTTTATCAATGCCGGCAATTGCAGGCGTGGGTTGAGCGAACACGGTAAACTCCAAAGAGCTCGTCGTAGCACATCCGGTTAGCTGGCTTACGGCGGCGAATGTAAACTGGGCGCCAGATGTCACTGTTACATTCGTCACCGGGTTATTGAGTTCGTCGTACCAGGTTACAATCAGGTCGGCATTACCGCCGGTGATCTCTGCATTCATGGACGTGAGGTTAACGTTTGCGCTACCTGACCCAAAGCTGGATTCACAAAACTCCCCCGAAGGCATAGTAATGTCCGGGTGGACCGTTTCTTCAATTATTGTTACGGTGGATGGTGCCGAAATGCAACCTGTAGGAAGATATCGTGCGATCACCGTGTAAGGTCCCGCAGGCAGGGCAACGCGATCTGGCCCGGCGCCCGGAACGAGATCTCCATCAGTATCGGGACCGTTATACCAGGTAAAAGCGTAGTCGCCTAAAGGACCGACCGGTGCCTGTACCACGGCTGAAAGACCTCCGTTTGGAATCTGACAATGTGTGTTAGCCGTTGAAGAAGTCAGGATAACCGGAACCTGGATGTTATCTGGAATTGTCGTCGTTGCTGCGTAACTGGAACACCCCGTGACGTTACTTGTAACGAGTGCATTGTACTCTCCCGCCGCAATGTTATCCAGCATTGGTCCGGTAATGCCCAGATCCACAAACGCATTATCATACCAGTTCACTGTATAATTTGTCAGGCCTTCGCCGTTCACATCTGTGACGAGGGCCGCTCCATTTGGCGTACCATCACAAACCGTGTTGGGTGACGCATCCGTTACAATTGCCTGTGGCCCTGCGTCTATGGTAATAGTTGCCATGGCTGGGAGGCTTTCGCATCCGCCGGAGGATTGCGTTATAAACCGGGTGAACACCTGGCTTGTTAATGATGAAATCGCAAGATCCGGTCCCGTTGCTGTTGTCAGGCCGTTTATCAAACCCAATTCGTTGGTCATTGCCGCATCTGTAAACCATTTCAAAGCAGTACCCGAGACGCTAACCAGAACACCGGATACATCGCTGTCGATACAGAAGACTTCGCCGGCCGGATAGGCAATAACCGGTGCAGCGGGTGTGGCCAGCGATCCAACGGTCGCGATCACCGTATTGGCGGTCAGACCGTCAATAGCTCCTGTTCCGCCCGAGCGAATCAGGTTCACATCAGGATTGGCCGAATTGTCGGAAGTTATCTGAAGACCGGAAATAGCAAGCTCATCCAACTGCGTTTGCGCGGCAACAGAGTAGGTGACCGTCACTGTTGTCGAAGTCACGCTAATTGACGAAGCCGTGACATTTCTACCTGGTGTATGCATTACTGTCCCGGCGGACGGATTAAACGCATAACCACTTGCTGACAGGGTAAAGACCAATGTTTGGTTAGTCCCGGATTTAAAATTCGTAACATGCGTTTCGGTTATTGTGATCGTTGCGAGAGTTGAGTATGTAGCCACACACGCTCCATTAGCCGCCACAGGTACGACCACGCCGGGAATCGTTTGCAACCGCCACCCGGAATTTGTAATGATGCCGGTAAAGTTGTTACCTGAAAGGTCGCTGAACACACGGTTTCCGATAAGGACGTAATAGGTTTCATCTGGATCAAGTACACCAGTTCCGGTTATGGTAGCTACACTACCGGCGATAGAGATATTTGGTGAACTGCGGTCCAGGGTCTGAACCACTGCATTATCACTTAACCTTAGAATGCGGATACTCACATCGTTGCCCACACCCGGCGCTGGAGAAATCTTTATGTTTTCGTCGAAGGTCAGCGACAACGCAGGCGTTGTGGAGATATTCAATGCGTTGTTAACGGGACTCAGGGCAATGAATACCGGCGGTGTATGGTCTTCGACAATATCAAAATAGATATCCCCTGCCCCAGCCAGGTCCAGAACCTTAGTCGGTGAACCGGTACCGTCGATGTCTATCGAATAGATCCCATCATTTGAACGGGAATAATAAATTTTTCCAAATTGCGGATAAGCCTGAACGCATAAGATCCTGGGATGGCCGAGGGTATAAAGACGCACCAATGCACCACCGTCCAGATCGAGTCGGTAAATGTCGTAACCGCTATTCTCGTCCACGATATACAGATCGTTGTTAATCCGGTCATGGGAGATATCTATCGGCATCGTCAGCGACTCCATTTGGGTCATTGAGCCGCCTGAAAAGCCAGTGCGGTAAATCGCACCATCAGAACTGTTTGCAAGGTACAGGTACTCGTTATCATCATCGACCGCGACTGAGTAAAATACATCGGAGTCATATGGTCCCAGGGGCAGCGCGCTATTCGGGCCTCCAATCGTTGAAAACGTGAAGACTCCTTCCACTTCATCGATTCCCGTGGCGAAGACAACGCCTGCGTTATCCGAGAAGGAGAAATCATAATAGCCGGCCATCGCACCGGTCGAGACAAGGGTTGAGATAGGCGCGCCGGTGGTGAGGTTGGCTATCAGAATGTCCTCCACACTGTGATTATGGTAATAGAGCCTGTTATTGATCTGATCAACTTCTACATTGCGGGGATTGCTTAATCCGGTGACAAAATTTGCAGGATTCGTTATTGATGCTGGGGTGAGATTTCCGGACCGGATTCTGTTATTCGCCTCCTCAGACCAAATAACTCGCTGAGCGGATACACTTTGGAGGAAAAAAAATGCAGGGAAGAAAACAAGCAGGAATGCTCTTTTCATATACGTAAGCGGTTAGGGCTAAATGGGTTGCATGATTCACACTGCAACCCGCAAGGTAACCATTTATATTTAAACAGACGACTGATTTCAAGGTAATTCGATAAAAACTATATTCGCAACCGCAACGAATTTCACTTATGCTACCGACACACAATCCCACCACCATGCCGAGTTGGGCTAAACTTGAGATGATGTTTTTAACCCTTCAGGCAACCCACATGCGTGAGCTCTTCGCGGATGACCCTCAACGCTTCCAGAAGTATCACTTACAATTCGAAGACATTCTATTGGATTACTCCAAGAACGTGATCAACGACGAGGTAATGAAAGAGCTGGTGAACCTGGCTCATGACGTCGAACTTCAGGAGGCTATAGAGGCCATGTTTCGTGGCGAAAAAATCAACCAGACTGAGAATCGCCCTGTCCTTCACGTAGCACTGCGGAACCGCTCCAACAAACCAATGCTGGTTGAAGGCGAGGATGTGATGCCTGACGTAAACAAAGTCCTCGACCAGATAAGGGATTTTTCAGAAAGACTTATTAACGGGCAATGGAAAGGCTACTCCGGAAAGCCCATCACTGACATTGTCAACATAGGAATTGGCGGATCCGATCTCGGCCCCTACATGGTAACGGAGGCACTACGGCCATATTGGAAGAACATACGACCTCACTTCGTTTCAAATGTTGACGGCACACACCTCCATGAAACGGTAAAGGGTCTGGATCCGGAGACAACGCTTTTCATCATTGCGTCAAAAACGTTTACTACCCAGGAAACCATGACTAACGCAACCTCTGCACGCAACTGGTTCATGGAAAGGACCGGCGGCAATGGCGAGGTGGCCAAACATTTTGTCGCTGTGTCGACCAATACGAAAGAGGTTACTGGATTCGGTATTTCCCCCGAGAATATGTTTGTATTCTGGGACTGGGTCGGCGGCCGTTATTCGCTCTGGTCTTCTATCGGGCTATCGATCGCATGCACCGTTGGTTACGATAACTTTGTGAAGTTGCTGGAAGGCGCGCACGCTATGGACAATCATTTCAGAGAAACACCGATGGAGCGGAATATTCCGGTAGTGCTGGCGTTGATCGGGATCTGGTATAACAACTTTTTTGGAGCGGCCTCCGAGGCGATTCTTCCCTATGACCAGTATCTGCATCGTTTCGCCGCTTATTTTCAGCAAGGCAACATGGAAAGCAACGGGAAGTTTACGGATCGCACCGGAAATCCGGTAACTTACCAGACCGGTCCGATTATCTGGGGCGAACCGGGCACAAATGGTCAGCACGCCTTTTATCAGCTGATCCATCAGGGAACGAAACTGATCCCGTGCGACTTCATTGCTCCGGCTGTTTCGCATAACCCTTCAGCCGATCATCACGAAAAGTTATTGTCTAACTTCTTCGCGCAGACTGAAGCGCTGATGACGGGGAAGACGGCGGATGAGGTGGAGGCCGAACTGGCACATGCCGGAATGAACAAAGATCAAATCGCTTTCCACACACCTTTCAGGGTGTTTGAAGGCAACCGTCCCAGCAACAGTATATTGTTCGAGCAACTTACACCGCGTACACTGGGAAGTCTTATCGCGATGTACGAACATAAGATCTTCGCGCAGGGCATTATCTGGAACATCTTCAGCTTCGACCAGTGGGGTGTCGAGCTGGGGAAAGTCCTTGCGAAAAAAATTCTGCCTGAATTGGAAAACGGGGACGAAATTGACTCGCACGACGCGTCGACAAATGGCTTAATTAATTATTTCAAACGTTTGAAATTCAATAGATTAAATAAATAATTGGAAACTAAACTTCGTCCATTAATTTTGGTGGATTTTGCTAAATAATGAGTAATACGATTCAGAAAATCGGTGTATTTACATCGGGTGGAGACGCCCCCGGAATGAACGCCGCTATACGTGCCGTGGTTCGTGCCTGTACCTACTACAAGAAAGAGTGTTATGGCATCATGCGGGGATATGAAGGCATGATTGAGGGTGACCTTGTAAAACTGGGTGCGCGCTCCGTCGGCAACATTTTACAGCGTGGCGGTACGATTCTGAAATCTGCGCGAAGCAAGGAATTTCGCACACCGGAAGGTCGCCAGAAGGCGTATGAAAAATTGATGAAGGATGGCATTAACGCATTGGTGGCGATCGGTGGTGATGGTACCTTCACCGGTCTTCACACTTTTTATAAAGAATTTGGAATCCCTTCAGTTTGCATTCCCGGAACGATCGATAATGATCTGAATGGAACAGATTATACCATAGGCTACGATACGGCTACGAACACCGCGGTGGAAGCGATTGATAAGATTCGCGACACGGCGCTATCACACAACCGCTTGTTCTTTATTGAAGTCATGGGGCGTCATTCGGGCTACATCGCTATTAACAGCGGTATTGCCGGAGGCGCCGGTGCGATCATCATCCCCGAGGAAAACATGAGCTTCGAAGACCTTTGGAAATTCCTCGGCGCCGGTGAAAAGACGAACAAGAAATCAAACCTCGTCGTTGTTGCCGAGGGTTCTAAAATCGGCGACGCTCACACGCTGGCAAAAATGATAGCGGAACGCACCGATTACTATGACATTAAGGTTACGGTGCTCGGTCATCTGCAACGGGGCGGCGCACCGACTTATTTTGATCGCGTACTGGCCAGTAGAATGGGCGTTGCAGCGGTCGAAGGATTACTCGACGGAAAAACTGCCGTTATGGTGGGGCTCCGGGAAAACAAAATCGTTTACAATGATTTCGAGACAATTATCAGCAAGCATCATGAAATCGACGAGGAGTCGCTGCGTTTAGCGAAGATCCTTTCGATCTAAAATTTCTAATGACGTGAAACAAAGGGAGCCGTACCAACGGTTCAAGTATACAAACCCAAACATATGAAAGAACTTACCATTGGCATTGACATCGGGGGGACGAACACGAAATACGGCATAGTTGACCGGGCCGGTAATGTTATTTTTCAGGGCAGCATATCCACCACGGAGTACGAGGAGTTCAGAGATTACTTCAATGCTTTGTCAAATGCGCTCCGTGAAGCCATCGCTACCATTCCTTTCGCGCATAAGGTAATTGGAATCGGTGTGGGGGCAGCCAATGGAAACTACTACAAGGGTACCATTGAGCGGGCTACGAACCTGAAATGGAAGGGTATCATCCCGTTGGCTGAAATGTTCAGGGAAGAGTTTGACATTCCGGCAATTATAACCAATGATGCCAACGCGGCTGCTGTAGGCGAAATGGTCTACGGATCGGCAAAAGGGATGAAGGATTTTGTCGTGATAACTTTAGGCACGGGCCTGGGCAGTGGCTTTGTTTGCAACGGGGTTCTTTTGAACGGAAAGCATGGCATCGCGGGAGAGGTCGGGCATACCTCTGTAAACCCTGCAGGTCGCTTTTGCAACTGCGGTAAGAGGGGATGTCTCGAAACATACGTATCCGCTACAGGTATCAAGCGAACCGTTTACAAGCTTCTCGCAGATCACCTCGATCCGAGCGAATTACGCGGTATCAGCTTTGACAATCTCACTACTAAAATGATCGCTGAATGCGCGGTGCGCGGCGACGTTGTAGCACTTGCGGCCTTTGAGTATACCGGTCGAATCCTCGGCATGAAACTCGCCGAAACCATAGTGCATACTGATCCTGAAGCGATCTTTCTCTTCGGTGGCTTGTCACTTGCTGGTGACCTAATCTTCAAACCAACGATCAAGCACATGGAAGCTAACCTGATGCCCTTATTCCGCGGAAAGATAAAAGTACTTCCTTCAGGGCTGCAGAATCAGGCCGCCCCTATCCTTGGCGCGAGCAGTCTGGCCTGGAATTACCTTGACAACAAGCAATTGAAAGAAGTCTCCGCCTAAAGGCCTGGTCGCTTGAATAGTCGCGACCACAAACTCCGAATGAGCCCGAAGTCCTTATCCTTCATGAAGATCGGATAAGCCGCAACCATTGTCCAGGCAAAGTCGGGAAGGCCAAGCATCAGCCATATGACCATGTGAAAGAACAGGCCTGCAATAAGTGCGGGTAGCCGCGTTCGCTCGAAGCAAACCAGAGGGATAAAAAAAAGCTCAAATAATATAGTGGCCCAGGACATAACAAACTGTGTGCTGCTGTGTTCCAATAACGGTGTGAAGATCGGATTGAACATTAGGTCGAGGTGAGCAATATATTCGAAGGCTATACCGGAACGCCATAATTCGCTTGTAATTTTATCCCACCCACTGATCAGATAAATTGTCAGTACCTGAATCTGAATCAGGACCCGAGATGTATTGTAAATCGCAGTACGAACAATAGAAAAGTACTCGCTCCCGGGCTGGGGCCACCTCGACAGTGGTATCATCAGTCCCGACAGAACAAGCAGGACAAAGTCAGCCCCATTGGTCGCGGGATAGCGCACCTTAAAAAAGCTAAGTACTATCCAGAAGAAGAGTGCATTGATGATGTAGTTGGGCCGTGCGATCAGACCAATGACTAAGATCACAGTACTGAAGAAGAAAAAGTAATCGGGATAGTCAATAGCAACGATAGCTGGCCAGAGAACAATCTTCCCGATCAACGAACGTGGAAACGATGCAATAGAGTCATAAAAAAAAACATCGCTCACCATCCACAGCCTTATGAACCGAAATAGCGCAACCAGAAACATCGCTTTTATGAACAGCGTGGTTGCACGACGGTGCCGGAAGTCCCCAGTGAAGTAGCTTGCAAGGGAATCGATAAACGTTGCAAGTTTATTCATCGGCCGGATCAAACTTCAGGTGAAATAACGTATCGGGTATGTGTTGCTTTAGCTCCGGTTTGTACCAGCGAACGATGTAGACCAAACTAAGAGAATCACTGTTGTGTATTTCGGGATGACGTGATTCGGTGTAGTAGCGAAGTCTCCTGAACTCAGCGGACTTTTGCCACCCGGCTTTGCCGACAAGACTGCGGGCGCTTTCGCGGATCCGGTCACGGATACTTAGTTCCTGGGATTTCCAGGGGTTGTTCAGGTAACGCTGAACCAATGAATCGGTCATGTCGATATAGTGCCACTCTCCATTCTTGAGATAGCCTGAAACAATATGCTGAGATGCCTGAATGGCGTCTTCGCGAAAGAAGGGACCAATGTGAACAAAGTACTGGTAGCCTCGGGCAACTATCGACCTGCCCATCGGCCCCGGGGATGGAGAAAACGTTAGAAACAGAATTATCACCATATGAATTATCAACGCCCCAGCTATCAGAACGGCAAGCACCTTCCTGAATATGAAATGCGGCGGCGATGGTTTCTCTTCCACTGATAGAAATGATTCCCCGTTTCAAAGGTACTGTTTTTATGAGTTTTTTCGCAACGCAGATCGCCGGCGAAGCCGGCACCCAGCTTACCTTCCACAGGACGATCCGGTGATGATGCGGATTCACGTTCGATTTGGTTGACATCCGATTTTTATGGCATCGCCCCGGTCAGACCGCTCAAGGAAAAACTGTAACACAATAAAACGCGTTTCGTTGGATTGCTTTAGCATTCTAAATCAAGATTTTTGATGAAAACCATAAACCCACTCCTGCCGAAATTAGTCTTAACCCTGGTATGTTACTTTTGCATTCAACTGGCATTCGCACAGAAAACTGCATTCCTGTTCGACCTTTCTCATGGTCAGAATGCACGGATCGCAGAAGGCTGGAGGGATTCTCTTCTTGACAGCACCCGTCACACCCTCATCACGAATCAAAGTCAATTGAATTCCGAAGTACTGAAGGGCACAAGCGTTTTAATTCTGTTTTCCCCTACAATGCCATTCTCGGGATCTGAAAAAGAAACCATCCATTCGTTCATTAAGGAAGGAGGATCCCTTCTCCTGATGTTTGACGAAGAAAGACGAACTCCGTTGAACGTCGGGGTGAACGATATCATTTCGCCCTTTGGCGTTAAACTTACGGAAAACACTCCGGTACGGCATAACTGCGGAGCAATCGCCGAAGAAAGTATTATTTGTAGCGATCGTCGCGAGATTCCTTATAGCGGGGGTCGTTCCATAAAAGGGGGCAATGTAATAAGCAAGGTTCATGATCATGGTGATTATGTCCACTCCGCCTTCGTAAGCCTGGAAGGAGGCGGTAAACTCGTGGTAATGAGTGACGCGATGGCTGCCCTCCTTATGGGTGAACCTGATGGAATTCGCTTCAGCGGTACAGGGCCTTCTGATTCAAAATACTGGGGAAAAGACAGCGAAGTCTTTATGAAGGAAATTATCGCTTTTGTGGCTCAATGAGACGACCCGACCAATTGAGGCTTGGCGTCTTGCATTCACGACTACGGTTTCAGTTTCCAAACTACGTCGAGGCACCGGAAAAACGACTGTCTCGTTTCACTGCGTCTTGTCTTTCGTGTCGAGGTTTAAGTTTCTCTTCTTCGATGAGCCGAAGCGCAAACAGTATTTCCACCAAAGTACGTTGCAAGGTGTAGTGCCATCCCCTCCATCCATCAAGAATTGCCCGATTTACAATCAGACAGTAAAAGAAAACAAAAAGTGGTGCAAAGATCTTTGTCTTTCTAATTTTTATAACCCACGGACTTTTATCATTAGTCTTGCTCATAATCTTACGACATTCCTTGATGGAATAGTTGTTCAAATTAGTCACCCACCGGCTGAGCGGCTTTCGATCATCGTGCAGAATAAACGAAGTATAGGATCCCGTTGGGCCATGGATTCGCAATCGTTGGGTATGTCCATCGTCGAAATAGCTGCAGCAATCTTTCTTGAACAGCACCGGTCTCGGAGTGGTATTATCCTTCGTAAGAGGTTTTCCAAATACGACGAATCTGAATCGCGTAGAAAAAGCAACGCGGTTGTTGTCGTGAATGAAATTTTTGGTTTCAGCGACGAATTCCGGTGTCAGAATGTAGTCGGCGTCAAGCGTAAGAACCCATTCACTTTCGACCAGTGAAAGACCATAGTTCCACTGATTACCATGCGTATCGAACTTGCGATAATGAATGGAAGTATTCGAGTACCGCTTGACGATATCCAATGTCCTATCTGTGCTGTAGCTATCGAGCACAACGACATACGGGATCCATTTCAATTCATCCAGAACTCGCTCTATATTGTTTTCTTCGTTGAATGTTAGAATGAGTGCTGAGAGTTGTTTCCTGCTGATCTTTTCCATAAAAGTAAAATTTGTTCGGCGTCAAAACAAAATCACAATTTTACCAAAGGGTTATCCTGTATTTACCAGGTTGTAGTGTTCTACATATTTCGCTATCAAATGGGTTTGGGAGAAAGCCTCGTTAATGACTGACCGGCCCTGCTGATTGACCGACAATCGCCTTTCAGTATCCTGATAAGCCTGAATGATTGTGTTACGGATAGATTCGACATTCAAAGCAGTTACCCAACCCAGGTTGTTTTCTGATACGAAGGGAGATAGCCCTACTTCCTCAGAAATGAGAACCGGTGTACCGACGTGCAATGCCTCGATCACCACATTTGCAAAATTCTCATTGTAGGATGTCAGTACAAAGGAATCACTGTTCATCAATTCAACGAATTTTTCTTCCCGCGACTTCCATCCGAGCCATCGAACCTTTTGGGTGAGCTTAAGTTTGTCGATGAGCTTCTTCAGCGATTCAACATATCTATCGTCTCCGCTTCCGGCGATCTTCAGTTGCACATCGAAAGGAAGATTGGTCATGGACTCGAGCAAAAGTTCCAAACCCTTTTTAGGGTGAATCCGTGACAAATAGATCAGGGTAAAAACCTCGTTGGGCTCCTTCCTGATATTGATTTCCGGCAATAAAAGAATGTTGGGTAACAGGAAGCCTTTCCATCCCGGGATAAGCTTTACACACTCTTCATATTCTGCAGATGCCGTTGCATGGAATACCGCCTTTGCCAATGCCCTCCTCCCTAAAAGAGTATGAAGCCATCTTTTCTTGTTCGGGTTTGTGGATCTAAAGATGTATTCGCTAAGCATTCCCCGGGGCGACACAATGATGCGAATGCGCTTAAAATGGCAAATCCATGCTGCGACCAGCACACAGAAATTCCACCAACTGTGAATATGAACGGCGTCGAACTCTTGCCCGCAAGTCATAAGTTGCCGCCAAAGATCAGGACTCATATTGGTCGGATCTTTTGTAACCCGTTTGAAATAAGTAACCCTCACGCCGCTTACATCCTGCTCCACTCCGGCGGGAACATCCAATTCGATATCTCCATTTGCCGTAGTAGTGTACACATGCACTTCGTGACCTGCTTCCGCCAGTCCCTCGCACAGCCGTGCAACCGATTCGACCGGCCCCGCATAGATGTATGCTGGTTTGTAAGACGGTGTGATGTGGAGAATCTTCATATTGTGGTTAGTGGTTTGGTGCGACAGAATCAGGGCAAAGTGACGATTCTTTCAACCCATTAGTATCTTGTCCATTTTCACGGGCATTAAGAATGGCGTCATAAATTTTTTCTATTTGGTCGAGGGCACCAGACGTGTTGAATCGATTTGCGTTAATCTGACCAGCTTCCACCATTGCAAATCGCTCACACGGGGTCATACTCACCACGTCTTCCAAAACCTCCGCGCAGTCACAGGCCCACTGTTCCGTATTTTGCTTATCAAATGGCTGAACCGGGATCAGTGCAGCAGCTTCACCTGCAACTTCGGTCATCGGCATGCTGTTCGTAGTTATCACCGGACATGCACAGGCCATCGCCTCGGCTACAGGCCATCCGAAACCTTCGGCAATTGACGGAAACAGAAACACAGTCGCCCCGGAGTAGGCCGCCGGAAGAAACTGATCCTCCATATCGACGATAAAAAAGATATCCGACTTGAACGGCGACTGCTCATAAGCTGATGAAAGCCTCTTATCGGGAGATCTGCCAATCATGAGCAGCGGTAGTGTATGAGCAGTCGAAGACCTCCATTTATTATATATCTCAATTACACCGATCCTGTTCTTATACCATTGGTTTCCTCCGACGTGAAGGATGTACCCGCTGGCCACATTCAGACTGATCCGTTGCGAGATAACCTGTCGCGCCAACGATGGATCTACCGGCTTGAATGATCTGTTCAGACCGTTGTAGACAACGGTTGAACTATGCGGTGATCGGGTAAGATACGAATGCAGATCTGTTCTTGTTTTCTCTGAAACGGAGATAAAGTTTAGTCCTTTTCTGTAACCACTTCGAATATATCTCTGATACATCCTTCCGGACCAGCGTGTTGGATTCTGAGGAATCATTCGGTTAGCCGAATGCTGGGCAAGGAAATCATGACAATGAATAACATTCGGGACTCCTGACGTGAGGGGAACCCAGGGACCGAGAGCATGATCCGTAAATACGAACAATGTTTTTTCACGAAGGGATCTCATACGTCTTCGAACCCGAAAGGGAAAGATGATGAATTGGTCGATATAGCCCAGCCATTTTTGCATTCCTGAAGGCACGGGGATTCGCGAGAAAAATGATGCAGGTCTTAGGATTTCGACCGTATGACCGCGATGCTGCATACCCTCAGCCAGCATGGCGACAAATCGAGGCATACTCTGGGATTTCAAGAAAAGCGGATGGGACAAGAATACGATGTTCATGCGTACACCTGATTAGTCGTTTCGAATGACGATGCTTTCGGTTTGTTCACTTCGCTCCTCCGCACCCGAAGTGATGCGAGGATCAACCCGCCGATCAGCGTACTGAACCCCAGGGTAGTCGGCTGGCCCCACTGCCCCTGCGGCAAAACTATGAGTCCAAAGCTAGCCAGCAACCACGGTAACGAATCGCCTTTCGCAAGTTTGCCGTAACATGCGAGAGAAAGACGAATGCTGAAAGCCAGTCGGATGAAGATCGCTGACAAGCCGAGGAACGGACCCATCTCGCCGATTAGCCTTCCCCATTCACCTTCCGAGATAAGATATAGCACCTCACCTTTGAGCAACATGCTTCCGGCGTTAGTTCCAAGACCCATCCCATATCCAAAGAATGGAAAAGAATCAGACTGGGTTAAGGCGCCGATCATGCCACCCAGATACCTGTCGAGAATTACGCCTTCAAGACCACCCTCAACATTACTTGCGGATTCGAACCGCGCCAGGAAAACATACAGGGCAGTTTGGAAAAAAGGTCTCTCACTGAGGACAGCTAATATGCCGGCGATACCAATGATAGCAAGGATTATTTTACCAAGGTATTTTGGTTTTCGGGAGATGGTGAGCAATGCAAATATCACCGATACACCGACACCAAAAAAAAGTGACCGGCTAATTGAAAGAGGAACAGATATGAGTAGCCCTATCGTTGCGCAAAGCAATACGAGCTTGTTCGCCTCGCGCGGAGTGAGCCAGAAGTACAGGATATAGGCTCCGGCAAGTCCGAAAAAAAGCGACGTGCCGTTGGTAAAAGAGAACGTTGCGGAAGGCCTGAAATAACCCATAGCCCCGCTGAAGCCGGATCCTTCAAGTGCACCACCTACCCCCCGGTTTACCCATGCCGACTGCGGACTGGAAAACTGCAGCAGAATGAGGACGGCCATCGGCAGAACCATCCAGAGCAGCACGTTGCCCATCCGGATAACATCGTCGCGGGTGAAGACTCTGCCGATGGCGAAAATGAGCGGGTAATGAATCAGGAGGATCCGGGCGCCAAACAATGTCACCGCGAGGTTGCCGTGCCCGAGCAACACCGCAGTAAATATTCCGATAACACCGATACCGATCATCCCGGTGAGGTAAAACGTACGGGGCAACAATCCCTGTCTCCAGGCCACTAGCACAACGTATACCGCCAACGGATCACGTATAATCAACAATGGCGTTGCCAAAGAAGGGAGAAACCATTTGCGTAATGCCCCTTCCAGAATAAGCAGGAGAAAGTATCCCCAGATCGCAACTTTCAACCCAAGGAGTTGATCCGTCGCGACGCTGTCTTTGGCAGGTGCAGTAGCTTGATCGTTGATATCAGTACCGGGATAGTACATGCTCGATGGGGTTCAGTGTCCGCATTATAGTGTTTGCGAGTTCTTCTCCATAAACCTCCCATGGCCGTCTCTGCGCTGTAAGCAACGCTTCATGCCCGACATCTCGTACCAGAGAAGGCCGGGTTAATAAGTCGTCAAAAGAATTTTCAAGTGCATGCGTGGAGCCAGCTTCGACAAGCCAACCGTTTCTGCCATGGTCAATGAATTCCGGTCCAGCCGTGCGATCCGTCGTTATGACCGGCGTTCCCTGAGACATCGCTTCGGTAATTACCAGCCCGAAACCCTCAAAGAGAGAAGGAAAGACCAGCACATCATGTGATCGCATAGTAGCGAGAATCTCATTATGTGGCATACCTGGAATCCAGGTGTGGCGCTGAAGTTCGGTATCCAGAGCACGACAGGTTTTCGATGGCTTGCTGCCGACTAATGTCAGAGAGATGTGTTTGGAAACTTTTCGTGCCGCGGCAAACAAATAAGCGAGTCCTTTTCGCTGCGAAAGGCTACCAACAAAAAGCAATTTCAACGGACCGCCTTGTTTCCGTTTTGTTTCACGAGCTTCCTTTCTTGCGGGAGGAAATCCATACGGAATGATATCTATCGGAGCCAGTAAGCCCGGATATTCATGAAGAGTCTTAGCCGTGAAACTACTGGCAACTATTATCCTATCCGCCATCGCCAGCTCTTCGTCTTTCCGGCGAAGTTTCTCATCTGAGTTTTGGAGGCCGGTCAGGGTCGTGGCCCACTCCGGCCATTTGTCTTTCTCCTCGTTCAGGATACGAATACCGCTCCGCCAGTATCCAATAGGAAGGTCGTAAAGGCAAGTCATACCGATTTCCCGCGCCGTTCTGAAGGTAAGATACGCCCCATCTTCGTACGCGTACACGGCGCACCTCTCCCGCTTTTTTCTCAACTGTGTGGCTACCCGTCGATCCAGCTCGCGGTAAACGGCATCAATACACAATGGACCACGCTCGTGCCGGGTCAATGCGTTGATGCCGGTTTTGAGCGCAATCAGCCTTGCCACCTCGAGCCATGGCCAGGTGTGCGTCACCGCCTGAATCCTTGTATCGTACCGCCTGCGTGACAGGTCGGCGAAAAACTTAATGTGGCTGAGACGATCCATCCAGCCGTCCGGAAAGCTTGCGATGGTTGTGTTGAAAGACTCTACCAATCCTTCGTTGGCAAGACCAATCGCCGCTGCGCGAACGTTCTGATTTCCGGTTGGGTGTGACATCAGTACTTTCATATCTATTCAGCTGTTGCTCCATGGATAATTTCGAGATACCGTTGTGAAATGAATTCGGGCTGATGGTTTGAAAGGTGTGCTGCACCTGCATTGCGAAGCCGTTGTTCAGTAGACACTGAAGTGCAGAGTTCTCTCATGCAATCCGCGAGCGCTTTTTCGCTGCCTCGTGGAAAGACCATTCCCGCCGGTCCTACCGCGTCAGGCAGTCCGCCGCCGTCTGAGACGATAGGCACGCAACCGCAAGCCATTCCTTCAAGCGCAACGTTGCCAAAAGGCTCTTCCCACAATGACGGCACGACAATAAACCGGTGCTCATTCATACAAGTGACTAACGCTTCACCAGACAACGCACCCGCAAACCGCACCAAGTTTTCGAGACACAGCTTGCTAACCAGGCTCTCCAGTCTCTCGCGGTCCGGGCCATCGCCTACGATAGTAAGCGAGACATTCCGCGCGATTCCGTTACTATTCTCAGCACGCCTCAGGTCGCCTATTGCCTTAATAGCCAGATCGACACCCTTATCGGAGACGAGTCTGCCGAGGAAAACAAAATCGCGACTACGCGCAACATCCTTTTGTATCCGAAAAAGATTCGAGCGGAAAGGATTACCAATCACCCGTGCCTCAGGCCAGCATTTTCGTCTCACCGCGTCACTGACAGCGATTACAGCGCCGGCGCGTTTCAGCCAATTAAGTTTCAGGCGATCTTGCCAGGCGAGATCCCCATTGCTTCGGGATATCCAGGTTCTTAACGCAACGACGGAGGTCTTTTTCAGAAGTAAGGCGGGCCAGGCAAGTCGCAAACAGGGATTATTTTCAAAGACAACGTCTGCCCACTGGTGTTCCCTGATCAAGTCAACCCAGGCCGGTTTCCGCTTTACCACGAAATGAAATTTTCTATCCTCCCCTCCCTCCGACCACGTCAATAGCCGAACCTTATGTCCTGCCGCGGAAAATGCTTCTGCCAGGATCTCCGAGTTGACCTCAATCCCGCCGATGTCCGGATAAAACCTATGAGACAGAAACAGGATTTTCATTCCTGATATATTTTTACCTCTGCCAATACCCTTCCTGCAATACAAGCTTCTATTTTTTCGCTGACGACTACCTGACTGCGTTGTCTGTACCATGTCAAGACGGCTGTGCGTGCAGCCCAGGGATCCTGAACAGCATTCTCAATACCAGCGAATGAGAAATAATTCACGCCCTCCACCAGGCCATCGTTCAACGGCCCTTGCGCCTCCCTCATGTTGACAGGTATAACGCCAAACGCCGTGTAGGCAGAAAAGATCCCGGACTTTGCCAACAAGCCGGGCACATAGTTAAGGGCCCCATACCATACTTTATTCAGATAGTGAGCAATAGGCTCGCGTTCGAGGCGGCCCAACACGTTGACCTCAACTCCGTGATAGCTCAACTCTATCGAACCAGGACCGATATCGTAAATCTTCGAAATACCAAGTTGATCAAGCATGCGTGAAAACCCGGCGCTTCCATAAACGCCATTGCGGCGGGCTAAGGATCCGAACACAACCAGGCTTCCTTTTTCCTTCTGGAAACAAGAGTTATAAAGATGATCTGGTATGTTGGAGAAGATGCCTGTACAAACGGTATCTAATTTCAACTCCGGGTCTAGTTTTTCCAACCTGTCAACATAAATGCTGCAGCTCGTAAGAACTGCGTCTGACGTCGTGCACAGTTCGCGAACGAGTTTTTTTTGAAGGTGACTTGTATAAAAAGGCAGTTTAAGCATGGAGTTGCTTGACGCGTACAATTCATGAAAGAAAACAACGATGCGCGCACCAGCCTTTCTCTTAAAGGCCTTGAGCGCTGAAACAATATAGAAAGGAAGTCCTATCCTGCTATAGGCATAGTTCACGTAATGAAGGATGACAATCTCGGCACCGGACTTCAGCAGCTTTTGTTCGAAATCATTTACTTCGAAGGGTATGACATTTCGATTGACGCCAGGCGGTTTGTGCCTAACCAAAAACGAATTATGGCGATAACCCATCTTTTCCAGGTTATCAGCCAGGATGTGACAAAAGTCGCCCAACCCGTTCACGGCCGGGGGTAACGTAGGGGCTATATGAACAATGTTTCTCATAATTCAACAACTGTGAGCGATCATCAACGTCGTTTATAAAATCTTCCTATCAGCGAAGCGATTTTCAGTTCAATCAGTTTACCTTTTACTTCACGATTCGAATGTGCCGTAATGATCCCGCTGGCATTCTTCCAGTATTCACGATCTACGGTTCGGGGAGGTCGTCCTGAAAATGCCTGTGCAACAGGGTTCCACTTCCAGGGCTTTGGCTGTCCTAAAGCGTGAGGCATCAACGCAGCCCCGGGGCGCAACGACATTCCCTCCTGTCCTACAAAGCTGAATTCGCCGTTCCACGCCTCAATTGCAGCATTTAATGCGTCCTGGTCGGTTTTTCCAAAGGCGGAAAACGGACCCTGCGACTCTTCAGGCAGCGCCTTACCGGCGAGCGCAGACCTGCTAAGTCCACCAATCACCGAAGCCATTGCTTCCTGAATTGTGATCCACGTCTGAAGGAAGCTTTCATTCTTGCGGTCAATTCCGATGTACCCGCCGTTAACGTAAACCGGATCCTTGAAATGCAATTCAATTCCCCTATCACTGAAATAATTCCGCCACGCCACCCTTCGTGGGTGATTTTTTGGTAGTGGTGAGTTTACGTCTTCACAGAGCGCAACCCCATAGTCTGTCCACGTGATGAAGTATTTCCACGGCGCGCTAACCACTATATCGGGATCGAAATAGAACAGTTTATCAACCCAGTGAGCAGGCCCATTCCAAAGCCGCATCATAAAATCAGGCTTGTAGTTGGTGAGGTGATAATCTGTCGTAACGGGGACCAGGTGCAGGTTTATTCCATCGGCCACTGCCATGGTTTTTCCGTCCTTCCCTAATACCATGGAGTTATCCGTTGCTACGTCCGTCCACGATGGCAGAGCACCTCGATAACCTGCATATATATCGCCGCGAAAGCCATTAGCATAAAGCGAATTTGTCAGGACGGCGACGCCATAGTGGTAATGCCCCTCAAAGAGTGTACAGATCGCTGTGCTTTTAGGCAGGGAAAGTATATTTGGGTTCATCATGGTGCAATGGACAATTGAGTCAGCACGGGTTCAAGCCTGTCAGTGAAAGCCTTAGTGCTCAGGCGCGACTCGTATTCGCGGTAAGCATTAACAGACATCATCCGGTAAAGATCGCGGTCCATCCAGATGCGCGCCCAACGCCGGGCAAAATGCCAGGGTGTTTCATCTTTTCGCAAGAGTAGTCCGTTATGATCGTCACTGATTATTTCCGACACTCCCCCGGTATCACGCCCGAGAGCTGGTAGACCGTACGCATTAGCTTCGCAATAGACACATCCAAAACACTCGGCCTGCGAAGGAACGATGAGGGCATGAGCGTCTTTCAATATTTGCCTGAATCGCTCTTCGTCTTCGGCGACGTCTTTCCTGAGGTAGCCGACCACGTCGACGGCATACCTTAACTGATCATGTATTTCAGGCTCACAACCCACGATAGTTAATCTGGAAGGCAACCCTATTCTGTTCAACTCCGCAATGAAATCTAATGCCTGAGGTCCCCCTTTTCGTTCCCATTGTGTGCCAATGAAGACGAAACTGCAAAGATCCTTTATGATACGCTGCTCAATCCATTGTTCTATGTCGGATTCGGAGGGCTCATAGGAAACATTTGCACCGAATGGAATTGTAAATACTTTGGAAGGCGGGGTGTTATAGTCAGCAACTGCACTTAAGCTCGCCCAACTCGCAGGGAACACTGCCGCATCCGCGCGGTCCAGCGCACGTTGATACATTTGATTACCCTGACGTAAACTCCTTGCGGCAAGATTCGAAAAGGAGGGATAATAATCAACGATGGACGCAAAGGTAGTATCGTGAATAATACACGACGGAACGTCGAACGTTGCGTATGCAAGCCAGTCGCCGTGAATTACGAGCACCACATCGGGCTCCATAGACGCCACGGCATGGTCGAGTTGCAGACATATTTTCCTGAGGAATTTTTCTTCTACAGCTGCAAGGAACCATTTGTTATGAACCCGGTGGTAAAACCTTTTCAGCCAGGCGTAGTGCCAGGGCTCCGCCGGCGCGGAAAGGGCTATAGGAAAGATATGATGTCCTCTCTGCTCCAGCCCCATAATGATAGTGGCCGGGATACCAGACCAAGTGCTGGCAGACGAGGGGTCACCTAAACTTGCAATAGCAATTTTCATCTTTCTATTAACCACTGTTCGAAAATCTGATTCATACAGAATATTCATCCAACCGGAGGTTTATGCTTTTGTATGCCGACAGTATGAGTCGACAAACGTTCAACCTTTGTCCCCAATAATCTTATAATACCATAAAGTGGATGAATGAACAAACCCACAACTCCGGTAAACATATTAAACCATAAAACTCCTTTGATCGTCGATATATCAATCAGTAATACTCCACATATGATCCCGGCTATTCCTCCGGCGATTCCGATCGCCGGGTGCAATAGCCATCCGCGTGAGGCATTCAGTCCATAGTTGATACCTACAAAGAGATTAAGACATGTTCCGATAAAGCAAAGCACAAGCTCGTCTTTGAGATGGTTGTATTTACTTCCAAGAATCCAAAGTACCTGATCGGGAAATAGCCACACAATGGTAACCATGCTTACACTTACGACAACCAGAATCAGCTGGATCTTGATGTAGCGATCCACCAACAATCTTCTATTTTCCTCAAGTCGGGCGAACCTGGGTACGATAAGAATATTGAACATCGTGGTGAAAAGTGTAAGAATCATGGCGAGCCGGGCCAGCGCGCCGACCTGTGCCAAGGCAGCAGTAGCTCCGAAAATGGAGATCAGCCATATTGAAATCTGACCTGAAACACAGAAATAAATAGCGCCTGGAAAGATTCTTTTGATGAAGACCATGAGTTCTCTCCTGATGAAAACATCGGGGCGCTGCTTCCAGTCCGCATATGCTGAAGCAATTCTTCTAAATCTGATGTTAGCCCAGATCTGCGGTAGTCCTCCAGCGAGGACGGCAACATATGCAAATGGAAACACGAACAGGGCTGGTCCAATCAACATAAGTCTCAACAAGTTTGACTGCACCAGTGTTCTTTGGAGCGACGTTACATCCTGCGCAAGCTTAGGGGGGATTTGAAGCAACGACCCGGAGAGGGCGCTGAAGAATGCAGGAACTATCGCGAGTACCACCACTAGGCTCATCACCCAGGTAGCGTCGTGTACCCGCATCAGATAAATCATTACAGGGATTGCCACTATCAGACTAACAATGGCGAACTTACTACGCAGGTCGAGCCCTGTCGCCAGCACCGCGCCAAGTTTCGCCGGATTATGCCAAACCTTTCCACCCTGAGCCATTACACCGGTAGAAATACCACCGTCGGCCAATACGGTCATGGTTCCCAACATCGTATTCGCAAGTATGTAAATTGCATATTCTGACGTCGGGAGCAGACGGATCACGAGTATGCCACTTAAGAAACCCACGATTTGAACGATGGCCTGCATTGAACCCGTGATCGTCACGAGCTTTCCCAGTTCGAATGCCCTGGAGAAAGTCGGTCTTGTTACCAGCTGATGGATTATTGCTTTCATTTAACCACAAACAACTTTAATGTGTTACCCTGGCTAATCCCTTCCGCGCCTTGTTAAATACCCGCTGCGGAAGGGTCCATTTATTTTTCCAGAAGAATGGCAGCGAATTCCACCTTCGTATTTCCGCTTCCTTTGATGTTCGTCGTGCAGAGCACATTATCGCGACGAGACACTTTGCATAATATTCAGCGACTACTGCATCAGCGAAAAACCGGTTGAACTCCGCTTCGGCTTTTGCTCCGAATTCCTTGTACCTGCTTTTACGCTCGACGAGATAGGCTTCGAGATCCGCTACTTTTTTTTCAGGGAAAAAGAGGGCGCACGAGAGCCAGTCGGGGCCGGAAGGCAATACCAATTGGTCCGCCAGAATAACCGGGCATCGCCCTACGGCCATACTTTCGTAGATGCGAAAACTTACGGGAGCCCAACCAGCGGGACATAAAGAGAACCTGGCGTTCATCATCACCTCAACATACCCGGCTTTTTCGTCGACCTTATGGTTCAACCAACTGTTCGTTGTTTCCAGACAGAACCCGTTGACCTCGCAAAGTGATTCAACCATCCTTTTTCGGAGTGCGTTTGATTTTGTATTGCCACGCCAACTCGCCAGATAGCGGGGATTCGGTACCTCGCGATCAGCTGAGAAGACAAGCTCATTAGGATACTCCATATACGGGACAGCTGCATGTAAATCAGGATTAAAACGACCTTTCGGCAAACTGGTATAGAGTCCGCGGAGTAATCCCGTGGCCGCGTCATCGTTGTTGATCGTAAAGGTCTTTTCGAAGAACCGTGAGAGTAAGGGATCCTTTGTTAATGTTGAGATATACCGAAAATCTTTGAAGGAAAATCTTTCATGGATAATCAATGCATCCGCATCTTCAGGCGAGAACGTCTCCTGAATCTGTGGAAATTTTAGTAGCTCTACCTTTACCCTGGCCAATACTTTCGACTCCTCGTTAGCCAGCGGTGACAACGTATGATCAACAAAAAACACTTTCATCTTAATCCAGTTTTGATGAGTCGACAGTATTTGATACTTCCACCTTCGCGGGTTTTTCAGACTTCCTTGTCTTGCCATATCCATACCCATAGCCGTAGCCGTAACCCTTCGTCAGCCTGGCATCGTTCAGCACAATCGACGGATTTTTGAGTTTCTTTTCCCTGAAAATCCGGTCCACTATACCAATCTGTTCCTTCAGGGTGTAATTGCATCTCATCATATAAACCGTAGAATCGATATACGCCGCTACTGAATATGAATCCGCGACCATTCCTATAGGTGCAGAATCAATCACGATGTGATCAAACGAGAGCTTCAACGTTTCGAATAGCGTCTCCACCTTTGATGTCATCAATAACTCCGTAGGATTCGGCGTTACAGGTCCGGCAGGGATAATGTACAGATCGTCAAGCACCCCCGACGGTCGTATTATCTCGTCGATGGTCAGCGTATCCGAACTAAGGTAACTTGTAATCCCTTCGCTTTCACTGATGTCAACAGTCCTGGTGAGGGTGGGCTTCCGAAGGTCCATACCGAGAACGACTACCTTCTTTCCGGTGAGTACAAGACTGGCAGCGAGATTAATACTGAAGAATGTTTTACCCTCGCCACTGATACTCGATGTCACGAGAATTACCTTATTGGGCTTGCCCGCGGTGGTGAACTGCAGGTTTGATCGTACCAGCCGAAACATTTCCACAAGGGGATTCGACCGTTCCTGCAGAACCACGATCGGATCCTTCGTTTTGTTTCTTGCGATTTCACCCAGAACAGGAACGCGTGTAGCCATCTCGATGTCCTTCACATCCTGAATTTTGTCATTCAAAAGATTCCGGATATACAATATGCCGAAGGGAAAGCCGAGCCCGAGAAGAACGGCAATGAAATATAACAGAGGCACATTCGGACCGATCGGATAGCTAACGGAAGGCGGATCAATCACCCTGAAATTTGAAACTGTTGCTGCGAGCGAAAGTGCTGATTCTTCCCGCTTCTGAAGGAGGTAAAGGTAAAGCCCCTCTTTCACGCCTTGCTGACGATTAATTTCAAGGAGTTCACGCTCCATCACCGGGACTTTCTTCTTACGAAATTCGAATTTTGATGAACTGGAAACCAGATTCCCGCGTGTAATAATGAGTCCGTTCTGAATATTTTTGATATTCTCAACGATGTTAAGCCGAAGGTTATTCAGCTGTTCATTGAGGTTAACTATCAATGGATTGTCGGGACGTGTTGTATGCAGCATCCGCTGCCGTTCAAGTTGCAATTCATTAAATTTTGACATCAGGTTCAGCAGTGTAACATCCTGAATATTCAGAGAACTGGGCACCAGCTCATACTTATTATCCTCTTTCTCAAGGTATGCACCGATAGACTTCAACAGGTCAATCTGAATATCGAACTCAGCAAGCTGTTTGTTGTATTCATCTGCACTTCTCAGGTACAACTCCGCCTCCGAACTCACATCGGTGAGGTCATTTTTCTTTTTGTACAATTCAACATTTTTCTCAACGTCGTTCAATTCAGCCGTGAGATAACGAAGACGTTCGTCAATAAAACTAAGTGAGTTTGCCGCGGTCAGATTCTTGTCCTCTACGGCCTCCTGTTCGTAAACCTCAATCAACTTATTGAGAATGTCCACGCTCTTTTCCCAAACCGGGTCAGTAAGGCTAACGGTTATCGCATTGGATTGCTTATTGACCGGTGTAATGGAAAGCTTTCCACTATAGTATCCCGCAAGTTTTGCGACGTCATGAAAAACAAAGATCCTTTTTTCGTTGCCGAGCATCGTGCCGCCGCCACCTTCCAAAACCGTAAACTCAGCATGACGTTTGTTTATTTGCTGGCCGAATTTGTACGTGGTGCCTTTCAACGTTCCATCTTCGGCTTCTTCCTCCAGAATAAATGAATTATTCTGGCCAGGCGAGATATAGAATTTTCTTCCATATGCTCCAGGTTCCAATTTATGGACAACTAACTTGACAGGAAGATTGTGGTAAAGCTCCAGATCGTGCACACGCCCTTTTTGATAGAAAGTAGTATTAAAAGACAACTCACGTAGCACACGTTCCATAAGACTTTTCGACTTCAGCATGATAATCTGATCCTCGATATTCTTGGCTGATCGGAACAAGTCTATGTCTGCCATTCCCACTCCAGGCGGAATGGCTGAACCGTCCTTATTATCCTTGATCAGAATGGTGCTGCTGACGACATATTCCCGTACCGTATACCGGATCCGAAGCCACGCAAGGCTCACTCCGATCAGTACGAACACGACAAAAACCGGCCAATACTTGATATATCCGGACACCACAGATCTCAGATTGCTTTTTTCACTCGTCCTTTCCTGAAACATATCGCCCTCTATCATAAGTTTTGATTTTGTTATTAAACAATTCGTGCTATCGGCTAAGAAGTAACTTGAGGAATACTACTCTGTCACTGGTTCTCAGTCTGGCGAAATAAACGCCAGACGCCATTTCATTTGCGTCGACATCGAACCTGTAAAGACTACCCGCTTCCACGTTACCGGAGAATATATCCTCGACCAACGTTCCATTCGCCGCTACCACATCAAGATCCGCCGCGCCGGATTCGACCGGTGAATACAGAATAGTAGTATATTGATTGAATGGATTTGGATAGGCGTCCATCTCATTCCGTTCTATCGCGGTGCCCGGCGTATGATCACTGATTCGTGCAGTACCGTCGAAATGCAGCGCAGAGGTTGTTACCGGACGTATCTCGATAGCATTCACCTTGGTATTCTCAACTATTTTTATGAAGGACAGGTTGAGCACGCCATCTGTCACTTCGAGCTCGAATTCCTTCACGACAGCGGCCATCGCACCAGCTTCAGCGTAGATATCGAAGTTTGTCAGGATCGGCGCACCTTCGGCGGTAACACTAAATACGCGTTTGCCGGGAGCACCTACGCCACCACCAGTCGCTCCGAAAAATATTTCAGCAAAATGAAGCCTGAGAATATAGGTTCCGGCCGGAAGAGGAATGTTGTACCCATTGAGCTTATAGCGTTCGGAGCGATAGAGCGCATCAGCATCAGTACCACTTATATCGACGATATTTCCATTCGTGTACGTGGAGCCGCCACTAAAGTAGGTGTCAGCGGCAAACGTTTCGGCGCCGACCACAACTGCCTGGCCACCCGCATTAATCAAGACCGGATCAGGGTGGGAATCTCCCTCATTTACGGTTAATTGAAAGATATCGCTTGCAGACGCATTGCCATCGAAGGCCGTAACGCGAATATTAACCGACCCCACATCGCCAGTTTCAGGCGTACCGCTGAAATTGCGCGAGGCTGCCGAAAATGCAAGCCAGTCCGGCAATGGATTCCCGTTGGAAAGCGTTGCCGAATAAGTCAGCGGGTCGCCGTCGGGATCAGTGAACGCGTTGGAATTGAATGTGAGATTGAATGGAATTCCCGATATAGCAAACTGATCCGGTATTGGAGTGCCAAGTGATGGAGGCTGACCCTCCAGAATCGATTTAGCTACGATCTCAATGCCACTTACTTTGGGGTTCTGCACAACTTTGATGAAGTTGATATTCAGTGTGCCATCAAATACGTCAACATCGAATTCCTTGATGAGCGCGGTCATAGCCCCGACTTCAGCGAATATATCAAGATTAGTCAGCACCGGCAGACCCTCAGCCGTCACGTTGAACACGCGCTGACCAGCCCCGCCAACGCCACCGCCAGTGGCCCCAAAAAACACTTCAGCAAAATGCAACCTAACCGTATACGTTCCGGGCGGAACCGCTACCTGATACCCGAAGACGTTATTCCGTTCACTGCGGTACAACTGATCTGCATCAGTTTCACCAACGTCGCCAATCATGTTGTTGGTGTATACTTTGCCTCCCGAGAAATTATTATCAGCCTCGAAAGATTTTCCATAGGCAGTGACTGCCGGACCGCCAGAGTTGATGTAACGCTCGAATACGGGGGTTTCGGCTACTGAGATGACAAACTCATCGCTTACCGATCCGGATGCGTTACTTGCTGTTACCACAACGTCAACATTGCCAACATCGCCGACAGTCGGGGTGCCACTGAATGTGCGAGACGGTCCGTCGAAAGAAAGCCATGATGGCAAGTCGCCACCGCCTTCCGATGCAGCGGTGTACGTCATAGGGTCTGCGTCAGGATCTGTGAACGTATTGGCAGCAAAAGTAAATGTGAAGGCCGAACCCACTTCCGCTACCTGATCCGGAATGGCATTATCAACTACTGGCGATCCGTTTTCATTAACAATTATATCAAATACGTCTTCAACCTCAAGTTCGCCATCACCGGCGATTACCTTGATGCTGTAGGTTGTTGCTTCCGAAGGAGCTATACCCTGGAACGTGGCCGTGGTATTGTTGAAATTAAGCCAGCCCGGCAAAGATCCGTCATCTGAAAGCATTGCAGAATATTCAAGCTGATCTCCATCAGGATCAGCGAACACGTTGGCAGCCAATACGAAAACAAACTCTTCTCCGGCCGTCAGGGTTTGATCCGCAATCGGATTTGAAACAACGGGAGCATTGTTTACATCCGGACTCTGGACTACCATTTCAAAAATATCATCAACACTTGCTTCGCCATCACTCGCTGTTACTTTTATCTGATACACACCAGCATGCTGCAATTCCGGGTTTGCGTTAAACGTTATGGAGTTGCTGTCGAACGCAATCCACGCAGGCAGCGGATCATTGTTAGCTAACGTCGTCGATACCGTTAGGGCGTCACCATCTGGGTCGGAAAAGGTATTGGCCGGAACTACGAACGTAAATGGCACTTCGACGGTGAAAAGCTGATCCGGGATATTATTCCCGACCACGGGCGCTGCGTTACCCGATGATACCGAAGCAATTACTTCGATGGCGCTGACCTTCGGGTTTTGCACCACCTTGATGAAGTTCAAATTTAGTGTACCATCGGTAACTGACACTTCAACCTCCTTGACTAACGCGCGCATTGCACCGGCTTCAGCATAGATATCGAAATTTGTTAGTAATGGCTGACCTTCTCCGACCACGTTAAATATTCGTTTGCCCACGCCACCTGCACTCCCGCCTGTGGCTCCAAAAAAGATCTCGGCGAAATGCAGGCGAATCAGATAGGTACCCGGTTGCACAGGGATGGAATACGACAATGCGTTGTTTCGCTCTGACTTGTACAGATCATCGAACGTGGTTCCCGCTATATCGGCTATGTTGTTATTGGTGTACACACCTCCGCCAGAGAAATTTTTATCCGCATCGAAGGTTACTCCAAACGCTGGCGTGCCCGGCCCGCCCGAATTGATACGAATGTTCGCGCCTGACTCTATGGTGAGAGTTATTGACAGAGAAACGGCCTCGCCGCCATCACTGGCTGAAAGCAGAATCGTAAGACTTCCAATGGCTGCGATGGGCGGCGTACCACTGAAGGTCCGCGTTGCCGGATTGAAGCTCAGCCAGGCTGGTAAAGAATTTCCATTTTCCTGGGTCGCCGTGTAATTAAGTGCATCGGCGTTTGGATCAGTGAAGGTATCATCCGGGAATGTATATGAAAATTCAGATCCGGCAATTGCGCTTAATGCGGGAATCTGTGTATTGACGACTGGAGGATAATTAATTGTCGGATCCACGACTGTATAAACAAAGACATCACTGACACTGGTCGATGCATCACTTGCGGTTACCCGAATTTCGAATATACCTGCGTCGTCCAGTGATGGCGTTGCATTGAATGTACGCGTGGTCCCCTCGAACGACAACCACGGAGGCAGCGGCGTGTCATCGCTGAGCGAGGCCATATAGGTGAGCACGTCTCCGTTCGGATCTGAAAATGTGTTGAGCGGAAATGCGTACGAAAAAGCTTCACCGCCGTTGGAACTTTGATCCGGTATCGGATTCGCAACGACCGGTGACTGATTCGGAAAAACAATAGCAAAGTCATCATGCACACTGCCGCCACTCGGATCGGTTGCGGTTAGGCGAATGTGAAGCGTAAGTGCTCCGTTACTTGGTGGCTGCCCTCCAAATGCCCGGGTTGTATTATTGAACGTCAGCCATGCGGGAAGAATAGCTCCATTTACCTGAGTAGCGCTATATGTCAGAAGGTCTCCGTCCGGATCGCTGAACGTATTTTCAGAAAATGTGAAAGAGAAGGTAACGCCAATCTGCGCACTCAAATCCTCAATGGCATTCACTACAACGGGGGGTTGATTACCAATGTGGGAAGTACGGTTGTTGATATATATCCGGGGCGTCCTTTTATCCCAGCCCACGGAAATTATGTCGAGATCGCCATCGTTGTCAAGGTCCGCGACCTGTGCACCGTTGTGATGGTCAGGCGCCGCAGCTCCGCCCGGATGAATGACGTGCTTTATCCATGTTCCTGAATTACACAAATCATTTTCGAACGCAAGTAATCGTTTGGCGCCCTTCCATTCGCCTACGATAACATCCAGATCGCCGTCAAAATCAAGGTCGGCTACATCAAGGCTTAGACCCGAATCGATGTCGCCATCCAGCGTAACTTTTGTCCATGGGTTAGCGGGATTCGGCGGAATATTGAACCATGCTATCTCCTGGTTTTCTCCTATCTGAGTAAGTACACCATCGAGCAAACCATCGCGATCAAAGTCCCTGATCGCGTGATGTTCATAGTACGTCGCCAGCGCGAGCGATGTATTTACAGTAGTCCAGCTTCCATTATCATTCCGCAGCCAGTTCTTCGCTTGCGACAGGTCGAGGTCTCCGTCCCCGTCGATGTCTACTGCCACAATACCCTCACCCACTGCATTGGGTGCAATATCAGCGACAGTCCACGCCTGATTAACCGGATCGGCGGGCACCGTCAGCAGTTTCACCGGAGCTTTACTGGTTTCCGAACCATTCCAGACCAGTGCGATCTGAATATTTGCGACATTGTTAAAGTTGCCTGTAGCAACACCCGCGAGAAACACGTTATCGTTTGCCGATCCGGGTGGAAACCCCGCTGCCTGAGGAATGTTGGTGCGAATAATGAAATTTCCTTTTCCGTCATTCTGTGCCCAGGCCAACTGCGTGCTCAGATACGCTCCCTGGGTCCCTACGATGTCGAGATCGCCATCGCTATCCAGGTCGTGAACAAGAAACAAATTGTTTAGTGGCGTGCCAATATTATTACGCTTCCAGATCCCTTTCGGGGTTCCTGGATTTTGATACCACCATCCACCCATAAGAATATCCTTGAATCCGTCTCCGTCAATATCGGCGGGAATGACATGCGGTGCGCGATAAGGAATATCCGGTCCGATGATATGAGATTCCCACTGCAATGGAAAGGGATTTTCAATGCAGGAGTCCGCCGGCGCAACAATTACTTCCACCTCGTCGGCATATTCCGTGCTTGACCCGTCTGCGTTTGCTAAAACAAGTTGAATGGTATGAGTGCCAGGTGAGATTCCCGAGAGGGTTAACGGACCCATGTTGTGAAGACTGCCTCCGGCGTTTCCGTCAATCAACCACTTGATGTGGGATGATCCCGGATGAACATGCCAGTTTTCCACCTGAAAACCAATCGTAAAAGGATCGACGACCGTAAGATTGTCCTCCGGATTCAGAATGGTGATCTTTGGAGGAAGTGATTGGGTACCGTATAAAACTTCAATCGCAGATATTTTTGCTTTGTTGGTAACCCCGGTTAAGATAATATCAAGGTAACTATCCTTTACAATAACGCCATTGAAGGTTTCGACTATAGCCGCCGCATGTCCAACTTTTGAAAAGATGTCGTAATTTTGCAGCTGGAATTGGTTGTTCTCGATACTGATATTAAAAACCCGTTGGCCGGGATTCTTATACACCAGTTCCGCGAAGTGTAACTTTAAGTCGTACGTGCCATTTGAAACCGGAATGCTGTACCGGAGATTTCCATTTAACTCACTTTGGTAGAGTACATCGTCGTCAGTGTTTTTGATCGCCAGGTTTGGGTTCGATGCAATTGCTCCGCCTTCATTAAACTGATTTGCTTTCCAAATGGCCCCTCCCAGCTCAAGTTGGGGCCCACCAGCGTTGACCCGCATAAATTCCAGATGCATTGTACACGTTTTAACTATTGGTTCCAGGACGGGATTGTCCGAAACATCGCTGACGTTGGTAATCGTCAGCGAGTTTTCAACGCCGACAGAGAGATCAGAAACCGTAAGACGAACTGTTTTTTTATCCTCAAGAACTTCGGCTGCATGAATAGTGATACCGTTGTTAATCGAATAATTACCTATGGATTCGGCTGTAGCAACGTTCAACGCCTCGTCGAACCGAATACTGATTTGATTTCTGGAAATCACCTGAATATTGTACACGTCAGGCGGCGTGTTGTCATTACTGGTTCCGTGGCCAACAAATTCAACGTAGTTGAGATCGAGGAAATTTGTTGCGCCAGTTTTTTTAAATATGAAGTACAGGTCATGTTTTCCGCCCGGATCGGCGATTGGCGCACTGGTAAATGCGAACCTATCCGCGCTCCCTGTGACGGGCACATTTATCGTACTTAAAAGCGGGCCATTAGGTGCATCTGCGCGTACTTCAATAACACCTCCTGTAACGGACGATAGCCGGCAGGAAATGGAATGAATATCGACAAGGTTCCGACCATCGAACATTATATAGCTGTTATTTGAGAGCGCTCTTACGGAGTACACCGCGCCGCCGAATGGATCGACGTTGTCGATGAGGGTGGTGTTATTCTGAGCATCATAGAATTCCGCCTCCATAATCTTTGGATGAATAGTAATTTGCTGGAAAGTGGTGAGACCGTCATGATCAGTATAGTTGGCTTTGAAGACGTAGTAGATGTCATCCTGACCCTGCGCATCGTGCCCGGTTGGATCCAAATGAAAAACATCATCACATTGGTTTATCGTCAGGCCGTCGTGAGAGTGTGTAAGGTGACCAAAGGCTGGAATAATACTGATCTCTTCACAAGGTATTGTCCCGTCGGCAGTTGTTCCGTCTTCCTGATCGGCTACAGTGACCTCGAACGCTACGTGGTCATTCCATGAAAACATTGCTCCGTCCGGAGGATAGTCAAATGTGATCGCTGCCTCCGTATTACCAGGATAAATGGTGACTGTTTTCGTGCTGATTGCGCCCTCTGAATCAATAACGCGAAGAAGCACGTTATAGACAGCCTTCTCAGTGAATTCGAAAGTTGGATTCGGATCGGTTGAATCAGTTATCTCATCAGATTGGAAGTCCCACTCAAACGTGAGTGCATTTCCATCCAGATCCATAGTACCGGCACTGGAGAAATTCACAGTAAGAGGAAGCGGTCCCGATATCGCGCTCGCACTCAATTCAACAACCGGAGGCTTGTTGTCGTCGATACCGGTATAATCAACCCTGACGAGTTTGCCGCTACCCACGTTTGACGGACAACAACCTGCGCCATATTCAAGAATGTATAGTTGACCATCGGGGCCGACCTTCAGATCAATAAAACCGGCTCCTCCAATAATGCCTGCAGCGAATTGTTGATTTGACAGAATGTTGCCGTTGTTATCCATGTGCACTACCCAGATCTTGCTGGTATTGAAGTCGTAGTAAAAGAAAGCCCCATGAAAGTCAGCAGGTAGTTTCTTTGGGTTAGAAATCGCGGGGTCAAAATAATAACGGGGACCGGCCAGAAAACAAGCATGAAAGAACTCCAGCCACGATGCCCGCGCCGGCGGAAGGTTATCGGGCCCTGTGTTCCATTTGGACAAATTTACGGGACTGGTATGATCATAATAAAAGTTTGGATTGACATACGTATTCCTGTAAGGCTCGTTCTTCCCCGAAAAATAAGGCCAACCATAATTTCCCGCAGTTTTAACGACATTAATTTCGTCCATTCCCTCGGGCCCCATTTCGCTTTCGACATTCGCATCCGGTCCTACTTCACCCCAAAACAGCCAGTTTGTATTCGTTTTGTCAACGAAGATCTTATAGGGATTTCGAGCACCCATCACATAGATTTCGGGACGCCCACCGACAGCATTCGGGAAAAGATTCCCCTCCGGTATTGTATACGTGCCATCGGCGTTCACTCTTATCCGGAGGATTTTTCCCCTGAGATCATTTGTATTGGACGAAGTTCGTTCAGCACTTTGATTGGAATTGCCTTCATTCAGCGGAGCGTATGCCGTGTGATTGGTATTGTCTCCGATAGCTATAAAGAGATTTCCTTCTGCGTCGAAATCCATATCGCCTGCAGCATGGTAGTATCCGTTCCGGTCACTATCCCATTCAATGACTACAACTTCGGTTGTTAAATCCAACAGGTCACCATTCATGGTGAACCTCGAAACCTTGTTTCTGGCGACGACCGGATCAGAATAATGCAGGTATATAAAATTGTTTGTAGTAAAATCCGGGTCGAAGGCGACACTGAGCAACCCCTCTTCCATGTCATGAAATACATCGATCGTTCCGGCCGAAAGGGTTACCTGCGTATTCGGCTTGTAGATAAAAAGTTCGCCGAATCGATCTACCAGAAAAATCCGACCATCGGGGGCGAATTCAATATTCACCGCGTTCTTTAGACCGGTGACAAGCTCTACCTTTTGAAATGTGGTTGGCAACTGTGCACCGGAGACGAAGCTCAAAAGCATTCCGACTACAAGCGGAATAATGCGGGGCGCCAGAGGCTGGCTTAGTGAGGGGTGATCTTTTATACTCATGATGAGTTCGATTCTATATAAAGACAACTAACAACATTGCAATTCTTCGATTGCATTAAACTAATTCGTCGTTTCCGAACTCGTATTCAGGAACGCGGCCAAACCAGATTTTGCAAACACGCGACGGGGAAGCAAAGTGGTTCAATTATAACCCGGGGGCTAACCAAAGCGCATGGATCACGGAAGCCCGACGTAATTCATGGGCTATAGTCATAGGGCTTAAAACAATCAGGGCGACTTAAAACTTCCTGAGATCCGGAACTTATTTGAGCCGGAGTACCGGGTGCGAATCGGTCAGCCGACGTCAACATTAACAGTCTCTGTTCAAAGCGCTTCATAATCATCTCTATATCAAGAAAATTCTCAGCATATCGCCGTGCATTCCCGGGAAGTGGAGAATGTTTCCTGGCAAGGAGGATTTCTATTCCCTGGGCTAAGGCCTCGTTATCATCGGCATTTATGATAGATCCAATGCCATATTTTGTGGCGAGCTCATGTAAGGCACTTCCCGGATTCGCCGTGATAAGGGCCTGCCCGCCGACAGCGAGTATCGCACCGAGTTTGGACGGCATCACCAGGTCACTCGCGTTTGCTTTCTGAATCACAAGATGAATATCAGCAACGTTAAGAAATCTGTTGAAGGACTTCAGAGGCTGGAGAGGCATAAACAAGACGTTGTTGAGACCCCGTTCGCGCGCTTGTTCAGCTAACTTTTCCTTGTATGGGCCAGTCCCGCAGATCACAAACTTTACGTGACTGGAGCACAGAAACCGGGAAGCTGCACATAACAAGGACTCCAGTCCCTGCTTCTCACCAATTGCTCCGGAGTACAGGACGATTTGATCATCTATATCAAATCCGAATTCCTTCTTCAACGCCGCGCGATCGCGGATGGGATGAAAAAAGCTGATGTCTGTCCAGTTGGGAAACAAGAACGGATCCCTATCGTATTTGGCAGCAACCCGTTTGACCATCTCCTCGGAAATGGTACTTACTATATCTGAATGCTCGAGTATTTGTTTCTCCACCCGCAGCATTGTATTCACGACAGCTTCAGACCTTATCATATTAAGATTACGTGCCGCCTCAATCTGAAGATCCTGCACATGATATAGTAATTTAGCACCGCGCAGTTTTTTATAGAGAACGCCAAGCAGGCCAACCTGAAAAGACGGAGAGACGGCCATGACGAAATCAAACTTCGCTGATGGAATAAGGGCCAGCAACCGGATGAGAGCTGTTATAAAAAATGACGCCTCAAGAAGAATCCGTTTCGGTCCGGAGGGTGTTCGCGGAACGTAAATCGGACACCGGAGGATCTTAAATTTAATCCCGCTGCCATCAAGAGTTTTCTCCTCAGTTGAATAGAAAAATTTTTTATACCGGTAGTGGTCCTCAATTTTCCAGGAAGGATAATAGGGATAAGCAGTTAGCACGCTACAGTGGTAACCACTTCTCGCCAACCATTCAATCATTTCGCCATTATACTTGCCGATGCCGGTAAGCTCTGGGGAAAAGTTGTAGCTGATAAGAAGGAGTCTTTTCATGTGTTCGGAGTTAATGAGTTCAACTTTTATTATACATCGGTGCAGCGCTAAAGATCTCTCAATAGGCGTTTTCATTTTTGCGTAAACCTTGCCATATGGTGAGAAAAACTATTTTCAAGTCAAGAAAAAGAGACCAGTGTTCCAGATACCAGATATCGGCATCAACGCGTTTGGACATTGCGGCAGGTTCTTTAGTTGCGCCTCTAAAGCCATTTACCTGTGCCCATCCTGTAATGCCAGGAGTAAGAAAGTGTCGAACCATGTAATTCTGGATCAGCAAAGAATAATCTTCAGTGTGCTTCAACATATGAGGCCTCGGCCCGACAACAGACATATCACCGAACAGAACATTAATGAACTGCGGCAACTCGTCAATACTTGTTCTACGTAGAAAAGCGCCAATCCTCGTAATCCGGCGATCACCTCTCGATGCTTGTTTGATATCAGATTCAATGTTGACAGTCATACTCCGGAATTTTAAACAATAAAATGGTTTGTTATTCTTTCCCGATCTAAGCTGTCTAAAGAATACGGGGCCTTTTGATTCAAGTTTAATCAGAACCGCAAGGACGGGTGCAAGCCATGAAAGGATAAAAACAATTGCACCCAGTGAAAAAAGAATGTCAAAAATTCGTTTGATGATCTCATTAACCTTGTTCTCCAGGGGCTCGTAGCGCGCCGTCAGAATCGGATGACGCCCATATAACTCGAGCATTACGTTTGCATCAAGAATTGCGCTGAGATCCGGAATAACCCGCATTCGGATCATCTGCCGATCGGCCTCCTTCATCAGATTTTTAATTCTGACCGATTCAGAAATTGGAAGCGCACAATATACTTCCGATATGTTGTGTGCTTTTGCATACTCAAAACAACGGTCCACCTTTCCAAGAATAGCGGGACCAGCACTGCGTGCGGCCGGATACGAATCATCAAACACACCTTCTACGCGGTAGCCCAGATAGGGATTAGCAATGATTTGGCTATAAAGATCCATTCCGACGGGCCCCGCTCCTACGAGAAGTATGTTCTTAAACTCTATCCAAAACCGACGCCGGGATTTCCTTACCAGTAAAAATGAGACTTTCCATAGCATATGAAGAAAAATCGAAAGTATCAGGAATTCAATCATCAACGTAAATGACAATTCCAGTTGGGGAAAGGTGAATACAACGGCGATCGATACAGCACTAAACATCACTAGCGCTGTGACCGATGCACGGATCGTGTCATCTGCAGCACGTTTAATTACATTCACATATAACTCAAGCAGATTCGAACAGAAAAACCAGCACAGGTTCATCAGTAGGAAATTCAGCTGGTGGTGTGGCTGAATGCTATCGATAAAGTTCTCCGGTTGATGAGCATACAAACAGAATGAGTAAGCCATGTTGAGCAGAACATAGTCTGTTACCACGTTAATGACCTTGAAGAAAGTCGAATACTTGTATGTCATGCTACACGATAATTGTATGCTGTGTCCTTTATAACCACGCTAACAACAGCCATATGCAAATGAGAAAATGCAGCCACGGGCACCCATGAACCGGCGACTCATCTTACCAAAAAAGCGTTTTAATAGAATAGGTTTCTGCAGTACACCCTACATTCTTTCGAATAGTTCAGATGAGCAATCCCACATACCAACGTTCTCAACTGAATCTGGGAATCCGGACGACCCGGAGAACTAGAAATAAACAAGCTATAATTACGTGGACCGACTGCCACGGTAAACAAATTACCAGAACCAAGCCTTTTCAATAACGTCCAACCCGGCGAACCACTTCAACGATCTTTTTATTTCAAACAACCTATCATAACACACTATCAGTCGAAAATTGCAAGGCTGAGGAAACAGACGTTTTCGTTTTTTTCAGAAGCCTTTTACGTTTATCAACTCATCGCAGAAATCTCTGCTTTCCTGAATCTGGTTTTCAAATCTGAGCTTAGATGCGCAAGAAGGTAATGGAGAACCCTAAGAACGGAATAGCCTTACGAAACGATTTTGACGTTGGGAGAAGCATACAAACAAGGTTAAACACACCAACTTGACGAAATTTCCTGTTTTATTACATCAGAAATGTATAGCGCAAGATAATAACTTTTCCGAATGTCAAAATAGTTTGTCAAAAAAAATAAATGTTAATAGTCCGGTTAAACTGCTGAACGTATCGATGAATGACTATATGATCATACTTAAACTGACTAATGCAATCGGTTCCATGGCACCTGATTAATGTAATAAATACACGCAATCCGTAACATTTATCATACTATTTGTAATTTATAGGTTTCTTACATAACCAATTCTAAATTTGGTTTTGGCAGTTGTTTGGACCATTAGCCCCCATCCCAATGGCCGTATCTAAATGGATTTTGTTCATTACTTACTTTTCGATTGTTACTTATATTGTTTTCCTTGATCCCGGGCGAAAAGGGAAACCCTGGAATGAGCGACAGGTGCATCTGATTCCGTTCAAGAATACAGTTGATTCATTTTCGAGTTTAAAACACCACTCACCGGAGAAAAGAGTTACATTCTTTCTGGCAAGCTTCTTCGGCAACATTATTATGTTCATTCCGGTTGCGTTCTTTGCTTTCGGTTTGTTCGGGCTTAACAGGGAAATTATTGTTATAGGTATCGGGCTTGCCGCTACATTATTAATAGAATGTCTGCAGTACGCGTTTCGCGTCGGTGTCTGGGATATCGATGACGTAATACTCAATTCGACGGGAGTTTTCATAGGAATAGTAATATGGAAAAGATTTGTACCTTTCATAATCAAGTTCCGGCAGACGTAAAAAGATCCATGAAGATCGACCTCTCAAAATTTCATGTAGGGGATTACAGAGGAGGCTCCGCCTTCAAAACAACAATCTGGTATCTGATCAACTACTATATTTTCGACACGGCTTTTCCGTGGCCATATGGCGTAAAATCCTGGCTGCTCAAACTATTTGGCGCCAGAATTGGCTCAGGCCTGGTAATCAAAACCAACGTCCGGATAAAGTATCCATGGCGCCTCACGATCGGCGATCACTGCTGGATTGGGGAGTCTGTCTGGATCGATAACCTCGCCGCAGTTAACATTGGTAACAGCGTAGCCCTATCGCAAGGCGCAATGCTACTTACCGGGAATCATGACTATTCCGCTTCAGACTTCCGCTACCGGCTTGGCGAAATCACTCTTCACGATGGAGTATGGATCGGTGCAAAGGCCATTGTTTGTCCTGGTGTGACTTGCCATTCTCATGCAATCCTGACTGTCAACTCTGTTGCGAATCGAAATCTCGAACCTTTTGGCATCTATGCTGGAAATCCTGCCGTCCGTGTTCGTACCCGAACCATAAACAAATAACGCCCTTTACTTTTAAGGTAATCGGATCAGGAAAATTGCCGATTGAGCAGTCGGCTACTTCGCATTATCCACGACGTCAAAAAATTTCGTCGTACTCAAAGTTATGTCTTAACTATTTTGTTATTTTATCATTAAGTATCGCCTGTTTACTTTTTCATTCTGGCGTTTAAAGTAGCACAGGTTGCCCTTGCAAGCTTTCGTTGGGAAGATCATCCGGTTTGTATCATTGAAAATCTTCTCAGCATCCCAACTCTGTCTTTGTGTTCTATCAATTGTGTATTATAACATTTATAGCCATGAATGAATTTACTACAAAAACGAATGCGGATTTGTATCCCATCACATCACCTAATGGTCGGGTGATCTACATCCCAAATGACTATGATCCCGACGTCGATGTCTACTCGAATCTGAAAAATGACGAAGACATCCGGAAGTATTACAGAACTAACGGATACGTTATACGCCGTAATGTTATCCCGCCTGAGCTCTGCGATGAAGTGCATGCGGCTTTTGAGAACGAAATTAAGGCGCATAAGGGATTCATCTATAGACAGGCAAGCGCGAATCCTGAAAAGCACAACCTCACTGCCCATGGTCATATGCTGAATGCGGTTATGAATATTCAGGACCTTGAGACATCCCGTTTCGGACGCTTTCAGAAACTTGGCATGGAACTACTCACTCACCGGAATATTCGCGCAGCTCTCGATATCCTGATGCAGGTTGAACCCGTTCTCGCTCAAACCATGTTCTTCGAAGGAAATCCTGCCACATGGCCGCACCAGGATAAAGATTACCTTGATTCCAATAAGCCCGGTGCAATGGTCGCGGCATGGATTGCAGTAGAAGACATCAAACCCGGAGCCGGGCGATTCTATGTATATCCCGGAAGTCACAATATCGATATCGAAAAAATCGGCAGCGACGTGAATATCATTCTGGATCGGGAAGCATACAAGAAGCTGGTCGTTGATACGATCAATCAGTACAATTTAACTTGTACGGCTCCGGCGATGAAAAAAGGAGATGTGCTTTTCTGGCATGGGAAGACCATCCATGGAAGTCTGCCTACCACCCAACCTGAGTATTCCCGAAGCTCCTTTACGGCGCACTATATTCCAGACACCAGGTCACTCCTCCAACTCCAGGTGAGACAAAAAAAACTCATACTTAGAGAGGTCAACGGAATGAAAGTAAACTTCCCGAAAGATCAGAATCTACTGGTGAACAAAATGGTTTTTCTGGTTGAGACAAAATTCCCGACACTTTTCAGAAAGATAAAACGCGGAGCGATAAAACTACACAAGGGAAAATAGATCAAAAAACACGCGTCAGCAGCAGCGTTACTATAGAAATCAGGGATGTGCCGATAGCAACAGCGAACTGGAGATTACTTCGCTTTATATCGGCCTGGGCGACTCTTGCCTTGTCGGGTTCAATATAGATAATGTCGTTCTGCTGAAGCCAGAAATACGGTGAATTCAGAATTTCTTTGTCGTTCAGGTTCAGGCGTACCGTTGTACGAACGTTCTCTTTCTCGCGGATCAACAGAACATTTTCGCGTTTCCCGAAAACAGTAAGGTCACCAGCGAGACCCAACGCCTCCAGAATGTTGACGTTGTCATTGGGAATTATGAACGATGAGGGATTATTTACCTCACCAAGAACGGTCACCTTGAAGTTCAAAAAGCGAATGCCGACAATGGGCTGCTTTACGTGTTCATTCAGCTTTTCGATCAACAAATTCTTTGCCTCAATTTTGGTCAACCCCGACAGCTTGGTCGAGCCAATGAGGGGAAAGTCGACGTACCCGTTCTCATCCACGAGGTAGCTCATGGCTGCATCGTCACCGCTATTATTGAACAGCTGATTTGATTCTACGCTAAGACTGGTCACCGAAATTCCCAGGAGATCGTCTGCCTGAATGATAAGATCGGCTTCCTGCTTTATGGAGGTTGTCTCCACGGTGTTTCCAAGGTTACTCAGATACGTAATATTCCTGGTAGGACCACACGCTACGAACAACAAACACAAAAGCGAAAAGGGCACCATCGAAAGGCTTGGTGAGCTTCGCATTCTTGGGCAGTATATTGCTAACATTTTTAGGTTTTGATCTCAGTGATTCTGATTCGACGCCGATCGTACATTCTAATTTAATGAAAGTATTCATATCAGTTGAACCGACGAATAAATAAGGCCTTGTCGGCATCCGCCAAAAAAGTTATCACGGACTAACGTTGAGGCTCATCGTCACTTTGTCCCCCACCCTTTTCGAGATAATTTCGCTGAAATTCCTGAATGCGTTTCCATAAATCCTCATAGTCGCGCTCTGAAACTTCATTCAGCTTGAACTTCCATTTATATCGTTCATTTACAACAAACTTATTTCCACATTTAGGGCAATAGGCCTTCACCGTGTCAGAATCATAAACGTGGATAGTCTGAAACGCATGCGAACAAAAGAATGCCTTAAGTGATGCGAAAAAACTCTTCATTAGTTCCTGAATTTCATTTAGGAATTCAGTAAGAAAAATAAGCCTATTAAAAAGACATGCTTTCATATCCCGCACTAAAAAGTAACCTGATGTGTCCGATCAGCGCTCCGAATGAATGTGGGTCTATATTCTCAAAAGGATCAAAACCTGTGAATAATACGATTTTTTCGCATTTATTCTATCGCCGGAGTGAACTTTTCCTTCCCTAATGCCGCCAGCCGGGTTAGAACGCGAATAATGACGACGACTTGAATTGTCGCAAAGTTGTGCTTTTACATTTCATGAACCAGGGTGCATGTCCTGTCCATTCCACGTGGTTTGAAGCACCGGAGTAATACCGTAGAAGTGGCACCAATAAGCGAATTAACTCACGCTCCCCTTTTCCTAAATGATATGAAAAGGATCATTTCACCTTAACGCTAAGGTTATCACCAAGGGTAGTGAACTGCTCCATCCATTCAGGAGATCTCCTCAGCTGGCCGCGGCTTTCGACAGATATTTCAAAGTACAGGTTCTGACTTTTTGAAAGGTTCGGACGGATGTTGAATTTACGAAGCAGCGGAAACAAACGGTTCAGTCGTTCAACACGTTTGGGGTTGTCGCCTTCAGAAGCGATACGTTTCAATTCGCGAAAGATGCTTTCCCCGGCCAGGCGTTCCACTTTGTCGGTGTCTTCGATGGGAAGTTCCCACTTTACCAACTCGGCCATTATGCGTTCCATCAGGCGGATGTTGATTTTATCCGGATGGAAACACCGGATCAGGTCGGAATTTAGGATATACTCGAATGTAGTTCGATAAGCGTTTGGGATAGGGATATCGTTATTGCTCAACGCATTCACGAGCGGATAATCCCGGTTATAGATACGTCGGAGCGATTCTTCGAGGTCACGCATGCTGTTTTCCGTGATAAGGTTGAATACCTTTCGTTTCTCATCCTGGAACAGTTGCCAGATCGTGTACTTGTCAGGACCGAAGTACGTTTGCATTAACCCTATGACATCGCCCAGACGTCCCTCCTCAAAGGCGGTCACGGTGCGGGCCTGCATACTTGCAAACACTTCCGAATCCATATCGATGCTGATGTTACCGATCAGGTTGTGCTGGCCCATGTAAATGACGGCAAACGCAAATCGCTTTTCGGATCTCGTAACGTTGGACCTGACCTTCGTAACACCCAGCACAAGTTTCTGCTGTCCTGCCTCTTTCTTGATGAAAAGCTCGTTGTGGGTGGTATAATTGAATACGGGAAATGATTCCGGATCCTCTTCGAAGAGCGACGCGACTGCGTAGTGCATACCCACCCTTTGAAGGTTGGTCTTCGAAGGCAAAACGAATTTCTGATAGATCAGCGCGCCATTCTGCAAGGCGGGCACATTACTCGGGGCCGTTTCAAGTCTTTCGAGAAATTCCCGCTCAAGATTTACACGCGCGATCTGAGAAACCAGCTGCATTGCACGACACGCATATTGCATGATCTGCGTGGTTTCGATGCCCGATATTTCATCAAAGAACCAGCCGCAACTCGTATACATCAGCATCGCGTTACGCTGTACTTCCATCAGGCGAAGCACCTGATTTTGTTCAACCTGTGCCTTACAATGATCGCGGAGGAATTTGCGTATAGTGTCGTCGTTACGTCTCAGGATCACGTTGATGTAGTCCTCGCGTGCTTCCCAGGGATCTTTGATCACCGCGCTACATGCATTTTCAAAGATCGTTATCAACTCGTCGCGAAGCCAGTCGAGTGTCTCACGCAGTGGCGCTCTCCACTGTTGGTTCCACATAGGTTTGCCACCGGAATGACAGCCGCAATCATTTCGCCAGCGCTCAACGCCGTGAACACAACTCCATGAACTGTTTTCGTGAATTTCCGCTTCATAGGTCGGCGAAAATTTTGTAAGGAACTCGGCATAGTTAGTGAGGTGGCAACGGGGGTCACGGTGGATATAATCCAGACAATACGCAAGCGCCATGTCCCCGTGTTTGTGATGATGACCGTACGTTTCACCATCAGTAGCTATATGGACCAGCTGTGGTTCATCAGAATGATCATCAAAGCTGTCTAGTAATCGATGGGCGAATTTCTTTCCGTCGTTCAGAAGTCCGTTGAATGCTACGGCCTGCGCGATATCCCCGTCGTAAAAGAAGAGCACTATAGTCCGGCCGGAAGGCAGGTTGCAAAGGTATGGTCTGCGCGTGTCAAGCGTACCCGTATTCACATTGGTCCACTCTTCCTTGCCGATTTTCCGAATCGCTTTTGCCTGACGGGGGGCGAGAACCGTAAACCGGATCTCATGTTTGGCAAGTAATTCAAGTGACTCGACGTCAACAGCAGTTTCTGCCAGCCACATGCCCTCAGGCTTTCGGCTGAACCGGTGTTCAAAGTCGCGGATTCCCCATACAATCTGAGTTTCCTTATCGCGCGAGTTCGACAGTGGCAGGATCATGTGGTTATACACCTGAGCCATTGCAGAACCGTGACCATTGAAGAGTCGCTGACTCTCCCTATCAGCCTGAAGTATCTCGAAATACGTTTCGCGGTCATTCGCTTCCATCCATGACAAAAGCGTAGGACCAAAGTTAAAGCTGATCTTGGCGTAATTGTTTATGATGTTGGTGATAACCCCTTTTTCATCGAGGATACGGGAAGCAGTGTTAGGGCCATAACATTCAGCCGAAATGCGTTCGTTCCAATCGTGATAAGGGTGTGCAGAATCCTGCACTTCGATTTGTTCAAGCCAGGCATTCTCACGGGGTGGCTGATAAAAATGCCCGTGAATGCAAATATATTTTTCCAATGGAAATCAGTTTCAAAGGTCAGGTTAGACAGCGGCTCAATAAAGGCCTTCCGGCCAACCCGACGTCAGGTACTTAATTCTTTTAAATCAAATTCGTTCACTTCCCTGTCAAGTTTGAGCACAACCATGCCAAGGGGGGGTAAAGTTAATGAAATTGAATAATCCCGCTGATGGTATTTTACAGGAGACGTGGTCAATAACCCATTGTTTCTTACACCACTGCCTTGATAGACGGGTTCGTCGGAATTAAAGAATTCTTTCCAGTATCCGCGATATGGGACCCCGACGCGGTAATGCTGGCGGACGGCTGGAGTGAAATTACAAACGACAATAAGAAAGTCCTCTTTTTTATCGCCGTGGCGTTGGAAGGCGATTACGGAGTTCTCGCGGTCGCCATAATCAATCCATTGAAAACCCCGGTGTTCGAATGAATAACAATACAGCGCCGGTTCACTTTTATAAAGCTGGTTAAGGTCTTTAACCAGGCGCTGAACGCCCTGATGGAACGGATACTGCAGCAGGTGCCAGTCAAGGCTGCGGTCGTGGTTCCATTCAGCCGATTGCCCGAACTCTCCTCCCATAAAAATGAGCTTCGTACCGGGATGCATAAACATATACGAAAACAGGAGACGAAGATTTGCGAACTTCTGCCATTGGTCACCAGGCATTTTGCCGAGGAGCGATCCTTTTCCATGAACCACTTCATCATGCGATAACGGCAACATAAAGTTTTCCGTGAACGCATACATGATGCTAAAGCTGATCGCATTCTGATGGTACTTACGGTGAATCGGGTCCAGCTGAAAATAATGCAAGGTATCGTGCATCCATCCCATCATCCACTTCTGGCCGAATCCGAGGCCGCCGAGATACGTCGGCCGAGAAACCCCGCTCCACGAAGTAGACTCTTCTGCTATGGTAATCGTGTCGGGAAACTGATTATACACCGTTTCATTCATTTCTTTTAAAAATGAAATGGCTTCAAGGTTTTCGTTGCCGCCATGTTCATTTGGAATCCATTCGCCGTCTTTTCTCGAATAGTCAAGGTAGAGCATTGACGCGACGGCGTCGACACGCAAGCCGTCAATGTGGAACTGATCAAGCCAGAAGAGCGCGTTGCTGACCAGAAACGATCTGACTTCATTTCGGCCATAGTTGAATATATAGCTCTTCCAATCCGGGTGAAAGCCTTTGCGCGGGTCGGCATGCTCGTAGAGATGCGTCCCGTCGAACCGGAATAAGCCATGGATATCGCCAGGGAAATGAGAGGGAACCCAATCCATGATGACTCCTATTCCCGCGCGATGGAAACAATCAACGAGGTACTTAAAATCCTCAGGCGAACCATATCGGCTGGTCGGCGCGAAGTATCCGGTCAATTGGTAACCCCACGATCCGTAGAACGGATGCTCCATGATCGGCAGGAACTCAACATGGGTGAATCCCATATCTTTTACGTACTCCACCAGTTCATTGGCGGCCTCAGGATACGTGAGTGATTCGTTGCCCTCTTTCCGACGCCATGAGCCAAGATGCACTTCGTAAACAGAGTAGGGCTGCGCCTTGCCTCCCCGCTTCCTGCGATTCTCTAACCACTCCTGGTCTTTCCAATCATAATGGGACTTCCATACAATAGAAGCCGTTTTTGGCGGCGTCTCAGCGTAAAAAGCAAACGGGTCGGCCTTTTCGGCATATTCGCCGGTGTTGGAATGAACAGCATACTTATATGCTTCACCGTGGCTAACCCCCGGAAAAAAACCTTCCCAGATGCCGGAACCATCCCACCTTGGATGCAGGTGGTTCTGCCCTGCTTGCCAGTTGTTGAAGTAGCCAATGACGGAAATCGAAGTCGCGTTTGGCGCCCAGACGGCGAAATAGGTGCCTTCTGTATCGCCGAAACTAACCGGGTGCGCACCAAGCTTTTCGTATAACCTGAAGTGTTTTCCGCTTTTGAAAAGATGGATATCGTATTCAGTGATTAAAGAATTATTCTCCACGGCAGTTATTTCTGAGGTCTTTTTGGTCATAGCAATTTTGTTTAGGGCTGCGTTAGCCGGTACTTCGGTTCTTCCTTCCCTCCTTTTCCTCCTCGAATCGGTTTACCAGATATTCAATTCCCCTGAGGGGGATGATTGTCCAATCCGGCCGGGCATTAAGTTCATAGCCGAGCTCGTAAATCGCCTTTTCCAAAAGAAAAGTACGGATTAATACATTTTGTTCATACGATAATTTCGTGCCCATGCCCATGCGTTCCATGTACGCGCCCAGGTAGAAACGGCTAACATAATGTTGCCATTGATCTGCCCAGGCCTCAAGCAGCTCCATATCGCGGTCGCGATAGTTTTCATTGAGTAAAATTTTCCCAAATGCCGCATAATGAATTGAGCGCATCATGCCGGCAACATCTTTAAGGGGATTCTTTTTGAGGCGCCGTTCACTGAAAGAAAAACCAGGCTCACCTTCGAAGTCGATAATAACGAAATCGCTACCTGTGAATAATACCTGACCGAGATGATAATCGCCGTGGATGCGTGTCTTCGCCGCATCAATTTTAATCTTGTACACTTCGCTGAATGCACCGAGGATTTTGTCCTCTGACGCAAGGACGTTTTTCGCCGTTGGCTGCAGGTTTGCCGGAAGCTTGCTTATTGTAGATTCCAGTAAGGCGAAACGATCGCGGACCATTTTCCGAAGCGACGAGTAGAGCGACCGTTGATAATTAGCCGTGAAATTTTCGGGCGCAAAGGCCGGATCGGATGTGCCTGACGCCAGGGCTATATGCATTTCAGCAGTACGTTGACCAAGCCGTGAAATTCTTTCGTAAAACCCCTTGCCTATAAATTCCTGAATTTCGGGGGGAACTTCTTCGAATCGAATCGCTGGTTTGTTGATCAGCCGGGGCAACTTTATTCCCTTTCCTTTCGCCATTACCCTTTCATAAAACCGGCCGACCGAATCGACTGTCATTACCCAGGCATCGCCCTGGTTCTCCACTTTTTCCTGCAGCAATCCGAACACAATAGTTTTGCCCTCCTGGTCGCGATACACTACTGAACCCGCGTATTTTGGCGAGTTGGAAAACGAAGTTTGTTCAGAGAGGAACCGAACAATTTCCAGATCGGGATTTATTTCCTTTTCAATCTTGCGGTAAAACTTAAAAAAATAACGGTCATTGTAAATAATGGCTGTGTTACTCTGATCGGCCTTGAGGATTTTGGAATCTACTGTTTTCGTTGCACTGAGTTTCGAGAATACACTAGCATTGAATTCCAATACGCCCCCGTCATCATCGCGCAGGCGGGTTTCCTTCTCCATACTCACGAAAAGAAAATCCCGAAACACTTTATCGTAGCTGCTATCCATAATAAAACCTACACGCCCCTGAATCTCGGCGCGGCACACCACGCTCTGAACGGTGTACTCTACGCGCTCAAGAATACTGTCGGAAGGCGCAAAGGTCAGCGGAAGAAAATACAGTTCCGGAAGGCGCTGAACATAATGAACCTCAGCAATACAAAGAAAATGAGACTCGCCCTCAACTTTGAGAGGAATAACTTTGTGAAGCGTGATCTTGCTGATGGCTTTTGCTTTACCTCCGAACCACCTGCACTTTTTCATGAACGGTGGCAGAATCTTACGTTCAATAGCCCGTACTTCATTGTAGTTGAAAAGCAGGCGCTCCCATGAAATGTCGGTCTTCAAAAGCGGTAGCTCTCCGCTGGCTTCTGCCTTTGAACGCTTTTCCGCTTTGTCGACCTGAAGCCAGAAATAACCATATGGCCCAACGGTTACGGAGTACTCTCCATTACCAACATTCATAAATCGATTCTGACTGAAGACCTCCGTTACGTCAGCGTCTTTGTATGCTGAAAGGTCGAGAACCGTTGCCTGTGAAAACTGTGACAGGTTTGCAACTACAATGATTTGCTGCTTTTCGTAGACGCGGGCAAATGCCAGGACTTTTGCATTTGATCCCTCGATAAAAATCATTTCACCGCGGCCGAAGATATTCAGACGTTTGCGCATAGCGATCACGTTCTTCATCCACCAAAGCAACGACGAAGGGTTTTCCTCCTGAGTTTGTACATTGACAGATTCATAGCGGAATACCGGATCCGTAATAACCGGTAAGTATAATCGCTGGGGGTTCGCGGTTGAAAACCCGGCGTTCAGATTCATGTTCCATTGCATCGGGGTTCGTACCCCGAAGCGGTCACCGAGATAAATATTGTCGCCCATTCCGATTTCGTCGCCGTAGTAGATCACCGGCGTGCCAGGCAGTGAAAACAAAATCGTGTTCAGCAATTCAATCTTACGACGATCATTATTCAGCAAAGTCGCCAACCTCCGGCGTATCCCAGAATTCACCTTAGTTTGCGAATCTGATGCGTACGCTTTCAACAGATAATCCTTTTCTTCTTCGGTCACCATTTCAAGGCCGAGCTCATCATGATTTCGCAAAAACAGCGCCCATTGACTATTCAGCGGTGTCGCTGGTGTCTGGTCCATGATGTCAATAATCGGATAAGTATCCTCTGTCCGGAGCGCGAGGAATATCCGGGGCATCAACGGAAAATGAAAGTTCATGTGGCATTCGTTGCCTTCGCCGAAATAAGTCGATGCATCCTCGGGCCAGAGGTTCGCTTCCGCGATCAGAATTCTTTCCTTATAATGTTTATCGATGTGGCTTCGAAGCCGTTTCAAAAACTGGTGTGTTTGCGGCAGGTTTTCGCAACTCGTGCCTTCTTCCTCGAACAGAAAGGGCACCGATGACAACCTGAATCCATCAACTCCGATCTTCATCCAGAAATCCACAATCTTGATCATCTCGAGCTGGACTTCGGCATTTTCGTAATTCAGTTCAGGCTGATGCCGGTAGAACCGGTGCCAGTAGTATGCCTTGGCCTCCGGATCCCAGGTCCAGTTGCTGGTTTCGGCGTCGGTGAAGATTATCCGTGCATCCTTGTATTTGTCGGGGCTGTCGTTCCACACATAGTAATCGCGAAACCGCGAACCGGGTTTCGACTTTTTGGCTCTTCGGAACCATGGATGCTGATCGGAAGTATGGTTAAGAACAAGTTCTGTGATCACGCGCATTCCCCGCCGGTGCGCATCCTTCAGAAACTGTTTGAAGTCAGACAAGGTTCCGTAATCAGCGTGAACATCCGTATGATCACAAACATCGAATCCGTCATCCTTCAATGGCGAAACGTAAAAAGGCAAAAGCCAGATAGTGTTCACGCCCAGATCCTCAAGGTAATCCAGCTTTTGCTGCAACCCGGGAAAATCACCTATTCCATCGCCGTTGCTGTCGTAGAAGGCGCGTACCGAAATTTCATAAAAGACAGCATCCTTGAACCAAAGTGGATCCCCGGTTTTTGTTATACTCATGCGTTACAGATAAGATTCGTGGACTTCCAATTTAAATAAATGGAATGGCATTTTGTATGGATCCAGTTCAACATAATTCCACTCCTGGGTCCAGGTGTAATGCTCGTCCATAATTACGTCATGAAGCTTTACATTGATGTGGTCGCCAAGTTTCAGTTCATTTTTAGGTAGCTGTATGAAACCCGATTGACGGCTGTGCGGATCGAGGTTCACCACGACAAGGAATATATTACTGAGATCATCTGTTGCCTTCAGGTATGCGAGCAGGTTCTCGTTTTCGATGAAACAAAAATGTAGATTCCATGTCGACTGAAGGGCCGGGTGCTCATGGCGCGCCTTGTTAATCATCGTGATGATGTCGGTCATGCGATTGGTCTTCTTCCAGTCGTGAAGTTTGATTTCGTATTTCTCGGAATTAAAGTATTCTTCCTTCGCGGGAACCGGCTCATTGTCGAAAAACTCATATACTGGTCCATATAAGCCATAATTGGAAGACAGTGTCGCAGCGAGTGCAAGCCGTATGATAAAAATGTTCTCACCCTGGTGCTGCAGATGATACGGAAGAATATCCGGCGTGTTGGGCCAGAAGTTCGGCCGGAAATAATTGCGCGAAGGTCCGAAGACGAGTTCATTCATGTATTCAACCAGCTCATGCTTAGCCACACGCCAGGTGAAGTACGTATACGATTGGGTGAATCCGATCTTTGCCAGGGAAGCCATTACCTTCGGCCTTGTAAACGCTTCCGACAGGAATATGATGTCTTCGTGTTTCTTATTCACTTCGGCTATCGCCCACTCCCAGAAAGGTATTGGCTTGGTATGGGGGTTGTCAACACGAAATATTCGTATTCCCTGATCAATCCAGTACGTTATCACAGAATGCAATTCCTTCCATAATGCTTTCCAGTCTTCCGTTTCGAAGTTGAAGGGATATATATCCTGGTATTTTTTTGGCGGATTCTCTGCGTATTGAATTGATCCGTCGGGACGAATCCTAAACCAGTTCTTATGTTCTTTCACATAGGGGTGGTCGGGTGCGCACTGAAAGGCGATATCCATCGCGATATCGATATTCAGTTTCTTTGCTTCACTGATAAGCCTCTTGAAGTCGTCAAGCGTTCCAAGTTCGGGGTGTATGCTTTTGTGTCCCCCTTCATCACTTCCAATTGCCCAGGGCGACCCTGGCTCACCCGGTTGGGCATTGACATTATTGTTCTTGCCCTTACGGTTGATTTTTCCAATCGGATGTATTGGTGGAAGATAAAGTACGTCAAAGCCCATGGATGAAATCCGGGGCAGAAGCCGGATTACATCGCGGAACGTTCCGTGGTTCCCCTCAAGAGACGCCGACCTTGGAAACAGTTCATACCATGTACTGAAGTTGGCCTTTCTGTGCTCAACGGCCACGCGCCATTCTTTTGCGGGCATGACGGGAAATTCAATCAGCGGGTATTCATGGACAATATCCGCGAAGGATTCACTCAACACATAGTTAATCGCCTGCTGATAATCCTGTTGAAGTTTTCCAGCAGCTTCAGTCAGCCGTGGATCTTTCCCTTTAGTAACTTTTTCTAGGTATTCGATACCTTCCTGGAGCTCGACCGTTACATCCACGTTGGCATTAGCTTTCTTTTTGAAACCATCGTACCAGGTATCAAAATGATCCACCCAGGTGAGAATGGTAAAAACATAAAATCCTTTTTCGGTCACGCGGAATGAAGCGCTCCAAGTATCGTTAATCCCGTGATTCATTTCGGCTGTCTCCCAATCCGCCGCGCCTTCCTTTTTGAATAACAAATGCGCTCGTAAGTGGTCGTGCCCGTCGCAAAAAATATCGGCTGTTACTGTTACGTTTTCACCGACGCTTCGTTTCGCAGGATACCGTCCGCCTTCCACTTCCGGTTGAATATTTTCTATGATAACTCGTTGTTGCCCGTTGATGTTCTTCATGTCTACTGTTTAAGGTAATTGGAAAATATACGCGCTATTTGGCCTAAGGGTCACATTGAGTGTCAGCCTGTTCAATTCAACCGGGGAGTCATTTGCAAGCAGGTTAGTAAGCGGGATGGACGCCCCTCCTGAAATGCCGATTCCGGAAGCTAATTCTTCCGGTATTGCAATCCTGACATTCGTTTCCGTTGAATGGAAGCTGACCACAATGATCAGTTTTTCCTCATCAGTATAGCGCATGTAAGCTGCTACCTTTGCGTCAAAATTCCCTGCCTTGATGTTCGCTTCCGTCAGATCTGCATAGGCTCCATTGACAATCGCGGGTTGGGAAGCCGTCACATTAAGCAGGCGCACATAAAAATCACGAAGCTGCTTTTGTTCGTCTGAAAGGAGTCCGCCGTCGAACTCGCCGCCATTCATCCATTTCTGATGTTCAGTCACGCCCCAGTAGTCGAAAATTGTTGTTCGCCCGTCGTCGCCCTGAAATCCTTCCTCGCCGAGACCAGGCTCGCCCACGTCCTGGCCGAAATAAATCATGACCGGACCGCGGTCAATGGTTGCGCTGATAACCATGGCGGGCAGGGCTTTCCAGGGATCACCGGCAAAAAATCGCGATGCGATTCGCTGCTCATCGTGATTCTCCAGAAAATGGAGCATCTGATCGCGGATACTCCCGAGGCTTTGTTGGATGCCGGCTATATCTCCAGTACTCCTGTTGCCGGAAATAAGAAACCGGAGGGTGTCATACAGCTGAACTTTGTCATAGAGGAAATCGAATTTTCCCTCACGGACATAGTTTGTGTACTCTGAAGGGTTATAGATTTCAGCAATAAAAATTATTCCCGGATATTTTTCTTTCACTTGCGGAATGGCCCAGCTCCAGAATTCAACCGGAACCATTTCCGCCATGTCACATCGAAACCCATCGACTTCCTTAGATCCCCAGAACAGTAGGATGTCTTTCATTTTGTTCCATGTATCAGGAACAGGATCAAAATGCTTCTGTCTTCCATTTTGAATGTCAACACCATAGTTAAGCTTTACGGTTTCGAACCATTCGTTTACGCCGGGCTGGTGTGTGAACTGATCATTTCCGGTAACCTTTGCCGGCGCCTCGGCGAACTTTCCATCCTTGGTGGGAAAGGGATAATTTCCTAATGGTTTATAGCCAGGGGGGACTTCGAATGATCTTCCTGGTAGATAATAAAAATTGTTTGACGGCTTGAAGCCCGCGGTTGTATCATCATTTTCACCAAGATCCCGCACTCCCTGCGGCTTCGCATCCGAATGATATGCACGAGCCACATGGTTGGGAACAAAGTCGATGATCACTTTCATCCCCGCATCGTGGGTACGTTTTACAAGTTGCTCAAATTCTGCCATCCGGTTTTTCACGTCGGTAGCGAGATCAGGATTAACATCATAATAATCTTTGATCGCATATGGAGAACCGGCCCTTCCTTTCACCACATCGGCGTCATCGAGCGCAATACCATAGGCGGTGTAGTCAGTCAGTACGGCATGTTCGATTACGCCTGTATACCACACATGCGTGACGCCAAGTTCTTTAATCCCGCGCAGGGCCTTTATGTTGATGTCGGCAAACTTTCCGACACCGTTTTCTTCAATTGTTCCGTATGTTTTGTTGGTGGTATTTTTGTTTCCGAACAGACGCGTCATCATCTGGTAAATAACAATCTTTCCGGATGAACTTTTCATAGCTTTGTCGGGGGGAAACTGGTCTTTGGTCTGTGAACAACCGAGGATAAGTAGCAAGGCTGCAAACAAGATTGTGATTCTCATGTGGTCAATATAAAAAAGAAACAAGACCTTTTTTAGAAGAAAAAATTTAAATCGTTTGCAGTACGGGAGCTCAGGGGCTGAATGTCAGCTTGTTTTTTGAGGACGAGGTTATTTCATCCCGGTTCATCAGCATTGGTCGGAATTCACCTTTGACGAACAACCCGGCCTGGTCATCGTAATGGGGGCTCATTACGTTTCCACTCTGGCCTGTTGGCGAAACCGTTACACCATCGTCTGTCCGTCCAAAGTCGGTGATCTTGCGCAGTGCAGGTCCGCTGCTTACTTCAAAATAACCTTTGGTATCATACGGAAAGTCGAGGTTGTTGATCACTTCACTGCCTCCCCGAACAGGAAACGGCCCGACATTGAAAAGCTTGTCAAGCGGTTTAACCACTCCCAAAGCATGCTGATGAGTAAGGGAATGGATACGCGCCCAATTCCACTGGCGTATATCCTGCCCACAGGTTTCCGTAATCAACTCGGCCGCAGACATGAACGATTTTTGAATAATATCAACGCGCGACTCTATGGTGTCCTTTGTATTAACGTCATCCCACCACGCAGAGGATTCATTGTTCAACAACGTTGAAAGTGAGTTCTTAAGCAACGCCGTTTTTAGCAACGTACCAAATGCGTCCTCCCCTACTTCATCCATTAGCGTGTGACGCAATACTTGTGCGAGTATATTGTAATATACCACCGGGCCGGGTGAAGCTCCATCGTGTTCACCGCGCCAGTTCTTCAACACCATCTGCATATCTGCAATGGTTTTATTCTCCAGGAGCGATGAGGGAACAAGCGAAGCGAGCTTTGCTGCGATTTCCGGATGCATCGCCGACACATCATCAAGCACAAATGTCTTCATATCATCAACTGAAAACTTTTTTCCACCCCCGAGCAGGTCCACGATCCGCCCGGCGCGGCTTTTCGGGAAATAATATCCTGGATGGAGGACACCTCCGATTGAATCAGGTTGATTATTTGCAGAGTAAACAAATCCGGAAGGCGGGTTGATAGAACGTGGCGTGTAGTCCGAACGGTAAAATCCGCGGTATTCATCCTTTCCACTTGCTCCATCCAGGAAAAGCTTGCTTTGAACATGCGACGGTCGTATCGGAAGAAGGCCTCTCGCCCACCATGCGATATTTCCGGCCGTGTCACCATACATGAAATTCAATCCCGGTGCATCGAACATCGAAATGGCTTCCTCGGCCTCTTCAAATGACGAAGCTCGCCCAAGGCGGTATGATGCCTGAAGCGCGCGATTATCTTGCTTGAGCAATAGCCAGGAAAGCGCGACGGCCTGTGAGGGATCTACATTGTCGACAATGCCATTGATAAGCGGCCCATGGCGGCTCTCACGTACAATAAGCGCTATACTGTCCTCACCACTTACCTTTATGATTTCTCTTCGAATGGCAAGGTCTTCCCATTGGTCTCCGAACCGAACCTGATCCGTATTTGCCGGGTTGAGTTCTTCAATAAAGAAATCCACGTCATCATTTTCAAACATGGTTAGTCCCCAGCCACAAAACCGGTTGTTGCCAAGAATTCCAAAGGGCAGTCCCGCAAGATGATGACCATAAAAACTTACTCCCGGATACTCAAGATGTGCCTCGTACCACACTGCCGGTTGGGAGAAACCTATATGCGTATCATTCGAAAGAATCGGAAATCCGGATGACGATCGATCGCCGCTGACAACCCAACCGTTACTTCCCTGCAGCAACGGTATGGGCAGGTTGGCGAAAGCTGATCGAAGGGAAGAAATAAGTTTTTCAGCGTTCGCCAGCTTCGGTTTGCCGGCAGCATGAACCGGAATAACCTCCGCGTCAGACGGAGTGTTGATAGCGAGGTCGGCGAGATATTCCGGTCCCCACTTTTGATTGATCAGTTCAAGGACCGGATCTGCTTCGAATCCTTCCGCAAATCCCAGTGCCATAAAGCCGATTACATAGTATAAATCAGCTGGCTTGAATTCAGTTTTTGGAATACCAACAATCGAAAATTCCAGCGGTGTTTTTCCATCAGCGACGTACTGGTTAACACCTTTAAGATACGCGTACACCGCCCGTTGATAGGCTGCAGAATCACCTGAGAGGTATTTCTCACTATGGGCTTGAGCAAAACGGTTCAGTCCGAGGGTTCGAAAAAGTTTGTCGACTTCCACGAGCTCGGGGCCGAGCACTTCAGCGAGGCGGCCACTTGCCGCACGACGCAGCATCTCCATCTGGAACAGGCGGTCTTGTGCGTGCAGATAACCGAACACCTGATACGCATCCTCCTCGTTGTTTGCATAGATGTGGGGAATTCCGTACGAATCAAAATAGACTTCTACATTCTCGCGTAACCCGTCGAGTTTTACATCACCGGACATACGAGGTTTAGAATATTGAAGATATCCGAAAATCAACGCGAAGCCGAGCGCGAGCAGAAGCACCAGCCCAATAACGACTCGCTTGATAACTTTGAGAAAAATGGTTTTGTAACCGCTCATCTGATATGACTAATATCAATGCGTCGAAGGTTTCCGGCAATTACGAGGATGACGTGGACTTTCTCGTCGTTTTGCGCGAACGAATAAAGTAGAAGATAAGCACGAGGATACAAATCCATAAACCAATAAACTCCCGGGCCTCCTCGATGTATATATGATTCATTTTGGCGACGTCGTCGAATAAGTCCGCCTTATTTTCCTGGTTCATCCATTCCCCCAGGCCAGGCAGGTACATGAGACTATACCCGACAAACACAATGAGTAGAATAAGAATCACGTTGCGGGGATATATGTCGAACATGGCGAAAATCGCGAGTACGGCCATCGCGCCGTAGACGATAATCCAAAGAATCGGATCGGGATCATTTACCTGGACGAAGGCGAAAAGCAGAAATAACGCAGCAAGTATAAAGTTCAGAATTTTCATGTACCAAAGGTAAAACCTTCCCGAAATGTGAACCAAAAAAAAGATGTCGGACAGCGCAGCCCGACATCTCTGTAAACAAAAACGAAAAAACTTAACGAAAGCTACAAAATTGTTTTCATGTATTCAGCACTCGCCTCGACACTTTTTATCGGCTCACCAGGATAAGATTCCTGCTCAACGAAAAACTGTTTCATGCCAGACTGTCTCGCTTTGGCGAAGATAGCTTTCCAGTCGATGGTTCCTTTCCCGATATCAGCGTTGCGATTCTTGTCGGCTTTATCCATGTCCTTCACGTGCCACTGTTCGAAACGTCCCGGGTACTTCTGGAAATAGTGAAGGGGATCAAAACCTGCGTTGACGACCCAGAAAATATCCATTTCCATGCTAACTTTCTTTGGATCGAGTTGCTCCAGCATTACATCATAGGGAATTTTTCCTTCCATCTCCATGAATTCGAAAGCATGATTATGATATGCGAACCGAATACCATGCTTGTTACACACCTCCCCGGCCTTGTTGAACTCGTCGCAACGCTTCTTGTAGTCGTCAATGGAACTTCGTTCATTCTCGTTCAGGTAGGGACACACCATGTACTTCTGGCCGATAGCTTTGGCATCGAGAACTGCCTTCTCCCAGTCACCCCGGATCAGGTCAATACCATAATGCCCACTGGTAACTTTCATCCCGAGGCTTTTGACGTAGTCGTTGAATTCGCGGATCTCCATGCCGAACAATTTGCCGTTGCTGTAACCGTAAGTTTCCAGCTCTTTGTATCCGTAGGAGGCAACTTGTTTCAACACGCCTTTCGGATCGCCAGGCATCGTGTCGCGCAGGGTGTAAAGCTGGAGGCCGAGTCCCTTTTTTGCCTTGGCCACGGCCAGGAAAGAAGGCAATGAAAGCAGGCCGACTGCAGCAAAGGAAGCTGTTTGAATGAACTCCCTCCGCTTCATAGCGTGTAGATTTTTCTTCATAGAATAGGTTCAAGGTTGTAGTTGAGGCGATTGCTCGCTTACTTAAATATAGGCGATGCTATCGGTTTCGAAAACGTACTCCACCAAAATAATACAAAGTTTTGTCACCTGCTTCAGAATTCAGGAAGATTACATAAAGGTCGCGCATTCCGGTTTCAGTGGTCAGTCGGATCGTTTCCTCGCGAAGGCCCTGGCCTTTTAACTCAGCTGAGCCCCAGACTTCACCATCCGGTGAATCGAGCCGCAGTTCCACTTTACCCCCTACCTGGTCTGTGCCCCGTATGAATCCTGATACCGTAGCGCTACGGATTCCGGTCAGGTCAATCTGTTTGAACGCGGCATATCCGTTGTGTCTGACGTTTTCGAGTGCCACCTGCCCATTGGCATTGATCACGCGCGCGTCACGAAATTCCGAGGCGTGATCCGGCCGGAGGAACGCAGACCGAAGTATTTTCGTATTTGCAGCGGAAAGGCTGGGAATTTCACCAGCTCCTTTATCAATGTACGATGCATTAATGAGATAAGCGCCGTCCTCCTCATTTCCGGGCGTCACCTTCCCTTTTAGGGGCAAAGATTCGATTTCTTCGGCATTATCCAGCGTCAGAATATATTCGACCATTTTCCGGGCATCGTCAGTCGTTATCTGAGGGTGCGCAGCCATTTCGATGGTACCCCATTCGCCGGCACCTCCTTTGATGATTTTTTCTGCCAGGCGCGCAACGGCATCCTGCTCGTTCTTGTAACGCAGCGCCACATCTTTGTATGACGGCCCCGCAGACTTCTGGTCAATCAGGTGACACGATTTACAGTCACTTTGATCGATCAATCTTTTCCCCGGCATCTCGATGATAGCTCTCTGATGGCCTTGCGCCATGCTGGTTATATCGAAACCCTTGAGGTAATCAAAGGTCACCGTGACATCATCATCCTTAATGGCTCCGGTTTCCGATGATCCGTCTTCGTGATCGGTTACCGTAACAGCGTAGCTCAGCGGCGTGCCAGGAAAGAAAAAGGTCTTATTGCCTTCGATGACTTCGATAGATACCTGAGGCGTTTCATTTCCAGCGATAATCTTCACCTGCGATTTTCCTGAAGCATCTTTGGAATCGCGTACTGTGAGAGTCACATTGTAAATGCCGGGCTCATCGAAGACGAATTTGAAATTACCATCGGAGGATGTTTGTTTCTTATTTCCGACCTCCAGGAGGTAATCCATTTTGTCGTTGTCGTAATCGATGGTTCCTTTCGCGGTAAAATTCACTTCAAGGGGCACCGAGCCGGTAAGCTTATCAGCGGTAAGCTGTACAACGGGAGGGCGGTTTCCGCCATTGTAGTCAATTCGAACGAGTCGGGCATCCATGTTTTGTTTGAACCATGCTGTGCCGTACTCAAGCATAAATAGCCGTCCATCGGGGCCATAAGTCATATCGATGACGTTGTTGAATTTTGTATTCGGCATAAACGGTTCGAGATCATAAATGTCACCCTCGTCGTCCATTGTTACGAGGAACATCCAGTTGCGCATCCAGTCATACGCCAGGAGTTTGCCATCGAAGTAAGATGGGAACGCAGACTTGGTGCCCTTATAATCTTCACTGTAGAATATGGGGCCTGCCATCGCATTTCGACCGCCATCCTTTACCATTGGAAATTCATCTGATTTGTCGTAAGGATACCAGATGAAGGCCGGTTTGGCCGGAGGGAGTTCGCGTTTCCCTGTATTATTGGGAGACTCATTTACGGGTTTTTCGGGGTCCCATTTTTTCAGACTGCGTTTCCTGGCGAAGTCATAACGGCTATAGGCGTAGTTGTCTCCAATAAAATACGGCCAGCCAAAAAAACCTGCTTCGCGCGCCTGATTGATTTCATCATAACCACGCGGTCCCCGCCCGGCCACATCGTTACCGGCGTCAGGGCCGACTTCGCCCCAGTATAAGTATCCGGTTCTGGAGTCAACTGAAATCCGATACGGATTGCGATTACCCATTACGTAGATTTCCGGTCTTGTTTTTTCTTCATCAGGTGGAAAAAGATTGCCCTCGGGGATTTCATAGGTGCCGTCTTCGTTCACGATGATCCGAAGTATTTTTCCGCGAAGATCGTTGGTGTTCGATGAAGATTTCTGCGCATCAAAAGCTTCGCGCCCGGGCTGTTCATCCGAGGGACTGAAACCATCTGACTCGAAAGGACTTGTATTATCACCGGTACTGATAAAGAGAATTCGGTCCGCTCCAAACTGAAGAGAGCCGCCGGTGTGGCAACATTTGTCGCGCTGCGTGGGAACTTCCAGAATCTCTTTCTCGGAGGAAAGATCAAGCTTGTTTTCTTCAAACACGAACCGCGACAAAACATTGGCGCTTCTCTCGGGGTGTGAGTAAAAAAGGTAGACGAAATTATTGCTGCTGAAATCAGGGTCAGCGGTTAGTCCTATCAGGCCATCTTCGTATTTGGTCCACGTCTTAATCGTGTTTACGACACTAACTTTTCTAATCGACGGATCATACAATTTAACGTCACCCTTTCTTTCAATAAAAAGTATTTTCCCATCGGAAAGCATCGTCATTTCAGTGGGCTCGTTCAGATTGAAATCGAGAACTGTCTTGGAAAAGCGGTTCTCTTCAATGGCCCGTTGGGTCCTTACCTTGTCATAATCGAGTTCAATGTCATCGCCCATGGCGTACTGGATACCCTGAAGAACGTGATCCAGGAACCTCTGGTCCGAATAGGCCTCGTTTGTGTGGCCTAATCCGGTATAAAAAGACCTTCCGCCTGCGAATTCGTGATACCACGCAATGGGATGTTTCTCGCCATTTTCGCCTCCTTCGTAAGAGGTTTCGTCCAGATTATAGATGACGTTTATGTCTTCTGAAATATTCTTGTAGTTATACCATTCGTCGGTGTGAACCCATTCATCGGGAAGCGTATTTGGCCCGAACGCGCGAACCTTTCTCAGTTTGGCTTCCTGCACTTTAGGATGGCTCTTGAAATACGCACCAACCAGTTTTCCATACCAATGCCATTCGTATTCTGTATCGGCAGCGGCATGAATGCCAACGAATCCGCCCCCAGCCTCAATATAACGCTTGAAATCTGCCTGTTGCAATTCGTCGAGCACGTTCTGCGTTGTGCTCAGAAAAACGACTGCTTTATAGCGTTTGAGATTTTCTTCATTAAAATGACTGGCGTCTTCGGTAGTATCGACAACAAACCCGTGTTGCTTACCAAGTTCTATGAGAGCAGTTTTACCGGGGCCAATCGATTCGTGACGAAATCCATTGGTCTTGGAAAATACAAGCACCCGCTGTTCTGTTGTTTCCTTCTTGCACGAAGTCAGTATAAACAGTAACAGCGTGACAGTTAAAAGAGCAAATCTCATAGATAATATTTCTCCGGAGCGGTCCGGATTATAAAACTTTTATTTTGATGTTACGAAACCAGACTTTGTCTCCGTGATCCTGCAGCGCAAGGTGGCCCTTTCTTGCCTTACCAAAATCGGGATATTCATTGAACTTACTGCTTTCGACCATTTGGTTCCATTCCGATGTATGCATGGCGAAGGTAACAACCTGTGTTCCATTTAGCCAGAACTCGTAACGCCCTGCATTTGAGACTAATCGCACATGGTTCCATTCACCGGTGGCCTTGACCGTTTCCGTGGAGCAGGCAATCAAGTCGTACAGGTCGCCGGCGCGATGCTTTTCGATTTTCGCATCCGGGTGGCATGTGTTATCAAGGATCTGCATTTCGGGGCCGGTCAGCCAGGGTGACTCATACTTTTTGTCTTCGACCACATTGAACATGAGGCCACTGTTACCACAGGCGCTGATCTTCCATTCGAGCGTTAGTTCGAAATTCTCATACTCCTGCTCTGTAATGATATCGCCGCCGTCACTGCCTGTAGCGGGATCAAAGACAAGAGCACCATCAACTGCTTTCCAGCCGGAACCGATTCCATCTTTGTTGTAGTTGCGCCAGCCCCTGGTTGTTTTTCCATCGAAGAGAAGACTCCATCCTTCCTGTTGTTCCTTGCTGGATAACTTGTTCTGGCCCTGGCTTTCCCCGCTTATCATAGAAAGGAATACGAACATCGTTAATATTATTTTCATGCTGGACTCCTACTCCTGGTAGTCCTCCCCATCGAGAGACAGGATATAGTACACCATTTTTTCGGAATCAGCCTGTGAAAGATCAACGTGAGCGGTCATTGGAATCTCACCCCAATTGCCCGCACCTCCCGTGATTACCTTTCCGGAGAGCATTATGACATTTTCCTTTGTAAAGGAATATTTACCTGCAACATCATTGTATGACGGTCCCACGATACGATTCTCTACAGTGTGGCAGGTTTTGCAATCACTTGAGTTAATCAACGCCTCGCCCTGAGCAATCAAATCACTCATCGGAACGGGTTCCTGTTGGGCTTCCGAAGCTGATGAAGAAGATGACGAAGAAGATGACGATGCGCCATTGTCGGCAGATTCATATTCGTGGTATACATCTTCACTGCCTTCCTTCTTGTCTTCCTGTTTCGATCCACAGGAGGTAAAAATAAAACCGGCTAAAGCGCCCAATAAGATTAGTTTTTTCATGATTTGCTATTAATTAAATTCCTAAGACTTTTTTGTTGAACTTCTGATCTTTCCCCGTTGCGGCAAAGTCGTCAAAAGCTTTCTCAGTTACTCTGATGATATGATCCTTGATGAAAGGTGCGCCCTCCGCCGCTCCTTGTTCGGGATGTTTCAACGCGCATTCCCATTCGAGAACGGCCCATCCGGAAAAACCATATTGCGCGAGCTTGCTAAAGATACGTTTGAAGTCCACCTGTCCGTCGCCGAGTGAGCGGAATCTTCCGGGGCGATTAACCCAATCCTGGTAACCGCCGTACACACCGGATTTACCCGTTGGATTGAACTCGGCATCCTTCACATGGAACATCTTGATGAACGTGTGGTAAAAATCAATGTATTGGATGTAGTCCAGTTGCTGAAGCACAAAATGGCTCGGGTCATAAAGGATATTGCAACGCGAATGTTTTCCGGTGGCCTCCCAGAATCGTTCGAAGGTAACGCCATCGTGCAGATCTTCACCCGGATGGATTTCGTAACATACATCCACACCGGCCTTGTCAAACGCATTCAATATAGGGAGCCACCTCTTGGCCAGTTCTTTGAAAGCATCGTCCACTAATCCTGCTGGTCGTTGCGGCCACGGGTAAACGGTATGCCACATGAGCGCGCCGGAGAATGTGGCATGAGCAGTAAGCCCAAGATTCTTGCTTGCCTTCGCTGCCAGTTTTAATTGATCCACCGCCCACGCAGTACGTTCTTTAGGGTTTCCGTGCACTGACTTTGGCGCGAATCCATCAAAGAGGTCGTCAAACGCAGGATGCGTGGCCACGAGCTGTCCCTGAAGATGGGTTGAAAGTTCCGTGACCTGAAGGCCCACCGATTCAATCGCGCCCTTCCATTCGTCGCAGTAGTCTTTACTTTCGGCAGCTTGTTTAAGATCGATCGCCCTCTTATCCCACGTTGGTATTTGAATGCCTTTATAACCAAGTGAAGCTGCCCATTTGGAAATCGTTTTGATGTTATCAAAGGGAGCTTCGTCGCCCATAAACTGAGCGAGAAAAATAGCGGGTCCCTGGATTGTACTTAATGCCATTTATGTTTAAGGTTTTGAAAGTAAGTCAGATATCATGACGATGTCTCCTAGTATCGGAAGGGTGTCCATTTCCGGTTCGAGTTGGCTGATTTGATCACCGTTTCGACAAAGGCCATCCCACGAACACCGTCCTCCACATCAGGGAAATCAAACTTAGCTGAATTAATTCTCTTGCCAGGTTTGTAGGCGCGCACCGCCCTTACGAACGACATGTATATGTTAGCAAAAGCCTCGAAGTAGCCTTCGGGATGTCCCCAGGGTACGCGGGTATTGAGCTTAGCTTCCTCGGAAAGGTATTCAAACCAACCGCCGCGAACAACTTCTTTGGGGCGGTCCAGCCATTTCATGATTAACGTGTTGGGCTCTTCCTGGCGCCATTCCATTCCACCCTTTTCACCGTAGATGCGGATATTAAGATTATTTTCTTCGCCCGCTGCGACCTGTGTAGCCAGCAATATCCCTGTCGCGCCATTGTTGAATTTCAACAACATCGAACTATCGTCGTCAATCTTGCGGCCCTTCACCACTGTGTTCAACATCGCGTTGATTTCAGTAATCTGCAGGCCTGTGATGTACTCGGCGAGGTTAGCGGCATGCGTTCCGATATCGCCAATGGCTCCGCCTGCTCCTGAACGTTTCGGGTCTGTCCGCCATGAAGCCTGCTTGTTGCCCAGCTTTTCCTTCATTACGGTTAGCCAACCCTGCGGATATTCGACGTATACTTTACGAACCTTTCCGATCTTGCCGGAAGCGATTGCCTGCTTCGCTTCCTTCACAAGCGGGTAACCGGTGTACGTGTGCGTGAGTGCGAGAATGAGACCGGTTTTCTCAACGACTTTTCTCAGGGCCTTTGCTTCGGCGACTGAAAATGCGAGGGGCTTATCGATAATAACATGAAATCCGTTTTCCAACGCCGCTTTTGCTGGCTCAAAATGGACGTGATTGGGGGTTACGATCGAAACAAAATCCATGCGTTGGTCAGCAGGCAGATTCTTTTCCTTTTCGATCATTTCTGCGAAGCTGCCGTAGATCCGGGCCGGATCAAGATACATTGACTTTCCTGCTTCTTTGGATTTGTTTGGATCGCTGCTAAAAGCCCCGCAAACCAGCTCGATTTCACCATCCAGTGCTGCCGCTTTTCTGTGAACGGCTCCGATGAACGAGTCGAGTCCGCCACCGATCATTCCCATCCGTAATTTTCTGCTCATGGTTTTAAAAATAGGATTTGGTTGATTAATTCACGTGCTATAATAATAGAAAATACACAATAAAATTTTTAGAAAACGATTGCGAAACGGGTTGAAGGTAGCCAGCGCCACCTGATTCGAATCGATTGGGCTCTTAATCACCAGTCATCATCACCGGTATGCCGGGGTTTCTCGCGATATTCGAGGTTATCTGTGAAGGCCTTGTCGAGCAGGCCCAGCGTGTTGGGTTTGGTCCAGTCACCTGAAATGTAGGTACCATTATCACGGCACGCGTAGTTGGTGAGATTTTCTTTGCTTGTGATCTTTTTATAGCCGATGTCGCCGGTAAGTTTGATATCCGACACGGTGACACGGTATTTCCCATCCTTCACCGACACATTGACTTTTCCACTGTATTTTCCGGTTTGGATGATCGGTGGCGTTGATACCTGACTTAGTCCGAACTTCTTGTAATCGACGACGAGATCGTTCAATGAAAAAGTCAGCTCCCCGTTTGACATCGCCACATCAGAAATAAACGGAAGACTTCCGTAATACTCTGCCAGGTTCTCGACCGTTGCTGAGTCGTGCAAAAAGACCTTCTGATAGATCAGCTCCTGACTGGATACTTTGAAGTTTCCGTAGGATGTTGTAGCCTGTGCCGCTGCCACAAACGGACACACGCAGCACAGAATAAGCAATAACTGTTTCATGTTCACGAAATAAACATTCAACCTAACGAAATTAGGGGCAAGATGGAAGTTCAGGCTGAAGAAAGTTGGGGTTGTTTATTATCGGACCGGTTCTGAACGGGTAGCTGATCCGTGGGGCACGTTGATTGAATTTTTTGTATCCCGCATACGGCATGAATGACAACAGAACTTGTCTGGTATCTGGGTGGTGAAGATATCGGTAGTCCTGACCATTGAAAAGCCTGAAATAAAGAGTAATCCCATCGCCATTGCCGGTAAACCCGCGTTCCATTAAACATCAACCTCATCGACCTCCCCCTTAAGCGGAACACCCGATCAACGTCACGCGTCAGCGGACGGTGATCTTTTCGGGGACCGTTGTCTTTCGATGAACCGCTTTCGTGACGTACGCATTACACCCCGATGTTTCACCCGGATTGTGTTACGCAAGCGCATGCCGGGACGCTGGTTCTTCAAATGGCTCAGACAAGTTAAATCCGGATTTAGAGCCAGTCAAAGGAGTAATAACCCAGGTTAACGAAAAAGCTGCGATCCTTATTGTGACCTTAACCGGTGGAACTATAAAAAAAAGGTGAAAATCTTGTTTAAGACAGGTATGTCCCACCTCTTTAGAGGTGCCTTAAAGGTGGCTTAAAGGTGGCTTAAAGGTGGGATATACGTGGGATATATATAAAGATATCTCAGGGAGACATGCAGGATTTGTCGACATTGTTTGGGGAAGGGACAGGGATTTACCAATCCACGGAGAGGATTGTTCAAAAGGGGTGCTGGCAGACTCAGGAGACCGTCATATGGCACGACGAGCTCTCGCATCAGCTCCGGGACTAAACGCTGACGCATGAAGCCCGCCAGGATGCGTAACTGGAGTGACAAGCTATAAAAAATTCCCTATCGGTGAAAGG
>JAEZEH010000101.1 GCA_023417785.1 Bacteroidota bacterium
CCCAGTCAAGCATCACCGCAATGTCGCGGGCATGTGCCTCCTTTACAAGCTCCCGAAGGTTTTCGAGTGCCCCGAATGACGGATTTATCTTCTTGTAATTCTTGATCGCGTATGGCGATCCGATTCCATTAACCTCCCCTATTTCGTAGATCGGCATGAGCCAAAGGACGTTCACGCCGAGTTCTTTCAGGTCATCCAACTTTTCCTTAACACCGTCAAGATTGCCCTGCTCACTAAACGCCCAAAGGTTCACTTCATACATCACGACTTCGGCAGTAGCCGGAACGTTGGCAAACGGAACATCGTATTGTTTTGGTTCCTCTTCCGTAACTACCGGTTTATTCGGCAGCGGGTCGTTGTCTTTACTACAGGAACCTCCGACCAGAAACGTCGGTAAAATCAAAAGTAAAACAATCGCGAAACGAAAGACTGAAACCCCGGTCCACCTTGCAAGTGACTGCATCATTAGTTGTTTTTGAGTTCAAAAAGAGTTTACAAAGGCAGGAACCCGGTGACGGATTCCTGCCATAATATCTAGTTCTTCTTCAAGAGGTATGTGTAATTGCCTGGAATGTGCAGGTCAAGCGTAATGGTATAATTTCCATCCGAAGGCACGGTGAATTGCGGCTGCTCTACGTACGGCCTCCATGGATGATTGGCATAAGCAGGCTTTCCATCCACAACTCCGAAGTCGAGTACCCATTCGTTGTTGGCCCTGAATTTAAAAGAACCATCAGCCTTCATATCCGCCGTAACGCTCCAGGTTTGTGACTCGAGGTCGTAGGCGAGCGGTGTATCTGCGTCCCATCCCCCGGGGGTTGCGCCGCCGATTATTCCCCATGATGTTTTGATAAGCTGATAGGTCATCTCATTCAGGTTCACCATAAACAGATAGTACCCGTCGGACGGAGCCGCGAAATTTGCACCGGCAAAATTGGCTTCCATGATCTTTCCTTCGCTCTCATATCCGTACGACGTCGGACCCCAGTCCGGCTGCGCATATAGCTTAAACTCATTGGTACCGCCCGCCGGAATATAAATATACCCTTCATAAATACCATCATCGTTTACCGAAGATATCATGGACGGTTCGCCAATATTCCACCCCTGGTAATCACCTGCGATATACAATGAAGGATAGTCAACGACCTCTGGTACATCGATGGGAGTCACACGAATAGCCGTGGCCGGTGAGAAAATGTTCCGGCTCATAGTACCCAGCACGCGCACGGCGATCATTCCCTCCACGCCGGGTTCAAGTCCGAGTTCAAGTGCAAGGTCATTCAATTCCGAACCACTGTACGAAGTAGCCAGGAGGTCCTCTCCGATTTCCCGGGATACCGCGCCAGTCCATCCGTTGACACCGCTGGTATCATTGGGTGTGTCGAACTGAAGCGTATAGGTAACCGGACCGTCTACCGGAAAGTGAATCTCATTCCAGGAAATCTGCAGGAGCGTTTCAATCTTGTTCTCCTCAGTGATAACAATCGCGTTAGCAGAAGCTTCGGGAGCGCCAGCAAAGCTGACTCTCTCCAATACTGTCAACGTAGGGTCGTCTTCGCAGCTGAGAAACAACGGCAAGGTCATCACAAGCACCAGAAAAGTTTTAAATTGTTTTTTCATACGGAGTGTTGTTTAATACCCGGGATTTTGTTTAAGGTTCGGATTTGCGTCCATGGCAGCCGTTGGAATCGGAAAAAGCTTCCTGTGCTCCGGCGACTGGCCTTTGAACCAATGAGGCTGAAGGAAAGTACCGAAGCGAATCATGTCCTGCCTTCTATGACCCTCCATGTTAAGTTCAAGCCCCCGTTCGCGGTAAACATCATCAAGTGTTGGCGGAGCTACGAGTGGATCGACCCCTGCGCGTTGCCTCACCTGGTCAACAAGCGGTTTCGCATCCGCTGGATTACTCAGCCTCACCAGGCATTCTGCTTTCATCAGCAAAATATCAGCGTATCGATAGATGGGAAAATCATTGGAGCCGCCGTCACCACCGTTGTCTCCTGCGGGAAAGAATTTAACATTGCGAACACCCGCCTGCGGATCAGCCCCGGGATCGATAAGCGACTCAACGTTCAAATGATAATTCACATTGCCAGGCTGAGGCCCCACCAGAAATTGTTTCTTGCGAATGTCATCATCGCTGTACATCTCATAATATGGTGTTGGAACGATTGTGCCGTTCCATCCGCTGTATCCAAATTCCGCGGTGCCATGTGGACCGTACAGACTCCGTACCGAATAGATATTCCGCGAAACGACATTTCGCGTTGCGAACATCGCGAGGATCGTCTCATCATCAGGAAGCACATCTCCAAAAAGTTCATAGTAACGATATCCCAACGGGCTTGCTTCATTTGCTTCGCCCGGATGGAGCGAGAAACCACCTTCGTCAATGATTTTGTTGCATACGTCAAGACATTCCTGCCACATTGGGGTGCCGGTATAGACTTCAGCGTTGAGGTATACTTTGGCCAGCAATGTGTAACCGGCCCAGCGGTTGAATCTTCCATAGTACTCGCCTCCCTTCGTCGGACTTAGTTTATCAACATTCTCAGTGAGTTCTTCTACAATAAAATTGAACACCGTTTCACGACTCTCCTGTGAAAGCCGCTCAACCGTAACGTTGTTTTCCGTATAAAAAGGAACGTCGCCGAAATCATCAATCAAAAGGTAATAAAAGAAAGCTCTCAACACTCTGGCTTCCGCGATCTTGTCAGCATCAGCATTAGCTCCTTCGAGCAATTCGATCGCCTTGTTGGCTTCGAACACGGAGCGATAAAGCCAGTTCCACGTGTTGGTGATGTAAGCATGTGTGGGCAACCACTCGTGCTGATGAAGGATGGCAAAGTCTATCTGCCAGTTTCCGTCATTGCGATGAGGGATTACCTGGGCATCGGATGACATTTCATTAACATCGTACCACCCATTGTCTGCCCCCGCATAGCCCTCACCACCCCAGTTTCCGGCCACCTGGGCATAGACACCGGCAAGTGCAGCATTTGCGCCTTCGATCGTTCCATAGAACTCCGAGGCTGCATACTTGTCATATACATTTTCGTTAACGTCTGTACACGATAGTAGCAGCAGGAGAACGGAACACGTTGCGATAAATATATTTCTGTATTTCATCTCTGGTTTATTTTGCATTTGTTCAACACGCTCATGTTACTTGAAAACAACATTTAATCCCACTGCAAAACTTCTTGCACGTGGATAGGCACCCCGGTCGCCGCCGAACGTATTCAGGTCGAAACCGCCAGGGTTACTTCCGCTTACATTGATCTCAGGGTCAACCCCTGAATAATTCGTGAATAGGAACAGGTTATTTCCGGTGAGCGACAGACGCAATCTGTCAATATACTTCACATTACCCAGGGGCACCGTGTATCCAACGGTCACGTTGTCAAGGCGGAAGAAAGAACCATCTTCGAGCCAAACATCGGACGCGTATTGCGACGTGCGCATACCCATGGGGATAGCACTTTCGAGCACGTTCGCACGGCCAAGGATCTCGAGCATGCTCAGACTATGGCGCATATTGTTATATATCTTGTTGCCTCCGGATCCCCTCCAAAGCATAGACACGTCGAGGTTCTTGTGTCGGAGTGTCGGCGTGACTGCATATGTGTAAGTTGGCAGAGCAGATCCCGCGATGTAGCGGTCAGGGCTCGTGTTACCCTGGTCAATCACACCGTTTTCGTCGCGATCCAGTACGGTTTCTTCTCCCGTCTCATCGACACCCGTGTGCTGGAGCATGTTAAACGTGCCTACTGGTTGTCCTTCGATAAGGTACGCTCCGGTCGCGCCCCACCCTACGTAATTCGTGTTCATTGGAATACCGTTGAGAGAACCACCTAAAGTCAACACCTTATTTTGAAGCAGTGCCACGTTCCCGCCCAGCGTTAGCGTTGTATTTTCGGTCTTGATCAAATCATAACCAAGCGCGATCTCCAGCCCTTTATTCAGCATACTGCCAATGTTGGCGATCATCCTGTCATGCTGGTAGGGAGGCCGTGGTACAACGTATTCGAAAAGCAGGTTGTCGGTCACCGCCCGGAACACGTCGACAGAACCGTTAAGTCTTTCATCCAAAAGACTGAAGTCAATACCGATATTGGACTGTTTACGTGTTTCCCATCTCAGGTCCGCGTTCGGGTTCTGCGTTACATTGAAGTTTGTTATTTGTGTTCCACCGAAATAAGTAACCCCTGCTGACTGCACCAGCGCAATGGATTGCTGGGGACCAAGACCCTGTTGATTTCCTGTTACGCCGTATCCGCCACGAAGCTTCAGCGACTGGAATACATTCTGGTTGTCCATGAATGATTCCTCGTCTATTCTCCATGCGACGGATGCGGCCGGGAAATTGCCCCATTTGTGGTTGTCACCAAACACGGAAGATCCATCACGACGCATGCTCACCGTCAACAAATATTTTTGGTTGAAACTGTAGTTCACGCGGCCCAGAAATGACACCAGGGTCCGGTCATTCTTATAAGACCTCATATTGCCTGCCGAAGCCAGCGAAAGATCTCCTGCTTCAAGCCTGTTGTATGTAGTCAGGTCGTTGATAAAGCCAGTAGCCTGAGTCCAGTTGCCATAGTACGCCTGGTTTTGCCACTCATACAGCAGCATTCCTGAGAGCGAATGGTTCCCCATCTCCCGCATGTAATTAACGCTGATGTTCATCAGCTTCTCGTCCCTGCGGTTGTTATCGATGCTGGCAATGCCTTTTCGATTGATCGCGTCTTCCACCGTTGATTTTGCAGGGAGATAATAGCCCCACATCTGGTCCGTCTTCCTCCAGCTGCCAAACCATCCCGCGGTCAGACCATCGATGATTTCAAGGTCTGCCCGAAGACTGCCAAAGAGGTTATTATTGGTGCCCTCGTTTATGACGCTTTGCGCCACAGCGTATGGGTTGATGTATTGGAACACAACCGGGTCGCGGAAGTAGGTTTCACCATCCGTATCAAACACAGGGTCTGTCGGCCTGGCAATGTTGGCAAGATTCACCAGTGTTGATTGGAACGAAACGGGACCGATGCTACTTGGACTACCCTTAGTGTTGTTGACGCTGCTGTTGAGATTAAGGGTTAGTGTAAGACGGTCATCGAGTGCATACTGCGTCGCCTGCAGGCTTCCGATGTATTTGTTGTTGTTGGAATTAATCACAACACCGTCCTGGAGGATAGCTGTCAGGGCCGCGCGATAAGTTAGATTCTTAGAGCCGCCGCCGAAGGAAAGTGTATGGTTCTGCGTATAGCCCGGACGTGTAAGAAGACCAAACCAATCGGTGTCCGAGCCGTGGTTCACGGACGCGGGAACGCCATTAAGGCGCACCTGCTCAGACCATTGTGCAGCATCCAGTACATCCAGTTTCCGGTTTTGCGGAATGTAATCGACCGAAGCAGCAACATTATACTCAACGCTGGTCGATCCTTCCCGACCTTTTCGGGTGGTGATCAGGATAACGCCCGGGGCGCCACGGGATCCGTAGATCGCCGTTGCGGAAGCGTCCTTGAGAATGTCAACAGACTCGATCTCACTGGGAGCGACCTGATTCAGCAGTTCCATATTGCCCTGTACGCCGTCAACCACAACAAGCGGATCATTCCCTCCCCGCAGCGATGTAATCCCCCGGATCCGGACACTTGGCGCAGCACCAGGCTCACTGCTAATCTGCGAAATCGACACCCCCGGCGCCCTGCCAGCAATCTGCTGAAGCGGATTTGTTATTGCACCCTGGTTCATGTTCTCCTGAGAAATCGTTGAGATTGAACCGGTAACGTCCTTTCGGTTCTGTGTTCCGTAGCCGACCACGACAACCTCACCGAGGGTTATCAGATCAGGCTCGAATTGAACGTCAATCCGGGACTGGTTGCCTACAGTGACTTCCTGGCTTTTGTATCCAATAAAAGAGAATACAAGGACGGGGCTGTTCTCACCCTCAGGCAAAACAAGACGGTACGTGCCATCGATGTTGGTAGATGTGCCCACGCCGGAGGATCCTTTCAGAACAACGCTGACTCCGGGAAGGGCCTGGCCCAGTTCATCGTTGACGGTTCCGGAAACCGTCTTTTGGTTTTGTGCTACAATGTCGCCAAACGCAAAAAAGGCGAGCAAGATGAAAACGCCAAAAACTGACCATGGCCTGATTCCTGGATCAGCCACAAGCCAACCATCATTCGACGCCGGCTTTCGGCCGGAAGCTTGAAGGGTGTAATTCTTAACCATTTGTTTGGGTTTGATAATCCTTTTGTAATTCCAATCCGTGATTCACGGGCGTCGCACACAATCGTTTGCGGACCTGACAAATTAAGATGGGTTGAAAGGGGGCATCAACTTATCCTTGTAAAATCAAGGAAAAAGATGGGTTATTGAACTATTACGTTATTGATTGTCAGTTCTTTGAATCAGAAACGGGACAAAGGAAATCAAGATAATTTCCAAAGGAATTTTAATCCTAAATGGTCGGAATCGCCATTATACGCTTGTCGAATTCGCCTGGCACGATAGACTTGTTGCGGATGCGTGTTTTGTAGGTATAGATCGTTGCGACGGAATAATCCAGAATGCGGGCGATTTTTTCGTTGTCGCGGATACCGAGTCGGATCAGGGCGAAGATCCGCAACTCTGTGTTCAGCAACTGACCTTCCTTTAGATGAACCCGGTCTTCCTCGCGGAAAAGCGATTGGAAGACAGTCACGAAATCGGGAAACAGCGTTAGAAAGAATTTGTCGAAGTGATGGAAAAGCTCTTCCCTTTCATGCTTGATATTGATGCTATCAATAGTAAATCGCAGATCATCCATGTTCCGCGTACGCAACTTCATCTCCATTGACTTTTTCAGGTTTTCCAACCGTGAGATGTATTCGGCCGTGGAGTTAAAGTAATACGTTACGTATTCCTCCTTTATCTTATTGGAATCCAGGAGTTGATGATTTGTTTCCGTAAGCTTTGCATTGGATTCGATGATTACTTGCTTGGCTTTCTGTAGCTTATGGTTTTGTTTATATACAATAAAGCCGAAACCGATGAGTAGAAATGCGATTAGTGTGATTCCGGCGGCATAAACGGTGATAAGATCTTTACGCCCTTCAACCACAGCATGACGGCGACCTTCTATCACCGGGAAGATGGAGGCAACCTGAATCTTCCGATGGTTCGCTCCATAAAAATTGGCATCATCCATAGCAATGCGGATGTATTGATGCGCCTTTTCGATATGGCCTTCATTAAAAAGGATCTCAGCCAGATTCCGAAGTGCGACGGTCTCCTTCGTCGAGGACCGGATATCAGCGATCGCGGCCCTGACAAGCATTTCCCTGGACTCGTCCGATCGTCCCAGCGCGCCATAAATGAAACTAAGCGTACTGGTCGCCACGGCGGCTTCACGGCCCGACAGGTCATAATCTGACAACAATTTTTCGTAGGCAACCGCAGACGAAACGAAATCATCAGTATGGACAGCCTTCAAACCCTGCGTCACAAGATACCGCGGTGAATTGACCGGGAGATAAAGAAGAGCCGAATCGAGAAAGCGGTTTCCACGGGCTCGGTAGCGGACGTTGTAAAACGAATCCCTGTTGAATTCCGCGAGATCAAAGCACGTTCTTCCGATAAGAAAAAAGAAGTCGCCTTTGAGGCTATCCGGCAGAAGCCCGCTTTTCAACGCCTGAAGCGTATCCAATGTCTCGTTGAACAAGCCTGCGGAAACGAGCACAAATCCCAGATTGATTTTTGACTTGTAGATCCGCGCCGGATCATTCATCCGGTTCGCCAACGTCTGAAGTCGCATGGCGTAACGAAATGCGGAATCGTATACAAACGACTTGTATTCGTCAAAGATCCGCGTCGTTAGATTAAACTCCTCCCGAAGGGACATTCCGGGCAGCGCGCGCTTCAGTTCATCTATGCGCGTCCTCTTGGCCCTGTCGAATTCGTTACGCTGCGCTATTGCCCGATCGAGCTCCTGTAGTAAGCCACCCGTTCCACTCTGCCCTGACACCTCCGGAATGATGAGGCACAGCAAGCAAAGAAGAGGCACTATTCTTTTCATAAAGCGCCTCCAAGATAGAAAAAACTGTCCGCTACTCTAAAGCGGTTGTTGCAATTCCAACCTTAGCGGGGTTATATTCAGTGGAAACACCGTTGTCGGACCAAGTTACGTTACCTATAAACGGAATAGATTAGGGTTGGACAACAAGACGCTTTACTGCTGTTTCATATCCCCAAATCTTCATTTTCAACGTATAAATACCCGGCGGGATGTCCGATAGGTCAAGCAGGGTATCCACCGAGTCAGCCGAAAAAACTTTGACAAGACCGCCAACGGCATTTCGTAATTCTACCGTTGCTGCGCGACTTTGGTTAGGATTATTCCTTAACTCGAGACGGCACCACTCTCCTGCAGGATTCGGGAATACCGTGATTTCGTCATTGCGCTGTTTTTCCACTCCAACGACAGCGTCGACACTGACCAGCGCAACATCTGACTCGATGGTAGCACAATCGTTGGTCACCCTGCAAAGATAGGACCCTTTTGCCGCGCTTGTTGCCTGAAGAATGGTATAGGAGGTTGACGTGGCGCCGACTATCGTTATACCATCTTTTAACCATTGATACGACAAGTTGGCTCCGGCGGCAGAAACGGTAAGCGTGAAGTCGTCGCCTTCAGCAAGGACACCTCCAATTGGATGTTCAGTAATTACGGGGCCTTCGCAGTCTTGTGGCGTGTAGACGTACAGTTCATTTCCCAATGGCCCATCCGCGGCGAGGAAGACCTTGTCTGCGAATGCCGTGAGCTGCGAAACACCATTCTGTATCCCAGGCGCAAAATCCACCACCATTTTCGTTCCCAGGGTAGTTCCATCAGATTCCCACAATTCGTTTCCGTGGTCGCCATCATTGCCAATAAAATATAATTTTTGGTCCAGCTCATAAAACCCGCCGCTGATACCAAGAAACGCCATGACCTCCGTAGTTCCATCCGATGTACCGTCACTTCTCCATAGCCCCAGCCCCGCCTCTTCATCTTCGGCCACAAAATAAATGTAATCATTGAATACCGTCATCATTCCAATAAGACCATTGTCCGGATCTGAACCAGGATAAAAATCTTTGACGAGATTTGTTCCGGCACCTGTACCATCCGTTTTCCACAGCGCGTCACCATGCACCGGGTCGTACGCATTGAAGTAAAGGTTGGTTTTATAAACAATGCCGTGAAAATCGATTGTCTTCGGTTGCCCTCCGCCAAACTCGTCCTCGTTAATGTTACGGACCATACTTGCACCAGATGCATCCCCCTTGAACAATTCGAAGCCATCCGTGCCCGGCCCCTGAGCGAAAAAGAATACATAGCCGTTGAATGCGACTCCCCCACCGGATCCGATGTCCAGTTCCGGATCTACCAATGAAGTACCGGCTTCTGTGCCATCGGTTACCCAAAGTTGAGAAACAGAGGAAGAGCCGTCCCGGGCCTCAAAAAGAATATAGTCAGGACCAATAAGGGGCTGTCCGAGTGCTGCACCGCCCGGACCGGGTACAATCTCCTTAATAAGGCTGACTGTATTGCCATTATCAACTTTCCACCACTCCACATCGCCCGGAATGGGGTTGGCCTGAAAGATCAGCCGATTGTTGACCACGGTGGGATAGAAAATGTGATTGCTATTTGGGCCAGGCCGCATATCGTCCACTAGTTCAGTAAGGGTACCGTTGGATGACCAAAGCTCAGTACCATTTACGCCATCATTGCCGAGGAAATAGAGCTTACCGTTATGTACAACCATTGGCGATGACACGGAAACCCCGCTATTATTTCCCGGATTGATATCGGACACCATATGCGTGCCCGCCGTAGTCCCGTTGGTAGTCCACAGTTCAAAACCATGTTCACCGTCATTGGCCAGAAAAAACAGCTGGCCTCCGGATGAAATAAATCGATTTGGAAACCCTCCGGCGCTACCGGAATTGATGTCACGCACCAGTGAAAATTGTGACGCGCCTTCATACCAACCGAATGAAAGGATTGCGGCAAAAAGGAAGGTATGCCTCGGCCAACTTAAAGGCTTTCGCATCGTGTTTTTGATAGGGATTGCACTAATCACCGAATTCAAAATCTACGTCGATAAACTGATCTGAGATCTTCGTAGTGGCATCTGCGGTGATTATGGCGACACGGATCTGGTCGACGGTTACGGGCGGCTCGTTGGTGTCCTTAACTGAGAAATGGACGGTCCGGGTTCCAGTTTCTGTAAACAACGGTGAAGCTCCATAGATATACCCCGGGGTAAGGGAACCATTGGTATACGGTTGCACAAAAATGCGGACCCCTTCCTTTTCTACAATCGTATAGGTATATGAGACGACCACACGATCATTCGAACCAGTATTGTAGAACTTCAGGGTGGCCGGTGACTCGGGTGAAATGTCGGTTACCGTAACTTTGGAAACGTTGGCCTTGGGATCTTCATCTTTACTGCATGCCGACAGGAAGATTCCACTGATAATAACTACAAGGATTGCCTGGATCCCTGAAGACGTTTTAGATACAACATTTTTCATTAACTTTTTTCATACAAAACTCCCGTAATTGGTTGTTTTGATGGACCACGTTTATCCCAAAAATCAAAAACATTGTAACAAAATCCGTGATTTGCTGTGACGCGATTCTCCTTTCCAAACGCGTATTCACATTTCAGAATGCCTGGCGAGAAATTCTGTTGGTGTGAAACCAAACTGTTTTTTAAAACATTTTGCAAAGTACGAAACGTCCGAGAAGCCTGTCTGGTAACAAACGTCCGTGACATTACCAGCGCGGTTCAACAATAAGTCCTTCGCACGGATCAGACGTTGAATTCGAACGAACTCGCCTGTGGCGTGGCCAGTAAGGGCTTTGATTTTACGATGAAGCTGCATCCGGCTCATAGCAATTTCCTTTTGGAAATCCTGAGTTGAGAATGCTGAATCGCTCATATGCGCCTCAACTATGGTCATGATTCTTTGCAGAAAAATTTCGTCGGTAGACGTTATGGCAACATCGGTTGGTTTGAGAATAACGGACCGGCTGAATCGATTCCGCAGCTCGCGCCGGGAAACGATCATATTGCGAACCCTGATTTGCAACTCGCTCGCATGAAATGGTTTGGTGATGTAATCGTCTGCACCTGTTTGTAAGCCATCAAGGCGGCTTTGAATATCAGCCCGGGCGGTAAGCAGGAAAACGGGGATATGACTTGTCTTCTCGTCAGCTTTCAATTTTTGGCAAAGTTCAACGCCATCAATTTCCGGCATCATTATATCGCTGATAACAAGATCGGGAATCAAACGGTGTGCTAGTTTAAGAGCCTCCCGGCCATCACACGCATGCTCAACCTTGTACTCGCGTAGATGATCAGCTATAAACTGACGCAGATCTGCATTGTCCTCGGCGACAAGCACAATAGGTCGATCTTCCGGAACGTCGGTTTTTTCAGCATGATCTGCTCTCAACGCCGGCTCCCTTCTTAACACACTTCCATTACCGGGTTTTCCTCTGGATAATTCCTCCTCGGTAAAGGCACCTTTGTTGACCGGAATAGTAAGTTGAAAAGTACATCCTTCGCCACCCGTATTGACTACTACTACCGTCCCGCGGTGCAACTCGGCCAGTTCGCGGGTTAAAGCCAGACCGATGCCTGCACCCTCTTTCGTGGCTATAGCCGGATTGTCTATTCGATAGAACCTTTCAAATACTTTCGAAACAAACTCCGGTGGAATTCCGGGGCCGGTGTCAGAAACTGTGATACAACACAAGTTGCCGTCACGGGTGGCGACAAAGGTAACGGTACCTCCTGCCGGAGTAAACTTGAGTGCATTGGACAACAGGTTTGAAACCATTTTTTCAAGTTTATCCACATCGAAGAACGATATTTCATCGTCACCGGTAATATCGACATCAAGGGCAATATTTCGCTGCGATGCCAGAGAAGTAAAACCAGCGGCAAAAGCGCGGAGGTATCGGCCAATATTGCCAGGTGATATTGCCAACGTGAGTACCCTGGCTTCAAGCCGGGACAGGTCCAGCAGCTGATTTATCAGCGTTTGAAGCCGTTGCGTATTTCGTTGCATTACGGCAATTCTATACGCATCCTTAGTTGAGGCGTTGTCCTGATTACTATCTTCAAGAAGCCCCATGATTAGAGACAACGGCGTGCGAAACTCATGTGAAATGTTTGTAAAAAACCGGGACTTTGCTTTATCAAGCTCTTTCAGCCTGACGGCCTGATCTTCGAGCAGATGGGCTTGCTCCCGGACCTCCCGTGTTCGCTCTTGCACAATTCTCTCAAGGGTCTTCTTCTCTTTACGAATAGATCTAAGTCTGATCTGAACGAGACCGCCAACCAGAGCAAATGCCAGCGTTGCGTATACCAGGTATGCCCACCAACTCCGAAACCATGGCGGTGATATGCTGAATGCATATGCCGCGGGAGCACTCTCGCCACCATAGATATCGCGGCTTTTTACTCTGAAGATGTATCGGCCTTCGGGAAGTCCGGTATAATTCTTATACGTTTCTTTAGTCCAGCCAGACCAGGAGCGGTCAAAACCTTCAAGCTGGTATTGGTAGGCGTTATCGCTATGATTATCATACGCAGCCGCGGCATAGTCGAAGCGCAATGAATTATTTTCAAATGGAAACTCCAGATTCTGGAGAGGTTGTCCGCCGCCTTTGTACAAGATGGAATCATTCGAAAAGCTTATTCTGTTAAAACCAAGCTGATGCGGCGTAGTGCTTGTCGACTGAGACCTGGACAAATCCATTCTTATCAAGCCATCGTGGCCACCCCACCAGGCGATATCACCTTCTTCAAACACTACTCTGAATTTGTATCCTTTCAGGCGTTCGAAGCTTACTGGTCGATATGAAAAGGAATTGTTTTGATGTCTGGTTACAATCAGTCGTTCATTAGAATCACTGATCTGAACCCAGAAACGGCCATCGACTTCATCCGTTATCGGATACGCGGATAACGTATCTAGCCCGATGCTTTGCGCGAAAGTGTTGTGTGGTATCAGTTTTTCACTCGATTCATCAAATCGGTAGACCTGATTCGGCAGCCCGTTGCGCCTCACAAAAAAGAGTTCCTCATTACCAATTAAGTGACTTGTGGTAAACCCAATCGTAACGCCAACGTCTTCTCCAAACTGTACTATCCGGGGATCTGTGAAGTACTCCTTCCTTCCATTTATAATAGGATACTTCAATAACAGAAAACCATCCGAGTAGGTTAAAAGCCAAATATCGCCATTGGCTCTTTCACGGCATTCCCAAACTTCGGCCCTGACTCCAGGTATTCTGCCCCAGTCTTCCCATTTCTCATTCACTCTTTTCAGGATACTCACACCGTCGGTCAACGCACAAAACATTATATCGGGATTTGTCTTGCCTTGAACAACGGAATTTTGCGTGTACGTATTCAATTTGGTGAACGTGCCGTTCTCAAAAATAAACGTGCCCTGGTCTGTGTTCAGAATGATCGACTGACCAAGATTTGTCATTCCCCAAATTCCGGTGTTCAGCGCACTTAAGCGTTCGAACGATGCAGGTGAATCCGGGAGCGACAAGGGTTTTAGTCGATATAAACCGTCGGTGGTTGCTGCGTACAATTCACCCTTATGACGCGTTATGGCGTTTACCGATCCGGAAATACTTGATTCAAGAAAATGTGTTATCGGTTTGTCAATCTCCACCCGGTTTATTCCTTTGGCCGTTGTGATCCAAAGCGCACCTGATGCATCAAGTCCTATATTATAAATAGAATTATCACCGAGCCCTGTCTTTTTGTTTAAAACAGATTTCACGTTACCCTGACGATCAATGATGAATGCTCCACCCATCAACGTTCCAAGGCAGATAGAGTTATCAGGCAAAACCTTCGCGCAATAAACAAGACTCTTCATCAGGAAGTCGTCAATTTGAGTTTTGAATGGAATGATCCTGTTTTCACTGTACAGGAAAAATCCGTCGCGGGTGGTGACGATTAGTTTAAATTCGTCGTCGAAGGATATTATTTCCCTAACCGCCTTGTTCTTGAAAAAATCGCCCCCCGGCAAGAGCACGATTGCACTATCCTTAAACACGCCCAATCCGACACTTTGTTCGAAAACATAGTATGAGCTATCCGAAATAAATGACATCCGGTATTCCGGATCCCGTGACCATGGGATGACTACGAATTTATCGTCGCGCCAGATAAGTATTGATGTTTCCGTCTGAAATAAAATGGCATCATCATAGGCGTATGTCCGATGTGTGTTTCCAAATCTTCTGCTCTCGGGAGGAAGGCGTTCTACGAGAGAAACAAAGACGCTGCTGCCGAGTGAATCCTGGCCGACATAACCAACCTCGTTATATGCGCCTATGAAAACTTTCCCGTTGGCGCCCAGAGCCAGTGAGCGAACAACCCCCATGTTTCTAAGCGGGAGAAAACTCCAGCGGACGCCATCAAAGCGAAGAATGCCATCACTGCCTCCAAATACCATTGCGCCTGAAGTTTCCTGTGCTACGGCCCAGACCTGAGGAAAATTATTGTATTCACGCGGAGAGTAATAGCGCACCAGATGAGAACCCTGTTCCTTGTCCTTGTCGAAAGATTGAGCCCGTCCGTGAGAAGGGTAAAACAGGCACAAAACCCCCAGCACGCAATAGGAAACGACCTTTATGTTGAACAGTCTGCCCATAGCTGGGGGATAGGAAATTCAAATTATCACTATTTTTCCATTGATTGAAGTAACATCGCAAAAACGTCGCCTATCGGTTTAGGTAAGTAAAGATTATATGCAAATTCTATTATGCATGATGCAAGACGAAGCTCGCCCTTTCAAAGGGAAACGCCAAACGTCGCCGTGATGGATCGCCCATCGGATGGCCAGACACCTGGTCCGGGATAAAATTGCGGGCGTTTGGTAAAGTATTGCTTATCCATCACGTTTGCTATGTTGAGCCGAAACTGCATCGAGGAACCTATCCTCCAGGTGGTATTGATATCAACAATACCATAGGACGGGACAATACCAACGGCACCGCTCGCGGATGGCGTTTCCGTATTAAGGGCATCTGCATACGTTTCAGCAGTGAAGCTATACAGGAACGAAATGCTACCGAATGGCAGTCGCACGTTGACACCATTTCGCGTAATAAGCTCCGGGACGCTTTCCACTCTATTGTCAGAAATATTCTCGTTCGTGTTACCTACTCGCAATGACGCGTCAATGTATCGGGCGTCCTGCCACGCTGTAGACGTGAACACTGAAACATTCAGCTTGTTAAAAGGAAGAAAGTATTCAAGAAATCCCTCCAGTCCGAGCGTCCTCGAATTACCAATGTTAGTCCGGCGATACAACGTATTCCCCTGATTGTCGTTTTCCACCAACATCCCAAGTCGGTTGTTATAAAGCACCTGGAAGGCGCTGAAATCCCAGCGCAGTTTTCCTGACATCCCACGGTAACCGAGTTCCATGTTGTAACCAGTGGCGTCACGCAGGTTATCGTCCACAGTTTCAAATGTATTTGCTGGTACAATGTCCTTCAGAATAACAGGTCGGTACGCCTGCGCCCATCCGGCGTAAAGATTCTGATAAGGAGTCAGCTCGTATTGCGCATTGAGGCCCAATAAGACAAACTCATGGCTGATACTGGCAGGTAACTCATCCGTTGGGTATTTGAGTTTTCCAGTAAGATCGGATACTCCGTACTCCAACCGCATTCCCGGACTTACTGATAACGAATTACCAACCGCGAATTTGTTCTCCAGAAAAAATGCCACGTTGCGAGTGTTGAATTGCATATCTCTTCCCCACCCTGGTTCGGCGAGTGCCAAGTCAAAATCACTTCCCGAACTGCCAATACCCTGTTGCCTTCGGTGCAGATTATTATGCATCACCTGAACACCGCCTGCGAGAACACCAGGTATCTTAAATAAATTATATTGGTGAAGGACGCGAAGTTCACTGGTATAACTGTTATACTGGTCGATATCCACCTGCCGCGGGGCGTACGTTAAGGTCACCGGATCGATTACGTCGGGGATGTCCGCCGGCCTGTCGAACATTACGCTTTCACGGGTGCCAAGCACGGCCGAGGTAAGCCACTTAAACGTCGTATTGGTGTTAACGTTCCAAACCAATTCGATGGAGGGCACATAAATATCAGGACTATAGTAATTGCGTGTACGCGTTGCCTGTCTGGGGTCTTGCGCAAACTGTTTGTCATTCAATGCACCGGCTAATTGGTGAATATATTTTGAATGAGAGAGTTCTATCGCTATACTGACATTGCGTGTAGGCCGGTATTTGAAAAGAGCCGATTCAGCGTCGGCGACGGATTCACTGGAATTGCGATAACCCTGGGCGACACGCTTGTTTGCATATATATAATAGTCGACTTTACCGATTCGGCCACCAATCGCATTGTAGGTACTCAGCAATCCGAACGATCCGACGCTGTTTATACTCTCGAAACTAAATCGACGCGTTGTGTCGGGGGTTTTGGTAACAAAATTCAGCATGCCGCCGAACTGTGCACCATACTGCAGTGATCCGGTGCCGCGCACAAGCTGAATCCGGTCAACGGCCTCCATGGGCATACTGAAGTGGCTCGCAGGGTAGCCGTACATATCGGAGTTCGTGATAGCATCATTTCTACGGATATTGAATTCCCAACCGCGATGGGGATCGAGCCCCCGTGTTGAAATGTTAATCTGATTTCCTGTCCCGTCCATATCATAGACGAACACGCCCGGAACCTTGGCAAAAATCTGTCGTGCACTTTTTTCAGCGACATTGGCGTCCAGGGAGCGAAGTGAAATCACTTCGTTTTTCTTGCCTGCCCAAATTCGTGTCCCCTCCACCGGCGGAAGGCGCTCAATATTGAGCGCCTTCACGCTTCTTATGGTGATTTCCTGCAGTTCCATCGTCTTGATCGAGTCAGGGTCTGCCTGCGCATATCCGTTGAAATAAAGGCCGGAAAGAAATAGCAAACAAATGGCCGCCTTAATATGGCTTGGCACATTAGTCCGCCCCATCACTGACCATCTTTTCCAATGTGTATCCAGCTACCGCTTTACCCTGGTCAATGCCTACCTCAGCGTCGAAGCGGTAATGGATACCACCATAAATCCGTGACTCCGCGGCTTCGTCAGCCCATTTTTCACAGAGTTCTTTCTCGGCCGGAAAAACATACGACAAAATCGTTGCGGCAGCCGCCGAAAAGGTGCTGTGCCCTGATGTATAGCTCGGGAAGTTCGGTGTACCTACAATGGTTTTGAACCCCGGAATCGTCTGAATCGGTCTGGGGTAGTGGTAATGATACTTCGCATCCCAGCAACTGACCCCGGCATCCATTATGGCCATGTTCATATACGCCATTGTTCGCGCCGAACGCAAAGGATTCTCTTTGTACTTTATGATGAAGTCCTTTGCAAACTTATTCCAATGCCCGGG
>JAEZEH010000146.1 GCA_023417785.1 Bacteroidota bacterium
GTGTAAATATTCTGAATCGTGGTGCGGTTATCCCACCTGTTCCAGATCTTCACACGTACGCCGAATGCCGGTTCGCCATTTTCGAGTACTTTGAAATGGATTCGGTCACCTCTTCGAAGTACCTGCGGGTTCTTGTCCGGAACAATTTCAATGGGCAGTGAAAGTGGTTTGTTCCATCCGCTTCCACCCTGTTTGCCGGAACGCAATGAAAGCTGAATACGGTGGGTAAGATTCAACTGAACCTCCTGCTCATCCGTTGTAACGATGTCGCCGACCTGTTCCTCAAGCCCATATTGTTTTACGTATTCACCGAACGCATCACCATTGAGTGTATATGTTTGATCTGTTCTCATAAACACAAAATGGTATCCTTGCTGAGGTATCTGGATACCAAAAGATGCCTTATCATTTGCACTGTAACGTGCCCGAATGTCGGTGCTTCCCAGTCGGTTCCAAAGTTCCAAAAGGGCAACCTGACCATTCTCCACGGCCACCGGTTCACCAATGAAACTATCGCCTGACTGAATCTGAATCTCTGCCCTCTCACCAGGTTCGTAGAAATATTTTTCCGGACGTAGCCATAATTCCTGCGAGATGCAGGGAGTGGACGCAACCACCATAAAAATCAATGTCACGATCAGCCGGCTCATCACGAATTCATTATCTCCTCGATTTCCGCGACTTCAACAGGAGTATCTTTCATCAAATCCAGCAGTCCATCCTTCTGAATCACCACATTGTTTTCGATGCGAATACCAAGGCCTTCTTCACGAATATATATTCCCGGCTCCACCGTCCAGACCTGGCCTTCCTTCATCTCGTGGTACATGTTCCCGACATCGTGTACGTCAAGCCCCAGCTGGTGACCCGTTCCGTGCATAAAGTATTTCATGAACAGAGGCTTATCCTTATCCTGGTTTTCGAGGTCAGTCTTGTCAATCAGCTTTAATCCCACGAGTTCACTTTCGGTGATCTTCTGAACCTCTTTGTGGTAATCGAAATATTTCAACCCCGGGCGGAGCATTTTCATCGCTTCGCGTTTGATACGCAGCACAGCGTTATAAACATCCTTTTGCCGTTGTGAAAATTTTCCATTCACCGGAATGGTACGCGTGAGGTCAGCATTGTAGTTGGCATACTCGGCGCCGACGTCCAGCAAAAGGATATCGCCATCGTTGCAGGGCTTGTCATTCTCGATGTAATGCAGCACACAAGAATTTGCTCCGGAGGCGATGATCGGCTCGTATGCAAATCCGCGCGATCCATTCCGGACAAATTCATGAATGTATTCGGCTTCGATCTCATACTCCAACACACCGGGTTTAACAAATTTTAATATTCGGCGGAACGCCGCGGCGGTTATATCACAGGCGCGTTGCATGGCTTCGATTTCCGGGGCCGATTTCACGGTTCGAAGCCTGTGCATAAGGGGAGCGAGCCTGTCGTACTTGTGCAGGGGATACTTCTCGCGACACCATTGGACAAATCGCGACTCACGCGTTTCGACGGGAACGTCGGCACGATAGTGGTCGTTGGTATTCAGATACGCGTGTTCAACGTCGCCCATCACCATCATCGTGTTGAATAGTCGGGGAAATTCGCTGGTCCAAAGGATAGTTTCAATTCCGGACACTTCACGCGCTTCAGCCTTTGTGAGCTTATGTCCTTCCCAAGTGGCGATCAGCTCACTGGTTTCTTTGACAAACAAGACCTCACGATACTTCTTTTCCGGGAAATCCGGACAGATGACAAGGATGGTTTCCTCCTGATCTACGCCAGTCAGATAATAAAGGTCGCTGTTTTGTCTGAAACGCATTGTTCCGTCGGCATTTGTCGGCATGATATCGTTGGAGTTCACCACGACAACCGAATTCGGTTTCAAAGCAGCTGCCAGGTTTTTCCGGTTGTTCACAAACAGTTCCTTGTTTATCCTTTTGTATCTCATAGTGAAAGATTATTTTCAAGCATCGCAATTTAAATAAATCTCCATCATGATAACCATCCGTCTATCAATGTGTTTTTTGATTCTGGTTTGCCTTCACGCGTCAGGAGTCGCCCAGGAGAATTACACACCCTCTCCGGAGAATCTAAGGAACAGGGAATGGTTTGAGGAAGCGAGGTTTGGGATGTTCATTCATTGGGGCGTGTACAGCGTGCTTGGCAATGGCGAATGGGTGATGAACTCTCAAAAAATTCCGATCCGGAATTATGAGAAACTTCCCGCATTTTTCAATCCTACTGTTTTCGATGCAAAGGCCTGGGTGCAGCTGGCGAAAGACGCGGGGATGAAGTACATCACCATCACCAGTAAACATCACGATGGTTTTGCCATGTGGAATAGCAAAGTCTCGGATTACAATATTGTAAAGCGTACTCCCTATGGCAAAGACGTGCTTAAATTATTAGCGGATGAATGTCGCGCGCAGGGCATTAAACTGTTTTTTTACCATTCACAGCTCGACTGGCGCCACCCGGACTACTTCCCGCGAGGATTTACCGGAACCGATTACACGGGTCGGGAAGAAAAGGGTGATTGGTTTGCATACCTGGACTACATGGATGCGCAGCTTACCGAATTATTGACGAATTATGGTGAGCTCGGCGGAATTTGGTTTGATGGAATGTGGGATAAGAAGGATGCTGACTGGCGTCTCGAAAAAACTTACGGATTGATACACCGGCTTCAGCCCGGAGCGCTGGTAGGCAGTAACCATCACGTAACGCCATATCCTGGCGAGGATTTTCAAATGTTCGAGAAAGATCTTCCCGGCCACAACACCACGGGGTTTGCACCTGAACAAACCATTGGTACGCTGCCGAAAGAGACCTGTGAAACGATTAATGATTCATGGGGTTTCAACCTGAAAGACGACAAGCATAAAAGCCGTAAACAATTGATCCAATATCTGGTTAAGGCGGCTGGATATGGTGCAAATTTCCTTCTTAACGTAGGGCCTATGCCCAATGGTGAAATCCAGTCCGAGCATCAGCAACGCATTCGCGAAATGGGTGAATGGTTGAAAGTGAACGGGGAAACAATTTATGGTACAAAGGGAGGACCGCTTACGCCACGCGATTGGGGAGTAACGACGCAGAAAGGAAACAAAGTGTATGTGCATATCCTCAACTGGCAGGACGAAAGTCTGGTGCTGCCTTCGTGGGGCGGAAAAGTGAAATCTGCGCGTCTTTTCACGACAAAAACGCCCGTCAAATTTGCTGAAAATGATTTTGGTATAACCCTCAGAGTACCAAAAGAAAACTTTGATGAAGTGGATACCATCGTCGAACTTGAAATGAAATGAAATGGCCGCGACCGTAAAGAATCCCTTGAAATTGAGCACCGTTCAGTTTGAAAACCGAAGCGGTGACAAAGCTTACAACCTTTCGGTCATCGAACATTTTGCTGCTCAAGCTTCGAAGGCCGGCGCGAGGGCAGTTGCCTTTCACGAATGCTCCGTCACGGGATACACGTTTGCGCGCAAGCTTTCCAAAGAACAAATGCTGGATCTCGCTGAACCCGTTCCGGATGGCCCTTCCGTAATAGCCCTGGCCGAGATTGCGGCCAGACACAACATCGCCGTTCTTGCCGGCTTATTTGAAAAAAGCGAAGACGGCAACATTTACAAAGCTTATATCTGCGTCGATCAATCGGGGTTTGTGGCATGTCACAGGAAGCTTCATCCATTTATTAATCCGAACATAAAGCCGGGCAATGCGTACACCGTTTTTGAACTCGACGGCTGGAAGTGCGGGATCCTGATTTGTTATGATAACAACGTTATTGAGAACGTGCGCGCAACGGTGTTGTTAGGCGCTGAAGTTATCTTCATGCCGCATGTAACGATGTGTACCCCGTCAAGTCGTCCTGGTGCCGGATTCGTAGATCCGGCCTTATGGCTGCACCGTGAAGCGGATCCCACTACCCTGCGCGCCGAGTTCGAGGGATTGAAAGGCCGGGAATGGTTGATGAAGTGGCTGCCGGCGCGGGCTTACGATAACGGCGTCTATGTAGTGTTCTCAAATCCCATCGGCATGGACGATGACCAGCTCAAGAATGGATGCTCCATGATTCTCGATCCATTTGGCGATATCCTCTCCGAGTGCAGCCACCTTGGAGACGACATGGCAACGGCCACGATCACGCCGGAAAAACTCCAGGACGCAGGAGGGTACCGATACCTGCAGGCTCGCAGACCTGACCTTTATCGCGATATCCTTGCACAAGCACACCAGCCATTGCAAACGGTCATTTGGATGAATCCGAAAAGTTAAACCAGTCCGGCAACCCGGTTTAGAAAAGTTCGTTATAGAGGATATTCCGGAAACGGTACCCGAAAAACAGATCTTCCTTCCATCCTCATCTGAAAACGTGAAAAAACTGACCGGTTTCGCTTTTTTTCTTCCCGGAAGCTGGTCCAATTTTATTTCCAGCCCCGGGGCAACCCTTTCACGGAAGTACCTGTCTTAACTCCAAACCGCCAGGTAATGACAACCTTTATCCGAAAAGCGATCCTTATTCCTCTTGCACTACTGGGGCTGACAGCATGTGACGAAACGTTTCAGGATGTGATCCCGAAGACCTATTTTATGATTCAAACCAATCCTGATGATATCTATATGTACAACGGTCCGTCTGCCCGGGTAAGACTGGACCCGTTGCTAAACGATAGTGTAAAAGTTGAAGTGAGCATTTCATACAGCACTCCCCTTTTTGGAAAAATCAAATTCATCCCGGACGAAGGATGGTTTTACACTCCGAATGAGGGATTCTACGGAATAGACAATATAGAATACACCCTCTGTTACGACGACGGCTGCGCTTCAGCATCCATCACCATGTGGGTTGAAGAGCCGCCGGGAGAAGTTTGCATATATTCAATCGAAGGCGAAAACATTGAAACAGAAAAGGACCATCCTATAGAGATTCGTGTCCACCTCAACGACAATGTGTGCCCCTACATGGGTGGCGGAATGTCCAGTCCTGAAAAAGGTACGTTCAATACGTACGCCTACTCGGGAAGTTTTAAAAACATTGTATACGTCTACTATCCGCCAAAAGGCTACGTAGGAACAGATCGGTTCAGGTACAAATTGTATACGCCCGGTGGAGAAATTGAAGCGTGGTGCAACATAACGATCAAATAATTTCGCTGCGACTGACCTTATGACCGAAAAGGAGATTATAGAAGGTTGTCTGGCAAACAGAGCGTCTTCACAGGAGAAACTTTATGCGCTCTATTCACGGCGTATGATGGCGGTTTGTCTTCGTTACACTAAATCCCGATTTGAAGCAGAGGATATATTTCATGACGCTTTCGTAAAGGTTTTCAAGAGTATTCACATGTGGCAGGGCGGCTCCTTTGAAGGATGGGTGCGCCGAATATTCGTTAACACCGCTATCAACCATTACCATCAGAATAAGAAATACTTCGACCACGTTGACACAGCGTATGCCGAAGCAATGCTTTCCACCACTGAAAACATTATCGGTGTACTATCCAACCAGGAGTTACTCGAGCTTATCGACAGGTTGCCTGATGGATACAAACTGATATTCAACCTGCATGTGGTGGAAGGGTACAACCATAATGAGATTGCTGAGATGCTGAAGATTGCTGAAGGCAGCTCCAAGTCGCAGCTGTTTAAGGCAAAGGCCTACCTGAAAAAACTTGTTGAGAACAAAACCATTTCTGAACCATGCTAACCGGAAGAGATTTTGACGACATAGGGAAGCGGTTGTATGATCTGGAAGCAGACCCGCCCGAAAAAGGCTGGAACAAAATTGCCGCAGATATTATTCCCCCACCTCCTGGTTCCAGTAAGCAACACAATTTTGCTAGCCGTCACTGGTGGAAAGGATTACTCGTTATTCTCCCGATCACTATATATCTGGCATGGCCGGAAGTAAAACAAGATGAGGCGGCAGGGAACCTGTCTTCAATTGTTTCAGAAGATCAAATAAGTGAGGGCATGCCGGGGATGTTTTCCAGAGGTGGAAGCACCGACGTATTTGTTTCGGAGGTCGATTCGTCAAATGATTCTATCCCCGCAACGCCGAATAGAAGGACCGCAGATACGGCAAATGGTTCTCATAATATTGGTGGAATGCAAATCGGCGATTCAAATGAAATTCTGGACGCTTCGCTACCGCAACAATCAAAAACCAAGACAGGTAGCGATGTATCCAACAAGTCGAAAAATAATAGTAATACTCCCGGGAAGGGCATCGCAGACGAAACAGGTAAGACTTACAGCAGGACTCAATTCGCGACAGATGCCCATTCATTTGACAATCGTGACGATCCCGGCTACGAACGAAGAAGGCTATGAGCGATTTGTTGCAACTTCAGAGAAAGACAAAAGACCGCTTCAGGGTGCCTCTGTTGAGGAAACGGAGAATGCCAACATCGTGGCTATACCTGACAGAACGGAGAAACCCCGAGACCAAATCACAGGCGACAACATCGCCACAAGAGTCGATGATCATCATGCAAATGTTCCGGCTAACAGTTTTGATATTAAGCCACTTCATAAATTATCAGAATCTGATTCGGCAAGAGGTGAAATGGTCGTAGTTATCAGAACGCAACAAGAATTGGCACATTCTGGCGAGTCTGAACATGATCAAAAAGATAAACGCCCTTCAACCTGGAGGCTAACCGCCGCCATCGCACCGCAGTTCTCCTACAGAACAGTCAGACCTGTCGGAAATGATGACGTGCTCGTAACCAACATAAAGACTGGCTCCGGCTACCCTGAACGCGCGGGATTCGGATTTGCCGTTGGCGCCGGGAAAGAAATCACGCGAAATCTCTACCTGGACGGCCAACTTACCTACTCGCGGACAAGCCAGACAATCGGATTCGCCTATGCTTCCGGAAAGATTGACACACTGCTAGCCATCCAGGGGCAGGATGGCAACGTCCGTGTGATACCGGTGTATCAGGTATCAAACCGTGAACAAAAAAGCACTATCGGATACGGAGGCGTCCGCATGACTGCGACACACTACTTCGGGGTGAAGGGTAAACGACGGTTCAATATTTCGGCCGGAGCCGGTTTGAATTTTATGGTGTCAAACACATTCGAAGAAAAAATAAACGGAACGTGGGTCAGCCATGATAACCATCCCCTGGGCAAAATCAATTCTCATCTCACCCTGGGTGCCGGATACAACCTCGCATTCGGAAACGGGTGGGAAATCATGCTCAGCCCCATGTTTACCCGCTATCTCAAAAAAATCGAAACAAATCAACAACCTTTTCAGCTGGGTCATCGTTCCTATGGTTTGAATATCATGCTATCAAAATTATTAAGATAGTAGAACGACGTTAACGGCTTCTGGCTTTAATACTTATCTATATGAAAGGGTTGCCACCAATGGTAACCCTTTTTTTGCATCAGCCACTTCTCAAAAAATTGTCACTTTATTTTTTTTTATCAGGCAACTCCCCGAAGTCAATTCCGGTCTGATCTCCAAAAAATAAAAATGGCATACTATAAAAACCTCATCGCTCTCATTCTTTTATTGGCTGGGTTCACCCTCACTTCCTGTAACGAAGATGACGAACCCGTCTCACCAGCAGGGCGTCTTGTTGCAACAGCGGGTGAAGATCGAACTGTTGTTGTCAACAGTGAAATTTTGCTGGATGGATCTTTATCATTCAGTGAGGATAACAAACCCTTTACGTTCCACTGGACGATAAAATCAAAGCCCTCCGGAAGTCTTGCCACACTCGTTTCGGCTACTGATAAAAAAGCAACCTTCACTCCTGACGTTGCGGGAGCGTATATCATCGAACTGCAATTGAGACAAGATGGAAGAACAGCAGCAGACCAGATCGCGGTTACTGCAACATCGGGCCAGGCTAATGAACCTGAGACGGTGATCCTTAACAAGGACATTTCAACACCTACGATACTCGAGGATATTTTCTCCGATGAGGGCTCGCCGGACTATATTGTCACTACCAATATCAACGTCAATTCAGATCTGACCATCAGGCCCGGCGTTGTGATTTATTTTGCTGACCACACGACGATGAATATCGCCACCGGGAAACTAAGCGCAATTGGAACCGAAGATAAGAAAATCCTCTTCAGAGGATATGGAAATACGCCTGCGTACTGGCGGGGCTTGGTTATCCAAAGCAAGAATGAAGAAAACACACTGGAGCATGTTACAATCACTGGTGGTGGGAGCATGGCGCTGAATGGATCCCAGGTGGTGGCGTCTTTATACCTTGAGGGGACCCCGACTTCCGGTGCCGCCCTCAGGATCTCTAACACCACGATAGCCCAAAGTGGCGGTTTCGGACTATTTGTTTCCGGCATGTCATCCCTTACCGGCTTCGCCAACAACACTTTTCAACAAAATGGTTATGCGGCGGCATACATTCCAGCGCGTCTGTTACATCTCGCCGACGCCTCGACTTCGTTTACCGGGAACGGCTTCAATGGGATAGAGACTTATGGTGATATCGAAACACCCGCTGAAACACGTTTGAAGAAACTCACGAATGCTTCGTATCTCATAAGTAATCATTTGTATATTCGATCAGGCGTGGCTATTGATCCAGGTACCTCCTTCAAGATAAGTCAACACGCAACCATTGAAGTCACAGGTGCGGGGTATTTGAATGCCACAGGTCTCGCAGAAGAAAAAATTACGTTCAGTTCCAGAGGCGACAACCAATACTGGAATGGACTCTTGTTCAACACCGGCTCCGAAAACAACAAACTCCGTTACGTCGAGATTTCAAACGCGGGTCTTGAGAATATTGGCGGGGCCAGTCATCAGTCTAACGTTGTGATCGGCCCCGGTGCCAAAGCTTCCATTGTTCATTCTACTATTAAGAATGGACTTGGTTATGGCATCGTTGCTATTAGTAAAGATCAACTCAATGAAGACATCATTCCGGCTAACGAATTCTTTAATCTTGCAAAAGGGATAATTTATCCGAAAGCGATTCAGTATCCGGACATGCCATCATTGAAGGGAGAATGGTTTGACCAATGGACGTTTCAGAACAACCGAACTTCCGTTTCAGCCAATTTTTACGATCAGGAATCCGCAACCTGGTTTGAAGGAGCAGAAAGTCCATGGACAATGACATCGGATAAAGGACTGGGCATTGTAATTAACGACGACAATTCGTTTGTCTGGGCCGCAGCCGAAGCCACACCATGGACGGGTTGCGAGAACTTCAATGCGGAGTTCATGAAAGGTTCCGTCGTCTGGGACGAAGAAACGATCACGTTCAACCAGGCATACTGGCGGAGCAAATTTGTCAATGTATGTGACCCTTCGCAGAACGCTGACCTGGAGGTTGAAACCGGTGAAATCGCCCTGCGTTACGAGATCAACAAGATGTATAATATGTTAACCGGCGAAGCATTCTGGCAGTTGAAGTTCTTCAACCCTGATAATTCAACCTTCTCCTATTACAGGCGCTGATTCGGAAAAGAATACACACGCGGGCTGACCATTGAACGGTCAGCCTGTTTTTTTGGCCGGTACTCCCAGAAAACGGGCTTCAATAGAAATGCGATAAATCTCCCCAGGCTAACGTCTGGAAGGTTGATTCAATATCCGTTTTGGATTACTTTAGGCGGCATTCTAAAAGTAAACAGTAAACCCTTACACATGACACCCCTTAAACCCATTAAAGTCGCCGTAGCCGGAGTAGGCTTCATTGGCCCGGTCCATATTGAATCGCTCCGCCGAGCCGGCAATATTGAAGTTGTCGCCCTTTTCCATCCTTTCGAAAACGAAGCTGCGGATAAGGCGCTGGCCATGGGGATACCAAAGTATTATATCGACTACGATCAAATGATACGCGAGGGCGATTTCGACTGCGTTCACATCTGCACTCCGAATAATTT
>JAEZEH010000046.1 GCA_023417785.1 Bacteroidota bacterium
CAGCGACCTTCATGACGAAGAAAACACTGTACTTACAATCCAGAAAATTTCACGCCGGTATTCACCGTGGAGTTCGAAAATATACAATGTCGTCAACGGATTGAATAAAAGATTTTAGTATGAAAAATTATCAATTCACGATAGGGGGAAACTCTTATAATGTAAACATCAAATCATTCGAAGATGCCATCGCGGTCGTGGAGGTGAATGGATCCGAATACGAAGTCAAACTTCACCATGAAGTTAAGACACCGAAGACGCCGAAATTGGTTCGGTCACAACCGCCTCCAACTCCACAGAAGTCATTCGCTCCGGCGGGGGGACTAAGTCTGGTAAAGGCTCCCCTCCCCGGTGTTATTCACAAGGTACTAGTCAAGGAAGGCGATTCCGTGAAGGTGGGTCAGAATCTTTTGATCCTGGAGGCCATGAAAATGGAGAACAATATTCTTGCAGAGAAGGCGGGTGTGGCCCGGAACATAAAGATCAGAGAAGGCGACTCCGTTATGCAGGGTGACCTGCTATTGGAAGTTGAATAAGTGGACACTTAACTAAAACCGGATGGATGCAGTTCGATCCGGTATGATGGATTATGAAAAAAGTATTTTTAGTTTTTGGTATCATCGCATTCCTCGCATTATTAAAATCTACCTTTCCGGTAACAGCCGCACAGGCTCAAGGCTCACAAAATACCACCGAGGTAGGTGTCACACCTGATACACAAACGACGCCACCGGCGGCCCAGCCCAATGAAAAAGGCGGCGTGTTTCGCGGTATGGGAACATTTCTCGAATACACAGGTTTCGCCAACGTAACCATCGGCCACGTGGTGATGATAGCGGTTGGATTGTTTTTTATCTTCCTTGCCATTAAATACGACTATGAACCCCTCTTACTCGTTCCGATTGGCACGGGTATTATTATCGGCAACATACCCTTTATGCTCAACGCTGGCTTACAGGTAGGCATCTACGAACAGGGTAGCGTCTTGAACTATCTTTATTTCGGTGTAGTAAAGGGTATCTATCCGCCGCTCATTTTCCTTGGTATCGGAGCAATGACGGATTTCTCTTCGCTCATTTCAAATCCGAAACTGATGTTACTCGGAGCCGCTGCCCAGATCGGTATCTTCATCACCTTTGTGGGTGCACTATTTCTGGGCTTCGCTGCTCCGGAAGCGGGAGCGATTGGAATTATCGGTGGAGCTGACGGACCAACGGCAATTTTCCTTTCATCGAAACTCGCTAACGGAGTGAATATACTACCAGATGGCACAACCGTTAAGAATTTGATTGGCCCCATTGCGATCGCAGCCTACTCCTATATGGCGCTTGTACCGGTGATTCAGCCACCTATTATGCGGTTACTCACCAACAAGAAAGAAAGGCTTATCCGTATGCGCCCTCCGCGCGCTGTATCAAAAGTCGAACGCATTATGTTCCCGATTATCGGACTACTGTTAACAACATTCATATCCCCAAGTGCACTGCCGCTTTTGGGCATGTTGTTCTTCGGAAACATCCTGAAAGAATCCGGCGTAACAACACGTCTCGCTAACACAGCAAAAGCACCAATGATTGACATTGTCACCATCTTGCTTGGACTAACCGTTGGCGCCTCAACGCAGGCTGATGTATTTCTTACTTCGCAATCTATCCTGATATTTGTCCTGGGTGCCTGTGCATTCGCAATCTCAACAGCCGGCGGAGTGATCTTCGCCAAGATAATGAATCTATTCCTTAAAGAAGGCAATAAGATAAACCCGCTGATCGGATCTGCCGGTGTATCCGCAGTTCCCGACAGTGCACGAGTATCGCAGCTGGAAGGATTGAAATCCGATCCTACAAATCACCTGCTAATGCACGCGATGGCCCCGAACGTTGCGGGTGTAATCGGATCAGCAGTGGCTGCAGGTATTTTACTTAGTTTTTTAAAGTGATCCACTAATTAATTTTTATGAAAGAGGCGCATCAATTATTCGATTCCTTTCAGAAACCCGGAAAACCGGACTGGACGAAAGCGGCTTCAGCTGAAATCAGCGGCGCAGATCCAGCTGAAACACTTCGGTGGACAACGCCGGATCAGCAGGACTTTGCACCTTACTACTCCGCTGAAGACGTCGCCGGGATATCGTATCTTCAAAAGTTTCAATTGAATGGCGTTCCGACTAACGCACCGGATGCCCGCATCTGGGCCAATATGCCGGAAGTTGTTGTTCACGACGAACAAGTATCGAACGCCGCCGCCCTGGAACATTTGAAGCTCGAAGCCGAAGGAATTTTGTTTGCAACGGAAGGAAAGCTGTTGAACTTTCCAAAGCTGTTGGATAACATTCAATGGGAACATTGCGGTGTTTCTTTTCTCGCCGATGCGCAATTTCCTGTGACCGAATTAATTAATTACATAAGCGAAAAGAATTACAAATACGAGAAGCTTCAGGGAAATCTTTTCTGGAAGGACCGGGTGGTCCTCCCGCCCGCGCTTCCGTCTCATAACGGGTTTCACTTTGCCGGCATCCGCATCGAAGCGAAGACCCCGGTTGAAGAAGTTACTGAGGCATTGACAAGAGGTGCATCGACAATTGAAGAATTTATTGGCGCAGGGCATAAGGTTGACGAAGTAATCAGACACGTTTCATTCTGCATGCCGTTAAGCACCCAACTCCTTCTGGATATCAGCAAGCTCAAGGCATTGCGCATGCTTTGGTACCAGGTAGCACGCGGTTACGGCGCGAACAACTACAGTCCCGGTGACCTCTACGTTCACGGGTATTCCGATAAATGGGTTGACGAGAAATTTCAGCCCAATGGCAACATGCTGAAGAGCACCGTTGCGGCGATCGCAGCGATTTCAGGGGGTGTTAACGGACTAACCGTAATTCCCGAAGAAAATCAGCATACCATGATGAGCCGAATTGCCCGTAATACATCAGTGATCCTGAAGTCGGAATCCCAACTCGCAAGAGTAAACGATCCATTTGCAGGAGCGTATAGCGTTGAAGTTATGACAGACCGCATCGCACGCGACGCATGGTCAGCATTCCAGGCAAAACAGTAACCGTTTATTCAGGTTAAAGCAAAATACAATGAAACCAGATTTTAAAAACATAGCATTCGATCAGTTCAGCCCCCCGGCCCATAGCAACGGACAAACCGCGGCGTGGAAAAGTCCTGAAACGATTGAGGTAAAGCCTTATTACACACCTGTAGATACGGCAAACCTGCCCCACCTCGGATTTGCGTCCGGGATACCGCCATTTCTGCGAGGCCCATACGCAACCATGTACACCACCAAACCATGGACGATCCGCCAATATGCAGGTTTCTCTACGGCTCGCGAATCAAACGCGTTCTACCGGAGAAACCTCGCGCAAGGTCAGCGCGGCTTGTCTGTCGCTTTTGACCTGGCCACCCACCGCGGGTACGACAGTGACCACCCGCGGGTAGCCGGAGACGTGGGCAAGGCAGGCGTAGCCATCGATTCGGTTCTCGATATGAAAATCCTTTTCGACCAGATTCCGCTTGACAAAATGTCTGTGTCTATGACTATGAACGGAGCCGTTATTCCAATCATGGCGTTTTATATCGTGGCCGCAGAAGAAC
>JAEZEH010000072.1 GCA_023417785.1 Bacteroidota bacterium
ATCGATTCGGTTCTCGATATGAAAATCCTTTTCGACCAGATTCCGCTTGACAAAATGTCTGTGTCTATGACTATGAACGGAGCCGTTATTCCAATCATGGCGTTTTATATCGTGGCCGCAGAAGAACAGGGTGTACAGCCCGCTCAGCTTAGCGGTACAATTCAGAACGACATACTGAAGGAGTTTATGGTTCGTAATACCTACATCTACCCTCCTACTCCCTCAATGCGGATTGTAGCCGATATATTTTCATACACATCGCGGCTTATGCCGAAATTCAATAGTATCAGCATCAGCGGATACCACATGCATGAAGCTGGTGCCCCAGCCCATATTGAACTGGCGTATACCCTGGCCGATGGACTGGAGTATATCCGCACCGGGCTCGCGGCAGGAATCAAGATCGACGACTTTGCTCCGAGGCTTTCTTTCTTCTGGGGCATCGGAATGAACTTCTTCATGGAAATCGCCAAGATGCGCGCCGGTAGATTACTGTGGTCAAAAATTGTGCAGCAGTTCAATCCGACAAAAGCTAAATCCATGGCATTACGGACACATAGCCAAACCTCGGGCTGGAGTCTTACCGAACAGGATCCCTACAACAACGTTACCCGTACATGTATAGAAGCACTCGCTGCTGTTCTCGGCGGAACGCAGTCGTTACACACAAACTCACTCGACGAGGCCATAGCTCTGCCGACAGATTTCTCGGCCCGGATCGCACGGAATACCCAACTCTTCATCGAAAAGGAAACCGGTATCACCAAAGTAGTTGATCCATTGGGTGGGTCTTATTATGTTGAAACCCTGACTGCCGAACTTGCGAACAAAGCCTGGGAACTAATTGAAGAAGTTGAAAAACTTGGTGGCATGACGAAAGCCATCGAAAGCGGCATTCCGAAAATGCGTATTGAACAGGCTGCCGCCGCGAAACAGGCCCGTATCGACTCGGGCCGTGACATCATCGTTGGCGTGAACAAGTTCAAAATCGACGAAAAGCCGGATTTCGATATTCTGGAGGTAGATAACACTGCAGTACGGAAAGAACAACTTGAAAGGCTAAGCCAACTCCGGGCTGAACGCAACTCAGACGACGTATCGGCAGCGCTAAATGCCATTACCAGGTGCGCCGAATCAGGAATCGGTAACTTATTGGAACTCGCTGTAGACGCCGCAAGGAAACGCGCCACGCTCGGCGAAATCTCCGACGCAATGGAAAAAGTTTTCGGACGCTATAAAGCTTCGATAAAATCAATATCAGGTGTATATTCAGCTGAAATGAAAAATCAGGCAGACTTCGATGAGGTTCGGAAACTGTCCGATCAGTTTGCAAAGGCTGATGGCCGAAGACCACGTATTCTGGTCGCCAAAATGGGTCAGGATGGACATGACCGCGGCGCGAAAGTCATCGCTACAAGCTTCGCGGATCTCGGGTTTGATGTAGACATCGGACCATTATTTCAGACTCCCGAAGAGGTTGCTATGCAGGCTGCGGAAAATGACGTACACATGGTGGGTGCGTCGAGTCTCGCAGGTGGGCACAAGACCCTGATCCCGGAATTGATTGAGGAACTCAAAAAAATCGGCAGGCCTGATATCATGGTAATTGCCGGAGGCGTAATCCCGACTCAGGACTACGATTTCCTATATGCTTCGGGGGTGAACTTCGTTTTTGGCCCTGGCACGGTGATTACACAGGCTGCGAAAGAAATCCTTTCAAAAATGCTTAAAGCGGTTTAAACACCGCAAAAGAGTCTATACGCGGGGTTTTCGATAGTGACATATCGGAAACCCCGCTTTTTTTTGTCGAATTAGTTACCTTAGAGGTTCATTTCCCTAACCCGTACAAACCATGAAACCATTCAGGGTATGTCTCTTTGTGTTGTTGTTCATTTCAGCGACTTCTTATGCGCAGGACAAGAAGTTTGACAAGACACTTCGTAAAATCGATAGTTACTACGCTTCCGGAGACCTCCTGAAAGCTTCCAGCTCCCTCAAAAAACTCAAACCTTCTGTGGTCTCAAAGTTAGGTGCAAACAATACCTACATGCCGGGACTTCATCTGCGGGAGGCTCGGATCAATCTTGGGCTCGGTATGCTTTCAGACTTCGATAAGACGTTAACGACCGCGCTCAATGAAGCGATAACCACCTTTGGCGAAAATAGTAACTCGTATGCTAACACGCTGATAGCGGTTGCAGCGATGTACAACGAATATGGCAATTTCCGGATCGCACGTGAATACATCGACAAAGCGGAACAGATCCTGTCCAAAACGGCTGAGATAGAAGAACCAGTGAGGGCAAAGATCGCGTTGGTCAAGGCTGAAGCAATGATCGGTCAGGGTTTTTGCCGCGAAGCCATTGCCCTGTTAAACGAATACGATAAATACTTTCTTTCGCGGGCAGTTGAAAAGGAGAGCATAGTAGAAAACGGCGAAATCAAGGTAAGGCGTATTCCTGAAACGGAGATCTTTGAGCGGTTTAATGATTACGCAACATACAAAACACTACTCGGGAACGCCTACGGGCAAATGGGCAGAGTTTCGGTTCTGGGATCGTCTGCCGAGAATCCTGATGTTGATATAGTCTTTCAGGAACTTCAAAACTGGTTCCGCGGCAAAAAACGATTTCTGGGCGAGACCAGTCTGGCCGAAGTTCATTACAAATACGTTTGGACGCGAACGCTGGTAGACATTGGCCGAAGAGGAAGCAGTGATAAGGAATTAACCTTCTCGGAAAATCTAAGCGACCTTAAAAAGCGAACTACTCCGACCAATGCGCTTGCTCACGAAATCTACCTGAATTATCTGAGCGAATTATTGAGAGCCGAATCGTACGGTAAGTACCTTAGTGTCCGTCTGGAATATGAAAAAATGATAGAAAAGAATTATCCACGGCTCAGTCTCCATAGGGTAAATCTGACTGCGGTTGAATTCAATTCCAAGTTATCGCGGGATAAAACGCGGGATCTCGAGAACCAGGCCATTGGCCTTATCGTTTCAAAACAACTACCTCAAAGTTATAAAACATCCCTGCTGATCCTGGGGTTTTTGTACGACGTAGCTTTGGCGGAAAAGAAATACGGAAACGCAGAAAATTACCTCAATCAAATTGCTGAAGCACAAAAAGAGCTTTGCGGTGACAATTCGCCGAAATACCACCTTGCCAGAATCGCGCTGGCTAACTTCTATCTCGACTACACCAACAAAGTAGAAGAAGCCGGAAAAATCTACGATGAAAGTTATTACGGTATTGTGGAATCTGAGATTGGTGAACAACATAAAGACAAACTCGTGATACTGAATCATATTGCACAGTGTAATGAATTGCGTGACAAGTATGAGGAGGCTTCGAAAACACTTAAGCAAGCCGAACACGCGCTCCGGTACACGTACGACAACCAGGATATCCTCTACGCAGGCGAACTCAATTATATCGCTCAACTTCAGCTAAAGCTCGGCGAATACGAAGAGGCAGAAAAAAATCTTGTTGAGGCTTTCAAGATAACAAGCGCCAAAGACCAGCGTTCGACATCCGAATGGAAGCCGACTTACATCGGATTGCTGGAGACACAGGCAAAACTTTATGCAATCAAAGGCATGTTTGACGAGGCCGAAGCCAACCTGGATAAATCCAAAACAGTTATCGAAAAATCCAAAGGAGATCTCTCAGAATCAAAAAGCACGGGCGAGGAACTAGCCCCGCTACTGATACTTCTGGGTAAGTATTCCGAAGCTGAGAAACTGATACTGGAACAAATCCCTCATTATGAAAAGCTTTATGGTACACAAAGCCTTCGGCTGATCGAACCGCTCATAAACCGTTCTCAAATTCTATTGGCTCGCGGCGACTACACGGAAGCTGAACGCAACGCCCAAAGGGCTAACCGCATTGCCATCCAAACCTATTCGGAGATTTCTACCAAAACCGCTCCGACACAAAAGACGTTAAGCGACATCTATTACAAGCTGGGGGATTTCGAAAAGGCCGAAGACCAGATATCAAAAGCCCTTGCAAGTCAGGAGAAACAATTTGGCAGAAACCATGTTGAGGTGGCCAGGTCGCTTTCACAACTGGCAATTATCAAGTTTTACAAAGGCGACAACAAAAAGACGGTCGAAAGCCTGATGCTTGAGGCCCGTAAAATTGTGGAGGATAAACTCGGAAAAGACAATCCTCAGAATGCAGAAATTCTGAAAAACATCGCAGTGCTGTATATTTCCGAACGCAGATTCGACATCGCATTCAACTCACTGACCATCGCCGAAGGCATATGGAGTTCGCGTACCGGCAAGAAAAACAACATTAATCTGGCCGGCATTTATACATTGACAGGTGATGTCTACTATCAATCAAAGAACTATTCCAAATCCGAGGAATTCTATCTTCGTTCGAAGACGCTGTATGAGAAGTTTTTCAGTGTCAACCATCCCGAATATGTTCGCGTTCTTTCGAAGCTTAGCCGCGTGTATTACATGCAGCGGCAATACAAACGTTCCAAAAAACTTATTGAAGAAGCCCTTGCCAACTACGAAGCATTCATTCAACAATACTTTCCTGCGCTCAGCGAAGCGGAGAAAGCAAAGTATTGGAACACTATCAAAGGCGACTTTGAGTTTTACAACACACTTGCCTTTTCAAACCTGGATGATTTCCGCGATCTGACAGGAAAGGTGTATAATTATCAGCTACTCACCAAAGCGTTGTTGCTGAATTCGTCAATCAAGATCCGCGAGCGAATCATGAATAGCACCGATCAGGAATTGCAAAATCAGTACAATGCCTGGCTTGAAAAGAAAGAAGTCTTGACGCTCGCGCTGTCAATGAGCCCGGTCCAACTGCAGGAAAGCGGAATAGACCGGACCAGGCTTCAGCAGGATGTGGAAACACTCGAAAAAGACCTCAGTTCCAAGTCAGAACTTTTCGGACAAAGTTTTGACAACAAACGGATCACGTTCGAGGATATCAAAAAATCGCTTAAGCCGAACGAAGTTGCAATCGAACTGGTGCGCTACCGTCACTTCAATCACAGCCCGACTGACTCTGTCGTTTATGCCGCCATCTATATCCGGAGCGATCTTTCAAAGCCTAAGGTAATCGTATTCCGTAATGGCAAGGAAATGGAGACGAGGTACTTCAAGTATTATCGCAACTGCATCACCGGAAAGATTCACGACGAGTACTCCTACACAACTTTTTGGAAACCCATTCAGGACGCCGTCGGCCCCTCTTCGACGATATATCTATCCGCAGACGGTGTCTATAATCAAATCAACCTCGAGTCCATTCCAACTCCCGATGGTAAATACATTCTTGATAATTCAAACATCGTACTGGTCAGCAATACGCGGGATTTGTTCCTGCGCAGAATAAAGTCTCGGCAGAGCAGCCCCGAAAACACAGCCTTTATGTTCGGAAACCCGTCTTTTTACGCGTCAGCCGATGGACGTCGAACTATCAGCCAGCTGCCGGGAACCGAAAAAGAAGTAAACCAGGTGCAGTTTATGCTTGATCAGAAGGGCTGGGCAACTGCCAAATACGTCGAGGCGTCGGCTACGGAAGAGGCTGTCAAGAGTCTGAACAGTCCGAAGATTTTTCACATCGCGACCCACGGCTTTTACAAGACTTCGGACCAATTGTCCGGCGATGACGAAATTGAAGGGAACGAAGTGGCTCTCACGCGAAACCCCTTATTGCGAACGGGGCTTCTGCTTAAAGGTGCCGGTGACCTGATGGCGAAAACGTCCTATAACTACAATATCGAAAACGGAATCCTCACCGCCTATGAAGCCATGAATCTGAATCTCGATAAAACCGACCTGGTGGTCCTGAGCGCATGCGAGACGGGTCTGGGCGAACTTCAGGCCGGGGAAGGCGTCTTTGGATTGCAGCGGGCGTTTCTGGTAGCCGGGGCAAAAGTCCTTATCATGAGTATGTTCAAGGTTGACGACGAAGCAACTCAAAAGCTTATGCTGATGTTCTACCAGAAATGGTCAAACAGCGGTAATTTGCGAACCAGTTTCACGGAAGCAAAAAAGGAACTACGAACCGAATATCCCGATCCCATCTATTGGGGTGCTTTTATGGTAATCGGTCTGGAATAATGTTTTAGACTTTCGGATGCAACCGGATTGTTGGACGATTTGTACTTTGTTTATCTATTTTTTTATGATTTTTGCTGCGGATAAAAAGCAAGTAAGCATACGTTTTATGAGAGTTTCATTGTTTTCGATTCTTCTGGCGAGTATCGTCCTTTTTCTGGCTTCTTGTGGCGGGTCAACCTCTTCGGAAAATGACACGGAGGTGGATTCTACCCTTTTATCGTATACGGTGTTGAGTGTTCTGCCTCATAATGCCGAAGCCTTCACCCAAGGCTTGGTAGTTCACAATAACAAGCTTCTCGAAAGTACCGGACAGGAGGGTTCCTCATGGGTGGGCGAAGTAAACCCGGCTTCTGGGGCACACGACAAAAAAATCATTCTCGATGATAAGTATTTTGGTGAAGGTATTACGGTGCTGAACAACAAGCTCTATTACCTTACCTGGAAGACCGGGATCGGGTTTGTTTACGACGCCACGACATACGAGAAAATCCGGGAATTTGAATACGATCCCAAGATTAAGCAAGGTTGGGGGCTCACGCATGACGGAACGCAACTGATTCTCAGCGACGGAACGGACAAAATCCATTTCCTGGATACCACCGACCTCAAGGTGACGCGTACCATTACCGTTCGCGATGGTAATATGGCTATCAAAGAGCTCAATGAGCTCGAATATATCAATGGTTACGTCTTTGCCAATGTCTGGCAAACCAACTGGATTGTTAAAGTTGATCCTAAAGACGGAAGAGTCGTAGGAAAACTTGATTTATCGCGAATCGGAAACGAGATCAGGGCCCAATATCCGACGGCAGATGTACTCAACGGCATCGCATACGACAAGAATTCGGGAGCAATATTAGTAACCGGAAAACTGTGGCCTAAATCCTATCTGATCAGAATCCAGTAAGTTACAATCCGAGCTCCAGCTGGTTATCGTCTTTCTTTTTGCTTACGCGCGTCCTTGACGGCGTTACGGAAATGATTTCGGCTGTACGAAGATAAAGCAGATACCCCTCCACCTCCACGAAATTCATCCGGCGAAGTATGTCAAGGTACTTTAGCACCTGATTTTGATCGGCTTTTACCGGATCACCTGTTTTAAAATCGATAACTATTGCGCGTCGGCCTTTTATGAGCAGTCGGTCAATTCTGCTTTCGCTGCCTTCGGGAAGGAGAATAGGTATTTCCGTTTTCACTTCCCAGTCTCCGCTAAACCATTCGCGCACTTTGGGTTGCTGCATCAGGTGTGTCAACTGCATTTCTAGTCCGCCAACCTCATCCCGGGAAACAATTCCCCGTGCCGTAATCATTTCGAGAACGTGTTTGATATCTGACTCGCGCTTGATTTGCGACAGTACGTAATGTAACTGAATTCCGTAATTGATCTTCTCGTGACGTGTATCAGAAGGGTTCTCGAAAAAATCCTTCGCACGATGGCGAATTACAAGCTTATCGCGCCATGGCTCGGCCTGGTATTCGTCCAGTTCAACGGTATGACTGTACGTTCGCCCGGAATGCCCGGTAAATGATTCAAGAGATCCCATCCGCAATTCGCCAGCTACGCCATTATAAAAAGATGACAATGATTCAGAATGCATTATTCCGTCATGCAATAGTGTACCAACTGATTTCTTGCTTCCTTTGTTGGCGGGATGCGGTGCATAAACGGTGAGTCCTATTTCAGCACGGGTAAGCGCAACGTACAAAACATTAAGATTGTCAAGCGCGGTTCGGATTCGTTCCTGCTCATAATACTTCCGGAAATGCGTGTTTTCCAGCGCCGGGCTATACTTCACAGGAAGGTAACCAGCGTCTGCGAAAGCCGGCGCACTGGACTGTACCCACAGCTGCGGAGCCATGAAGTTATCATGGTCGGTAGGCCACGAGCAGAACGGCATGAGCACATGTCTGAATTGAAGACCTTTCGATTTATGGATCGTAGTGATCTGCGCCGCGTCGACCTGACCCGAGACGGGGATTGATTTTTTTGCCTTATTGATCTCCCACCATTCGAGAAAAGCGCCAAGGTCATTCCGTTCGCGTGTAAAGAAATCAAGTACAAGATTCTGGAATGCCTGCAGATAGGGCAATTCTCCTTTTTGCTGGCCAAGTTTGAAAATTCCGATAAGTGTCTCTGTAAGCTCAAACAGCGGTAGCTTCCGCAAACGCAGTTTATTGTTTGCAAATTCTGCGGGAAGATAGTTTTCGAAAACTGCCTGGTTCGACACGGAGAAGACTTCCGTAATTGAGCGATCAGCATCAAAAATTCGTGAAAACTCAAAGGCAAGCTGTGCGCGTGCAAGGGCGTCGTCGGGATTGTAAAGGTATTTCATCGCGCCTTCCAGCAAACTTACCGTTGCAGCCGTATCAATGCGAAGTGATTCACCCGATACAACATCATAACGCAACCCTGGTTTCGCACGCTCACCAGCTTTGTATTGCAGCAGATAATTCACCACGTCCTGACCTTCGTCGTTCTTTCTTACAAGTATGGCGATTTCCTTTAACGGTATACCCTTTTCCTGAAGTTCCTCCAGGTATTTCGGGATGCGTTCGAGAGCCAGATCTTTCCACCTGGTTTCTTCATCATCGGTCAGGAGGACTACATTCACATACCCTTCCTGTTCTTTGGAAACATTTTGACGAATATCCTCATAAGCCGCGGAGGGCAATGGATGATTTGTTTCGGCGCTGACCAGTGCAGATGCAGCTTCAAAGAATGCGTTATTGAAACCGACCACCACGCGCGAACTCCTGAAATTGCTATTCAGGTTTTTAACGGTTACTCTTTCAGAACCGATCTCATTTTCGACGGTCTCATGCAGGAGACTCAAATCGCCACCACGCCACCGGTAGATGGCTTGTTTAACATCGCCAACCACGAGACTCGAGTAGCCCTGATCGAGGCTATTGAGAAGCAATGGCAGAAAATTCTTCCATTGAAGGCCTGATGTATCCTGAAACTCATCGATGAGATAGTTCCGGTAAAACGATCCAACTTTCTCATAAACGAATGGCGTATCGCTATCCTGAATTACGCCGTTCAGAAACTTGGGTGCATCTGCAAGCAGCATCAGGTTGTTTTCCGTCTTGAACTCACGGAGCTTTCGTGAAATATCGGAAACCAGTCCAAATACATAGAGGTTTTGAAGAGCGACCTCGGCACTTAAGGCGTCGGCCAAACTGCGATCGTACACATCGGCAATCCTTTGTAACAGGGGCGCCACGGTTCTGGCCGTTCTTACAATCGCCGCAGCGTGGGGTGTTTTCTTTGAAGGCCACCCTTCAGCGGATGCGGCAAATTGACGAAACCGTGAGGAGAGGATCAAGTCATTAACCTGTCGGCAAGACGCCAGTTTATCCAACATCGTATAAATGCCAGCTTGCCTGCCATAAATCAGATCACCCTGACCCCATTCCTGTTTTGAGAGGATGGCTAAAGCTTCGCGAGCGGAGGCAGCGAGCTGTTCAAGAAAACCATACTTGATTGCCTGCAGGCGCTTCTTTAATGCGGGAAAATACCCCGGTTCGGAGGTTTTTGCCACGACCTGATCTTCGATCACCTTAAACTCTTCCCGGAAGATTTCACGCGAGAAGTCGAGCAAACTGCTCCGGATATCCCATGGCTTTTCATTTTCGAGGTTCTCCCGGGCAAATTGCACTACCCAGTCCGTTAACTCCTTGTTGGTTCCGAGTTCCTCGATCAGATTGGCAATCACATCTTCCAATACCGCATCCTGATCAATTTCCAGACGATAGTCGCCGGTGAGACCCGCCTCCCGCGTAAATGCCCGGATCACCTTCTGAAAAAAGGCATCTATCGTACTGATCGAAAAATGAGAGTATTCGTGAAGTACCGCGGCCTGAACTTCCTGGGCATTCTGCTGGAACGTGGGGGCATCCAGTTTTAATTCGTGTATTAGTTCATTTGCCAGGTCACCTGGCTTGCCCTTTGCGAATTCATCAAGGTAGGCAAGAATGCGATCCTTCATTTCCTGAGTGGCCTTGTTGGTAAAGGTCACGGCGAGGATATGCTTGAAGTACTGGGCGCGCAAACGTAGAGCCAGCTTGAGGTATTCTTTTGCCAGTGTGCGGGTTTTTCCCGATCCTGCGGAACTTCGGTAGATGGTAAACGTCTGTGTCAACGAATTTGAGTCCTGATAACGGTTCAAAGTACAGTGCAAAATCAAACTTGCAAAGCCGACATGCCGAATTTAAAAAGTTTCTTAAATTGAAGAATAAGTGAATTATGCTAAGCAGGATTAAATTCGGGGTGTTAAAAGTAGTCTTCTCTTTTCCGATACAGCTCCTGTTGAACAACCTGAAGCGGAACATCGTCCTGATCTTTTGCTGGGTGGTCCTTTTCGCAATGATTACGGGAAGCTTCGGCAAATACCTCGGAATACCCTATCTCTTTCTCGATCCCGAATATCTGAACACGGTTGATTTCCGGAGTTTTTTTATCATCGGCCTTGTAACGGCTGGATTCGTGACAGCATTCCACATCAGCTGCTACATTATCGACGGCCACCGGTTTTCATTCGTTGGTACATTAACGCGGCCGTTTGCAAAATTCGCGTTAAACAACAGTCTTATCCCGATGGCTTTTCTGATTACATACATCTATCAGATCGTCGGATTTCAAATCAATAATGAATACACCACCGCCAGTGGCCTGGCACTGAATCTCGCCGGCCTCATCGGTGGATACGCGCTAATGACTCTGGTATTTTTTCTCTATTTCCGGTTCACCAACAAGGATATATTCAAATACGTCGTCTGTCGTATCGACGAGAACATCAAGAAGAAGGTAAAGCTCACCCGCGCCAGTGCGATGAAGAAGCTCGACATTGCACGTAAGAAACAGGAGCATGTCGATAACTATCTCGACTTCGATATGCGTTTCAAACAAGTGGAAGAAAGTACCTTCTATGACAAGCAGACCATTATTCAGGTTTTTGATCAGAACCATTTTAACCTGGTAATCATCGAGCTGCTGATCATCGGACTGGTAATTCTGCTTGGAATTTTTAAGGATTATCCCCTGTTTCAGCTTCCCGCCGCAGCGAGCTTTATTATTTTCCTAACCTTTTTCGTGATGATGGCCGGGGCGTTTGCTTACTGGTTCGGCGGGTGGTCGGCAACCGCTGCCCTGGTGCTGTTTTTTGCTGTCAACTATTTTGTGGGACATGATTATTTCACCAAACGGTATGAGGCTTTTGGTTTGGACTATGAACAGCAACCCGCGGCCTATACGGTAAAATCAATTCAGGAACTGAACGAAGTCGAAGCCATTGAAGGTGACCGAAAGTCGAACATGGTGATGCTGGAAAACTGGCGTAGAAAATTTCCGCCACACTCTCCGCCCAAACTCGTTTTTGTTTGCGCAAGTGGCGGCGGAAAACGCGCCGCGCTGTGGACGTTCAGCGCACTTCAACATACGGACAGCGTAACGCAGGGCAAACTTTGGGAAAACACAATGCTCGTCACGGGCGCCTCAGGCGGACTAATCGGCGCAAGCTATTTCAGAGAACTCAAGCTGCGCGAAAAACTTGGTGAAAACATTAAACCCTATTCATTTTACCACCGACGAAAAATTTCGACCGACAACCTGAATCCGCTTATATTCAGCTTGCTGGCCAATGATCTCTTTGTTGGCTTTACCAAGTTCGAATATGGCGGTGATCTGTATTACAAGGATCGCAGCTATACCTTTGAAGAACAGCTAAATCAAATAACGGATGGCTTAATGGACAAGCCGATTTCCGCGTACGACAGCCTTGAACTGGCAGGGGCAATTCCCACCATGATCTTCACTCCTACCATTGTGAATGACGGTCGTCGTCTCTATATCGCCTCGCGGCCTGTGAGATTCATGAATTATGATATGGTCAATTATCCCGACTACCAGTTTTTCAAAATCAGCGGAGTTGATTTTCAATCGATATTCAAAAACCAGGGTGCGCCCAACCTGCGTTTTCTGTCGGCACTTCGGATGAGTGCGACATTTCCGTACATAACGCCAAACACGACGCTTCCCACCGAGCCGGCTATTTCAATAATGGATGCCGGCATCTCTGATAATTTCGGACTTGGGGATGCTGTCCGATTTATGTACGCGTATAAGGAATGGATTGCAGAGAACACATCCGGCGTGGTTTTTATTTCAATTCGCGATTCCCCGAAGCTTAACAAAATACCACCTGCTCTTGAACCCAGCTTAATCGACGCGGTGACGCAGCCCATCAGTTCTGTGTACAACAACTTTGAAAATTTTCAGGACATCAACAGCGATATGGCGATCAGCTATGCCCGCTCCTGGTTCGACGGCCCGATTGAACGCATCGATATCCAGTATCTGGCTGAACATTATGGACCAATACTCAAGAAGATGGACAGCCTGCGGAAAAATGACTCACGGGCTTCATTGAGCTGGCGGCTAACCACGCGCGAGAAACAAGGTGTGGTTAATTCCATTTACGGAACCGAAAACCAGAGCCAGATCAAGAAGCTGCAAAAGCTGTTGCATGCCGAACCCGAAGTTGTGCTCAACCACTGAAAGCCATTCCATTAGCGACGTTTAAACATTCTGGGTTATATTTACCCGGATGAATGTACACGAGCAGTTACTGAAAACACTGGACCTGATAAAACTTGAACGACAGGCAGACCTGGACTACTACCGTCAGAAGGTATTGCTACGTTCCCTGCATGAACGTACCCAGGAAGGGACGACGTGGTACCCTGTAAAACTGAAGCGTGATTACATTGGCACAGGCGAACGGATTATCCTTGAAGTGGAACGTACCACCCATCCTGACCAGCCGCATGCGTTTCAAAGTGGCAAATCCGTTAGCATCTTTTCGAACGCGGCAGGTACCCCTGAAAAGGAACACGCAAACGCCGTAGTAAACTACGTGAAAGACAATACCATGGTGCTTACGCTCAACGCAGATGAGTTACCCGACTGGATTGAAGACGGCCTGCTGGGTGTGGATGTCATGTTTGACGAGATGAGCTATCGCGAGATGGAATTTGCCCTCAGGGAAGTGATCAAGGCAGACAGTGGCAGAGCAGCCAAATTCAGGGAACTTTTGCTCGGCGATGGCGCCAAACCCGGGAAGCGAACCGATAGAAAAGCGCCTGTGTATCCGTCGCAACTGAACGAAAGTCAGCAACAGGCATTCCGGATGGTGCTCGAATGCGACGACATTGCCTTTGTCCATGGTCCGCCCGGAACGGGAAAAACAACTACCCTGGTACACGCGATAGCCGAAACAATAAAGGATGAAAGGCAGGTCCTGGTTTGCGCCCCAAGTAACGCCGCCGTTGACCTTCTCGCTGATAAGCTCGCTGAACTGGGGCTCGAGGTGTTGCGCATTGGTCACCCCGCCCGCGTGACGGAACAATCCCTGAGCAAAACGCTTGACGCCCGAATAGCAATGCATCCACACTATCAGGAACTGCGCGAACTACGGAAGAAGATGGAGCAGATCCGTACCGCGGCATTCAAATACAAACGCAAATTTGGCTACTACGAAAAGGAACAACGGCGAATGCTCCTGCAGGAAGCCAAAATTCTTAAGGCAGATGCGGATGCCCTAGAGTTTTACATTGTGAACGACCTCCTCATCAAAAGTGAAGCGATTTGCTGTACCCTGGTCGGAAGTTCACATCCGGTGATGCGTGGGAAAAAGTTCAAAACCGCCTTTATCGATGAAGCCGCCCAGGCACTGGAACCCGCCACCTGGATACCTTTACTTCGATGTGAACGCGTCATCTTCGCTGGTGACCATTTCCAACTCCCGCCAACAATAAAATCATTCGAAGCAGCACGGCAAGGACTCGCAGAAACGTTGTTTGAAAAGGGCATAAAGCGACATCCTGAAAATGCGTCCATGTTACAGGTGCAGTATCGTATGCACGAAGACATCATGACTTTTTCATCCGGATATTTTTATAAAGACGAATTGATCGCCCACGATTCGGTTAAAACGAAACTTCTTATTGAAGGCAGCTCGCCTGTTGAATTTATCGATACTGCGGGCTGTGGATTCAATGAAGAACAGGACCCCGAAACATTGAGCCGTTACAACGAGGAAGAAGCGCAACTTGCCATCCGACTCGCCGAAAACGTCATCAATGAAACCGGGACGTCAGAATGGATTTACCGAAAACTCAGGATGGGTATCATTACTCCCTATCGCGCGCAGGTGGAGCACTTGACAAAGCTGGCGGAGGCGTCGGCAGTCCTCGAACCTGTATTGAAACTGATAACAATCGATACTGTTGATGCCTTCCAGGGACAGGAACGCGATGTTATCCTGATCTCTTTTGTGAGAAGCAACAACGAAGGCGAGGTTGGTTTTCTTGGCGACATCCGCCGGACCAATGTGGCGATGACACGGGCAAAAACTAAACTGATTCTGATCGGCGACAGCGCAACACTGGGCTCACACCCTTTTTATCTTGAGCTGCTGAATTGGGTTCAATCCCGCGAGTTCTACAAGAGTGCATTCGAACTTCAGTGAACGTATCATCAATGACGACAGCAGACTCCTTTTCCAATGCGGTTCTCAACTTCTACCAAAACCTTAACCTCAACCGCAGATTACCTGCAGGGGTTTCCTACATGAATCCGTTCCTGGACAAAACTGCGTTTGACGTTACCACCAGATTCTATCAGACTTTTTACAACGATACGAATACACGTCGTGTTATTCTTGGAATCAACCCCGGAAGATTCGGCGGAGGAATAACGGGCATTCCATTTACGGATCCGATTAATCTTGAATTGTACTGCGGAATTGACAACAACTTCCAGAAAAAACCGGAACTATCGTCAACGTTCATTTACATGATGATTGATGCCTATGGTGGTGCGAAGAAGTTCTACAAAGATTATTTCATTACGGCACTTAGTCCACTGGGGTTTATCAAAGACGGAAAAAACCTCAACTACTATGACATTCCAAAATTGAAGACCGCTGTCGAGCCATTTGTGATAGACTGCCTGGAAAAGCAGCTGTCCATGAACATAGACCGTGTCCGTGCCTACTGCCTCGGCGAAGGTGAAAACTTCAAATACCTGAACAGTCTTAATCAGAAACACAACTACTTTCAGGAAATCATCCCCTTGCCGCACCCACGTTTCATCATGCAGTACAAACGCAAGATGCTTCAGGAGTATATTCAACGTTACGTTGAAACGCTGAGGGCCTAATTCACATTCCGTCGTTTTGCTCCGCGGACAGGTTCTGCATTCCATGGGTCATCGGGCCAGTGATGTTTTGGATAACGCATGCGTAGTTCCTTTCGAACTTCATGGTAGGTGGTCTGCCAGAAACTCTTAAGATCCTGAGTTACCTGAACGGGTTTAAATCCGGGAGACAGGAGGTGAAGAAGAATTTTTGTTCGCCCCTCATTTACAGCAGGTGTCTCGGCAAGCCCGAACATTTCCTGAAGGCGAACCTCCACCACAGGAGGACTTCCGTCCGCATGGTATTTCACTTTGATCATTGATCCACTTGGAACCTGAATACGCTCAGGGGCAAGTCGGTCCAGCTTCTGGCTGAGTTCCCAGGGAAGTAAGGTACGTATCATCGAGGGCGTATCGAGTTTTAAGAGTTCCCCCCTGCGGCTGACATCCTGAATGAAGGGCGCGAGCCAGTCGTCCAGGTTCTCTAACAGATACGCATCATTAACCGGTGGCCACTCCTCAGCCTTCCGCCAGTGATGCAGACTAAGTATCCGGTTTCGAATAAGATCCATGCCTTCCTGATTTCCCAGCACGTGCAAGCCAGCCGTTTTCACGTACTCCAACACAACGGCTATACGCTGATCATTTTTTATCGCGTGGTAAGGTTTGCTTTCCAGAAGTAACGGCCCGATTCTCTTCTCGGTGAATCCCGCGACCATCCCGCGTTCATCGTCCCAGGTCACTACAGTCTTCTCTACAGCGTGACGCCGCAGCTCTTCCGCGTTCATGGGTGCAGCCAGAAACACCTTGCCTTCAGACGCTCCGGCGTCGACCTGCGCGGCACACAACCAGGGCTCGGAAACAAGGCTATCCGATTGTGCCACGTAAACATTGCGGCCATTCAATAATTTAAACCGCGGACTATGTTTGCCTTGTTGCTGAGCTAATCGTTCCGGGTAGGCGGCCCAAAGGAGCGCACCCACATCGTAGGCAAATGGTATCGAATTATCTGGTTCTACTGAAAGTAACCTGCGCCAGTTGACCGCAACCCTTTCAATTCGTTCGAGCGTCGCGGTTTCGACAGCCAAACGCTCGCCAGCACGCCATTTACGCAACGCTTCAACTCGAAGCGTAAGGTCCGCGCCTGTCCCTCTTTCTAGCGGGTCGCGTTCCTCGAGGAGCGCGGCAACATCTGTGGCGAGCGCAAGCATACCCTTGCGATGTGCGAGTGCATCTCTCGCTTCGAGTAACAAGTGTGCGATTCGTGGATGCGTTGGCAGTTGAAGCATCGCTTTCCCACGCTTCGTTATACCCCTTTCATCAATTGCCTCGAGTTGTTCCAGCAGATCCCATGCCTGTGCTACGGAACCACGCGGGGGTCGCGTTATCCAGGTAAGGTCATCAACATTGCTGATGCCCCAGTTGGCGAGTTCGAGAACCAGCGGGGCAAGGTCTGCTTCCAGAATTTCAGGCTTTCGTTTCTCCGCCAGGAAAAGGTGCTCGCCCTGTGTCCACATACGGTAGCACATACCTTCGTAAAGGCGCCCGGCCCGACCGGCACGTTGATCGGCGGCATCGCGTGTAATCCGTGTAGTCTCCAGACGCGTTAGTCCGCTCCGTGGATCGAAACGTGGAACCCGTGAAAGGCCAGCGTCTACAACCGTTCTTATTCCTTCAATCGTAAGCGAGGTCTCCGCGATCGACGTCGCCAAAACCACTTTGCGCTTTCCGTCCTTGCGGGGGAGTATCGCTTCCTGCTGACGGCGGAACGAAAGGTCGCCATATAATGGATAGACTATTGCATCCAACTCCTGTTTGTCCAACTCCTGAGCCACACGCTTGATTTCACCCGCTCCGGGAAGGAAGACCAGCACATCGCCGGGGTTCTCACGTAGCGCCTTGCCTATAACGAATGGTACACGCTTTACCGGAAAATCATCAGAAGCTTTTTCATCATGTCGGATAGTGACCGGATACTGTCTGCCCTGTGAAGTGATGACCGGAGCTCCTTTCAGGATCGTTGATAATTCAGCCGTGTCAAGCGTTGCCGACATGATCAGTATGCGGAGATCGGGACGCAGAACCTGCTGCACCTGAAGTGCCAGCGCGAGGGCGAGATCAGCATGAATACTCCGTTCGTGGAATTCGTCAAAGATCAGCAAGCCAACACCCTCGAGCGCTGAATCCTGCTGTAACATGCGCGTAAGAATTCCTTCAGTAACTACTTCCACCCTAGTGCGATTACCAACCTTCGAATCGAATCGAACACGGTAACCAATTTCATCACCGCAGTTTTGTTCACGCAGATCAGCCATGCGTTCCGCTACTGCTTTTGCAGCCAGACGCCGCGGTTCAAGCATGATGATTTTGTTTTCGCCGAGCCATCCTTCACGCATCAGTTCCAACGGCAGAACTGTAGACTTGCCTGCACCCGGAGGCGCCTGGACAATGGTGACCGGAGACGAAACAAGCTTCGACTTGAGCTCGTCAACAATATCGAGTACAGGATAATCCATTTAGTAAATCGCTTTCTGAAGCTCAATCAACGATTCGGTAAGATAAGCTCCGTTGCCCGGGCCATACCAGTTCATCAGTCGGGTTTCATAGTGGGAATTGTCATAGTACTTATCCGCAGTGATATAACCGATATAGTGGCCATTGAAACTAGTGACAATTGCATGAAACCCCTGCTCCCGCGCCGCGACCCGAATGCTTTCCGTTAGCTCACCCGAGAAATCGCACGGCGTGCCCATCAAAAGGATGTCGCCCAATCGCAAGGCCGTAAGATAAGTCTGATATTCGCCAAAGGCAGACCGGAACAACCATGGTCGGATACGCCAGTTTTCACTCACCTTAATCTGGGCCTCTCCCAGAAAAAGAGGAACGCGTACCATCATAAGCGTACTATCCTGCATCTGCGCGAGGTTTGGCTGTAAATCGGTAAACCGATTGGTTATCTCGTGGGCAACCCAGCCAAGACAAGGTTTACCGGCCTCGGGTGCCTTCAAACCATGGCTACCCATTGCACCCGCTAAAAACATCGCGAAATCGTACCCCATCGATTCGAGACTGTCGACCAGCGCACCCGGATAGTCTCGTGATAACTCATAGTCATCGGAATACAGACAAGTTGCATGGGCGTTGAAACTTGTGACCACCAGCTTCCGGTCATCGGCAAGCGTAATCTCTATTGCATGTAGTAAGGAATCAACCGATCCTTCTTCACGATCGAGTCGGTTTCGAACTGCTGAAGGAACCATGATGGATCCCGTACGGATGCTTGCCGAAACAAGTTCACGATTTGCCAGGGTAATACTTTCGACAATACGTTCTGCAATAAAATTTACAATTGAATCGCTGTAAGAGCCATAAATAAATCCGGTCGCCCCTTCACCCCAGTTGCCGATACTGTTGTGCGTATGAGTAGCATTGAGGTACGTATTTGACAATGAGAATCCTGCTTCCTGCAACCGGGAATGAAGTTCTTCCGTCACTTTGGGTGGTATGATCAGCAGATCGGCACTGACGATTGCAACGCGTTGTGAACCGTTTTCCACAACTATTGCCCTTACAAACAACGAGTCATGCACAGCAGTGAACTCCCTGCCCCGACGTTTACCGTAACCTGCGGTGGCAACCCGATATGGTGGGGTAAGGTTGACCTTCGAGAAACCAAGACGCAGGCCATGACGGCCTTCCGGAACTGGTATTCCGCTTAGCGAATCCAGCTGATTCATCATCCTTCGGTAATGTGATGCTTCCGTATAAGGACTTCTATCGACGGGCTGAAGACTTGCCAGGATAAAGATCACTACCGCGATTATCAGGACCAGTAAAGAGAACAGTAGTATCCTGAAGATTTTTCTCACATTTAAGTTTTCGGAAAGTTAAAGCATAATCAAGGTCATAACAAATTAACCCCTGCGATGCCATCGGGTCTGATTATGTGACTTGTTTCGCTTACCCATGAAAATACCATTTCCAGTTAATTATACTGGTGCCATATTTGCGCTTCATGTTTATGCGCTTGTCGTTTCTTTTCCTTTTGATGCTTGTGCTGGTCCTACCTTCATCAGGTCAGAATGCACATGATATGATGGTTGGCTTGCAGACGGATTTCGTAAAAACAGATAACATTAATCTGTTCCAAAAAGCGCAATTTGGAGCAGAGTTTCACTACATCGCTTCATCTGCTATAACCGCCAGCGCGGGTATGGAGATCTGGACAGACGACGAATTCAGTTTTACAATTGGCGCCCGATGGTATCCGGCGGAACATGCCTTCCTGAAAATGAAAGCTCTGATAGGTGAGAATGACCTGGTGTTAGGAGGAGGATGGGTTATACCGATGAACGAGCATTTTCGTTTTGAAGCCACGGGAGATTTCTATTTCAAAGTCGATTTTGCCATTCGGGCGGGAATCGTCTATGTTATCAGAAGAAATTAAAAAGGCTTCCGTTGGGAAGCCTTTTTAATTGAATTACTTTAATCGTTTTGCGACCTCATCCCAGTTTACAACATTCCAGAATGCGGTAACATAATCGGGACGGCGGTTCTGATAATTCAGATAGTATGCGTGTTCCCATACATCAAGACCAAGCACCGGAGTGCCGCGGGTTTCAGCGACATCCATCAATGGATTATCCTGGTTGGGCGTTGACGTAATGCTGAGTTTTCCACTATCATCCTTAATGAGCCATGCCCATCCTGAACCAAAACGCCCTGCAGCGGCGGCGGCGAATTTGGTCTTGAATTCGTCAAAGCTTCCGAATGCGCTATTGATCGCATCGGCAACTGCTCCCGAAGGGGTTCCAGTACCTTTAGGACTTAAAATAGTCCAAAACAGCGAGTGGTTGTAATGACCACCGCCATTGTTTCTGACTGCAACCGGATGCTTTGAAATGTTCTTGCAGATCTCTTCTATACTTAGCTTTTCAGCATCGGTTCCGGCTATTGCGTTGTTCAGATTTGTAACATAAGTGTTGTGATGCTTGCCATGGTGTATCTCCATGGTTCTTGCATCGATGTGCGGTTCAAGTGCATTGAAAGCATACGGAAGCGGAGGCAGTGTAAAAGCCATAATGAAAATGATTTACGGGTTAAACAAATGTTCCTGCACGTTTCACAAACAATCATTTTGACAGTTTGGTGGCAGGGAGCCAAATATACAATTTGATGTAACATCGACTCCACTTTTCCTTTTAAAGTTGTGCCATACACTTAAAATTCGCCTAGAAGGGCATATCGTCCAAAGAAGACGACGACTGAGTATAAGGCTCTTCAGCGGGAGGCGGCGCATCAAATTGTTGGCTGGTCTTATCAATTTTCCACGCCCTTGCTTCAGTATACCATCGACCATTGTATTCCCGGCTTTCCAGATCCACTGCTACCGTAAGTTGGTCACCAACTGAAACGTTGTATTGATCAACCTTATCACCCCAGATTGAAAGGCAAACTTTTTTCGGGAACTGGGCTTCCGTCTCAAGAATGAATTCCTGTTTTTTCCATGCACCTTTTTTCCCCATTCCCGATTGCAGGGGTAACAATTGAATTACTTTTCCTTTTAGTTCCATAGCCATTGCTTTCGAATTAACAAGTTTAAGATTTTTTATTTCGTTCAGTTAGATTCGCTTGCGGAGTGTTTTGAAGAAGCTGTCAATGAGTTGTTTGCTTTCATCCGCCTTAACTCCTGTGATCACTTCAGTTTTCGGATGAAGCAATGGTGAGGATACGAGACTGTACCCGCGCTGAACATCATGCGCGCCGAAGATCAGCTTCTGAAGCTGAACCCAGTGAAGTGCTCCCGCACACATTACACAGGGTTCGAGCGTGACGTACAACGCGCATTCATTCAGATACTTCGATCCAAGGTGATTTGCCGCGGCCGTAACAGCAAGCATTTCAGCATGGGCCGTCGCATCCGTGAGCTTCTCCGTTTGATTATGAGCGCGTGCAATGATACGGTTTCTGCAAACCACGACCGCGCCAACCGGAACCTCGCTTATGTCAAGCGCCTTGCGGGCTTCCTTTAGCGCTTCGCGCATAAAATACTCGTCGGTGAACAACTCCATCGTAAACTGGCAACCTCCGGCAAAGGTATTACTTTAATTTTAAGGAGGTCATCATTTCGCGGGCCGTTTCCTGCCATTCGTCTTTTACGCGCCTAGGGGCGTTGAAGGTAAAAACAATCGTGCGATCGGAACGAACCCAATATTGAATGTAGGTATATTTTAGAACTGGCTGCTGGAAACCTTCTGCCCGTCGGTCTCCTTCAACCCGCGATTCAAATTCGAAAAATATCAGCTTCTCCTTCCCGAATGCGTTGAAACCCTCGTCGATCATTTCGACGCGGTCGAACATGTTCATGATACTGGATTTAAAGAAACGCTGTGACATCTCAAGATTTCCGTCCGGCCATTGAGTAGCGGAAACATTAATGCTGAAGTCTACGGATCGGTCGGTATCCGTGTAGGCGGCGAGGGGTGCCCGCACGGAAGGATAACGCTGCGTGAAATCCATACCATCCATCGCAATCCAGTCCTTCGGGATCATCGCCGATATCCTTTCGTCTACCTTGATTCTGACTAGTTTACGCTTCTGAAAAGCCGAGCCAACAAGACAGGCCGTGACAAGTAACACCATGATGGCCAACGTTTTACTTTTAATTTTTAGCATAGCACAATCCGAGGGAAAGTATTGTTAAATTCGCGCCTTATCCGATAAAACGGATTAAGGTGCAAAAATAATATAATCTGCCATGTTAAGAACTCATACATGTGGTGAACTCCGGATCACCGATGCGAACAAACAAGCCATACTGGCTGGATGGGTGCAGCGGGTAAGGGACAAAGGAAGCGTTTTGTGGATCGATTTACGCGACCGGTACGGTGTCACCCAACTTTTTTTTGAAGAAGGAAAAACTGAAAAAACGCTACTCGATACGGCCAGAACGCTGGGGCGGGAATTTGTGGTTCAGGCAGAGGGAACCGTTGTCGAACGCGTCTCTAAGAACGACCGGATGGCAACCGGTGACATCGAAGTAAAAGTCAGCAAGCTCACTATTTTAAATACCGCGAAGGTCCCTCCTTTTACCATAGAGGACGAATCAGATGGCGGCGACGAACTCCGGATGAAATATCGTTACCTGGACTTGCGTAGAAATCCCGTTCGTGAAAACCTCATGCTCCGCCATAAGGTAGCGCAGCAAACCCGGCTTTATCTGGACGGACAAAATTTCATCGAAGTCGAGACGCCGGTTTTGATCAAGTCCACACCTGAAGGTGCCCGCGACTTCGTTGTGCCTTCACGAATTCATCATGGCGAGTTTTACGCGCTGCCCCAATCTCCTCAGACATTCAAGCAACTCCTCATGGTTTCCGGCTTTGACCGGTATTATCAGATTGTTAAATGCTTTCGTGATGAAGACCTTCGTGCAGACCGCCAACCGGAATTTACTCAGATAGATTGTGAAATGTCCTTTATCACCCAGGAGGATATCCTAAACACGTTCGAAGGCCTGATACGACATCTGTTCAAGACTGTCAAAGGTGCCGACCTTCCGGAAGTTCCGCGTATGAAATATGACGAGGCGATGGCACGCTTTGGATCAGACAAGCCGGATACACGTTTCGCGATGGAGTTTACTGAGATTACCGGACTTACCAAAGGGAAAGGATTTCCGGTTTTTGAAAGTGCTGAGCTCGTCGTGGGGATTTGCGCGAAGGGATGCGCAGAATACACCCGCAAACAAATTGATGAACTAACCGACTTCGTGAAGCGTCCGCAAATCGGCGCCAAAGGTCTTGTGTATGTGCAGTGCAAGGCCGATGGATCATTCAAATCGTCAGTGGATAAATTTTACTCCACCGAAGACCTTCGGGCATGGGCGGAAAACTTTGATGCAAAACCCGGTGACCTGATCCTTCTACTTGCCGGCGACACTTATGCCACCCGTAAACAACTCAATGAACTACGCCTTTTGATGGGTGAGAAACTCGGCCTTCGCGACAGAAATAAATTCGCGGCACTTTGGGTGCTTGACTTTCCATTGCTGGAATGGAGCGATGAGACCAAACGATATCACGCGATGCATCATCCATTCACCTCGCCGAAACCCGAAGACATCAAACTCCTGGATACTGATCCAGGCAAGGTCAGGGCAAATGCATACGACATGGTGATCAACGGCACCGAAGTGGGTGGCGGTTCTATTCGTATACACGACAGGCCTACCCAACAAATGATGTTCAACCATCTCGGCTTCACCGAAGATGAGGCAAGAAAACAGTTTGGTTTCCTCATGGAAGCATTCGAATTCGGCGCACCTCCACATGGTGGTATCGCTTTTGGATTCGATCGCCTCTGCGCTGTCTTCGGTGGCGTCGATTCGATTCGAGATTTCATCGCATTCCCGAAAAACAATGCGGGCCGCGACGTAATGATCGATTCACCCTCGACGATTTCAAACGACCAACTCAAGGAGCTTGCGCTGACGGTCAAGTCATAAACGCAACACGACACTGAAATAGGCTGGCTTGTGCCAGCCTATTTCATTTTAGGTCAGGTTTGTTGTATCTTATTTCTGAATTGAAAAGCAAGGATCTCTTTTCAGGGCATTCTCAAATCTATGCAGCCTTCCGTCCCACGTATCCGGAAGCGCTTTATGATTTTATTTTTTCCTTTTGCAAGGAAAAGCAAAACACATGGGACTGTGCCACGGGAAATGGTCAGATCGCGAAACGACTGGCAAATACTTTTGAATCGGTAATCGCCACCGACATCAGTGAACAACAACTCGCTAATGCGCCAGAGTTGCCGAATGTAAAGTATTTGATCAGTTCAGCTGAAGAAACCTTGTTGCCCGATAACTCATTCGATCTGATAACCGTAGGCCAGGCGTTGCACTGGTTTCAAACCGATCGGTTCTTCCGCGAAGTGCAGCGCGTCGTCCGAACCGGTGGAGTCTTCGCCGCCTGGGGTTATGCTCACTTGCAGATTAATTCTGACGTCGACGCCATCGTAACAGACTATTACAACAATGTAGTGGACCAATATTGGGATCCGGCCAGAAGATTGGTTGAAAGTCGTTATTCAACGATCAGCTTCCCTTTTAAATTGATTGAAACACCGGATTTCTTCATCGAAACAGAATGGACGGCCCGGCATCTCCTCGGATATCTGGAAAGCTGGTCAGCTACTCAAGCCTACATAAAGGCACAACACAGAAATCCCGTTTCAGAATTGGGCCAGCGTATTGCTCCGTTGTGGCCTGAAGAGAAAACCCTCCCCGTATCCTTTCCCATATTCCTGAAAATGGGATTATTGTAAAGCGCTTTCCTCTCGCCTGAGGTGCAATCGAAAAACCCTTCCCGATTCATTCGAACATCTCCGACACAGGTGAGCCTGTCGTGCCGCTGGGAAGCGTAATATTGAGAATCATTGAAAGCGTGGGACTAATATCAGTGATCGCGTGCTTGCGGGTACTTTCACCTTTCTTAACGCCTTTGCCAAAAAATACAATCGGCACATGCGTGTCGTAGGCATAAGGAGAGCCGTGGGTGGTTCCCTGAACGGCCCAGGCATCCATCCATGCAGGCTCCAGTACAAACACTACATCTCCGGATCTCTTCGGATGGTATCCACGTATCATCATTCCCTTAATACCTTCTTCATCAAATTTTCCCTGGCGTAACACGCCTTCGGTGTAGTAATTGGCCACGCCATCCAACGTCATAAAAAACCTTCCTATAAGCTCCGCTACTATAAAGAAGTCGAGGCCGGATGTTTTTGGTGCGCCCTGAAACGCTTCATGATTCAGGAATATCTGGTCATTGCTTATGTTGGCAATAAGGTTTTTTCCGGGGAAGTACCCTTCAAGAAACTCCCTCAACATTACTTCGGCCCGGCTCTGATTAAAATATCCGGCAGGAGCCTTGTTATCCTTCAAGTATTGCGGAACCTCACCCACTGCATGGTCGGCGGTAAGGAAGACCGTATAATTTCCAGCTCCGGCTTCCTGGTCGAGTTTCTTCAGTAGATCTGCGATGTTTCGGTCAAGCCGCATGTACATATCCTGAAGCTCTACGGAACGCGGACCCATTGCATGGCCAAGGACATCAGGGGCGCTGTACGAAATGCATAGAAAATCCGGAACCGCATCTTTCCCCATTTTTTCATTAGTGATTGCCGCTTTTGCAAATTCAGTAACGTAGTCATTGGCAAACGGCGTATACGTCAGCAAGTCAAAACCCCCGTTATCTTTGCGCATAGTGCTAAGGTTATATGGAAAGGTTGATTTATCCTTCCCGGCAAACTTGCGCTCGTAGGGCGACAGATCCGGACCACTTTCAGTATATTTTTCCACCGGAAGCAGCGGCTTCCATTCCTGTTGCAGATAAATATCAGCAAGGTTCTTACTATTGAATTGCTTCACCCATTGCGGAAGATCCTTCATATAAAAGGTACTGGAGATAAAGTGACCGTTGGACTTGTCAAACCAGTATGCAGCGTCGCCCATATGGCCAGCTGGCAGGGCGGCCCCTCTGTCCTTAATCGATACCCCTATTACCTTTGCTTCCTTATTTGTAAAGAGCTCCAATTCATCCGTTATGGTCGTGGTCAACATTCTTGATGGCGATACCTGTCCATATTTCGGATCCCCTCCAACCGCTGTGTAGTTCGCATCTCCCGCACAGTAGACCATTTTTTTCAAGCCTTTATCATAGAAATCGTTTCCAACGATACCGTGTATCGCAGGCGTTGTACCGGTATAAATCGACGCATGGCCCGGGCCCGTGTAGGTGGGTGCATAGTTGTAATGTGCATTTTTCAGGACGTACCCCTCACCCATGAGTCTCTTGAACCCGTCAGCACCATACTTGTCATAGAATCTGTACAAGTATTCCTGCCTCATTTGATCGACAACAATTCCAACTACAAGGCGTGGACGGTCAACGTTTTGTGATTTGGCGGCCAAAAAAGAAAAGATACCGACAAAAAAACAGATTAATGATCTCATGGTGCTAAGGTAATGAACTTCCCAAATTTGGTTGAACGGAAAGTCAAAACATTCATCGGAGCTGCAAATCAATCACTGCAGTAGATGCGTTCGTACTCTTCAGGTTCGTAGACTTCCCGTCGTATTAAACTTCCGTTGTTGTCGTAGTAAATCACCACGAATAACAAGGCTTCTTTTACATGTTTTTCCGTAAAATACGTAGGCTTTTCCGGTGAACCGACGTTTACAACGTCACTAAAATTGAGCGGGATAACTACGCCTTTTCTGTTATTAACAACTCCTGCCTGATCTTTCAGGAAAAAAATGTATTCTTTCTCGTCAGGGGTGTCAAGAACCGGCCTGAACTTCCTTATCCCCGAAATTTCATTCTGACGGGTAAAAACATTGTACAAATGGTAGCTACCGTTTTGCTTTACCAGCGCGATTGAATCGTTCCACGGCAAAATTTCATTGAAAACAAATTCACTCGCCGGTTTATTGTCGGCGTCGATGAACCCAAAAAGCCCGTTTCGGAAAGAGGTGTACAGCGATGAGTTGAACCGTATCACATTCTTCTCGGAATTCGGCTTGATCAGTTTCTTCTTTTCGACATCATACAGACCAAACTTCATCGCTTTCAACAAGCTTACCGATCCGTTTGACGCGGTGCCAATAGCATCGAACTCCACCGGAAGGATCGGCTTGCCGGCAAGATCGACAAGTCCCTTTTTCTCCTTACGGTTGACAACGAAAAGGCCCTCTCCTGCATATTGAATCTTTTCGTATGTACTCTGGAAAAGCGAACGCCCCAGCGCATCATACACTGTGACCTTTTTATCTTTTTCCATCAGCAAAAACGCCAGGCTGTCGCGCCCGGGTAAGAACTCGATTTTGTCGGGTGCCGGTAGTATAAGCGAGTGATTTGGCTTTCTCCAGAAGTGGACTTCAACAGTGTCGGACTTGTGCCCAACGGCAAACGGTCCATAGGTTGAAAGGGTGTCGTATGGAACCGACTTATAAATCCGTTGCGTTGGATCATACAAGACCCAGCCCTCTCCTGTGCGGCCGGCAACCCATGGCTCCGTAACTACCAGTTTAGAAAAAAACTCCGATGGCTCTCCGAACTGGTTATACGTTACAGAGCCTGACGGAGTCCGAGAAACCGCACCAAAGAATGTTGCATTCAGTGCGTGTTTGTCTGCCGTGACAAATGTTTTAAGCTCATTGTTCAGAAGTGCTTCGGCGGAATCCTTTCGCACCCAAATGAACTGGCCCATTCGCCTGACTTCATGCACGGTTTCGGTGAAAAGGTCCTTATCACTGTTGCGAATTAATGTGGCAATAGTCGAAAGCTGGATCACATCGCCTCGCTGGAAGGCCAGAACGTCTCCATGTGCTGCCAAAATTCCATCAAAACCGGGATCGATGAGCTTACGACCAGTGAAAGCAAATAAACCCCACTTTCCGCGGACTTTGGCCGCGATAAGTTTTCCATTGATTACCCTGGCATTCTCAATAACGAAGTTCAAAGGAACGAAACCACTCTTGTGAATCAGCCTGAGGCCGTCGTCTGTCTCCAGTTTGAGGAACCCGAATCCAAGGTCTTCCACTGATGTTATCCGGGCGCCTGCCCATATCGTTGTGCCGATGTCGGATATCAGCCTGTCTCCCATCACTACTACATCTTCGGAAATGCCTCCACACAAGTATTCTTCGTCGATTTCCTCTTCCTGAGGCGGAATTATTTCGCTTCCCGCGGAGTTCATAAAACCGAATCGGCCTTTCGTCAGAAAAGGTACGAGGTAATCTTTTTCGGCACTGGCCACGTTTCGCAGCGAGTCACTCATGTAATTGATAGTGAATGTGGATTCGCGGGAGTCTTCGGCATGAATATGGAACAAGAGGTCGGCGGCAGTTTTTGCAAATCGGCTTGCAGGGTACCGATCGATGAAATCCCTGAACGTCGCTGGTTCACCGGACGCTGTCAGAATCTGGAAAATACTTCGTTCGGCTTGAGCACGGTACGGAGTGGCCGGAAAGTCGCGCAGGAACAGCTCAAAACTCTCAAGGCGCTGATCGCGCGTAAAATACTCAAACAGCAGTTGTTCGTACTTCTCGCGAGCCTGAGGCACTTGTTCGGCATCGGGATATTTATCAATAAAATCCTGAAAGGCCTGATATTGATTTTGGTTCAGGGCCTTTTCAAATGCGACGGCGTTTCGTAGCGAGATGGCGGAAAGCCGCTGCCCCGAATGCGGATACGTTTCGATAAAACGAACGTAGCTCTCTTCCCGATTCTGGCGCCGAGCCTCTTCAAATGCCTTATCCTCAATGGATTCTCTTAGTTTAAGAAGCCGCAAACTATCGAGAGGCAGGCGACTCCACCGGGTCTTTTTCCGCCCTGATGAGTCAGCATCCCAGCCGGCTCGCGCCTTCTCAGCGTAATGATAAGCGGAATCGAGATCAAAGTCGGGGTTCTCCTGATGAAAATAATACTGGCTCAAAACATAAAAAGCCGCTACATTGGTACTGTCTTTACGAAGCGATTTGTGGACGGTTTGAAAGGCCTTACTCCACCGGCTTTTAGCCAGGTCTTTCAGCGCATTTTTTTCCCGGGTGGTTTGTGCGGGACACAAAACCGGAATTATAAGAATAACAAAAGCTAATATGACTTTTTGAAACAATGTCTGATCCTATATTTGCAGCCTGTAAAACTACAAAGATCAGTTTGAAGATTTATTGCCTTAACGACCTGCTGGTGTTGGATGATGTAATAAATTTTGTAAATTTTCCGTTTGTTTAACACTCTCTCATGGCAAAGCTAAAGAATATCATTAAACAACTTTCTGAAAAAGATTTTAAGTCAATTTATGATTCGCTGATCGAAAGCAATGCAGAGAAATCTGCCTATCTGCTCAAGTCACTTCGCGAGCGGCAGCTTTCAGACAACAAAATCATGACGGAACTGGACGTCAATGCCAACGCATATTACACCCTTCGCTCACGTCTGAACCTCAAGATTGAAGAGTTTCTGATGGGGCAGCTGGAGAGCCCGCGAACGGATGTCCTGCGGAAAGTTGCCAACATCAATGAGGTTCTGTTTACCAAGAAAAGGGCTATTTCGATCGCCACGCTCAAGAAACTCGAAAAGGAACTTCTTGACTACGATCTGGCCAATGAACTGACGGTGATTTATAAATCGCTGAAGAAGTTAAATATCAACTCGCCTGACTACTTCAACTATTCCCAGTTATACAACCGCCACGTGGCCTATATGCTGGCCGTGGATAAAGCCGAAGATCTCCTGGCCGACTACTTCAAGAAGTACGGTGATTACATGCTGAATGGCGGCGAGGTCGAAAAGCTTGGTTTGAGCTTGTTGATGAAAGAGATGCAGAACGTGGGTAAACTTTATGAATCCCACCGCTTATATGTCTATCACAGCTCCATGTATATTTTTCACCGCCTCTTCGTCGAGGTGGACGACAATATGCAACAGGACGGCGAATCCATCGAAGACATTTTCGACAAGGTTCAGAAAATCTTTGAAAGCTATCATCTGGATGCCATCTATTACCATCTGAATCTCGTTTTCGAGTTTCTGAAATTGGAATACTACAACCACTATAAGGTTTACCGGCAGGCTGAAAAGTATTATGAAGAAGTTAATGACGCGTGTGCCAACCTGATGGTAAATTACAGCACGTTTACTTTCCCTTCACAATTCCTCCTCTCCAAGATTGAGCGTCACCTCAGAACCGGTACCGAAGTTGAACTTTACGCCGAAAATGAGAGTATCTTCCTCGATTATGAAGTGGATATCCACGACGTTCCCAAGCACATCATTTACATCGTGTACAGGGCGCTGTCTTCGTACTACATTGGGAAGTTTGACGAGTCCGCTAAACTGATTAACGGACTGCTCAATGATGTGAGCCTGAAAAAGTATCCGTACGCTCAGCTGGAAATCAAGACGCTGCTAGCCCTTCAGTATACGCTACTCCGCGACTTTGAGCTATTCAATCAGCTTTCGAACAGCATTCAACGGCAGATCCGTCTTTTCGGTAAAGACAGCTGCGAGAATATACAGTTGTTCCTCAAGATTCTCAAAATTGCGACCAGCGAGGCGAAGAAAGAAAAGGCTAAGAAAATTTCGGCAGTCATTCCCCGTCTAAGCACTATTTCCGTTAATTATTTTGCACCGACCCGGTTGATCAAACTGGACGACAAGTTTGTGTCCATGCTGACGGACTTCTGACCCAGGTAAAAGAACGAATCAAAAAAAGGCATCCCGCAATAGTGAGATGCCTTTTTATTTCGAAGGAATTCTTTACTTAAAGCTCCAGTTTAACGATGCTTTCGTGCGAAAGGGGCTTGTTGAGATACAGCTTCACGTTCTCGTATTTCTTGGACCGGTTGAAGTCCTGGGGATTAATTGAAGAAGTAAGCATTACAATCTTGCACTTCTTCTTGGCAATAATGGACAGCTTTTCAAATTCATCGAGGAATTGAAAACCGTCCATCAACGGCATATCAATGTCCAGGAAAATTACATCTGGCAGTACCTGCTCAGCGACATCAAGCTTCTCCATGTTCTTCAGGAATTCGATTGCACTTTTCGCCCCGGTATGGGTGTAGATGTTGTCAGTAATAGAAGCCGCCTCGATCATCTTCTGATTAATGAGGTTGTCGATCTCATTATCGTCAATGAGCATAACGGTACGGTATTTCTTTCCGGTCATAATATTGATTTCAGTCTTTTACAATTAAAAATAAGTCTTTGCACTTGATTTCCCAACTTCGCCTACACATGAAATTTAATTCCTTGAGCCAGGGGGAGTGTTGATCCGTAATTTATGGTATTTGTTTGTCGTCGCATATACATTTTCCAGGCGTCGGAACCGGATTCCCGGCCACCCCCTGTTTCCTTCTCGCCGCCGAAGGCACCACCGATCTCGGCTCCGGAAGTTCCGATATTAACATTCGCTATGCCGCAGTCGGAACCTTCGCTTGAAAGAAATGTTTCCATTTCACGCATGTTGTTAGTCATAATTGCCGACGACAACCCTTGTTTAACACCGTTCTGAATATCAATGGCCTCATCAAGGGTCTTGTATCGCATCAAATAAAGGATGGGAGCAAACGTTTCCTGCTGCACAATATCATAATCTGGAAGGACTTCAGCAACGGCAGGTTTCACGTAGCACCCGGATTTATATTGCTTACCTTCAAGTACACCGCCCTCAATCACAAACGTACCACCTTCCTTCCGGATTTTTTTCAGCGCGTCGACATAACTTTTTACTGCAGCGCCGTCGATAAGAGGCCCAACATGATTCGCAGGGTCCAGTGGGTTGCCTATACTTAGTTGCTGATACGCTTTGCTGAGGCGATTTTTGACTTCATCATAGATGCTTTCATGTATGATGAGTCTGCGGGTGGTAGTACAGCGTTGACCCGCGGTGCCAACCGCTCCGAACAATGCGCCGCGAACCGACATGTCCAGATCGGCGTGTTCGGTTATGATAATTGCGTTATTTCCGCCAAGTTCAAGCAACGACCTGCCGAGTCGCTGACTCACGGATTGAGCTACCGCTTTTCCCATGCGCGTGGATCCCGTTGCCGACACCAGCGGAACCCTCTCATCTTTGGCCAGCCATTGGCCGGCTTTATAGTCACCGTTCATCAGGCACGACACGCCTTCAGGAACACCATTTGTCATGAAGACTTCTTCGACGATCTTTTGACAGGCCACAGCGCAGAGTGGCGTCTTTTCGGATGGCTTCCAGATACACACATCGCCACAGATCCATGCGATCATGGAATTCCACGACCATACGGCTACCGGAAAATTGAAGGCTGATATGATACCGACTATTCCCAGCGGATGCCATTGTTCGTACATACGGTGGCTGGGCCTTTCACTTTGCATGGTGAGCCCGTATAATTGCCGCGAAAGGCCAACGGCAAAGTCGCATATATCAATCATTTCCTGCACCTCGCCCAGACCTTCCTGGTAGGATTTTCCCATTTCGTAAGACACAAGCTTACCCAGCGATTCTTTCTTTTCGCGCAGCGCTTCGCCAATTTGCCTTACCACCTCACCCCTCTTTGGCGCCGGCCACTTGCGCCATTCGCGAAACGCCTTTTGCGACTGAGCTACGATATCGTTATACGTTTCTTCACCGGAAACATAAACGCTACCTATCAATTTTCCGTCAACAGGTGAAAAGGACTCGATGATTTGCGATGTCGACTTGTGCCACTGGGAACCGGTAGATGAACCGGCATTCTTTTTCTGAAGACCAAGATCAAGCAGGGCCTCCGATATGCCGAAGTTTTTTATCATAGACGAATACGGTAAAGCCCTGCAAAACTAAGGAATTTCAGCTTCGGGAAAAGGCCTTTCGTTCTTCTTGCAGCGGATAGGTCCGATGGTTGGCGTTATTGCCACTCCAGACCATAGACAGCCTTTTTGCCATCCTGATAGTACCCTTCGACGAGAATGCCCCCTTTCTTGAATGCGAGGATCTGATTCAGGTCTTCTACGTTGTTGACGGGAATCTTATCGATGTGGCTGATGATAAAGTCTTTTTTGATTCCAGCCTTCTTCCAGTTTCCTTCTTTGATGTCTTTAATCCGCACACCGCCTTCCAACTGAAGTTCCGCCAACTCTTTGAACTGAACATCTTCCACTTCAGCACCGTTGAGCAAAAAATTAACTTCGCGTTGGGCGATCGCGACGGTTCCTTCACTGTTCTTGAGCGTTACGTTCAACTGGTTTGGATCTCCATTCCGGAGGAAGTCAACCTGGATTTCCGTGCCGGGCCGGTTGCGGGCTACATGTTCCTGAAGTTCGGAGACGGAACGTACGGGATGACCATTAATCCCTACGATGACATCTTTCTGCCGAAGACCGGCATCAGAAGCAGCGCTGCCCTCATTAACCCGGTTGATCAGCACACCTTGTGTTGTATTGATTTTCAACTGCTCTGAAATTGCCGCGTTTAAATCGGTTATCTGGATCCCCAGCAGGCCGCGTTGGACAGTTCCGAATTCCAGGAGATCATCCATTATTTTTCTGACCAGACTAACCGGTATCGCAAATGAATAGCCCTGATAACTTCCTGAAGACGTGGCGATTGCTGTATTGATCCCGATGAGCTCCCCCTGAAGGTTAACCAATGCGCCGCCGCTGTTACCGGGGTTGACAGCCGCATCGGTCTGAATAAAGGACTCAACCTGAAGTCCATTTCGGTCACGAAGGATGCCGATATTGCGCGCCTTAGCACTTACGATTCCAGCAGTAACCGTTGAGTTAAGATCAAAAGGATTACCAACAGCAAGAACCCACTCGCCAGGAGTGATGCGATCAGAATCCCCATATTTTACAAACGGTAAATTTTTTGCCCGAATCTTAAGGAGAGCGAGGTCTGTAGTAGGATCCGTCCCCACCAGCTTGGCGAAATAACGCTGGTTATTACTCATAATGACCTCAATATTGCTTGCGTCCTCTATTACGTGGTTATTGGTGGCAATAAATCCATCGTCAGAAATAATCACCCCGCTGCCTGAAGACCGTGAAGGCATATCAAAGAACGACTCCAACGGATTGAGGCTAAAATCACCCGGTCCATAAGAAGTTCGAATGTGGACCACCGCCGGAATTACTTCCCGTGAAGTTTCCAGAAAGTTTAACTCTTTGGGAACCTGGTAATTACTGTCGTACCTGGCCGAGGTCAGTACGCTTTTTTGGTGATCATCAATCGATGTATAAGCCGGGCCGGAAACATCGAAAAAACGCATTGTTATCACGGACCCGAAAATTCCGCCGATACACGCTGCCAGTACTACAACCAGAATAAATATTGTCCGCTTCATACCATTTCCCTTTTTACCGGGATCCATAAAATTTGATGCTACAGTAAGTTAGGGCTTTCTTCTCAAAACAAAATAAGTGTTGCTGAAGCATAGCCCGATCATTCTTTTGGAAACGGATTAATCCGGCCAATTACAAATGGCAGAGATAAAAAAAGCGCCTCCCCCGACGGGAAAGCGCTCTTAACCTAACCTAAACCTACCTACTAAACTTTTATACTACTGTTTTACTTAAATACCATTCTATTACTTAATCCACTTTAATCGTGGTTTTGAGAACCTTCTTCTCATCTTTTGGAACGGTGATCTCAAGAATTCCGTTCACGTAAGCCGCGGCAATTTTTGCGGTATCCACATTGTCCGGCAATGAAAACGAGCGACTGAATGTTCCGTATTGGCTTTCAATCGAAACATAGTGGTTTTCGTTCTTTTCCCTGGTGAATTTGCGCTCACCACTTACGGTAAGAACGTTGTCATTCAAATCAAGTTTAAAATCCTCTTTCTTCATTCCTGGCACGACGAACTGGATTTCGAAAGATTTGTCCCCTTCAATGATATCCACCTTAGGGGCGAAAGAATACTGGGAACCTCCCGCGCGAGTCACCGATTCATTGAAGAACCGATCAATCAGACTGCTGAACGCTGTGGGTGCGAAGTCGTTCACACCTGTGCTATAACGAATGATGCTCATAGTTTTGTATTTAAAGTTTTAATTTTTTCAGCTTCGTTCCGGTCACTCGGAAAAAGTATGCCGAAGGCAAATTCCTGCCTTTATGACTTAATTAAGAACCGCTTTCAAACAATACCAGCCATAATGGCAATATCTTAATCCATTTAAGAAAAAAGTGCACTTAAAAAGATAGGATCTTCCTTTCAAGATTAGAACGGGCAAGCGGGCCAGGTGAGAAAACCTTACGTGAGGTTTAATTTCCGGTGAGCGGCGATAATTATCGGTAGATGACATTAAATTTGGCTAGAACGTAAACTGCACCTTTTGACCAGCTGGCAAGTTTTTCCCCTGGAGCGCACCCCGCTCATGCCCCCGGTAATACCGCCGGTAGATGCCGTGGTCCGGCCTTTATGGTCTGTTATGATTCCGGTTTACAACTGCGGCAAATATCTTGAGCAGGCGTTACGCAGCGTTCTTGATCAGGCGCCATCTGAAAGCGAAATGCAGATTGAAGTTGTTGACGACTGCAGTACTGACATCGATGTTCAGGAGTTGGTTCGGCAAATAGGCAACGGGCGGGTCAGTTATTTTCGCCAGCCTTGCAACGTTGGTAACCTGCGAAATTTCGAAACTTGTCTTAACCTCTCTAAAGGACGCTACATCCACCTTCTTCATTGTGATGATCTGATACACAACAGATATTACCAGGAGTTGGGTAACCTGTTTAAATCGTACCCGGAAATTGGTGCCGCTTTTTGTCGCTACCAATGTATCGATGAGAACGGGAGCGTCATACACTATCCGGAAGCGGAGGCCCCTGTTGAGTGTGTCCTTGAAAACTGGCTATACCGGTTAGCGACCCGCCAGCGGATTCATTTTGCAAGTATTTGTGTAAAAAGATCAGTCTACGAGGATTTAGGTGGATTTTATGGGGTTCACATTGGCGAAGAATGGGAGATGTGGGCACGTATAGCCACGCGCTATACATTTGGCTATACACCTTCGATTCTGGCATCATACCGGGTTCATCCGAAGTCCCTTTCCGGGGAGGCCATCACCACCGCGAAGAATATTGAGGATTTTGAAACCGTAATAAAAAAGGTCAATGGGTTTCTTCCAATGGAGAAACGCCTGAGTGCGCTCCATGAAGCAAAAAAGTTCTACGCACATCACGCCCTAAATACAGCACACATCCTCTGGGCAAAATTCAGACACTCCAAAGGAGCAATCGCGCAGATGAGAAAAGCATGGGTGTTACATAAAGACCTGAAAACAGGTTTTGATTCGGTGAGACTGTTAGTCCGAATGCTTTTAAGCAGGTAAAGAGCGATAGATACTCCCGAACTCATAGCGTATAGGCATAACGTAGTGTACCCCCCGTAATCCAGCGACGCTGGCCATCAGTATGATTTACCAACCTGCTTAAAAAAAAAGAAAGACGTCCCTTGCCTTTCTTTCGTGTGATGCGAATATTTAATTCTTCTTACCGGCCGAAGTCATCCTGCAGTCGTACAATGTCATCTTCGTTGGACGGATGATCAGGGTCTGTATGCTGCCATATTTCTGCTATCATGCCCCAGCTTTGATCCAGGCCCACCAAACGATGACGAAGGCCTTTGGGCAACTCGACGACTTTGCCGCGTTCAAGAGGTTCGACAATACCCTGCTCATCGGTTGCACTTCTCACAACTCCCGCCCTGCCCGCTACGAGTTTCCAAATCTCCGCCCGGCGGAAGTGATATTGCCACGACAGGCGCTTTCCCGGTTCGACGAGCAAAATCTTCGGACTTAATTTGCCAACCATTTGAGACATGGCTACTTCCATATTTGGAAAAAAGAAATGGCTGAAACGGCGGGCCTCTTCTTCATCAATCACAAAGAAGCCGCCCCACGGTCTATCAAAATCTCTGTCAACGATTGAGAAGCCATTTTTAACGAGAAAATCTTCCACCTGCGAAAAAACTTCGCCACGGGTTGAAGCTTTTGAAATGTCTAACATTATTTGGTCCGGAGTATCTGAATGGTTCATAGGGGGGCAAGATAGTGTTTTATTTCATTCGAGGTAATCGTTCATCTAACTCGAACATTGCCCGGCTATTGTGATACGGGCATTTCCAGGGTCCGGCTTTATCTTCGTGAATAAATACTTCCCCTGACTGGCTTATGCCCCAAAACCACTCGCCGTTTTTCTGATCGATGATGTTACGTTTTATAAAGTTCCAGACTTTTACTGCCGTGTCCAGGTATTCTTTCTTCCCACTGATTTGCCCTGCATTCACCAGTCCCACCATCGCTTCGGCTTGTGGCCACCAGTCTTTGTCAGCGTTGTGATCTTCATTTCGCAAACCCCCGTCTTCGTCCAGCCCTTCGTTGATAGCAACATCTGCCATCCGCACCGCGATCCCGGCACTTTCGCGGATCAGCTTTTCATCCTCAGAAACGATGGCGGCCTCATACAGTAACCAACTGCCTTCGATGTCGTGGCCATACGAGATTTCTTTGGAACGCAAGTTCCACTGCTCATCGAAAAACAATCCAAAATGAAAATCAGACGTAATGATCTTATCTATAAACAACCGGATCAGATTTTTCAACTGCCTGAGCAGTCGTTCATCACGCCAGCAACGGTAAAGATTCGTATAGGCCTCAAGAATATGGAGATGCGTATTCATGGTTTTCTTTTCATTCGCATCCTTCTCGCTGAGCCGAAGGTCATCAAGCAGATTCCAGTCGCGGTCAAAAGCTTCCAGGTAGCCGTTATCAATTGGATCTAAACTATATTGTTCTATACAATCGAATAACCGCCGGGCATGCTTCAAACTCGTTTCGTCGCGTGAAAGAAAGTAATATTCTGACAGGGCATAAATCGCAAACGCCTGCGCGTAAATCTGTTTTTTGGTATTCGATGGATTTCCTTTAAAGTCAACCATCCAGTAAACGCCCCCTTTATCGTGGTCGATAAACCGATCAATCAGGTATTGATGAGCCCGCGTGGCGAGTCCGTGATACTCTTCCGAAACGCGTCTTCCCGCTAATGAGAACGTCCAGAGGATACGCGTGTTGAGGATCACGCCTTTGTCAGCTTCTGCGTCAAGTTTGTCAAACCCATCGCGACGGCCGTAGAACCCGCCATTGGTATGGTCAACCATTTTGTCGCGCCAGTATGGAAGGATGTTGTTTTTAAGCTCGGCAAGGCATTCCTCGCGAAGGCTTTGTGGACTCAAAGACACGTTCAACGGCTTAGGTTATTCTCCTTCATCCAGCGAAGGTTGTTATGGATTAGTCCTACCCGTTGGCCTACACTTGCCGCAGACCGGTAGTTGTCTTCCGGTGTGTGCATACAGTAGTCTATGAGTTTGTCGATCGTAGAAGTAGCCACATGCATCCGGGTGTCGGACGATCCATAATAAATGAAAACAGTTCCATCGGGCCGGGCGACCCAACCGTTGGAAAACACGACATTCGAAACGTCACCTACGCGCTCTTCACCCTCCGGTCCGATGAAGTGACCCGCGGGTCTGTGAATCACTTTCGAGGGATCCAGAAGATCGGTCATGAACATATACAAAACATAGCGCAACCCCGCGGCGGTGTTACGTACACCGTGGGCCATATGCAGCCATCCTTTGGGTGTCCTGATCGGCGCCGGGCCTTGTCCATTCTTAACTTCTTTAATCGTATGATATAATTTGGGTTCGATAATCTTTTCTTCAGGCACCACGGCCTTCTCCATGTTGTCGCACAACCCCCACCCTATACCTCCACCCTTGCCGGCGTCGATGAAGCCATCCTGGGGCCGGGTATATAGTGCATATTTCCCATTAACGAATTCGGGATGCAGAACAACGTTGCGCTGTTGTCCACCATACGAAACCAGGTCAGGAAGCCTTTCCCATTTTATCAGGTCACGGGTACGGGCAATGCCACACATGGCCGTCGCGGCGGATTGGTCAAATTCCGCCGCATTATGGTCGCGGCGTTCTGTACAAAAAAGACCGTATATCCATCCGTCTTCGTGATGCGTAAGGCGCATATCGTAAACGTTGGTATCGGGAACTTCGGTTTCAGGAAGCGTTACCGGATAATCCCAGAAACGAAAATTATCAATCCCGTTTTCACTTTCGGCTACTGCAAAGAAGGATTTGCGATCGACACCCTCCACGCGAACCATCAGGACAACCTTATCCTTCCATCGCATAGCTCCGGAATTAAAGGCCGCGTTCACGCCAATCCGTTCCATCAGAAAAGGATTTGTTTCGGGATTCAGATCATAGCGCCAGAACACGGGAGCATGCGCTGCCGTCAGCACGGGGTATTTATATCTGTCGTATATGCCATTCCCGCTCTCCTGTTTTTCGTTTTTTCGTGTGATCAGTTTCTCGTGTTCAACGAAAAGGGCCTTTATTTTTTCCTGATGAGATTTCATGATTACGTATTTGTAGTAGCAATTTTTGATTCCTTTTGCGGATCGGACGATACATCCCCCATCCTAAGATCGTGAAGCTCTTCTTCCCTGAGCTTGTCATACCAGTTCTTCTTAAGTATCAGGGTTGTGATCAACAGGATAACGATACTGGTCACAAGCGGAAGATCCTCACGGATGATGATGTATATTGGCGTAACAGTAAGACAGGTTTGCCAAACGATACCCACAAGTACGTTAGTCAGATCTCGTTTGAAATGTCGGTTTGGTATGAAGGAAGGATCCTCCTGCATTACCTTATCGTGAACCGGTTTCCAGAAACCCCACGGACGCACCTTGCGGTAAAAGTTTTTCAGCACTTTTTCATCTGCGGGCGGAGCGGCATAGGTGCCCGCGAAACACCCGATGATTGATACCAGGAATGTCAGCGGGAAGTAGTAAAGTGGTAACACACCCTTGAACAACCAGGGGAACACCATCGATGCGAGAATTCCGGCAGCCATTCCCCAGAAGTAGCCGTGGCCATTGAACCGCCACCAGTGCCATTTTAATACGTTGGCAGCTATGTAACCACCGTAGAGCGCCGACACGATCCATTGTATGACTTCGTTGATGGTCATCACATACAGTCCGATTAGCGTACTGATCACAACTACTGCAAGCGAAATCAGGTAACTGTAATTGATAAGCTGCTTCCGCTCCGCATTCGGGTTGATGTACTTAAGATAAATATCATTGATCAGGTAGGCAGGGGCAGCATTTACCGTTGACGCAAATGTTGATATAAATGCAGCGAGTAAACCTGCCAGAAATAATCCCATCAACCCGTTAGGGACAAACTCATTTATCGCCAGGGGCAACACACGCTCAAAGTCTACGTTGTCGCCCATTGCCAGGAATTCCTCCCGGAGGAACACGAGAGCAAGAATCGCGAAACCTGCTATCATGAAATATCTTGGGAAAAGTAGCACGAGAGAAACAAAGCCGCTCATCTTCGCCGCTTCCGAAGGACTCTTTGTCGCCAACACTTTTTGCATATCATAATTCGGGGCCGGGCCCGCCATACTTGCAAAGATTCCTTTGAACAACATCATCATAAAGAAGATAGAAAACATCGAGAAACCATCCGATGCGATTTTGTTGTTTACGGAAGGCATAAGGGTACTCCAGTCCAATCCAAGTTCCCAACCAAAGAACAGGTTATTCCAGCCTTCGGGAACCAACGACGACAATGAAGCTGCATCCACTTTGCTCATGGCAATACCACCAATAATAAAACAGCTTACTGTCATGATCGTGAACTGCAGCACATCAGTCCATACGATGGACATCATTCCACCAAGAATAACATAAAGCGTCGCAATGGACGTGAGTACGATACCGTAAAAATGGGGAACCTGTTCGGGAGTCAGGTCAAATGGGATGAACGGCGAAACAAGACTCCAGGGAACAAACGCCTCGATAAACTTTCCAATGCCGATGAACCCGTAGCTGAGAAAACCCAGCGCACTGAGTATTGCGAAGGCCACCACAATGATATGCGACATACTTGCCCCGCGGCCAAAACCGAAACGGAAACCAATCCATTCCGCACCCGTGAGGACGTTGGATCGCCTGAGCCACGCCGACAGGTATATCATCAGGAAAATCTGATTGAAAACCGGCCACAGCCACGGTACCCATACACTTTTCAACCCATAAACAAACATGAGGGTAACCATCCACATGGTTCCCGAAATGTCGAACATTCCCGAAGCGTTGGACAAGCCCAGCATGTACCATGGTAGTGTATTGCTCCCCAGGAAGTAGCTTTTGATGTTTTGCGAAGCTTTTTTCTTGAGGACAAACCCGATCACAATCGTGGCCAACAGGTAGCATAGAATGATGGATACGTCGAGTAACGACATTTTCATTTCCTGATCAGATTTTTATTTTGCTGATACATATTCTGAAGGTGCGATTCAAAAAATGTTCTTTCGTCTTTAAAAAAGGTAATAAAATCCGGCTCCGACGCATGGCCCTTGTAAGGTGCATAATGATGATCCTCGCGGCCATTACGCCACACCATCACGTAAGCGAGTTTGATGGCGGGGTCGGACTTGATCGGTTCAAGAATCACTTGTGTGAACCATGTCGGATCCGTCACTGCCTCGAGGCCGGTTTCCGTAAGGGCAGCCACCTTCTTTTTCTCAGTAGCAATCGCTGAAATGTTCTTCAAACCAGTAACCAGGTCGTTGCGTTTCACGTCCGCACTCTGCTGATTGTATTTCGACCCCACATCCCAGTAATTGTCGTACCCGATGATGTCGACGTAATCATCGCCGGGGTATGCATACAGGTAGGAATTTTTAAAATCGTTCATATCAATCCGGCTTCGGTCCGGCGAAAACGAATAGATCAGGTTGTGAAGTTTCTTTTCATTTCGCAGATAGTCCACAGTGTATCTCCATAACTTAATGTAGTCCTCTTCACTGGCAATCCCTTTCCCCCACCAGAACCAATCGCCGTTGTGTTCGTGCAGCGGACGAAAGATTATCGGCACAGCTGTATTCCCGACTTTGCACTTCGCAATGAAATCAGCCAGATTATCGAGGTCTTTTCTGTATTGCGCGTGAGCTTTTCCCCCGGGAAGGCTTTCCTTCACCGCATCACCCTTCGACCAGGTGCTTTCACCGGTGAGTGGATTGTCCTGGTGCCACGAGATAGTATTAACTCCGCCCCGCTGGTAGGTAGCCTTGATCCACTCCACCATCTTGTCGAAAGGCACGCCGTCAATGTTGTTAGGCTGACCGATTTCGCCGAGGTCCCAGCCATGCACCGCGGGATACGATCCGGTCACATCTTTCACGTCAGAGCGGTTCGCATCACCTATCCACTTGACGCCATACGCATCCGTGTCCTGATGTCCGAACATGAAGCCCTGCTCCGCGATCCGGAAAAGATTCGCGTAAAGCGCCTTCGTTTCTTTTGTGGCTTTCTGGTCGATCAGCGCCTGGGCCGTCAGGGCATGGAGACCAGGAGAAAAAATGGCCAATGCGACCGCCGCGCTCACCCGAAGCCGACGAAATATGATGTCCTTTACTATCATAAGTGCTACTATAATTATTCAAATCAATCCAACAAAATTCTTAGCAATAGATATTGGAAAGCCAGGATGCAAACCACAATCAATATCTCAATCCACAAAAGTGCCCGTCGGCGGGTAATGTATTTTCTCATTCGTTCTTTGACCACCCTTCCATCGATTTTCCACGGCGAATATCTCACAGTCAGTCGATTTGAGGAAAGGCAAATCGCGCAATATCCCATGATAGATGTCTCCGACCGTAAAAAAGGCCCTTTTCCGGCGGATAGAAAAGGGCCCCTCGGGACAGAGGACTATTTTGCTAGTTATCCGTACTCCATTTCCATGAATCAGTCTTGAACGACGATGCAGGAAGACCCTCCTTGTTGTACAAGTTCGCGTCATCCGGATTGTCAGCCCAGGCATACCGTACCGCGACAGGGTTCTTCACGTCTTCGTGAAACACCACCACTTTATCGCCCTGTATAAATGCTTTTGCCCACCGGAATACCTTGTCCTCGCCGGCAACCGCAAAACCGTTAAGATAGCCGTAGCGATTCCCTTTGGATACAAGTCCGGAACCGGCATGATCGAAAGAAAGGATTGCTTTGCCATCCGCCACTTCCATGGATTTAAAAGCCGGTCCGGAATAGACGATATCCTTTCCATACTCAATGGCCAGGGCGTTGTATGCGAGTCGCAGGCCCACGTCTTTCTTGTTGCGGGGATGGATGTCGTCAGCCTCACCGATATCCAGGATAACCGCCTGACCTGTTTTGGGCAAACTCAGCGTCATGCGCTGAGCCTCACGCAGTTCCGCCCAACCGCTTTCGGCAGGTGTTTCGGCAGGGCGCATAAAATTGGCAAGCTGCACCCAGAGGAACGGAAATTCGTAGCCCCACTTGTCGCGCCAGTTTTCGATCAACATGGGGAACAACTCGCGATACCGGTAAGATGCGCCGGCATTTGATTCCCCCTGGTACCAGATGACACCCCGGACCGGGTAGTTAATGATCGGCGCAATCATCGCATTATATAAATGAGACGGGAAGGCGTTCGGGCCTACCTCCTGAACGCCAAAGTCTGAGTTCAGCACCGACGACTTCCACTCCCATGGACCGTCAAGCCTTATTTTAATCTCATTGGCTTCGATAAATAATTGTTCAGGTTTTCCGTAGAGCCCGCCTCCGCCCTGGAAGTCAGTTACTTTCACCACAACGAGGTTCTTTCCTTCTTTCAGTACCCCAGGTTGAATGTTATAGATCCGGTCTTTGCTGTATTCATGCATCGAGCCAACCTGTACCCCATTGACATATGTGACATCCGCATCATCGATCGGTCCCAGGCTCAGCGTAGACTCACCTTTGGCTTCGCCAGGGAGATTGAACTCGCGCCGGAACCAGACGATGCCATCCGTATTGCCAATTTCTGAACGGGTCCACTCCTGGGGGAGCTCAATGTTTTTCCATCCCGTAACTTTGGAATCGGGTTCGAACCAGCGCTCAGTCAGACCTTTGTCGTTTTTCAAGGCTTCAACATACTTCGCCTGGTTCTTTGCATTCTGCGATGCCGTTTTCTCGAGTTCCTCCAGCTTCAGATCCTTGTACTCGGGTTCCTGCTGAATCAGATCCCAGCTGATCCAGGGCTCTACTTTTGTTCCGCCCCAGGAGGAATTTATCAGCCCGATGGGAACATCCAGCTCCTCCTGAAGTTTCTTGCCGAAGTAATAGGCAACCGCCGAGAAATAACGTACGGATTGCGGTGTGCATTCCTGCCATTGGCCTTCTTTCAAATCATCCTTCATTTTGAAACTCATGTCCTTGCCCACGGTAAAAAGCCGCAGACGAGGAAAATTTGCCGACGCTATTTCGGTCTGGGCATCAGCGGTATTTTCGAGGATCCATTCCATGTTCGACTGGCCACTGCCGAGCCATACATCGCCGATAAGAATATTTTTGAGTGTAATGGTATTTCCCTTGCCGGAAATCTGCATATCAAAAGGACCGCCATGTTCCATAGGCTTTAGCGTCACACTCCAGGTTCCTTTCCGACCGGTTTTCGTTTCGAGGGTCTGCCCGTTGAAGGTAATTTTTACCACCTCACCGGACTTGGCCCAGCCCCAGATTCGTACCTCCTTCTGGCGCTGCAGCACCATGTGATCACCAAGAATTTTAGGAAGTCGCACTTGCGCGGAAAGGCTGAGAAATGAGAAAACAAATAGTGTGAGGATGAAAGATCGAAAGTACATGGTTGCCATAGGTTGTTGTTAAGGTGCGGAAAAGATACCATTCCCATCTAAAAAACGAAACACAAAGTATTCGAAGATGCCGGCAGCATCGCATTCCTGAATAGCCGTTAGCTATATACCCATCCGGGATGACAAATAATCAGTTGTTGTCATCGTGATCTCCAAAGTTTTGAAGAAGGATTCGTATCTTAAGATAAAGAAACCCGGGCGCGATTCGTTAGGCTCATACACCTTTGTCTTTCTACGACATAGATAATACGATGATGAAAAGCATTACACTCGTTCTGCTGATAACCGTAACCGCGGCTCAGGGCCAGCACTCAACATTGTTTCTTCGGGAACATATTGATCCGCAGAAAAAATACGTATTCTACTTTCACGGAGGCGTGGTCTCGGTTGGCGGTGACAATGCCGTAAACCAGTCGCGACCGGAATGGGGTCCCTATGAATACAGCGCCATCCTTGATTCATTGCGGAAACGCGGGTTCGAAATAATCAGTGAAATCCGGAAAGAAGGCATAAGCGATTCGGTTTACGTCGACAAAGTTGTGGCCCAAATTGATACCCTACTCGATAATGAGGTTCAACCTGCGAACATTATTTTGATCGGCGCCTCGGCGGGAAGCGAAATTGTTTTGCGTGCCTCCGCCGTTTTGCGTAATACCTCGCTGAGGTTTGTGATCATGGGCGCATGCTGGCCGAAAACTTATATGGACTATGAAGGCATCCGGTTGTACGGACATTTCCTTTCCGTGATCGAAGCTTCCGATCCACACGGTACGTGCAGTCGCATTTTCAAGAAACGTCAGGTAAGCAGTTTTCGGGAGGTGAAGCTAAACACCGGACTGAGTCATGGATTTATGTATCGCGGATTAGCGGAATGGATCGATCCGGTGGTGGCGTGGGTTGCAGTAGTCCGATAATGATAAATTTTCCTTTTTTTGAAGCAGGAAAAGTTGCTTAAGCGGTCTCTTGAGACGTCGGCGACATTGCATTGAGCGGGGCCGCCAACTTATCCTGAACTCATGGGACAATTGTTACGAATCGGAAACATTGCATGACCTTGCAGGCGGTTTTCTAAACTAATAGGACCATGAAGAAAAGACATCAAAGTCCTTTTGCGGACGCTGAGCTTTTCGCAAGCCGCTATCCTTCGATGGACTGCAATTCTGTGACGTATCCTCTAACTGCGTTCCTCGAGTAGCTTCGTATTTCATCGAACATCAGCGCCTTGACGATCTGTGTTTTCTGTGAATCTCGACTTTTTCATAATAACCATTTTAAAGTTGATAATTTGTTCTCAACTTTCAAATGGCCGACTTTCAGGGAAGCTTAAAGGTAGTTCCGAAGTACTTTATGGCAATTCGTTCTGTCACGACTATGCCTTCGGGGTTTTGAAGTGCTCGTTCTTTATCACCTTCGAAGAATGGAAAAGTGAATATTCTGAAGAAATTAGAGTCGGCAAAGACAACATCTTTCTCTTCAAACTTAATATCTCCACCTGAATCAGTGCCTTTTGTATGTTGGTGATCCGCGCCGCGTCTTCAACCTCCGGGAGCTCAGCTTTCAATGCCGGCGTGATGGGTGCGCGTGACACCGCGGCATGAACGTCCATCTCCGGGAGCGTCGCCATTAGTCGGTAGATTCTTCCGTGTTCGTGGCGAAACCGGTCATAGCTTACTTCGTCATTGACCCACATGCCGATAAGGGCTGCGCAGCTAATGCCAAGTGAAAGCCCGAATATATTGATAAAGGAAAAGCCCTTCTGACGAAGAAGGTTTCGCACGGCAGCTTTAAGGTAGTTCCTGATCATGGGAAGGTAGGTTTATCGATTAAGACGACTAACTATAGCCAGAAGTTGCATGGCCTGAATAAGACTTTTTCGGGATTGATCACCACTTGCCCGACCGGCAAATTGTAATATCGGCATTGATGAAATGCTCTTCAATCTTGATATACCTGAAGCGGCAATACGTGATGAAAGTTGAGCAGAAATAAATGGCAACGGGCGCGGAAGACGAAAAAAATAGCGAAACACCAACATGGCTCACAAAAAAAGGGCTAACGTGCTAAATCACCAATTAGTCACCATCTTTGCTATCCCTGTTAAAGCCAAGAATTTTGAGTGTACCTTCCGGCACTACGTAGGTCAACCGGTATGCAAACGAAACTGCCCCACCAAGCCAGAAAATGACGGAGGTGCACATCTTCAAGCCAGGAAAGGTGAGATGCGAATTGCGTATATTTGTGTGCCGTAGGATATCCCGGCTCCACGGACTCAAAGTATGACAGACAACTCGAAAGCACTATTGTTTAAGAAAATAACAGAGTTGACTGAAATCTCAGTCTCGGGCATTGACAAACTATTTGAAATTGCCAATCAACGACAATTCACAAAAGGGGATATTATTCTAAGACAAGGCCAGATATGCCAAACTATAATGTTCGTTGAGAAAGGATATCTGCGAACATTCATTGACAAGGACGGCAAAGAGATAAATACGGAATTCACTTTCGAAGGCAATTTTACGACCAACCTGAAAAGTCTGCGTACCTCTTCTGCATCTGACACCTCAATACAAGCAGGAGAAATTACAACCATATTCGAATTTGACAAAAACAAACTTTTGGATCTTTACAAAGTCTCCGCAGAAATAGAATCCTTTGGAAGAAAACTTCTCGAACAGCTTTTAATAGCCCGGGAAGACCATATTAATTTGTTCAAAATTTACTCACCTACTGAGCGCTACCAATATTTGCAGACTAATAAACCAGAAATGCTGCAACGCATCAGCCTTTCACAGCTTTCATCCTATCTGGGGATTGCCAGGGAAACACTAAGCCGAATTAGAAAAAAATAGCGCCGGAACACTTTGTGACGATTATCACAGGCAGAATCACTTGCGAACCCTGACTTTTGCAACCTCTTTATAAAACGCAAAAGATGAGTTCACAAAACAAACGAATCGTAGCAGATTTCATTGAAGAAATCTGGAACCAAATCCAGTTCGATAAAATTGACCATTACATTTCCACCGACTTCATCGACCATTCATTACCATTGACTTTGCCAGCAAACAAAGAAGGCATGAAACTTTGGATTATTGCCACCGGCAAATCTTTTGAACATAAAACCATAATCGACGAAATTCTGTGCGAAGAGGATAGAGTTATGCTAAAGATCAGAATGCAACTTAAACACATCGGCGTTTGGAGAGAGATCGCGCCCACTGATCTTGAAATTTCAGCGGTTGGATATAGGTATTACAAACTCCGGGATAAAAAGATTGTTGAACATTGGTCGTTGCTTGATGGTAACTCAATTGAAAATCAGCTTAAAAAAGCGGGGCACGGCTGTAAAATACAGGAGTAAACGGAAAAATAAGTGGCGCTTCAGAAGCGTCCAGCTCATTCGTAACGCAATGATTTAACTGGATTGGCCCTGGCACTTCTTAAAATCTGTAATCCGGTGGTGATGATGGTCACCAGAAAGAGGATTATTGCGGGAAGAACAAATGAGTAGATTTGAATAGTGCTTTGATAAGGAAATTTTGAAATCCACGATTGCATAATATACCACGCCATAGGAACGCCGATCACATAACCTATACTGGCCAGCACCAGAAATTCTTTTAATAACAACAGAATAACACTACCATCGGATCCGCCGAGAATCTTGCGGATGCCTATTTCCTTGGTGCGATGGATAGTGAGCAGGGAAGCGAGGCCCGTCAATCCTACCCCTGCCAACAATAGAGAAGTAAGGGTGAAATATGAGCTTATTCTTGTAAGGGCCTCCTCATTTTTATACTGCTTTCTGAAATCTGCATCCAGAAATGAAAAGCTAAAAGGTGCCCCGGTGACAGCCTTCCATTTTGCCATTGCCATCTTTATGCCCGCCGCATCTCTGATTTTTACCAAAAGACGTGTTTCCGGAGGCCATTCGTTATTCACCATAGCAATGAAAAGCGGCCTTATTTTCGAGTTCAGTGATTGATAATGAAAATCTTTGGTAACCCCTACAATATCCCAATGGTTATCAAAAACGGTAATACGCTGACCCAACGCAGCCTCATTGCTTGGCCATCGCATAAATTTGACGAACGATTCATTTACAAGAATGGCATGATGAAGATCATTGAGGTTTTCCCCCGGCTGAAAATAGCGTCCGCTGAGCAATGGAATCCCCAATAGACGGCCAAAGTTCTCATCGGCATAATATGTATCGACCGCTATTTCTATCTTCTCTCCCTTGTTGAAAGTCCAGACAAGCTGCCACGGTGTGGACTCACCACCCGGATATGAATTACTTCCGACTACGGAGGCTTCCATTGACGCTGTATTGAGCTCGTCGCGGAGTACATAAAGATCCTGCATGGAAATAGTGGACGTGGGCACTTTAACGACCATCACCTGTTCCTGGTCGAAGCCAAGCTCATGGTCCCATATGTATTGTAGTTGCCCCTTGATGATGAAAGTGCATATGATTGCTATTGTGGAAATGGAGAACTGCACAACGAGAAGCACCTTACGGATACGTTGCGTGGAAGGTAGCCGCCCCTTCCCTTTCAGCCCCCTGCTAATGTTCATCGACGATAGGAAAAACGCCGGGTAAATAACAGACACAACTCCGACCGCCAGGAGGGTAATAAAAACCGAAAGAAGTATCCGCCCTTCAAACAATTCATAAAACGAAAGTTGAATGGCAAAATAGTCGTTTATATAAGGTAGGAATACGAGGAGCATCGTAACCGAAAGTGCAAAGGCAATGAATGTCAACAGCACTGCTTCGAATACAAATTGTGTAATGAGCTGTATCTTCTGCGCACCCAATGTTTTTCGAATTCCAACCTCGGTCGTCCTTTCGATCGATTTCATAATCGAAAGATTCACATAGTTTATTATTACCAGCCCTATAATGAGAACACCTATTCCCAGCAGAATATAAATGTAGTTTAGATTTCCCTTTGCTGTATCATCGGCCAAACCATTGACAAAATGTACATCCTGCAATGCTTGTAAACTCACAGCAATATTACTTTTCATATCGTAGGCCCTTAAGGCCGTACAATTATCATTCACAAGCTTGGCCATGCCATCAATAAGCGATTGATCAGCGTTTGCCGACTCCTTCAACAATGCGTAAGTGAAGACGTCAAAGTCATTCCATGTTTCGTATACACTGAAGTCATAAGAAATAAATGCCTCGGCATACAAGTCCGAATTATTAGGTATATCCTTGATAACAGCCGTAACGGTGTATTCTTCGCCATCAGCAAAAACTATCCTATTAAGCGGATCACGGTCCCCAAAGTACTTTTTGGCGAGACGTTGCGACAATACGATTGATTTTGGATTGCTCAGGGCAGTGGATGCATTACCCTTAATAATGTGATAGCTAAATATATCCAACAACTGGGCTTCCGTTCTGAAGATGTTCTTTTCTTCGTAAACTGATTCCTGGCCACCCCTTTCGATATTTATCACCCCATCATATTTAAGCAATCGAACTGAGTTCTCAACGGCTGCGAGCTTCTGCTTCAGTTCAGGTGACAATCCACTGGGCGATAAGGCCGTAGCAACTGTAAGCCCCGAGTTTGCTTTGTAACTGGTCGTTACGCGGTAAATCCTGTTTTTCTTTTCATGAAAACGATCGAAGCCAAGCTCATAACTGGCGTAAAGAATAATGACTAATGAACTAAAGATGCCCACAATCAAACCGGTAAGGTTAATACCGGCATGGACCTTGTCTTTCAAAAAACTACGGATAGATACAACAATGAAGCTTTTGAACATATGGCTAACGAATTAAGATTCTTATTCAATCGAATCAACGACGATTTTTAGATGTTCCCGTATCCGACAGCGAGATCCTTTTTTCTACCTGCCATGCAGCGCAATTTCAAATAGCCAGCGCAGGGCATACTCAGGACGTCGTCTCATCTCATCACGGGTTTCACACTTCGGGCATAGTTCATTATATGCGGAAATCCCTCGTATGCTTTTGTAAGAAACCGTACGCATGCTTGAATAAAGATAATCGATTCCATTCACATCGTCCATCTCCCCGAGGGATTTTGTTACAGCGGCCTTCCCCAGAGGCGTAGGGTGTTCCGGGCTGTCGTCATTGCTATCGCGATAGCGCTGGTTCGCTGCATCTATGGTCCGTCTTCAATGGTATAGTGGATTTCTTAGGAATGTTGTCGGTGGTGTCGTCGCGTCTGTCATGATATTTGCGTCGCGTTGGTTCGTGCCCTAAGCGCTATCAGGGTCGGTCGCACTTCCACTTGTAAGACCGAGAAGATTCCATTCACGTGCAGCGCCCTCTCTTGTCGTTCCACATGGCGTCGGAGGCAGAGTAATTAATTCGCCCAGTCGAACGATTAGCATTCGTTCCCCATCGCTTGAATCATACTCTTCAATCTCATATACGCTCAGATTGAGTCGTGCGTGTCCAACCTCCGCCCACCCTTCCTGACAACACCATCGTGGTAACCGTGAGGGCTAACCTTTACTCAGCACGCAGCGAATCAACAGGTTTTGCCGATGCGGCCTTAATTGATTCAAGACTTACCGTTAACCATGCAATCAGTAACGCCGCCACTAGGGTGGACTGTGGGGAGGTGATGCGGGCTTATGGGGATGTTTGTTGAGGTGGTGACGACGGGTGACCAGATTTGGATTGCGGAGCCCGTCTGCCTGCCCTGATAAGGTGGATAAGGTGTGAGTAACTCAACATGACTTGTTATTAAGGTTTTAAGGTTAGAGTCCTGAGCGATACGAGTTCTTTACTATAAGTCCGCGGGAATCTAATCTTACGGTCATCACATTTCACGCCGCTCCGAGAACCTGTTTTTTAAGGGTTTGATGCTTCATTTGGAAGCTGTCCAGCGTACGTTTGATGTACTGCCAGGGGCTTCTATCTTTCTGGCGTACTGCTCTTCATCCCGTATCAATCCCGTATCTGACCCGTATCTGACCCGTATCCGACCTGCCTTTTAATAGATACGGGTTTTCTGGGACAATAAGGAATAATAAAATTCGTTGATATACCCGTACCACTAAAATACGGATACAATTGGTAAGCTGAAATCAGGCTTTTCCTTTACAGACTCTCGACGTTCCTGGTTGAAGAGTGGGACGTGAAAGGAGAGTTTGGATCAGGTGTACTCGACGTCATGTCAGATGTTGAAATCACTCATTACAAAAGTTTGTAATCAAATTTAGTTGAAGAAATCGATGCGGCGATCACCCGCTCATTGTCACGCGTTAGCGGACGCTGAGCTTTTCGCGCACCATTTTGCTTCGATGGACTGCAATTCTGTGACGTACCCTCGAACGGCGTTCCTCGGATTACTCCATGTTCCATCCAGCATCAGCGTCCACGCCCTCTCGCACCAACCCCCCCTTCGCGCGTGACGTTGATGAGGTGAGACGCGTTAGCGGACGATGAGCTTTTCGCCGACCGTTATACCTTGATGGACTGCAATTCTGTGACGTACCCTTGAACGGCGTTCCTCGGATTACTCCGCGTTCCATCCAGCATCAGCGTCCTCTTACGATGTGAGCCTGATGGGGTGATCACGGGCCCCGGTTCCAACTGTAGGCATGCTGAGATGCTGAAAGTAAAATAAGTAGAAAGCCTTATCTTCGCTGTTGCGTTGATTAATGACGAGGTAACCCGGCTGATTATCGATGTCTACATATGATCGCTAACAAAGTACAATGAAAAAAGTAAGGTTCATCCTTCTGTTATCTGGCGCACTAATTATTGTCTATTTCGGAGCAATGATATTCCGGAATATTTCAGTCGTGGACAATCTAACAGTGATCAGAACAGATCACTTCGCTATTTTCTATCATGGGATCTATAAAGGTGAGGCACAAAACCTGGCGGATAATCTCGAAAAAAATTACGAAAGGATCAGAACCAATTTAAATGACCCAGGCCACGATACAATCCGGGTATTCGTTCATCCGACACAAATTGACTTTAACACCGGAACAGGTCTCGCAAACAGCACCGCCAATGGGACAAGCAGAGGCCCTGACGAATTTCATTTTCTCTGGACAAATTGGTTCAATAGCGTTTTTCCTGATGACCCGATAAAGACAGCGATTCACGAATTTACTCATTGCGTCCAGTTAAACATTCTTATCAAGGACGCACAAAGAAAATGGCCAGATGTACATCCCGGTGACTTTGACAAAATGTTTGAGGAGAAATTTATCAATGATTACCCGCAATGGTTTTGGGAAGCTGTCTGTGACTATGAAGCGGGCGTAGTAAATACCTTAAGTGTGAAGTATGGAATGCGAAAGAATCTTACGTTACAGGAATTGAACAGCAGCAATCAAATTTATAATGTAGGCTACACCGTTATCGAGTACATCGTTGAGAAATGGGGCAAAAACAAATTACCCGATCTGATCAGATCCTACGTTGACATTAGATCAGTGTTAGGCGTGAGCGATTCTGAATTTGAAAAAGGCTGGATGGATTTTGTTAATGAAAAGTATTAATGCTTGACGAAGGTTGCTATGGAGAGGGTGCAGGCCGCGGGTCAACCAGGTCTCAAGTCGCGGTTCTTCTGTCAGGGCTTAAGCCCTTGTGTTGAGCAATACCACCTATCCCGTTAGGGACAATCATCAGCGCCCACGACGAATTCCTCAAGGCTGGAAAACTATTTGATAGGGAACAAAATACGCGTAGTCGCGAAGGTACGGCTTCCATCAGCAGCCATTTTGAGATGTCCGAATGATAGAAAACGCAGAAAGCACTACCTTCGTCAATGCGGATAACAAATGTGACTGATTATTCTTGATTGGGTTGCTGCCGCGCTTGCGTGCCAGCGTAGCTCCATATCCGTAGTAGTGCGATATTCTAACCATAGTCTGAACGGAGATATGAAAAAAGTAATATCAAAAGATGGTACTACCATCGCATTCGATAAGAATGGAAATGGACCGGCGCTCATTCTTGTCGGTGGCTCTTTTGAGCAACGGGCGATGGATTCAGAGACGTCCCAACTGGCAGCACAACCCCTCCTGTCCCGGCACTTCACCGTGTTTCATTATGATCGCCGGGGCCGTGGTGACAGTACTGATACGCAGCCCTATGCGGTTGAACGTGAAGTTGAGGACATTGAAGCTCTGATCGATGAAGCGGGTGAGTCGGCTTTCTTATCAGGTATTTCCTCCGGGGGAGCGCTTGCCATGGAAGCTGCAATAAAGCTGGGCAAGAAGGTGAAGAAACTTGCCATGTACGAAGCGCCGTATAACTTCAGAGACGGAGATACCGGGAACGAATTAAAGAAATTCAGAGAGAACTTCAGGCAGGCAATGGCGGCAGGTCGCCGCGGCGATGCCGTTGGACACTTCCTTATAATGCTAGGCATGCCCGCAGAGCAACTGGACGAAATGCGCCAGCTTCCGATGTGGCCAATGTGGGAAGCGATAGCGCCTACTTTTCATTACGATGCCGCCCTCATGGGTGATGACGGATCAATACCCACCGAACGCGCAGCCCGTATTACTGCGCCTGCGCTCCTCATGAACGGCGGCGCGAGTTCGCCATCGATGTACATCACTGCCAAAACGCTCGCCAACGCTATCCCCAATGGTCAGCACCTCACACTGGATGGTCAGACGCACGTGGTCTCTGCGGATGCTCTTGCTCCTGTGCTGGTCGAATTCTTCAGTTCCTAGGATCCCTCTGGTTATGAACAGGCAAACCCTGGCTCAGATCAGTCGTCCGACCGGTATAATACTTATCTAGTTTTCGGGAGTAAAGAATATAAATGTAA
>JAEZEH010000074.1 GCA_023417785.1 Bacteroidota bacterium
TCGCGTCTGGCTACAAGAATTAACGTGCTGCCTTTTTTCGCGAACTCAAGAGCCGTGGCGCGTCCTATGCCACTCGATGCGCCGATGATGACGATCGTCTTCTCGCTTATTGGTTTCGTGGTGATGACTTGCTTTGTGATGGCTTTCATGGTTAAGGCGAATTACTTTTTTACAATACTTTGTCGGGCGTAATGGGAAATTTCCTGACGCGCTTTCCGGTTGCATGAAACACCGCGTTGGCCACAGCAGCGGCAACACCGATAATACCAATTTCGCCCAAACCTTTAATTCCAAGGGGATTGATGACGGGATCGTCCTCTTTTACAAAAATGACTTCAATCTCAGGTGTATCAGCATGTACGGGAATATGGTATTCAGCATAATCATGATTGATAAACCGTCCATGGTTGTGATCGAGAAATGATTCCTCATGCAGTGCCATAGAGATGCCCCACATTACTCCACCCAGGATCTGGCTCCTGGCGGTTTTGGGATTCAGGATAGTTCCCGCGGCGATGGCACTTACCACCCGGGTAACGCTGATCAAACCAAGGTCTTTGTCCACTTTTACTTCGACAAAAACAGCCGAATGCGTATTGCGGGAGTAACCCATTTGCTTTAGAAAAGCCTTTATGTCGGTACTCTTTTCTTCGATTGCCTTCGTGCCGGATATCTTCATCAGTTCGGCAATGGAAATGAACCTATCGGGATTTTCGCGGTCGCGAACAACACCGTTGTCAAGAATGATATTGGCGTCCTTTACATTTTTAAAGACTGACGCCTCACGAGCCAGTTTGATCAGCTTCTCTCTAACCCGGATGCACGCGTATTGTACGGCAGTCCCTACTGACGCCGCTGTTGAAGAACCTCCTTCATAGGGCGCAAAAGCAAACCGGCTATCTCCCAGTTCAAACGATACTCTTTCAATTGGCATCCCCAGCGTTTCGGCGGCAATCTGAGTCATGATGGTATACGTACCAGTGCCGATATCCGAGGTTGCGCTCGACACGTTCAGCATGCCATCAGCAGTGAGCCGCGCAGTTGCTCTTGCGGGCATCATCATCGCATCCCACATACCTGAGCACATGCCCCAGCCGATCAAATGCTTGCCTTCGCTCATTGACTGTGGCATTAGCTTTCGTCTTTCCCAGCCAAAGTGTTCTGCGCCCAGCTTATAACAATCCATCAGATTCTTGCTTGAGTACGGCCGGTCTTGTTCGGGGTCTCTTTCGGTATAATTTCTGAAGCGAAGCTCCAATGGATCCATATTCAGTTTATACGCGAGCTCATCCATTGCACATTCAAGTGCGAATATGCCGGTGGCGGCTCCCGGTGCGCGCATATCCAGGGGTGAATTCACATCAAGCGGAACGAGCTTGTACTCCAGCTTCACGTTCGGGCAGTCGTATAAACGGGCGGACCAATTAACTATATTCTCTGTATAGATTTCAAATCGCGACGTTTCGGAAATCGCCGTGTGTTGAATGGCTTCCAGCTTTCCGTCTTTTGAAGCGCCGATCTTTACCTCTTGCCAAGTTACAGGCCGGTGACCGAACGAAAACATCTGCTGCCGCGTGAGTGTTACCCGCACAGGAATATTTAAATCAATCGCCGCCATACAAGCCATGAACAACTGATATTGAGGCCTGAGCCCCGAACCGAATGCACCACCCACATAGGGCGATAACACACGAACCTTTTTGTGTTTGATGTCAAAAACCCTCGCGACATAACTCTGGCTATTCAGTACGCCTTGTGTTTTATCGTATACCGTCAGCGTTCCATCTTTTCCAGGCACAACCGTAGAAGAAAACATTTCCATCGGATTGTGATGCTCCGCGCCATGAAAATAGGTTGCTTCAATGCTCACATCGGCTTTCGCGAAATACTTTTCGGCCCTGCCCCGCGACTTTGGTTTATTATATCCAGCCTTCCCGCGCTTTGGGCTAAAGCCTTTTTCCAGATTCATCTCAAGGTTGGTCTCAGACGCTGCCTTTTCATATCGTATTCGTACAAGCGTCGATGCATGCCGCGCCAACTCGAGTGTTTCGGCGACGACCAGCGCCACCGGTTGTTGACTGAATTGAATTTCATCGCTGTAAAAGGGACGAAACGGCGACCCCGGAAGCAGATTCATGTCTTTATAGTTCAAATCAAACCACGGCAGATCCCTTACATTTTCGTGGGAGTAAACCATACGAACTCCTTCGACAGCCATGGCGTCTTCTACATCTATAGACGTGATTCTGCCCTTTGGAATCGGACTTGAGATGACTATTCCGTGCAGTAGTCCGGGAAAGTTATAGTCTCCGGCATAACGCGCCGCGCCGGTTACTTTCGCCACGCCGTCTACGCGGCTAACGGGCTTTCCAATATAACTTGTCTGATAGCTATCTGAATGCGATGTCATAGGGGTTCAAAGTTGTTTATGCCGGTTGTAGGTGTAGCAATTCAGTGGTTCGGGTGTCTTCAGATCTCTTGCCTCACACAACGCCCGGACTATCGCACGCTTCGCGAGGTCAATCTTGAATGCGTTGTATTTAGAGGGCGTAGCATCCCGAAGGATCATCGCCGCTACTTCATGGAAAAGGTCGTCATCGGCCGTTTTATCTCTGAGGAAGTCTTCTGCCTGAATGTCACGCCACGGCTTATGGGCGACTCCGCCCAACGCAATGCGTGCCTCTCGTATCGTGTTCCCTTCAAACTCGAGCGCAGCGGCGACGGAAACCAGTGCGAATGCATACGACCTTCTGTCGCGTACCTTTATGTACTGATAATGTTTCGGGAAACCTTCAGATGGTAATTCTATTGCTGTGATGAGTTCACCTCTTTTCAAATTCGAATCAATATGCGGCGTATCTCCGGGCAAACGATGAAATGCTGAAAAGGGCAAAGTTCTTTCGCCCTCGTTCCCGACAACTTTTACGCGGGCGTCAAGGGCCGCCAGGGCAACACACATGTCGGAAGGATGCGTGGCAATGCACTGGTCACTTACACCGAGGATGGCGTGAATTCTGTTGTATCCGTTTTTAGCTGAGCAACCCTGACCCGGAACACGCTTGTTACATGGTGTCGCGGTATCATAAAAATAATAGCATCGCGTGCGCTGAAGGAGGTTGCCACCATTAGTCGCCATGTTCCGAAGCTGTGCTGATGCGCCGGCGAGAATAGCTTTCGCCAGAAGTGGATAGCGTTCCTGCACTAGAGGATGATAAGCCGTATCTGCGTTCCGGGCCAACGCCCCCAACGACACGCCCCCATCCATAGTTTCGTGTATCGAGTGAAGGTTGAGGTGATTGATATCGATAATATGATCCGGGCGTTCCACATTGGCGCGCATCAGATCGATAAGATTTGTTCCACCGGCAATAAACTTCGTGTGATCGCCAGCCAGAATATCGGCCAACGTTTCCTCTACGGTTTTCGTTTGCGAGAATGTAAATCGATTCATGAGCTGGCACGTTATCTGGACTTCTCCATTACTTCTTCAATTGCCGAACGAATATTATTATAGGCCGCGCACCTACATAAGTTACCGCTCATTAGTTCATGAATATCGTCAGCTGTTTTCGCGCGGCCTTCCTTCATCATAGCGATAGCTGATACGATCTGACCCGGAGTGCAGTACCCACACTGAAACGCATCATGATCAATGAATGCTTGTTGCAGTGGGTGAAGACTGTCACTCTCAGCCACACCTTCTATTGTTGTAATCGACGCACCGTCGTACATCGCTGCAAAGGTGAGGCATGAATTGATTCTCTTGCCATTAAGCAAGATGGTACAGGCTCCGCACTGACCGTGATCGCAACCTTTCTTGGTGCCCGTAAACCCGAGGTATTCTCTTAGCAAATCAAGGATGCTCGTCCACGGCTCAACCTGAACCCTGTGATCTTTACCATTTATCGTAAGCTGAATTGTGAGGACCTGGGTTTTGTTTGTACTTGTGTCCTTCGGGTGCTGCACTTCATCATGAATAACGTCCATGCTCTTATGTTTAGTGATGTTTGTCGTTTGAAACAAAAATGGATCCGTCACAACACCGGGCTGTTTGTTCCACGTCAAGCTTGCGTTGTAAAGAACCTTCTTACCAACGGACCGCAATCCAATACATCTAAGGCAGCCAGCACAAACCGTAGCCAATAATGCCGAAGCTGATGACCCTCACGTAACGTTTCCTGGCTGTCAACGCCGCAAATTATAATGCCTTTACGACCAGATTGATTGAGCGCCTTCACCCCACCTCATAAGTGTTTGTACAACGGACGCTCTACAGGAAATTATTCCACAATAACAGCAACCACTTACCCAAGACCGGGGAACTTTGACCGGAACGTGTTTTACGCCGATGCCATTGGATAATCAACTAAGATGAGCAGCAATAAGAATAACACTTCGGAAGAAAAAGGCGCACAAAATGTAAGCGACTTCCTCATTGAACGCATGGCAAGCTGGGGTATCTCCAGGATTTATGGATACCCCGGTGACGGTATTAATGGAATAATGGGCGCCCTTAGCAGGTCGACGAAGAACATCCGGTTTACCCAGGTGCGTCACGAAGAGATGGCTGCGCTGATGGCCTGCGCCCACGCAAAGTTCACCGGCGAAGTTGGCGTATGCCTGGCGACTTCCGGACCAGGGGCAATCCATTTGCTTAATGGCTTGTACGATGCAAAACTTGATCACCAGCCTGTGGTAGCGATCATCGGACAAACCGCACGTATGGCCATCGGGGGAAATTATCAGCAGGAAGTAGACCTTGTCAG
>JAEZEH010000149.1 GCA_023417785.1 Bacteroidota bacterium
GCTTCCATTATGGCTTCGCTCATCGTCGGGTGTGGATGAACGGACTTAATGATTTCATGACCTGTGGTTTCAAGATTCCTCGCGACCACCACCTCTGCGATCATTTCCGTGACATTTGCACCAATGAAATGTGCACCCAACCATTCACCGTATTTCGCGTCAAAGATTACTTTCACAAACCCGTCAGTAGCACCGGCTGCTTTGGCCTTACCCGACGCACTAAACGGAAACTTGCCAACCTTGATTTCGTATCCCGCCTTCTTTGCAGCTTCTTCCGTGTATCCAACGGACGCGATTTCGGGTGAACAATATGTACAGCCGGGAATGTTGTTATAGTTCAGCGGTTCCGGATTAAGACCGGCAATCTTTTCAACGCAAATGATACCTTCTGCAGATGCTACGTGCGCGAGTGCGGGGCCTTTTACAATGTCGCCGATTGCATACACTCCCTGGACATTTGTCTTATAAAAATCATCCACGACCACCCTACCTTTGTCGGTTTTCACACCAGTCTCTTCGAGTCCGATACCTTCCAGGTTGGTGGCAACGCCTACTGCTGAAAGAACCACATCGGCTTCCATCTTCACGTCACCGTCCGGAGTTTTGACTGTCGCAACGCAACCGCTACCGGAAGTGTCGACCTTCGTGACTTCTGCGTTCACGTAGATCTTCATGCCGGCTTTCTTGAAACTTTTTTCCAGCGTTTTGGAGACCTCTTCATCTTCAACAGGAACGATTCTTGGCAGAAACTCAACGATTGTTACTTCGGTTCCCAGCGAATTATAGAAGTATGCGAACTCTACGCCGATAGCCCCCGATCCAACCACCAGCATCTTCTTCGGCAATTCTTTCAGCACCATGGCTTCACGGTAGCCGATGATTTTCTTACCGTCAATTTTCATTGAGGGCAATTCGCGTGATCGTCCGCCGGTGGCGACGATGATATGCTTTGCTTCGTAGTCAGTTTTCTTTCCTTTATCGTCAGACACTTCGACCTTTCCGCCTTTTTTCAGTTTGCCAAATCCGTTGATGTGGTCGATCTTGTTTTTGCGAAACAGAAATTGAACGCCCTTGCTGTTGCTGGCGGCCACATCGCGGCTTCGCTGAACCATGCCCGGAAGGTCGGCCTTGAAGTCCTTAACATCTACACCATAATCTTTAGCATGACTGATATATTCAAAAACGTTGGCGCTTTTAAGCAGCGCCTTGGTGGGAATACATCCCCAGTTAAGGCAAATGCCACCGAGCTCAGCTTTCTCTACCACGCCCACTTTCAGTCCCAGCTGAGAAGCTCTGATGGCCGCGACATAACCGCCCGGCCCGCTTCCGATTACGATAAGATCATATTTTGACATAGTGTAGGTTTTAATTTCGCAGCCAAAGATAAAAGCAGTTGGACATTTTCGAAACCTATCTGACGAAAGTTCCGAAATCTTCCCGTTTGAGGTTAATCCGCGGCGATGGGGGCTTTTTTTTGAGAATTGACTATTTTTGGCCCCCTGAGGTACCAGCATATTGACACACCAATAGGCATGGCTCCTCCCCGGCGAAACAAAACAGTCTATAAAAACATGAAATTACTTGAAGGAAAAACGGCCCTCGTAACCGGGGCCTCCAAAGGAATCGGACGCAGTATTGCCATTCGCTTTGCCGAAAACGGAGCCAACGTAGCTTTTACGTATCTGTCAAGTGTCGAGCAAGGTCAGGCATTGGAATCAGAGCTTTCGGCATTTGGTGTGAAGGCTAAAGGCTATAAGTCAGATGCCGCTGATTTTAGACAGGCGGACCAGCTGCTCAATGACGTGATCGGCGAATTTGGAAACCTTGACGTGCTGGTTAATAATGCCGGGATCACACAGGATAACCTTTTGCTTCGAATGAATGAGGAGATGTGGGACAGGGTAATAAATGTCAATCTGAAGTCATGCTTCAATACAGTGAAAGCAGTGACCAAACAAATGATGAAACAAAAGAGCGGTTCTATAATTAATATGACATCGGTTGTGGGATTGAAAGGCAATGCGGGCCAGGTGAACTATGCGGCATCCAAAGCTGGTATCATTGGCCTGACGAAATCTGTTGCCCTTGAACTGGGTTCGCGTGGTATCCGCTGTAATGCGGTCGCTCCGGGCTTCATCGAAACTGAGATGACAGGAAAACTTGATGAAAAAACCGTGCAATCCTGGCGGGATGGAATTCCTTTGAAAAGGGGAGGCCGACCTGAAGATGTGGCCGATGCATGTGTTTTCCTGGCGTCGGATATGTCGTCGTATATCACTGGTCAGGTTATTCAAATCGACGGCGGCATGCTCACCTAACCCTACTCACAAGATTTTTTTGAATTGAATAGGCAACAATGATTCGCCCGCTTTCGATGAAGGCGGGCGATCTGCTTTTTGTCGTTTCAAACGTTTTAACAGTGCTTATATCAGTGTGGCTGACTTTACGCCCAAACAACCGTAAGGCTTACCGTTGTAAAAATTTTTTTCAATTGTTTGGAAACAAGCTGAATAGGGCCTACGTTTGTGACATCAAAGTCGAATAAGCACATCTGCTTAATCGCTTTATAAAGAAGCGCTGAGAGACAGGCTCGAAGAAGCGCTAGCAACCTCCCGATATATCGGGAAAAGGTGCTAAATCCTGATCCCGATGATTGTCGGGAGAATATAAACCGATTAAAAAATGAAACACATTTTCAATCCATCCTTTCTCGGTAAAAGCCTGCGCGGCTTAGGTGCATTCGTGTCCGATTTGTTCCATTCCATTTGTTGTTCAGTTACCAACAACTGCATGTGTTGCTGTTGTTGCCGTTGCTGTTGCTGAGAAGCACAATATCACATCTTACAACAGCACCAACGCCCAGCCAGGCTCTGGCCGTGGTGTATCTATATACAACAATCTCCAAAATTGATTTAAGAACTTTTAAAATATTGAATTATGTCAAATCTCCGTTTTGAAACCCTACAATTACACGCTGGCCAGGAAGTAGATCCAATTACGCATTCCCGGGCAGTACCTATTTATCAGACCACCTCGTATACGTTCAAGAATTCTGAACACGGTGCCAATTTGTTTGCACTCAAAGAATTCGGCAACATCTATACGCGTATCCAGAATCCGACTACCGACGTATTTGAAAAAAGAGTAGCAGCGCTTGAGGGTGGTGTGGCAGGACTTGCTACCAGTTCAGGTCAGGCGGCGCAATTCCTTGCGCTTCACAACATTCTCGAGGCCGGTGATAACTTCGTGTCGTCAAGCTTCCTTTACGGCGGAACGTACAACCAATTCAAGGTAACGTTCAAACGCCTGGGTATCGAAGCCCGTTTCGCAGATGGCGACACTGCCGCATCATTTGAGCAATTGATTGACGCGAAAACCAAAGCGTTTTTCGTTGAAACGATTGGTAATCCGGGATTCAGCGTACCCGACTTCGAAGCGATTGCTGCTGTAGCGAGGAAACATGATATTCCGTTGATCGTTGACAATACTTTTGGCGCCGCAGGCTATCTGTTCAGACCCATTGATCATGGCGCAAATGTGGTCGTTGAATCTGCAACAAAATGGATCGGCGGACATGGCACGTCTATCGGTGGCGTGATCGTTGATGGCGGAAATTACAACTGGGGCAACGGTAAGTATCCACAGTTTACCGAGCCATCAGAAGGATACCATGGATTAAAGTTCTGGGACGTCTTCGGTGAAGGTAATCCGCTCGGCTTACCCAATATCGCTTACATTATTCGCGCGCGGGTGGAAGGGTTGAGAGATCTGGGCCCGTCATTGAGCCCGTTCAATTCATTCCTTTTACTTCAAGGTCTCGAAACCTTGTCGCTACGTGTTCAGCGGTCTGTCGATAATACGCTCGCACTCGCGCAATGGCTGGAAAAACATCCCCTTGTGGAAAGTGTAAATTACCCGGGACTTGAAAGCAGTACCTATCACAAGCTCGCCAAAAAGTATTTGAGGAATGGGTTTGGCGCTGTATTGTCCTTTACGCTCAAGGGCACGAAACATCACACCAGCAGGTTTGTCGACAACCTGAAACTGATAAGCCACCTCGCGAACCTGGGTGACAGTAAGACGCTGATCATTCAACCATCGGCGACAACACATCAGCAATTGAGTGACGAAGAACAACTCACGGCCGGGGTGTTGCCAAACTTGCTCCGCATATCTGTTGGAATTGAACACATCGACGATATCAAGGGTGATCTGCAGCAGGCTTTCGCGAAAGTGTTTGAAGGCGAGCTGGTATCCTAATATCGGGCATATCATACAGCATGGAAAAGCACGATCATACATTTAATTATTCAAAACCATTTGCGCTGGAAGCTGGAGAAATACTCTCCGGTTTCCAGCTCTCTTACACTACTGTGGGTGAATTGAATCATGACCGTTCCAACGTTGTATGGGTGTGTCATGCACTCACGGGAAGCTCCGACTTCACTGACTGGTGGGGAGAACTTTTCCGGGAAGGGAGTGCATTTGATCCGCGCGAATATTTCATCATATGCGCCAATATGCTTGGCGGATGTTATGGATCGACCGGACCATTATCGGTTAATGAGGAAACGGGCAAGCCCCAATTTCATAGTTTCCCCGACGTAACAAATCGCGATGTCGTCGCGGCTTTCGATCTGCTGCGAAAGGAACTTAAGTTGAACACAATTCACACGCTGATTGGCGGATCTCTCGGTGGGCAACAAGTATTGGAATGGGCGGTGCAGAAGCCGGAGGTATTTAAGCACATCATTCCCATCGCCTGCAATGCATTTCACTCGCCCTGGGGAATCGCTTTCAATGAAGCTCAACGGATGGCGATACAGGCCGACCCTACCTGGCGGAACGAGGAGGCAGACGCAGGGTCGGAGGGCCTGAAGGCGGCCAGGGCAGTTGGAATGCTTTCTTACCGTTATTACGAGACCTTTAATCAGACTCAGGCCGAGAAAACTGATGACAAGCTCGGGGGATTCAGGGCATCTTCGTACCTGCAGTATCAGGGTGAAAAACTGGCTAATCGGTTCAATGCTTTTTCCTACTGGAAACTGAGCAAAATGATGGATAGCCATAACGTTGGCCGTGGCAAACCATCAATCAAATATGCTTTAGCGCAGATTAATGCAAAGGCGCTGGTCATCGGCATCGACACGGATATTCTGTTTCCCAACACGGAGCAAAAATTCCTCGCTGAGCATATTCCGGGAGCCCTTTACCGTGAGGTTACTTCCCTCTACGGTCACGATGGCTTTCTCGTCGAGTTTGATCAGCTGGATTCTATTATAAAGAAATTTTATCACGAAAAGGAACCGAGTTCAGTCTTATCCTGATGATTGACCGGCATAAAACAAAAAGTATGAAGAAGAATTTGAAACTTGGTCTATTTGGGTTCGGTTGTGTTGGGCAAGGGTTATACCATGTGCTGGAAGAGACGCAGGGCGTTAAAGCGGAAATAAAAAGAATTTGCGTTAAGAATCGTGATAAGCAGCGCCCGTTGGCCGAAGACCTGTTCACGTTTTCGAAAGAAGACATTCTCGAAGACCCGGATATCGACGTAGTTGTCGAACTCATCGACGACGCTCAGGCAGCCTATGAGATAGTCACCGAATCGCTGAGAAAAGGAAAGGCCGTTGTTACCGCAAACAAAAAAATGCTGGCCGAACACCTTGAGGAATTGTATCAAATTCAAAAAGAAACCGGAAAACCTCTCCTTTATGAAGGCGCTGTTTGCGGGAGTATTCCCATCCTTCGAAATCTGGAAGAATACTATGACAACGATCTGATCAGCAGCATTGAAGGAATATTCAACGGTTCCACCAATTTTATCCTTACCAAAGTTTTCGAAGAGAACAAGAACTACGCTGAAGCATTATCGCGGGCCCAGGAATTAGGCTTTGCCGAATCCGACCCACGTCTCGACGTGCAGGGCTTTGATGCAAAGTACAAGCTGGTGATAGCAATTGCTCATACGTTCGGTGTGTTTGTGCAGCCTGACGACGTTGCCAACATCGGGATTGATCGTATTTCGGAGCTCGACCTGAAGTTCGCGAGGGAAAACAATTATTTCATCAAGCTGGTGGCGCGCTCGTTCAAAGTAAAGGGAAAGATTTTCGGATTCGTAGCTCCGCAATTTGTTAAGTCAACCCATCCGCTGGCGGCTGTACGTAATGAGTATAATGCTGTGCAGGTGGAAGGGGCATTTGCTGAAAAGCAGCTGTTTATTGGCAAAGGGGCAGGAAGCTATCCTACCGGGTCGGCGGTTCTCAGCGACGTTTCTGCGCTCACTTACGATTATGCATACGAATATAAGAAGCTTCATCAGGGCGCGCAGTTCGAGTTTTCCAACGACTTGCTGGTCGAAGCATTTGTCAGCTTTGACAAGGCAGCTCCTATCAGTATCGGCGACTTTGAAAAGTTTAAATCGGGCTATGCAGCCAACGGCAAACAATATATGGTCGGTCAGGTGACGCTGGAGAAGTTGTTGCACTGGCATAAAAACTATGACGCAGGAATAATCCTGGCGCCGGAGTCCAGTTTTGTACCCGTGGAAAAAGTTCGTGAAACAGTTGAAGTAATTTAATAAACATCTTCTGCAAAAAGGGCTTCTGTTTCCAGGGACCTTTTTTGTGACTACCGTTGTAAGCCGGCGGAGAATTCGTGGAAATCGGGAACGATTCTTACATCAATTTTTTTAGGTTTTAAGACGGGTACATCCAAACGCGCCAAAGGCAAAAAAACTACCCTTTTCCGTGTAGTTTGTAAACCCTCCGCCTATATTTGTATCCGTAAAAACCACGTGTTTCGATGTTAATTCTGTCTTCTATAATAGCATTTACGCTCGTCATCCTGTTGCTGGTGCTAATGCTCCTGTTGGCCCAGAAGAAGTTGGTGCAGTCCGGTCCGGTGGAGATTAAGATTAATGGTGAAAAAGATCTGACGGTATCTGCTGGTAGCTCTTTGTTGACCACCCTGGCCAACGAAAAGATATTTCTTGCTTCGGCCTGTGGCGGTGGCGGTACCTGCGCAATGTGCAAATGTGTTGTCGAATCCGGCGCGGGCGATGTGCTCCCCACTGAACTCGGTCACCTTTCCCGCAAGGAACGGAAAGAGAACGTCCGGCTTGCCTGCCAGGTGAAAGTAAAGCAGGATCTTGTTATCCGAATCCCGGAAGAAGTTTTCGGGATTAAGAAATGGGAGTGCGAGGTCGTTTCAAATTATAACGTATCGACCTTTATTAAGGAGTTTAAGGTAAAGCTGCCTCCGGGCGAAACGCTAAAATTCCAGGCTGGCGGTTATATTCAAATCGACGTGCCCGTCATTACTGTCGATTATAAAAACATAGATATCGCCCCCCATCCTGAGCTTGGGCACGCCGATCCCAATGTTTTCAAGGCCGATTGGGATAAATTCAAGTTGTGGGGGCTGCAGATGAAGAATGATGAGCCGATTTTCAGGGCATATTCGATGGCTAACCACCCCGCTGAAGGAAATATTATTATGCTGAACATCCGAATTGCCACCCCTCCTTGGGATCGTGCCAATAACAAGTGGATGGATGTGAACCCGGGAATTTGTTCTTCCTACGTTTTTGACAGAAAGCCAGGCGACAAGGTGATGATTTCGGGCCCTTATGGCGAATTCCATATAAACCCGACCGAGCGTGAAATGATATACATCGGAGGGGGTGCCGGTATGGCTCCGCTGCGTGCTCAGATTTTCCACCTGTTCCATACGGAACGCACTAACAGGAAAGTGTCATACTGGTACGGAGGTCGTTCCAAAAAGGAGCTGTTTTACGTGGACCACTTCAGGAAGATCGAAGAGGAATTTCCGAATTTCCAATTCAACATAGGTTTGAGTGAACCGCTTCCGGAAGACAACTGGAAGGTGCGCAAGAACCTTGACGACCGGGAAGGCGATGGCTACGTGGGCTTTATTCACCAGTGTCTGTACGACAATTATTTGAAAGATCACCCCGCTCCGGAAGATGTGGAATATTACCTGTGCGGACCTCCGTTGATGAACGCCGCCGTTCTCAAAATGCTCGATGAAATGGGCATTCCTAATGAAAATATCCGCTTCGACGATTTCGGAGGCTAACATCCTTAGAGAAATAATCCAAAGGCCGGCTATTGCCGGCCTTTTTGCGTTTTTCATCAGTTTTCGGTAAATATGGTACACCAAACCTTAAACCGTTGAGACGGCTCATATCCATATTGTTTCTCTTCGTCTTTCTCTTCAATGTGGGAGGATATTACCTGGTGTTCCTGGGTATGAAAGCAAAAGCGAAACAAGATCTCCTTACAAGACTTGATGCTAATGATTATACCTCAAATGAAACGCTTGTTTTATCCGTTCCGTTGTCGATGCCATATCCCATCTATTCAGCTGGCTATGAAAGCGTAGATGGCGAATTTCAGCAACAGGGTCAGGCGTACAAACTTGTTAAACAGAAAATAGAAAACGATACGTTGTTTATTGTCTGCATTCGGGATGATCAGTCAACCAAAATCATTAATGCTTTCCAGGATTTTTCGAAAGTGGCCAATAACCTCCCCGTTGCATCCAAAGAGGCGTTGAATTTACTGGCAAAGCTTTATAAGGATTTCAACACCTCGGAATTTGTCTTTCACTACAAGAGCAGATTTCTTTTTGAACAAACTTTTTATGCACAGTCCAGCCCGTCTCTGGATGAAGTTGCTGTAATAGTTGATTCGCCTCCTCCAAAAAACAGATTTTGATTTGTTATCATGAACCATCTCCATTGTCTGGACAATGGTTATTCCTTCCTACACTACAACCAAAACCATCATTGCTGTTATGAAACAATACTTCTACATAACGTTATTATTTTTTTGTGCTCTACTGACTTTCCCCACCGGAGCGAATGGTCAGGGGTGCGTCGCGGTCCGGAATATGTCCGGCTGCAGCCTCAGCTACGACTCAGTTTCATCGGCTGACAAATTTCTGGTAAGTCTCAATTACCGTTATTTCCGATCCTATAAACATTTTCGGGGTGATCACGAAGAGAAAGAGCGGGTGGAAAATGGAACGGAAGTGATCAACAACGATAACTCTGTTATTCTTGGCATTAACTACTTCGTGAACCGGAAGTTCAGTGTCGGCATCTCGGTTCCCTTTCTTATCATTGATCGTTCCTCGATGTATGAACATTATGGAAACTCACCACAGGCAAATCCCGGGAGGAACCGGTTCCATACACAATCCCAGGGACTCGGCGACATCAGAATTTCCGCTGCTTATACCATAATGCCGACGCACACTTCGCGGTTAACATTGGGAGCCGGCCTGAAACTTCCTACCGGGAATTACGACTACAAGGATCATTTTCATAAGCGCGCAAAAGATGGATCGGATAGCGTGATCTATCAGGTTGTGGACCAGTCAATGCAACCCGGAGATGGTGGATTAGGCATAATTGCTGAAGGCAACTTTGTACAGAACTTCGGCCTTAGCTGGCTATTGTATGCCGACGGTATGTACATGCTCAATCCGCGGAACACAAATGGCATTCAGCGATCAAGACTTAATACGATGGTTCCCAACGCAAATGAGTTCTCGGTAGCGGATCAGTTCTTTGCTCGGTTCGGAGCCCGATACGCATCAGGAAAAATGCAGTACGGTCTCGGGGGCCGCGTGGAGGGCATTCCGGCACGAGACCTAGTCGGAAAGAGTGACGGATTCAGACGCCCTGGTTATATTATCTCGGTGGAGCCGTCCATACTCTTTTCAACAGGTCAGCATGTTATTGGTGTGAATGTTCCTGTTGCCTTGTATCGCAACAGAATCCGGAGTGTGTTAGACGTGCAACGCAGCGCGGAACTCGGATCCCGCCAACACGGCGATGCGGCATTCGCGGATTGGCTGTTGTCAGTATCCTATGCATACAGAATCCAACGCTGATAATTTTTTGAACAAGATTATGGAGAGCCCGCCCGAGAGCGGGCTCTTACTGTTTTGCGGCAGGAGCCGGGATCTGCGGAATAGTAAATTTCACCCTCGTACCGACGTGAACTTCTGACTCAATCGATATGCTTCCGTTAAGTTTATCTATTGCTTCTTTAACAATGTACAGGCCGAGTCCTGAGCCCGCGTTGTCGTCGGTTGCGCGATAGAACATCTTGTACAAATTTGGCAGATGTTCCTTTTCGATGCCTTTACCATTGTCTTCAACTACCAAATGCGCGGAATGGTCATCCAGCTGAACAGATATCTTGATTACGGGGTCCTTACCATTTCGGTACCGGATTGCATTTGACAAGAGGTTATTCAATATCACCTTAAGGCGCCATCGATCCGAGTAGAAAACTTTAGGTTGATCGATCTCAATAATTTTTTCCAGCTTGTCGGCTTCCTGCGCTGCGAACTTCAACTGATCGAAGGCTTCACTAATTATGTCGCTGAAGAAAACCTGTTCGCGGCTTACCTCAAGTCTCGTGTTTCGCGACTGATCAAGAATTTCCTTAATAAAATGATCCTGCTGCAGCGCGCTCTTGTTGATGAGGTTCAGATAGGTGTTTTTCATTTTGGCATTCCTGTCTTGCTTCGCCAGATTGATGAGGCCAAGAACGGAAGCGATTGGAGCCCTCAGGTCATGAGATACACTATACACAAAATTGTCTAGCTCAGTGTTGCGTTTGCTTAGCTCTTCATTGGTCTTCTTGATTTTCCGTTCGACCTCTTTACGAATCTGAATTTCTTCCTTCAATGCGCGTGTTCTCTCGAGCACTTTCGTTTCGAGCGTCGCGGTCAGATCGATAAGTTGCTTCTGTGCTATCCTTCGTTCCGTTACGGTTGCCGACAGCACGATGGTTGATACGCTTATTACTCCAACGAAGATTTGCAGGAGCAGCATCGTGTTATATGAGTCGTTAAGAATAAACGGTCCCGTATGGTGGACGGTAGCATAGATGGCAAATAGTGACGTTATAATTACACCTGCCGTTGCCAGTGTCAGGTTGAATCTGAAAGCTATCCAAAGCAACAGGGGTAACACAAGAAATGGCAGCGCGTGTTGAAATGTCAGCGCCACGTATTCAATCTGGAGCAGGAGAATGATTGCGATACCACATACGACGAAGACGCCGATTTCACCGACCTTCTCCCAGGTAAGTCTTAATGACGGAGGCTGGACCATTGAGAGGATGAAAGGTGTAAACAGGAATATCCCTGCTGCGTTGCCTACCCACGAGGAAAGAATGGCTCGGTAAAACAGACCTTCGTAAAAGACATGGTTTGCCATTAATACCCAGCTGCCGATCCCGGCACCAGCGAGGCACATGATCATGGTGATAAGAAGGAATCGGAAAGCATTCTTGGCAGTGTTGAAGGGATAGGGATCCCTAACCGTTAGTTGCAATAGGCAACTACCTATAACCGCCTCAATTGTGTTGGCTATGGCGATGCCCGAACTTATAAAAATGACGGAGGAGGGCGCCAGGCCCGGGTTATTCCAGAACGCCAGCACATTCGCGACGAGTGAACCGATCATGATACCCGGCCAGATGCTGCGGCCAAATAGAAGAGTCAGAGCAAAGGCAACGCCCGATGGGGGCCATGTTGGAAGAGCGGTTGTGTTTTCAAAAGCGAGATAATAACCCAGGCGTGCCGCGAGATAGTAAGACACTGCCACGCCAATGATTTTAAGGTCGTGGTTTTGACGAAGTGAAAGCTTAGGAGCCGAAAGTATGGTTCTCACTCGTTAGTAAATATATATATTATTCCGCATTCACCGTACCTTCTGAATATTCTATCAGTAATTTAGTGGTGACCACGGAAGCATGACAAGAGTATGGAATTTTCCATCAATATTCAGGGCTTCCAATCACGAATGGTTGTGTCTTTATATATTCACATCTGAAATCAAATCATTATGGATCTAACCATATTTTTCAGTCCTATTGACGAGCATGTCTTTTCCGGAATCACATCCAACGCAAGTTTTTACAAAAGCATCACTGTCTTCGATGAAAAGATGCCGGATTACCGCAACGCGCACATTGCTATTTTTGGAATCTGTGAAGAACGCGGTTCAGATCAAAACAAAGGTGCGGCCGCGGGCCCCGATGAAATCCGAAAGAAATTGTATAACCTGAAAAGAGGAACGGGAGGCTACCGAATTGTTGACCTGGGTAATCTTAATCCCGGAATAGATCTGGAAGAAACATATGTCCGCGTAAGCGAAGTCAGTAGAATGTTGCTTGAGAACAATGTACTGCCTTTGATTATTGGGGGAACTCACGACCTGGACTACGGCCAGTATTGCGGGTACGAATCACTGGAGAAACTGGTAAGTTTTGTAAACGTCGATGCCTTCATAGACCTTGAAGACAAAGGTGAATCGACTGCGAGCCAGCAACACATTCACCGCATTTTGCTTCACGAGCCAAACTACCTGTTTGCCTACACGCATCTGGCCCATCAAACTTATCTTATCGATCCTTACGCAGTTTCCATTCTCGAAAAGTTATATTTCGAAGCATTTCGGATCGGACATATACGAACCAATATTCAGGAGATCGAACCCGCAGTGCGCAACGCCGATATGCTTTCATTCGACGTCACCGCTATTCGTTCGGCCGATGCTCCAGGGAATGGGAATGCTCAGCCATTCGGGCTAACCGGGGAGGAGGCGTGTCAGATCTGCTGGTACGCGGGACTAAACGAAAAATTGAGTTCCATCGGATTCTATGAATACAACCCGAGCTTCGACGATGCCAATCGTAAGACGGCTTCTGTTATTGCAACCATGATCTGGTATTTCGTGGAAGGCTACTACCACCGGAAGAATGACCAGAATTTCAGGGGTAATGATTTTCTCAAGTATTCGGTTTCCATGCCCGTTGAACCGGAGGTTATTACCTTTTACAAGAGCAAGCTAAGTGAAAAATGGTGGATGGAAGTTCCTTATCCCCATGGTCATTCACGCTATTCGAGGAACAGCATTGTGCCCTGCAGCTATAATGATTATCAGGTAGCGGTTAAGGGCGAAGTGCCGGAGCGATATATAAGTGCACTTGCCAAGCTGATCTGATTCGGCTACAACACGTTGCTGAGTTGTTCCTTTATCTTTTCCAGTTCCTCCTTCATGATGACAACGTGCTTCTGAATTTCCGCATCGTTTGCCTTTGAACCGATAGTATTGATCTCTCGGCCAATTTCCTGACTTATGAAGCCGAGTTTCTTGCCGTTGCTTTGAGATTCCAAAAGGATTTTCAGGAAGTACTCAAGGTGTGAACGCAGTCTGACTTTTTCTTCGTTGATGTCCAGTTTTTCTATATAAAAAATTATCTCCTGTTCGAGTCTGTTGGTGTCGTAACCCTCTTCTCCGAAAAAGGAAGTGATATTTCCTTTGATTCGCTCGCGTATGCGCTGCACCCTGCGCGGATCGAGTACTTCGATCTCCTTCAGTTCTCTGTCGATAACGGCAATGCATTCCTTCAGCATTTTCTCGAGCACCCGGCCCTCGGAAATCCTGAACTCTTCACATTTCGAAATGGCTTCGATTATACAGTTGCGTACTTTCTTCCATTCGCCGTCTTCAGTGGCTTCGATCAACCTGTTCTGAATCACGTCGGGTGAGTTGAGTGCAATTTCAAACAGGTTTTCCCTTTGAACGCCAACCTTTCCGGCGAGCTTTGCGAGCTCTTCGAAGTACGCCAGGAACAGCGATTCATTATAGCTCTGCCGGATCTCTTTGTCCGCATAAGGAACGTATTCAACCGAAAGGGAAACCTTACCGCGTTCGAGTTTTTCACTAATAAGGTTTCGAACCTCTATTTCCTTGTCGGAAAATACTTTCGGAAGACGAAGGTTGAGATCAAGATATTTTGAATTCAGTGTCTTGACTTCAGCGTTCATTTGAACCTGGCCATCGTCGTTGACACATTGGCCGAAGCCTGTCATGGATTTGAGCATTTCGAACCGTTAAACTGGGATGAAATTACAAAAAGTTTAGACAAGCGCTGTATGTTGCCGGAGATCAGAAATCAAATCCAAGCGTAAAGTGGAATTTCGGATCGAGAACCTCGTAGTTTTCAACCGGCCACGCAAGGTCAAACTTCATATAATATCCAAGGATAACGGTGCGCATACCGACTCCGTAGCTGTAAAGCCATGGATTGAGGAAGTTCTTGATCTCGATCTCGAACGGTGAGGGGTATCCGCCAATTTTCTGGTAGCTAACGCTGTTCTCGGACGAGAATGGCGGTTTACCAGACCAGCTTGTTCCAACGTCATAGAACGCAATGAACTGCATGTTGCGCAGGAAGTTGGACGAAATTGGTCCGTTGGTCAAAGCCCTGATCAAAGGAACGCGAAGTTCAGCGTTACCAAGAATCACGCTGTTTCCAAATAGCGTAGCATAGTCAAATCCACGGAGAGACGTCGCAAACTCGGCGAACAGAATGTCGGGATTCGCACTGTGGAAGCCAAGCGGATTCGGTACGCCGTTGCTGGTTTGGCCACCTGTACGTGAGTTGAAGAAAAGCCAGTTGTCCATCCCGCCCAACAGGTAAACCTTTGGTGACTGGCCGAAGAACGTTCCACCAAAACCGCGTACAGCGAACACAATTTCCTTATAGATCTTCTGATAGTGACGTACGTCGATCGAGGCCTGGCTGAAGCTCTTGGACGGATCGTCCAGGCCCTGATAATGCTGGAACATTATCTTGCCCCTGCTGCCTTCAATCAGGTTAAGACCGGTGGAAACGCTGTTGTCGTAAACTATTTCTGATTTAACGCCGGCGTAGTAATCCGTAATCGGGTGTTTGCGCGGGGGGCCGGTGGGGTAGTCCCTTTCATCGAGGTCAACGGTACGGGTAAGTGCCGCGAATGGTTTCGCGGTTATCCTTAAACGGTCGGTTATCGGTAACGATGCACCTATCTCAAACCGGTTTAATGAATAATGAAACACGAGAGGTTGCTCGCCGGGAATCTGGGGTTCCGCATCCATTCTTATTCCCTTTCGATCAAATCGAACGCTGAAGTCTACCAGAGAAGGCAGGTACTGAAATTCAGCGTAAGCGTTTCCGCCACTGCGAAGATTGACAGCCGTCATAATTCCGCCATAGAAGCGATAACTTTCAAGCATATCGTTCATCTGCGTCTCGATGGAAACCCCGAGATTACGGAGCGGATCAACAACCAGAGAGGTCACGAGGTTGTTATAACTGAATTTCGTTTCGTAGTTGAACGGCCCCGTCACACGGCTTTTGTCGCGTGCCTTCATGTAACGCGTGAGGAACGATTCATTCGGCTGTGTTTGCTTCACCGCTTCGTCCTCGAAGACATAATTATCTGTATTGACGACATCCTTCTGCGATTCCTGAGGAATGGGTTGAGAAACGTTAACAGAGTCCTTCGGAGTGAACAAGGAATCGGCCGCGGCTGGCAAAGTATCCGTAGGCACAGGTTCCGGCGAGACCTCCTGACGGGTACTATCAGAAGTTGTTTGCTGAGCCTCACGCAGGCGCGCATTGAGAAGGTCCTTGATGCTCATCGTACGATTGGTGTCGTCCTGAGTTTTTCGCTCGCGGATGACGCGGGCCTGCTGCAATTCCTTCCGACGCGTTGCCGGCGTAAATACCTGGCGATTCAGATCGAAGCCCCGGTTGACAAAGATATTCTCACGAAAGTTTTTGTTCAACACGAAGGCCAGCGTCCTGTGGGTTGCGTTGAAATCATAATTACTTATCCCGGAAGCATAGTTTGTAATCTGAGAATAGATGCCAGTTGTTCGATTATATCGGAACAGGTTGGTTATGCCGCGCTGATCGGAAAGATAAATAATGTTGTTTTCGTCAATAGCCAGCGGTTGAAAGTCTTTACTCAACGTATTGGTGATCCGCTTCACGGTCAGGTTGGTGCTGTCGAGATCAAATACGTAAAGGTTGTAGTTGTCGCTTAGTTTTTCGAATTCAGGTACGGTGGTCGCGCGTAGTGTATCGTTGGTTCGATTCGAGCTGAAGACAATCCGGTTTGTATTGGGTATGAACGACGGATCCAGATCATCGTAAAGATCATTAGTGAGGCGGCGAACCCGGTCTCTGCGGGAACTCAGCAGGAACAAATCACTCTTCCCCTCAAAGTCTGCGCTTAACACTACCAGTCTTCCGTTGCTGGAAAACTCCATGCTGCTGATGTTGCTGAACCGTTCAAGCTGGCGGGGTAGTTTTGTGCGGGTGCTCAGGTCATACAACCAGAAAACATAATCACCATTTTTTACGGCGATTACGCCGAGTGTATTTTGGTCAGCCCACGAGATCAGGGGTAGTTTGTAGTCAACCCGTTGCTTGATGACCTTGCTTCCGCCGGATAGAATAACGCGTTCCCGGCCAGTACGAATGGATCGGACTTTTATCGTGTAATGACCACGGTCGTTTTCCGCGTAAGCGAGATATTCACCATCTGGACTCACTTTCACGGTGGTAAACTGCGTGGTCTTGTTACCCTGGTTCATTAACAGCGAATCCGCCGGATAGATATAACTCTGGGTTGTTGTTTTCTGCATCTCACCGTAGTAACGGTACCACTCGCTCATGAGCTGCCGGAAACTGATGCCGAGGGTTATCGACACACTCTTTTCCTCGTTTCGTGTGACGCGGGTGTAGTTCAGGATATTGGCTACGCTGCTTTTCCCATATTTTTCGGCAACGAAATTCCAGATGGACTGCCCGACGATCGCGGCGTCGTCACCAGCGATTTTGGTGGCACGTTTCGCCCGGCGAGTCCTCATTAACTGCCGGATATAATCATCCATTTCCGCATTCCAGCCTTTGGACACATAACGGGACGCACCATTCACAAACCAGTCGGGAAGGTTCATCAGGATCGAACTTTGAAACATGTCCTTCAGGTTTCCGCCGAACATCATTTCATTCAGCATCAGATCGCTGATCCGAAAAAGGAGTTCTTCCTTGAATTCCTGGGCAGTCCCCAGGTAGGCCACCTCAACATAAGGTTTTATAAATTCAGTTTCCCCGCCAACGTTAAACACCGTGTGGTTCAACCCAACATTACTTTGTCGCAGATCGGTAAGCGAATTATAAACGAAAACCTTCGTTTTGAAATAAGGCGGATAACCAATCAGATCGGTAATCCGGTCGAATTCGGATTCGAGGTACTGTAATGCCTCGGATGCCACCGATTTTCTCCCATCGTAATAATATACGTCGAAGTTTTCGCCACTGAGGTAAAGCCAGTCAAATTGTCGATACTGGATTCTATTCTTACCGAATACTTCGCGGGCTTGCTGGGCGTGACCGGAAAGGAAGTGGAAAGTGGTCAGTATAAGAGTTATGTATAGCGCTCTTCGCAAATTCATATTTGTTCAGGGGAACCCCAATATAATGATTTAAAACGTTCAATGTCCACCTCTTTGTGAAGCTCACCCTTATTTTCCAACCAGTGGATCAATACCTGCGAAAAATAAGGTGCCAGACTTATGCCTTTAGTGCCCAGGCCATTAAAAACTATTATGTTTTTATGCACAGGGTGGCTCCCTAAAATCGGACGCCGATCGGGGGTGGTAGGACGAAAGCCCCACTGGTGGCCAGTCACCTCGAAAGGCTCCGGAAACAGTTCGGCAGTTTTCAATTCAAGTTCTTTCCTCGCTTTCCCGGTCGGGCCTTCTGTCCGGTCGTGGAAGTCGTATGTTGAACCAACCCGCCAGGAATTCGAGTCCATGGCCGGCACCATATACACCCCCCGGTTAACAACAATTTTTTCGGAAAAGTTATTCCGGATTGAAATTGTTTCCCCTTTCAAGGCGCGAATGGGTAGCCAGCCAAACCACTTGTTTTGGTGTACTCCGGAACAAATGATCAGACCTTTTGCCTGGATTTCACCATAACGAATAAACTGGCCTTCTATTACAATCTCTCGTGTATCCAAAGGTGTTTGAATTAGTCGGGCGCGCTGCTGAATCAATCTGGAGACGGCGTCCACATACCGGTTGGTCTCAACGTAGCCGCAGTTCTTCAACAATAGCCCTCCGAAAGGATTTTTTACGTGCCCCCATACGGGCTGAGTGTGGATTTTCTCAATATACGGGGTATAGGCAGGTTCGGCACTTCGGGCCATCCATTCATTCTGCTCCTCAATGGAGAGAAACGGTCTGTACAGAGGTATTTCGTGAAAAAAATGCTCCCCCGTCTCATTTTCCACCTCCCGGTAAAACCGCTGGAGGTACGGAAACAACGTGTCGGCCAGCCAGGTCTTGACCATTTTTTTACCAGTGACAGGGTTGAACAGGCCGGCCGCGATGCGGGAAGAGTTGTTTGATGACGGGTCATCAAAAACGACAATAGACTTGTTCCTCCGCAGCAGCTGCACCGCCACTGCCGATCCGGCAAGTCCCTGCCCAGCTAAAATGTAATCAACCTCTGTCATGCCGGCTCTTTGAAAACCTCACTCAACAAAAAAAAGGCAGTGCAAAGACCGCCTTTTTGATACTGTTAAAATCCCGATCGATCCATCAGCATCCGAAGTGTTGCATCGTGTTTGCCATAGGATTCTTCGATCTTTTTCGCCAGCTCCGTTTCACCGTATTCGTATAACGACCTCTGCAACTCGCCAAGAATGACAATGTTTACCTGCAGTTCGCGGCCATAGTCTTGCTCAGCTATGTAATATTCCGCCATTTCATCTGCACGGGGCCACATGATGTTAGCTATTTCGATTGCTTTCTCACGTTGCCCGACTTCAAAAAGGAAGCGTACTGCCTGTGCCGTGGAAAAGTCGAAATTCACCCCTTCGTCGGGCATCACTTTCAAAGAATAGAGTAACACCTCGCGCGCACGGGTAGTATCTCCGACCAGCACCAGATTCTCGACCAGCGAATTCACGCTGCTGCGGTGATTGAGTACGAAGTTGCGATAGTCGGGACTGTAATAAACGTCACTCCTGTCGAGGTTCCTGTACTGGAATTTTGTCATGATATTCTCATAACTCGCCTCCGTATTGACCAGCTCAAACTGATTCATTGGCAACGGACTATAGATCGGCAGAATTCGATATGCGTTACCTTCCTGGACCACATGCCGGCTGAGGTCGACATTAAACTGTGATAGCGATGTGTTGTTCACATACAAAGGTCTTTCCCAGTCCGTTGTGGCCAGCAGATCTAGCATGGCAAGATCCTTTTTTTCCAGGCCGTTACCCCGAACGCGAAGCCGCAGTTCCGGCACAATAAGACTATCCAATGCTTCGGGCACAATACCCGATGCGCGTACCTTGTCAACATCCACCTTCAGGACGATTTCCTTGGTGGGAAGCATGTTGCGTGTACCGCCATAGTTGGGGTGGAGCAGATTGCGGTTGTTTTCTTTAAGAAGCTGCAGAAATCGTTTCAGCTCCATCTGCTTTACACCGGCATCATAAAAAGGAAGATAATCGTTTAGTCCACCCTGGCGGTAGTTTTCCAATGGCAACGTGTACTTGAAGGGTTGCGACTCATAATGTTGTTGCAGCGTTTGTTCAATATACCAATCGGTGTTATAGTAGCTCAACACAATTACGCGTACGTCTGTACGAACGCCCTCCACCTCCTGAGCGTACCACAAAGGGAAGGTGTCATTATCTCCGCCCGTGAACAGTACGGCATTTGGCGCGCAACTTTCCAGGTAATTGATCGCCGAGTCTACCGAGAAGAAACGGTCAGAACGATCGTGATCATCCCAGCCTTGCTGAGCCATTAAAACAGGGGCAGTGAGGCCGATGAGGGTGGCGATGATGGCGGCGACCTTGAGATTCTTCGTGGCTTTCGTAAGCCACTCGGACAGTGCAATGACTGAGAATCCTATCCAGATAGCGAATGCATAATACGATCCGGCATAAATGTAATCCCTTTCGCGCGGCTCGACTGGTGGCGAATTCAGATAGACAACCAGAGCAACACCCGTCAGAACGAATAGCAGTCCTACAACGACGAAGCTACGCGTATTATGAACGGATTGATAGAACAATCCGACGAGCCCGAGGATAAACGGGATCATAAAGAAGTTGTTTCTAGCCTTGTTTTCCTCGAGTTGTTTTGGAAGAACCTTACCCCAGCTGGACGGACGCAGCCAATCTGCGTTCTGAATATCGCTTTCACGTCCGGCGAAATTGAACATCAGATACCTGAGATACATGTGGCCGATCTGATGCTGAAACATGAAGCCGAGGTTGTCGGTGATCCAGTTTGGTTTTTCATTTTGACGAAGGCCCAATCGGTCGCGGTAAATCTGTTGATGCTGGGGATCGCTGCTCCAGATACGGGGCAGCAACGTTTGATCCTTTGAATCATAAACGTATTCGAACTTTCGATCCTTTACTTCGTATTTCTCCGGGCCTTTATAGTAAACATTTTCACCTTCCTTGTAATCTGTTGGCTGGGCGAAAAAATAGGGTCCGTATAACAAAGGCCTGCTTCCGTATTGCTCACGCTTAAGGTAGCTCACGAAGCTCATCACATCCGAAGGAGCATTTTCATTGATCGGCGGATTGTAGTTCGAACGGATCAAAACAATGGTGTATGACGCGTAACCAATGAGTATAAAAGCGACGGCGTTCAGAAAGGTATTCAATACCACCTTTTTGTGACGCTGGGTGTATACAATACCATAGACCAGCAAACCCAGGATGGCAAGTGCGAAGACCGCAGCTCCGGAGTTAAACGGAAGTCCCAGGCTGTTGACAAAGAAAACCTCAAACTTTCCTGCAAATGTGGGTAGCCCCGGAATAATCAGTTCGTTGATGAAATAGATAATAAGCAAACTGATCACCAGCGTGACCGCTATGCCCATCGGGGTAGGCTTGTATTTCTTAAAATAGTAAATCAACGAAAGTGCCGGTATGGTAACCAGGTTGAGCAAGTGGACGCCGATCGAAAGTCCCATCATGTAAAAGATCAGCAACAACCACCGATTCGCCGCCGATTCGTCTTCAATCAGTTCCCACTTCAGCATGGCCCATACCACGAAGGCGGTAAAGAACGAAGACATTGCATATACCTCAGCTTCCACTGCCGAAAACCACGCAGACTCGGAGAAGGTGTAAGCCAGCGAACCTACAAGTCCCGCGCCGACGAGTACCCACATCTGTGGTTGTGTGATATCTTGGAGTCGCGCTACTTTCAAAAGTTTACGGCCCAGAAGGACGATGGACCAGAACAGGAACATGGAACAGAACGCACTCGAAAGCACACTGCTGAAGTTGATCCAATAGGCAACTTTAGTAACGTCGCCCAGGGCCAGAAAAGAAAACATCCTTCCGATGAGAAGATAGAAGGGTGCCCCGGGAGGATGGGGAACTTCCAGCTTGTAGGATACGGCGATGAACTCTCCGCAATCCCAATAACTGGCCGTTTCTTCCATTGTTAACCAGTAACCGATAAATGCTATTGCGAAGACTACCCAGCCGGCAATGTTATTAACACGTTGAAAACCCATTGTTTATGACCTTCTGTATTTTAAAAGCCCGAAAATAACGGAATTTTTACTTTTTGCGCCCTTTTAATTTACAAGGGTGGTAGTGGCCGCCGAATTGTCCCGTTGCGTCCTTTCGAATACCACTTCAAATTCCGTATTTACGATGATGACAAAACGCTTTTAGTTCAGTGGACGCCATTCCCTTTCTGAATCTTGAATTCCAGCACAATCAGATCCGACAGGCAGTTTCTGACGCAATAATGTCGGTCTACGACAGGAATCGTTTTATCCTCGATCACGAAGTGTTGCGCTTTGAAAAAACCTGGGCAGCTTACACCGGCACACCTCATTGCGTCGGCGTTGGCAACGGGCTGGACGCCCTTACGCTTTCCCTCATGGCATGTTCTGTTTCCGCCGAAGATGAAGTGATTGTTCCCGCACATACATTTTTTGCCACGTGGCTGGCGATAGCGCGCTGTGGTGCAAAACCGGTCCCGGTGGATGCAGATCAAAATACCTTCAATATCGATACTGAAAAGATTGCTGAACGCATAACTCCCGGGACTCGGGCAATCGTGCCGGTCCATCTGTACGGGCAACCTTGCGACATGACCCGAATAATGGATATCGCCGAAAAGAACCGGCTGCTGGTGGTTGAAGACAATGCCCAGGCACAGGGAGCGAGCTGGCTGCAGCAACGAACGGGTGGATTTGGGGTGGTCAACGCGACGAGTTTTTATCCTACAAAGAATCTCGGCGCCTTGGGGGATGGTGGCGCAGTGACGTTGTTTGATTCTGAAAAGGCTGATTTTGTCCGCCGTAATCGGCATTACGGTATGGAACCGAAAGATGTTTTTCCGGACCGCGGACTGAACTCACGCCTGGACGAAATTCAGGCGGCTATACTCAGCGTGAAACTCGCGAAGCTTGACGAATGGAATGTAACGCGTCGCGAAATTGCCGATCGATATCTGCAGAAACTTTCAGGGGTCGGGGATTTGATCCTCCCTCTTTCGGAAAAAGAAGCTTACCATGTGTATCACTTGTTCGTTGTGCGCTCCGAAAAGCGAGACCAACTCAAGGCCTGGCTCGGAAAACATCGGATAGGGACAGTGATTCATTATCCTTCGCCACCGCATCTTCAGCCGGCTTTTGCTGATCTTGGTTACCAAAAAGGAGCATTTCCCGTCGCAGAGGCGATAGCCGAAACCGCATTGAGTCTGCCGCTATGGCCTGGAATGACGGACGATCAGGTCGATATGATATGTGAACGAATCACAGATTTTTTCAGGTGACCTATTTATATACGGTGATGTAGAAAAGGAGCCAGAGGAAGAAGATCAGGATGTACGAGCAGGCAACAATAATCCAGACATACTTTTTATCCTTACGTGCCCAGTGATGGATGCCCTCAACCAGGACAAACCAGTAGGCGATTTCGAAGAGGTTAAGCGCACGGAGGGGGTATGCGTACCGCTTGTCCATCATGTCGTAGTCGACGAAATGAATTAGTGAAAGTGGATAAAAGCTACCTATGTCATGATACGTTGGATCTTTATGAAAAAACAAAAACCAGCATATCTTGATGACTTCGGGGATCAGGAAAATGTATTCAGCCGTAAGCACAACTGCCCAGGATTGCGCGTAGGTCACGCGGTATCCGAACATAAAACACCCCGTCCATACAACAAAGGCGATGATTGTTACTTTCCATAGATAGACGAAAGGAATAGAGAGGAACTTTAATCCGCTGATTATTCTTAAAATGAACCCTTCCGGCCGATCCTGGAGGAATTCAAACGCGGCTGTCTGATGTTCAATGAAAGTAACTTTGATATAGAGCAGCAGTAAGGTGGAGAGGCACAGGAGAATGAACAGGAGCTTTTTGTCGGCAGAAAAGAATGACTTAGTTTCGTGGGTCAGTGGCTGGTTCATAACTGTCCTAAATGAGTATAATAAAATCAGAAATCAGGAGTTGACGTTTGGTAAATATGGCTTTTGACATATCGGGTATTTTTGGGTCATCGGGATTTACTCGAACGGCGGCAACTGCCCTCACTATTTTGTTGCTATTAGTAGCTTCGTTGGCCTCAAAAGCACAGGTCGTTGCTCAAAAAGATACAACGATAATCCTGATTTCCGATCTTCACGTCCAGTTGGAATGCACCCAGGCCCTTAATGACCTGTACAATTTTAAATTCGACCGCGCCGAACTTCAGTTCCGGTACCTGAAGGCAAGGTACCGGTGGCATCCGCTGCCCTATTTCCTGATGGGGCTGATCGAGTGGTGGAAGATTATGCCAAATACGGCTGACCAATCCCACGACGAAAGGTTCCTGGCTTATATGGATTCAACAGTGTTGGTGGGCGAAAACCTTTATAAGCGATACCCGGCGTATAAGACGGAAGCGTCCTTTTTCCTGGCGGCGGCGCATGGGTTCAAGGCACGTCTGTATTCGGATGAAGATCGCAAAAACTGGCGGAAAGCCGCGTCAACTGGAAAGACCGCGTTGAATTATCTTGAGATCAGCAAAGAAAAGGAAGGCCTTTCCGTCGAACTTCTGTTCGGTGACGCGCTCTATAATTATTTCTCGGTTTGGGTTCCGGAAAATTATCCCGCACTGAAACCGGTGTTATGGTTTTTTCCTAAGGGCGACAAGGCATTAGGTCTCAAACAGTTGAAGGAGGTGTCATACAACGCTTTCTATACGCGAACCGAGGCGATGGTATGGCTGATGCGGATTTTGAACAGTTACGAAAACGATCAGATAAGGGCTTTCCAGATAGCGGAGTATCTGGCCCAAACGTACCCGGACAATCCATATTTCCACCGGTATTATGCCCGAATGCTGTATTCGATGGGTCGATATCGGGAAGCCGAGATCGTTTGTCTGGATATCATACGCCGGATCGACACGGAAATGATCGGTTATGAGGCTACCAGCGGAAGGTACGCGGCGTTTTTTCTGGGGCAGATCAACGAAGCCCGGAATAAGCTTGACGACGCCAAAAAATACTATAACCTGTGCATTCAGTATGCTGAACAGATCGGCGCCACGGAATCAGGTTACTACCTGTATAGCATTATCGCCCTGGGTGAAATCGCCGAGAAGCAGGGCAACAAAGCCGAGGCCCGCCGCTACTTCAAAGACGTAAAAAAGAAAGC
>JAEZEH010000142.1 GCA_023417785.1 Bacteroidota bacterium
ACAAACGAACCACACTTAAATTCAGGCAGCTTGCTGTGGTGGCGATTGCCTGGGTCATCGCTGGTTTGATGATGTCCTATTATGATTATCTGGTGCTGCGCAGCGTTGGACAGACGATTCAAGGCGAGTATCATTTTAACGGATTGGCTATAGCTGTTAACGCCGGTACCGGACTGGTAGGTGCACTACTGGGTGGCAGCTTTCTCGTGTTCTATGTAAATGAAAAATTTCGGGATAAGCCCTATTGGTACACCGTGTTTTCAATCGCGTTCTTCTTTCTTTTTGTCGTTATGGTGATTTCGTCGATCAAGTACTTTTTGCTTTCCGGCAAAAACGAGTATAGTTATCTTTCCATTTCGGAGATCGTCTTCAACATTGACAGTGGAAAGCTGAAGAACATCATAACGTGGTTCGTCGTTGTATGCCTGACCCAATTATTGCTTCAGATGAACAGCCGTATGGGTGGCTCATATTTTGGAAGCCTGTTTCATGGAAGGTATAATATACCACGTGAAGAAAGAAAAGTTTTCATGTTCCTTGATCTGAACTCGTCTACGACTATCGCGGAGTCTTTAGGGGATGAACGCTATCACGAACTGCTTCGTGATTTCTTTGCGGATATCGCCAATCCGATTCTGGAATCCAGCGGTAATATCTACCAATACGTAGGTGACGAAGTAGTTGTGGTGTGGGACTACGACGACGGGATTCGCCAAAGCCGATGTGTTAACTGTTTCTTTGAGATTAAAAGACAGGTTGAGGCAAACCGGGGAAGATATCTGAAAAAGTATGGATTGGTACCTACTTTCAAAGCCGGATTCCACAGCGGAAAAGTGATCGCGGGACAGGTGGGCACGCTACGGCGGGAGATAACGTATTCGGGGGATGTACTGAACACGACATCACGGATGCTTGGGATGTGCAAAGAATTTGGCGTTGAAGTAATCACATCGAGAATCCTTTTGTCGGAGCTGTGTCTGGACAAGACATTCGAAGTTCTTCAACTCGGCTCATTGAGGCTTCGCGGAAAGGAACAGGAGATTGTGCTGAATGGAATCCGACCGCGGGAGTAGTCCGCGGGAATTGTGATAAGGAGGGCGACAATAATCTGGACAAACCATCGTTAACACGATTGCAGCAGGCTCGAGGGGTGTCTCTAATCCAGTTATTATGAAATGTTTCCTCATCCTGTTGTTGGGTATTACATGCTCCGTCAGCGGTCAGTCGAAAAGGAATTTTACCCGAATGTTTCAGTTCTCCCTTACTCCGGGGCTAAGCACTAACGGACTTCATCCAGGTGGGTATACGAATTTTTTTTCCCTCAATGTTACGTCCGGTTATTCGGCGGCGAATTACGCGCTGGAAGTTGGCCTGATATCCAACCTAAATGAAATCGAAACGCGTGGTCTTCAATTTGCCGGCATGGCAAACCTTACCGGAGCCAACAGCTTCGCCGGACTCCTTCCCAAAGAGATCGACAAAATGAAGCGCGAGGGATTCGAACCAAACCTAAGCGGAATACAGGTGAGCGGACTGACGAACATCGTATTGAATAATGTCTTTGGCGCGCAGTTCAGTGGCGGGATTAATATGGCAGGAGGCGCACTACAGGGAATTCAGATTGGCGGAGTGGCCAATATGGTGACCCGCTATACGTTCGGTATCCAGGTAGCCGGATTATGGAATATTTCGGTAGCGTCGATGGACGGATTGCAGCTGAGTACCCTGTATAACATGACGAAGAACGAATTGTTTGGAGTTCAGCTTGGGTTATGGAACGCGGCGGGCACGATGCATGGAAAGAACTCATATGAGAATAACGATCCGACGGCGATCCAGATCGGTTTTTTTAATAACGCCGGCACAATGAATGGTTTTCAAATTGGGATCATAAACCGGGGCCGAAGGATGCAGGGAACTCAGATCGGACTGATAAATATTTACAACGGTGGCAAGACGGCGCAGACACGTGATGGCACCTCAATCGGATTGATCAACATTGGGTCATCAGGTTATGTATCCGCTTACACGAATGAATTATTCCTCGCCAATATTGAGGTTGCGACGGGAACGACGAAAAACCGGCGCATGAGTGGCGAAATGACAACCCGAGAAATACTCAATGGTCTGATATACGGGCGGAGTCTGAAGGATGATTCATGGACCATTGGCTATGGACTTAAAAAAATGTATCTCAACCGGTCTTCAGCGCCGGGATATGCCCACCTGCGTTTTGCTATGGCTGGTATTGATGTTTTGCATTATAACGTTAAGTCCGGGCTTACGAAAGAATTAAGTCTGATCACCCGCCCACATTTGTCAGCAGGCTCGCGGTTCCATCCAAAGAACAAAACGTTTTTTCTATTCGGTACTGTAGCCTACAATTTCTATAAGTCAGCATCAGGGAACGTTCCGGAAACGCTGTTGAAAAAAACGGAAACAGAAAGCTCGCGTAAGCTCCAGCATTGGCCGGGATTTGCACTCGGCGTATTGGTTCGTTGATTAAAGACCGGCATCCGGCAACAGGGAACTTTCGCCTACGCTCGCCCTTTGATTTCCTGACAATGATCCACCTGCAGAATAGGAGTTCGCCACCCTCTAAACCTTAAATGTCTTCCATTTCCCGCGGGTGAATAGCCACAGCGTAAAAAGTCCGACAGACGTTTCGGAAACAAAAACTCCCCAGAACACCCCCGACTCCTGGAAGTCGCGATAAACCGCGAGGTAGTAACATAACGGAATCTGTATAAGCCAGAAGAACACGAGGTTGATTTTTGTTGGCGTTGCCGTGTCACCGGCGCCGTTGAAAGCTTGAACGGAAACCATCCACCACCCGTATACGAAATACGAATAGGAGAGTATGCGCAGCCATTCAGCACCGATGGCGATAACCCGGGCATCATCAGTAAAGATACCCATCAATTCTTCATTGAATATGAAGTAAAGTATCGCGACGCAAACCAGGTAGGCCATGTTGTAGCCGCCGATCTTCCATACCGACGATTCAGCACGATCGGGATTGTTTGCACCGAGATTTTGTCCAACAAGAGTTGCCGCGGCATTCGAAAAGCCCCAGGCGGGCATCATAGTGAACATCATGACTCGCAGAGCGATTGTTGATCCGGCCACCGCTTCGCTTCCGATTTCGGCAAGGATACGCATCAGAAATATCCATGACGTCATAGACACCAGCATCTGCCCGATACCGCCCAGGGAGGTTTTGATAATCACAAGCATGGTTTTCGTTACAACGCTCAAATGGTGAAGGTCGATTCGAATATGCTTTCCGCCTTTTGCCATTGTCCATAATTGGATCAGTACGCCACATCCTCTTCCGATAGTGGTAGCGATCGCGGCGCCTTCGATGCCCATGGCAGGAATGGGTCCCAGACCGAATATAAGAATCGGGTCAAGGATGATATTTATACCATTGGCAATCCACAAGACGCGCATGGCAATGGCCGCATCGCCGGCTCCGCGAAAGATGGCGTTGATGATGAACAGCAGCATGATGACAGCATTGCCTCCCAACATCCATTGTGTGTACCCATAACCGTTGTTTACACTCCACTCGTCGGCGCCCATCAGCAGCAGGAGGTCTTTTGCGAAGAAGATCCCGGCAATCGAAAAAGGAATGGAAGCCAATAATGCGAGGTAAATGGATTGTATGGCGGAGGTGGCTGCTTCTTTTGTGTTCTTTTCACCGGTTCGGCGGGCAACGATTGCTGTTACAGCCATGGCGAGCCCCATGCCAATTGAGTAAAGTAAGTACAAATAGGTTTCAGTAAGCCCTACTGTGGCTACAGCGGAAGGACCAAGCTTGCCAACAAAATATATGTCAACTACAGCAAAGGTTGATTCCATGACCAGTTCCAGGATCATTGGAATAGCCAGGAGGAAGATAGCACGCTTCAAACTGATTTGCGTGTAATCGGCTTCGCTGCCTTTGATGGCGTTCCATGCTTCCTGCCATAGAGAAGGAGAGCCGGTTGCCGTCGGATTCTCCGGCACAGTGTGTTCTTCTTGTACCTCGCGCATATGTAACTGGTTATATCACTACCACTGTAGTTGTTTCACGCGGCAATGGCATTTCTGCAGCAGCAAATGTAAGCAATGACTACAAATCAAATTGGGGGAGTACGGCCATATGCGGGGGCAGAATGCGGCAAAGTGCAGGTAACTACGCCGGATGAACGAATGATTTCTTTCCTGCCATTAGCGCTTATTGTCGGGTTTTGCTATCGGTTCTTTCGGACATTATCCCGCCCGGCAGATTAACTTCCAACGCCGTGGCGCTGATTTTGATGACATCGTTGATATCGCCGAGGATCTCGTCAACCAGTCCGAATTCCCGGGCTTCGGGTGCACTCAGGTATCGGTCGCGGATGAAGTATTCTTCGATTTCTTTCCAGCTATGACCGGCGTGTTTGCCCATCAAATGAAACAACTGGATCTGCAGGCGTTCCTGTTCGCGTGTGGCAATCCGAACATCTTCGGTATAGCCCTTACTTCCACCGCCAGTCGGATGCATATGTATCGTAGCATGTGGCAACGCGTACCGCTTTCCCTTTGCTCCACTTGCCAGCAAAGCCGTGCCCATGCTTCCGGAAAAACCCACACACAGTGTATGAACCGGAGCCGAGATCATTTGCATGGTATCGTAAATAGCCAACCCGGCATAGACGACACCCCCGGGACTTTGAATGTACAGGTTTATAGGGGCTTTGGGATCCTGGCTGTTGAGGTAAAGTAGCTGTGCGACAATTACGTTGGCGACCGAATCATCAATGGCTGACCCAAGAAGAATGATTCTTTCCTTTAAAAGAAGGCTGTAAATATCATACGCTCTTTCGCCGCGTGACGAGTTGTCGATAACCATCGGAATTACGCTGGCCTGTGTCATGATTCCTCAGAATTAAAAAGGTTCATAATTCTTTTTCGGTATTCAGCATTTTTTGGGTTATAGAAAAACTGCTCATCGTATTCTCCGGCAGCTTCACGGATTTTATTCCGATGGTAGATACGCAATAGCTGCAGGACTTTTTTCTGCAGCCACACGTTTAAACGCAACGATGGGTTCGTCAGAATCCGGGCTTCGAAAAGCAACCTGTCGGGAACCCTGAGTTGGTTGTCAAGGTAGGCTTCGATCATCCTGATTTCATTCAAAGAAGTCCTCATAGTTCAGCGATTTTGATTTGATTTCGTTGCGTAATTTCTCGATGCATTTATATTTCTGCACTGAAGCAGAGTGTTCGCTGCCAAACCCGAACGTATGCATTAGTGAGCGCAGATTCTGATTCTTAAAGTAGAATGCTTCCAATAAGTCAAGACACTTCGTTCCAGCCCGTTCGAGAAGCGAAAGCAACCTTGCTTCGTGAAGTGAATTGGTGTTTTTGATTTCGATCTCGGCGGTTTCAGGCAAATGCACAGTATTCCGCCGCGATCTCGCCTCCTTATACCAGAGGTGTTTTGCAATACCAGTGATATACCGCACCGGCGATCCTATCGCCCGGCCTTCCTGAAGGTGTTCGTGCAGGATTACAAAGGCGTCCTGAAAAATATCCTTCGCATCGTCTAGTGTGCCGCCGTGTTTACTTATAAAACGGGCGACGGCGTAGAACCCCGGCTCGTAAACGTCGTGAAGCAGATCGCCTATATCCTGCGATGAAACGACCGGTGCAACAAGTTGTTCTGATTCCATATCGCTTTTTATATATGTGTCTGGTTCTAACGGATTATCACCATCAAATGAGGATTATTTTTTGAAAAATCCATAGTTCAATATAAATGGAACTAACGGAATTCCGCTGCCTGTAGCTTTCAGGAAATTTGACGATTTATGAATATAGAAGCTTTATTGCGATGGGAGAGAACACCCGGTGAACAATTTGTTGATGGCCACTATCACCGAACCCACCGGTGGACTTTCGACGGCGGAGCATCGTGGGGTGTTTCGTCATCACCTGAGATTGTGCCCGTACCTTTTTCAGATCCGGCTCATGCGGATCCTGAAGAACTATTTGTGGCCAGCATCTCAAGTTGTCATATGCTTTTTTTCCTTTCCCTGGCTTCGCGCAGAAAACTCGTCGTGGATGTGTATGCAGATTCGCCTGTGGCCATCCTCGAAAAAGACGATGCGGGACGGATGTGCGTGCGCCGTATGATACTCAGACCCAAGGTAACGTTTGAACATTCTCCTCCCGAAGAGAGTCGTGTAATCGCTGAACTCCACCAACAGGCACATGCTTCATGCTTTCTTGCCAACTCCGTTAAAACAGAATTAACCATTGAATTTGACACACAATGAAAGATCTTACCATTATCTTGAATGATGAACCCGGGACGCTTGCAAAAATGGGCGAGGTGCTGGGAGTTGCGGGAGTGAGCCTGGAAGGCGGTGGCGTTTTTGTTTACCAGGGCATCGGTGTTGCCCACTTCCTTGTCGATGATGCAGCAAGGGCGAAAGTGGTATTGGAAAGCAACGACATTATCGTGAAAGAAATTAATCCTGTACTGATACAAAAACTCAGGCAGGACGTACCCGGACAACTAGGGATGATCTGCCGAATGATGGCTGATCATAACGTGAATATTAAAGTACAGTATAGTGATCATTCAAATCAATTAATTCTGGTTGTCGATGACTACGAAAAAGGAAAAGACGTCTCGCAAAGGTGGTCGGATGGGCTTGATAACACCTGATGAAGAAGTTGAGGCCCATTTCGGGCAAATTGCCGCATTAATTGGTGAACGGTCTCGTGCCGTTATGCTATGGAACTTGCTCGACGGCCGATCCTATACGGCAACAGAGCTCGCATTGTGTGCGAATATTTCTAAGCAGGCCTGCAGCAGTCATCTGAATCAGCTCCTGGATGCTGGGATACTTAGAGTGGAAAAACAGGGACGCCATCGTTATTTCACGTTTGCCAGCGACAGCGCAGCACGCGTTATTGAAAGTATCGCATCGCTTATGCGGAAGGACATAGGCATGGAGACCAAACATGACGTGATTCCGACGGGAATTCGGTTCGCGCGAACGTGTTATGATCATCTTGCGGGCAGGGCGGGCGTTGTGATTTTTCAGGAAATTATATCGCAAGGCCTTCTGATAACAAAGGCCGATCAATTGATGATCACTACGCAAGGCGAACAATGGTTCAATAATTTTTCCATCGATACAAACGAATTGCAAAGGCGAAACCGAAACTTTGTTTATGCGTGTATGGACTGGAGTGATCGCAGGCCGCATCTTGGTGGTTCTCTCGCTGCCGAATTGTTAAAAAGATTTCTTGACCTGGATTGGTTTCGCCGGATTCGCGATAGCCGGGAAGTGTTTGTCACCCCCAAAGGAAAAATTGAATTGGCACGAATGCTTCGTGTTGACTTGTAGATCATGAACTTACAGATGGAAAACAATATTTTGTGGACCCATGATTTCTTATCTTTCGGAAAACACCAATAATATGATCAGAAATGTTATTGTCTCTCTCGCGATCATCGGGTGCATCGGTTGTCAAAACGCAAGAAGACAGGAAGATCATACGAAAAATGATGAGTGCGCCGCAGGCACCTTTGGATATGATTTGAAATTCCTCAAAGAAAAGGATGACGTAAAGGTGCTGGCTTTTGGTGACGCCCGGGTTATCGTGTCACCCAAATATCAGGGCAAAGTCTTTACGTCGACAGCGGAAGGAACGACGGGCCAGAGTTTCGGTTGGGTAAACTATTCGGCATTCGATAAGCAAGATCCTCACATGAATGCATATGGGGGCGAGAACAGGCTTTGGCTGGGACCCGAAGGCAACCGGTTTTCGTTGTTCTTCAAACCAGGAACGGAAATGACTTTTGCCAACTGGTTTACACCACCCCCCATCGACACTGAAAGCTGGAACGTTGAAGAGCAAAGTGAAACAGCAATCCGGATGTCGAAAGAAATGCAGCTTACGAATTATACCGGAACGCAATTCAGTATTCATATAGACCGTATGGTCAGAATCCTCGAACCGGATAAGATACAAGACATGTTAGGTGTTACGTTCCCGGAGGATGTTAAGAACGTCGGATATACCACAATTAATACTATTCAGAACGCGGGCGAGAAAGTCTGGACCCGTGAGTCGGGCGCCCCGTGTTTGTGGGTACTTGACATGTTCAATCCATCCTCCTCGACGTGGATCATCGTGCCGTTCAGAAAAGATGTTTCAGGAAAAATCGTCACATCGGATTACTTTGGAGAGGTATCCGAAGATCGGTTGCAGATACGCGATAGCATTATACTCTTCAAGGCGGATGGGCAATCGCGGGGCAAGATTGGCATCTCTCCGCACCGGGCCCGGCCGTTGGCGGGTAGCTTTGATCCGGAAAACAATATCCTAACCGTGGTAACCTTCGACGTTGATCCCAATGCAGTTTATCTTAACCAGGAGTGGACCACAGAAAAAGATGCGTTCGCGGGTGATGCGGTAAATGCCTATAACGATGGACCGCTCGAAGACGGGTCGCAAATGGGCCCATTCTATGAATTGGAAAGTGTGTCGCCCGCCGCATATCTGAAGCCCGGCGAATCGCTGACCCATAATCACAGTGTTTTTCACTTCACCGGGCCGGGTACCGAACTCAGGGGTATGCTCAAAACTTTGTTCGGTTTTGAAATGCCCTCTGAATAAAAAACAGCCGTCTACCGACCACCGTCAACGAGAGTTCTTTTTTGTAGTACCCGTTCCATTTTGGGTAGTTATCCACCGAAACAGCCCGTCGATAGGACGAACCATGTGGCTGGCATGTCTTTCGAATTATGACATGCTATGACGCTGTCAGATCAATACGTAAAAGTACGCCGACATAGTGAATCCATTTGCGAGCCGCTGATGACCGAGGACTATGTTGTGCAACCGGTTGTGGATGTCAGTCCACCAAAATGGCACCTCGCCCATACCACATGGTTTTGGGAGGAATTTGTTCTCGCACCTTTTTACAAAGGGTATCAACGATTTCATCCGCGCTATTCCTTTTTGTTCAACAGCTACTACAATACATTCGGCGACAGGGTGTTGAGGCTCCATCGCGGTAACATGTCGAGACCAACAGTCGACGAGATCCGCGCTTACCGAAGTCACGTGGATTCGAATATGATGGTGTTTCTAACACAGGTACCCGCAGGGTTATCACAACTCATCCAGACAGGCCTCAATCACGAGCAGCAGCATCAGGAGCTTTTGTTTACGGATATTAAATTTATCCTCGGCCACAATCCATTATTTCCTCCATATGATGAGGATTTCAGGGAAACAATTCCGGTATCCGCAAAGCGGGATTTTATTTCTGCAACGGAAGGACTATATACTATCGGTCACCAGGGTGACGGTTTTTCGTTCGACAATGAACACGCTGTTCATCAGGTGTTTCTCAGTGATTTTGAAATTGCCTCCACGCTGGTGACGAATGGCGAGTACCTCGAATTCATCGAAGACAATGGATATGCCGTACCCCACCACTGGCATAGCGATGGCTGGGCATGGGTTACTGAAAACGGCATACACGCACCGTTGTACTGGCACAAGATTGACGGCGCATGGCATCGGTTTGCGCTGAGTGGTTTCGAAATTGTGAGTCCATCCGAACCGGTTACGCACATCAGTTTTTATGAAGCATTCGCATTTGCTCAATGGAAAGGCATGCGCCTTCCGACAGAGTTCGAATGGGAAGCCGCGAGCGATCAGTTTGAATGGGGCCAGCGGTGGGAGTACACCAATAGCGCCTATTTACCTTATCCTGGATACGTTAAACCGGAAGGCGCGGTCGGGGAGTACAACGGAAAATTTATGGTAAATCAAATGGTGCTTCGGGGTGCCTCGATAGCTACTCCGCAGGGGCACTCCAGGAAAACGTACAGGAATTTTTTTTCTCCACATTTGCAATGGCAGTTCAATGGGATCAGACTTTGTAAGGACGGCAAGAGCTAAGATACAGGAATCAAACACGCTGGACGTGGTAATTCAGGGGTTGCAACGCACGCCGAAACAGATTCCCAGTTTTTTACTTTACGACAAGGAAGGTGACAAACTGTTTCGTGAAATTATGCAGCTTCCGGAGTATTACCTCACCCGTTGTGAGGCGGAAATACTGCAGAATCAGTCGTTGCTGATGGCTGAGCATTTTACCACCGATAATACGCCTTTTGATATTGTTGAACTCGGGGCAGGGGATGGCACGAAAACGGAGCTTCTGCTTCGCGTCTTGCTTGAACAAAACGCCGACTTCAGATACCTGCCTGTTGATGTTTCGGAGAATGTACTTCAGTTGCTTTCGGAGCGTCTTCGGAAGAATCTTCCAGCGCTGAGGGTGGAGCCGATACATGGCCGGATTGAATACATACATGATGTACTTCACCACGAACCGCGCAAGGTATTTCTTTACCTCGGAGCGAATATCGGTAACTTTGCCATTTTTCAGGCGGAGGACTTTCTCCGCGGTATAGCCGATGCCATGGATGATCGCGATATGCTGCTCATCGGCTTCGACCTTAAGAAAGATCCCCGCCGGATTTTATCCGCTTACGATGATCACTCCGGCGTTACGGCGAGGTTTAATCTGAATTTGCTGCAACGGCTGAACCGAGAGTTCGGTGCTGACTTCAATCTCCGGCAGTTTCAACACGTTCCTACTTATGATCCTGAAACAGGTGTGACAAAAAGCTTTCTGGTGAGCCGCGCCGACCAAAGGGTTCGTTTTCGCGACAGCGGAGTAGCCATTGACTTTTCGGCCTGGGAAACTATTCACACAGAAGTTTCCGTCAAATACAACATGCAGGATATCCGCCGACTCGCCATTGGTAGCGGCCTGGAAGTGGTTGATACTTTCACCGAAAGCAAAGGCTGGTTCGCTGATGTGTTGTTCTCTCGCATCCAAAAAGATTGACATATCAAGGAGCGGTTCGTGTACAAAAATGCGCGGGGATCCCCTTCAGTTAAAGGGCGAGGGCGGGAAATTGGGTTACTGAGTGCCTGCGCTGTATTCTATGGATAAAAGAGAAGCCGCCATTTTCAATACAAATATGGACAGTAGGTAGGGTTTTTGGCTGTGACCGCCGACGACCAGAAGAAGGTCCGCCGATTTTAAAGAAAACCCCTTTCGAATTTAAATTCTTTTCGGATGCCGGGAAGACATTTAGAATATTTTGTTAGGTCGATTCCGTTCAATCTTTTTATTGACGCCGGTGGAAGAATCGTCTACCCAGGACTGGCATCCCACCAAGCTTGAACCGGAGCGCGGTCGGAGGATCGACGTTTGTCAACGCTTATGATGCATTATTGGATGAATTGATTCAATTATCCCAAAAGAAATAGTATCGATCGGGAAAGGCGCTATAAAGGTTCGGCTATTGAACTTATATTCGGATCCCAAATGTTGGGTTGAGCCCGGGGGATTGACAATACGCCGTTTTTTCGGTAACTCGAACTAACATTAACCTGAAACGACTTCCATGACCAACATAATCATTGCCGATGATCATCAGATGTTTATCGATGGTTTGAGGTCGATGCTCGAGGAAATCGAGGGCATCCGCGTAATAGG
>JAEZEH010000071.1 GCA_023417785.1 Bacteroidota bacterium
GGAATCGGATCGCCATACGCGATCAAGAATTACAAGAAGATAAATCCGTCATTCGGGGCACTCGAAAACCTTCGGGAGCTTGTAAAGGAGGCACATGCCCGCGACATTGCGGTGATGCTTGACTGGGTGGCAAATCATACCGCCTGGGACCATGCGTGGATGCAGAATCCAAACTGGTATACGAGAGATGGGTCGGGAAATGTCATTAGCCCTCAGGGCATGGGTTGGAACGATGTTGCTGACCTGAATTTTGGTTCATCCGCCATGCGCAGGGAAATGATAAAGGCGATGAAGTACTGGGTTCTTGAGGCGAATGTGGATGGCTTCCGTTGCGACTATGCCGAAGGAGTTCCGAATGACTTCTGGAAGCAGGCTATTGATACGCTGCGAAGCATTCCCAATCGAAAACTCATTATGTTTGCTGAAGCCGGAAAGAAGGACCTGCTTTCAGCGGGTTTTGACATGATTTTTGGTTGGAACTTTTATGGAAAACTCAAAGAAGTTTACGAAACCAATGCATCCGTAAGTCAGGTTGTTTCGGCTCACACTTCCGACTATACAGGAATTCCCGCCGGGAAACACATCCTGCGATGGATCTCCAACCACGATGAAAATGCCTGGGATGATACCCCGGCAAATAATTTCAACGGACAGGCCGGTGCCCTGGCTGCCTTTGTGGTAACATCATACATGGGAGGGGTACCTTTAATTTATAACGGTCAGGAGGTTGGATTCAATTCGAAACTTCCGTTTTTTCAAAACAGCTCTGTAAAGATCGACTGGAACGCCAATACTGACATACTGACGCAGTACAAGAAGCTGATTTCGTTTCGGCAAAGCAATGCGGCGGTTCGTGACGGTGTCATCGAGACATTCAATTCAACGGACGTAATGGCGTTCCGGAAAACATTGGACGATGAAGAAGTCGCTGTGCTGGTAAATCTGCGCAATACGCCGAAAGTGCTGGAGGTTCCTTCTTCCATCAATAATACCGAGTGGACTGATGCCATGACTGGTGAGAACACAATCCTTGCCGAAAGTATTACCTTGCAGCCGTACGAATACAGAATTCTGCATAAGTAGCATTGTTGACGAATTTTAGAACAAAATTATCAGTGTAACAGACTGCGCCATTCTCATCTTAAGAGGTATCGTGGTCAATTTCAAATTAAACCATGAGTTTCAGAAGTACATTTGCCACCCTTTCTTTCGTTCTTACCTTTTTTATCTTGATCTGCGGGGTGGGGCATGCTCAGCATGTATTGACATCGCCCGACAATAATCTGCAAATGCGGTTTGAACTGGGCAACAACGGTAGGGCAACGTATCAATTATCCTATAAAGGAAAACCGGTGATCCGGCCCAGCCTCCTTGGATTCGAGCTGGCTGATAAGCCTGCGTTGATAGACGGGTTCACCATCACAAGTGTTACGCGCGATTCAGTTGATTCCACATGGGAACCGGTGTGGGGTGAGGAGAAGGTTATTCGGAACCATTACAACGAACTTACCGTAACGCTTGAACAACAGTCCGCGCCCCGTCCTACAATCCTGATCAGGTTCCGGTTGTTCGATGATGGCCTCGGTTTCCGGTACGAGTTTCCGAAACAACCCAATCTTCATTACTTCACGATTCGGGAGGAACGAACCGAGTTTACTCTCGCAGGTGATCATAAAGTATTCTGGATTCCCGGTGACTATGATACCAATGAGTATCCTTATACAACGTCACGGGTATCCGAAATTCCATCCCTTCAGAAAAAGGCGACAGTTCATATAACCGCACAGCAACCCATCGCGAATCCCTCGGTTCAAACCCCATCCATGATGAAAAGCGCGGATGGCTTATACATCAATATTCACGAAGCGGCGCTGGTAAACTATCCCGCGATGCACCTGAACGTAGACGCTGACGCTTTGAAGATGAGCGCTCATCTGACACCCGACGCCGTGGGCAATAAAGGGTACATGCAAACGCCTGCGACAACACCCTGGCGCACGATTCTCGTCAGCAATAAGGCCGGGGATATTCTTACATCAAGAACGATCCTGAATCTCAATGAGCCGAGTAAGCTTTCCGATGTATCATGGATTAAGCCCACGAAGTACATCGGCATCTGGTGGGAATACTTCGTTGCTGGAAAGAGTACCTGGGCGTATTCCACCGAGACGAATGTGAAACTTGGCGATGACTTCAGCAGGTTTACACCGAATGGTACGCATGGAGCGACAACCGAAAGGGCAAAGAAGTTCGTTGATTTTGCGGCTGCTCATGGTTTTGACGCCGTACTTATTGAGGGCTGGAACGTCGGATGGGAAGATTGGGTTGGAAACTGGAAAGAGGACGTATTTGATTTTGTTACTCCTTATCCGGATTTCGACGTAAAGGCGGTTCAGCAATACGCTGCGTCGAAAGGTGTGAAGATTATAATGCATCATGAAACCGCAGCCTCGGCAACGAACTATGAACGCCGCTTAGACCGTGCTTTCAGCTTCATGAAAGATCACGGTTACGATGCCGTGAAAACAGGATACGTTGGCCCCATCATTCCACGAGGTGAGCATCACGATGGCCAGTGGATGGTCAATCACTACATTCATGTTGCCGATCGAGCCGTGGAGTATGAGATAATGATAAACAGCCACGAAGCAGTACGTTCCACGGGGCTGCATCGGACTTATCCGAACTGGATTGCTCAGGAGTCGGCGAGAGGAACTGAATTTGAAGCCATGGCTGGGCTTGCCCCTGAACACGGAACGATACTTCCGTTTACACGGCTGGTTGGCGGGCCCATGGACTACACACCGGGGATTTTCCAGACCGACCTGTCATACTACGGTACCGGAAGTAAGCAACGTGTAAACACTACGTTGGTGAAGCAACTCGCGTATTACGTTACTATGTATAGTCCGTTACAAATGGCCGCTGACCTTCCCGAAAACTACGAGCGTTTTCCGGACGCATTTCAGTTCATCAAGGATGTCGCCGTTGACTGGGACGAGACACGGGTTCTTGAAGCGGAGCCGGGTGACTACCTCACGATGGCGAGGAAGGCCAAAGGAAAAGATGAGTGGTACGTAGGTGGAATTACAGATGAAAATCCACGTACAGCCCAGATAAACTTTGCGTTTCTCCCACAGGGGAATTATGTTGCCACAGTGTACGCTGATGGGTCCGGGGCAAGTTACGATAAGGAGCCTCAAAATTATTCTGTCAAAAAATTTCTCGTGACAGCTAAGAGCAAGCTTCGGCAGCAGCTGGCCTCCAGTGGAGGAGTTGCTATAAGTATCCGCCCAGCAACGAAAGAGGAACTTCGGCAATACAAGAAGTTATGACGATTGGTTTAAATGCTGACGCCCTGTAAACCAGCCTACGGATGGTACTATCTTTTCCGGCACGGATATTTTCCCCATCTTCAGCGTTAGGTTCCTTAGGAGACTTAGCAAATTAAGCCTGAATTTATGTCTGACTACACTGTACCGTCCGAAACACGAATTGGACACGTTCACTTGAAAGTGGCTGATCTTACGCGATCACTCGACTTTTATTGTGGCCTGTTGGGGTTTGAGCTGACTATGATGTATGGGGATCAGGCTGCGTTCATTTCCGCCGGAGGCTACCATCATCACATCGGACTCAACACGTGGCACAGCAAAGATGCCCCTCCAGCCAAAAGAGACGGCGTGGGATTGTTTCATACTGCAATCGTATATCCTACCAGAAAGGATCTGGCAGCTATCTTTGTCCGCCTTAATGACAAGGCTTATCCGTTCACCGGAGCGTCTGATCACGGCGTGTCGGAGGCCCTTTACCTCAATGACCCCGATGGCAATGGTGTTGAACTATACTGGGACAGACCCAGGGAGTTGTGGCCCAAAAAGGCTGACGACTCAATAGATATGTACACCAGGCCATTGGATTTGAAAAGTCTGATGGCTGAATTGGGGTAAGGTTCCTGCTGAACCTATCATTATTGTTAGAGAATTTTCGTTTTTCGCCCGTACCCGGATCTACCGCCAATGCCTGGTTTGACGACGACTACGTAGGTCTTGCCGTGAATCCTGCAGGAATTGTTACCTTGTCTTTCTACCTATTGTGAGATCGCTTTGAGCGTTGTCAGAAAAGGCTATGGTCAGGGCGATGGCGCCGGGGCGTTCTTCCTGAGCGCAATATTTACTCCGGTAACCTGAGTTCTGAACTGTGTTTTGTTTCGCTTACTTGATAAAATTATTACGCCTGTGATTTTGACTACTGAGGTTTTTGTTGCCAGACCATACCTGCAAGCAATCACTTTCCTTCTTTTCTCGCTACTTGCCCTTTTGATTATCAGGCCTAAAGAGGTCAATGCCGTTTATACGATCAGTGGCGTTATCTATGCATTATTCATTATAGCCAACTGTGTGCTGCTGTTTTTTGTGCCGCGGGTCTGGCCATACTTTTTTCAGTCGATGTTATTTTCGGTTTTGTACATTATCGTGGTTGCATTACTGATTGAGTTGTATGTTCGTATCTTCGCGGCGTCAGGTGACGGCGAAAGCGGAATGATCTTTCTGGTAGTCATGTATCACCCTCTTGCCGCACTCCTGGCAATTTTTCTAAAATGGGTTTATCACCAGATATTCTGATTGGTTATAAATATGTGTGCACACATCAACATGAAAACGGAACTGGCGAACTTCACTGACTATGGATATCTATCGGAACGCGCTTTGTGTTCTTAATTCTCTTCTGGATCGGGGACGGGTTTCACGTTGGGCAGAATACATTGCCCACGACATTGAAGCATGGGAAAACAGTCGATCCAAGGAACACCATCGTGCCGCTTATGGCGGGATGGGTTCTATCAATGATGTTGTTTTTTCTGTTTCAACATTGGCGGACATTTGGGCAAACAATCTTTTCGCGTCGGTGAAATCCGTGTCGTTTGCGCTTAGCCACCGCGGTAACGCGGATATTCATAAATTGTTTTCAAACCCAAACGGAACACTAACGGGGTCAATATGTGGCAAGTGCCGGTACGCAGAGGTCTCAGCATTTGAACTGGAAGATGCGGTATCCTTCCATTTCACCCCCCGATTACTCAACGAATGCCTCCCGGATGATAAACTTTTTCTCAACCTCACAGATGTGGCTGCGTTGTCGGGTGATGCCGAAGTGACTGCCATGCGTAATGAATTCATGAGCGGTATATCTGATGCTGGCATTACGTACAACGCTGGGCGAAAGACAAGGATGAAACCGTGCCCAAACTGCAACGCCGAGGATACATGGGTTTACCGATGGGATGTTGTGGCTGGAGACGGGGTACTGCTTACACCGGCTCAGGATAACCTGCAGATATGACGGGACCCGTGTCAGGTGGATTCAAACTGAACGAGTTAGCCGGACTTCTGCGAAGCCAGGGGTACCGCGTGGCAACGCAAGGTCCGTTGGAGATTCGGCCGGCCTTCCTTCTTTTACGGGTCCAGTACATTGTATTGGGTGTCCTGATTATTTTGGTGGTCGTAGGTTGGTGGTTTCAAAAAGACAACCCGAGTGCAACACATTTCAAAATTGTACTACCCTGGATTCTCTCCTTATTAGTTGTACTGCTCTTACTTTTAATGCTTTGGCATTTTCGCGTGAGGGTATCAGTGCGTTCGCATAGTGTCGTAAAGCAAAGTATTTTTAGGAAGTCCGTGTTTGTTGTCGATGACCTTGAAGGTTTCTATTATAAATGTCAGTCTGTTCGATTTGCCCGGAGTGGCCGCATTGATTATTACACCGCTTTTATTGGTGTTAAGTTAAGGTCTGGTTCAATGATCCAGTTGGTTTTTATCGATGCTCCGACGAGTGATATCTGCAAAGCCAATGCCCGGATAGCATTGGATGCGCTGTCCGGGTTTATGCCAAAGTCTTGTTTTGAAATTGATTGAACAAGAAAAAACAGGCAGGTATCGTACCCGCCTTTTGTTTTTTCGCTTTGTGAGGGGCTGTTTAGTATGAAGGAGTTTCCTTGACTTCAAATCCTTCGGGTACAGCAAACACGGACGGATCATGTGCCACGTTTTCTTCGAGCTTTACGGCCTCGACAAGGATGTTTGGCTTTTGTTTTTGATACAAGGTCAGGCCCTGCCATCCGGCAAATACGGTGGATCCGCCATATTCGTAGGCTTCACAATCTTTGCCAGCGACTGAAATATTCTCCACGCGGTTGTAGTTCTCGCTTTGGCCCTGCCGTTCGAGTTCATTCCAGGTATGAAACTGCATTTCCCAACCGCGTGAACCGTTCTGGTCTGAGATCCATGCGCTCTTTTTTTCCAGGTCGATGTAGTAGCGTGTGTTGCCATCACTGGTGTTGTATCCTTTCAGGGGCTCGTTGCCATCATAGGATTCTACGCGTTCCTTTGCACCGTAATCATCGAAGTGTACAACCTTTCTTCCTTTCAAGTCACCTGCTGAAGTTACGAATTCAATTGTGCCGGATTTGATTTTGTATTTTCCGGAAGTAACGGCGGATGAAGCGGTTTCGTCGGATACTTCCACAGTGCTTTCAGAACTCGTTTCCTTTTTGTCAGACGAACATGAAACAAATGAGAGCATTGCAATAGTCATTGCCAGATACGTGTTCTTTTTCATAGTTAGCGAATGTAACGTTATTGTTAATTAATGTTGTGTGCCTAAGGTAATTCTTTCACTGTAAATCCTGAAGGCACTGTAAAGATCGCCGCGTCATGCTTTACGTCTTCTTCAAGCTTTATTGCCTGAATCAGAATGCCCGGATTCTGCTTATGATAGAGAGTAAGACCATTCCATCCTGCGAAAACGGCTATATCCTTGTATTGATATGCTTCGCAGTTTTTTCCGACAACTGTAAAATTTTCAACTTTTGTATAATCTTCCTGGTAGTTAGGAAGGCGTCGTATTTCGTCCCAGGAATGAAATTCCATTTCCCAACCGCGATCACCATGCTGGTCGACGCGATAGGCAATTTTTGCTTCAGCATGCAGGGTATACCGCGTTTTCCCGTCACTGAACACACACGATTCGAGCAGTCCGTCTTCATACACTTCTACGCGTTCCTTAGAGCCGTAATCATCGAAGTAAAGGATCTTTGTGCTCTTGATCCCGGCGAAGTCCTGTTCGAACTCCATGATTCCTGATTTGATGTCATATTTGCGCGCTGTTGGTATCTCAGCAGGGGCGGGATCATCTTTATCAGCGCATGCAGCTACTACAAGAATTGTGAGTATTAGTAATTTGGTTGTAGTCGTATTCATAATCCGATTTATTTTTTGTTCCTAATCCGTCAAAGCCTTTTAAATTCTACTCTTCGGTTATTGGCTTTCCCTTCAGGCGAACTATTGTCGTTGACGGGTTGAGTTGAACCGTATCCTTTGGCAGTAAGCCGGATTATGTCAATGCCCATTGACACTAGTTGTGACTTTACTGACTCTGCCCTCGCAAGGGAAAGCTTTTGGTTCGCGTCCGCGCTTCCGTCGCTGTCCGTATGTCCACCGATTTCAAATTTGAGTTCGGGATGCGCCTTCAGCATTTTGGCTATTTCGTTCAGCGTGCCCATTGATTGGGGTTTCAGTGTAGCTTTGTTGACGTCAAACAAAATACCGTGTGCAATAAATTTTCCGTTGGTAACCACTTTCTGGTAGGCGTCACTCCCTCCGGCAGCAATCCGGAAATTCCTGAAGAAAACACGTTGCGCTTCGGGCCGAAGCATAAGTTCTAGGCGCCGAGATCCTGACTGCACGGTGTTTACGGTACCGATTCGATGCTGATCAACATAGAGCTTTCCTATATTCTTGTTCACGTAAACGGCCACGTGTCGCCAGCCCTCCATAGAGCCAAGATCAGCCTCCGTAGCCTTCGGAAATTTGATCTGGTTTCCATTTGCATCCGTGGTACGCCATGTATAATAGTTCTCCCCATAGTGCCGCGTAAGGGTAATGGTTTGTATCCCTCCATAGCTGCACACGGCATCATCTTCACCTTTAAATTCAATGCTTAACAGGTTGTACCCGGTCGGGTCTTCGAGGAGAAGATCAAATTCGATTGTGTATTGTTCGGGGAGGTAGGAATCGTTTGACATCAGCGGGGAAAAACACGCATCGGTTTCGTCGGGGACCATCATGCATTTTTCACCATTTACAGTCTGGATCTCGGCGCTTCCGGAGTTAAGTAGCACCCTTCCGGGGATTTCCGAATCCATTTCACCTTCCATGTCATATTGGAAAATAATTTTATCTCCGGGCACGAAGTCATAGTTTTTAAAACGCTGAATGGTTGATGCGGACGCTTTGGCGTTGGGTTCAGCGTTGGCGTTTGTCGCAGATTGTGACTCGTTGTCACCCTGGGTAGACCGTTCTTCTTCACCATCGCTTTCATCTTGACCGTTATTACCGTTCAGATCATTTTCGATGTCATCCATCGTTCTGTCAGCTGCCTCGCCGGATTTGTCAACGACCCGATCTTCCGCGCGCTGCTTTATGTTGTCCCTGACGCGGTTCAGCAGCTGCGCATCGGCGGTTACCGTGATTACCGATAGCGCGATTGTAATTAGATAGGCTTTCACTCGTGTTTGCATACAATTAGTTTTTATGCATACAAACTTCAGCGTTTAGCGAGTGGCGGGCAATAGAACAAAAGTTAGACGTCGCGGGCTATCGCTTTCCGAATACTTTGTTGAGGGCCTCTGTACGATTTTGTACGTGAAGCTTGTTGTAGATCTTGTGAATATGCTGACGAACGGTGCCGGTACTTATGGACAACGCATCAGCGATCTCTTTGTAAAGGTGGCCTTTGGCAAGGAGATTGAGGACTTCGTGTTCGCGATTGGAAAGAACGTCCCCGTGGGAAGGCTGGTCTTTTTTATGAAAACTTGCCACGACCTTTCGCGCGATGTGGGCACTCATAGGTGAGCCCCCTGCTTTCAGTTCAAGAAGCGATTCAATGATCTTTTGGGGTGGCGAGTTTTTCAGGAGATATCCTGAGGCACCCGCGGCCAGCGCGTCGAAAACGTGTTCGTTGTTCTCATAGATAGTAAACATCATGAACTGCGTTGCAGGTGATGTAGAGGATACGTTGCGAATGCAGTCAATCCCGTTCATTCCCGGGAGATTTATGTCCATAATTACGAGGTCGGGAAGGAGACGGGGCAGATGATTGGCGGCATCCTCGGCGTTTCGAAACGATCCGGTAAATTCAAAACGATCGTCTCCTTTGATGATGTGCTCAAGGCCCGTTGCGATCACTTCAATGTCTTCGACAATACAAACCGTTATTTTTTTGCTCATACCCGGATTTCTCATGAAAAGTTTCGAAAGTTAACATCTGGTAGGGTTCGATCAATAGAACGAAAGTTATACCGGTTGCGCAAGCGGGACGGTAAGTTTAATTTTCACGGGTTCGATGGAGACCAATTTCCATTCACCACCAACTTGTTGCATGCGGTATTGCATGTTTTTCAGTCCATTTCCGGTTGTTTTTTCTCCAGATATTCCGCGCCCATTATCTTCAATGGTGATCGAAATAGTATCTGTAAATGACATGGACAGTATAACCTTTGTGGCTTCCGCGTGCTTTATACAGTTGTGAACGGCCTCCTTGATAACCAGAAAAATGTGCCTGCGTTGTGCACCGACGACACTAACTGCTGGAATTGCTGCAGGTATCCGGAATTCATATTCCAGACCAACAGTCTCAAGCATTTCGCTGATGCTATGGCGGATGTAAATTACAAGATCTTCCAGGCTATCCTGGTCACTGTTCAACGACCAGACGATTTCGTTCATTTGGCCAACCATCTGGCGTGCTATGCCGGTGACTCGTTCCTTTACGCCGGTGCTATCGGTTCCTTCGGGCAACGAGCTCGTTAGAAATACAAGAGACGTAAGTCCGGAACCGATATCGTCATGTATCTCTTTGGCTATCCGCATGCGTTCCTGCTGCTGACCTTCGAGGTTGGATCGCAGGCGTATTACTTCCTGTTCCTGCCTGAGCGAAAGGACTTGTTGTTGTTGAAGTCGTTGGCGTTGACCGAAGAAACGATAGAGCAGTAGAAGTATCACAAGCGTAAGGACGAGGCCAACACCAGCGCTGATGAGTTGTGTGTTTTTCCGCTGCATATCAGCTTCGGCCTGCTGAAGTTTAAGTTGTTGTTCAACAATGGCCTTATCCTTCTGCGCTACCTGATATTTTCGCTCGAGGTCTGCGGTTATTCGCTTTACGTCTTGTCCGGAGAGTGAGTCATTCAGGGTCACGTATTTCCGGAGGTATCGGAACGCGGCACTTGTCTGGCCAAGGTTGCTCCTGATATCAGCCGCAAGTTTGTATTGTTGGCGCAAATCGGCAAAAACACCATCGACATTTTCACTGATCCTGATTGCCTCCGAAGAATAGGTGTTGGCCTCCTGATACTTTTGTTGATTAAATAGCACCATGGCGATACCATGCATTGAATTGGCTATTCCGCTGGGGTAATCAAGTCTTTTCGCCAGATTAAGTGATTCTTGAAAATTATCAAGTGCCTCCTCATTTCGTTTTAGTTGTGCAAGGCTATTGGCGTAGTTCAGTAAGGCATTGTGGGTTTCGCCCGTATAGCCATGCCGTTTCGTATAAGTTATCCCGTAATTAAGATAAGTCATTGCGGAGTCGTATATGTGCAGCGAATTCATTGATGACCCCATGTTTATCATTGCCCGAATCAATGTAAGGCTGTCATTGGCAACACGACTAGAGCTGATCGATTTTCTTTGATACTCAATGGCCCTTTCGTATTGCTGCAGTGCATCGAATGCGACCCCTATGTTCATGTGGAGAATGTGCAGATGCCGGGTGTTATTTATTTTGTCAAATAGTTCGGCAGCTTCCATATAATATTGCACCGCTGTGTCGAGTTCGCCTCTTAGATTGTGGCTGTTAGCAAGATTGGTCAGCGACTTGGCTGTTTCAAGGCCGAGTTTGTTTTCACGGGCCAATCCGAGAGCCTCCCGATTCCAGCGGTAGGCTTCATCGAGTTTTCCCTGCATGCTCAATACGTAGGAGTAATAGCTGATAAATTTGATTTTCCCCTTAACATGATTGAACTGGTCGGCGATCTTGCCGGCTTTACCATAATAATGAGAGGCAGAATCAAGATTTTCGTGTTCCATCCATTCGCCGAAACTGAAATAGACATCCATTTTCGAGGTGTCCTCAGGCATGGTTCTTATCAGTTGGTAGAGGCTGTCTTTTTCGGTCTGCGAAAAGACGTGTATCGAGGAAGCCTGCACAAAGAACAGGCAAGAGATAAACAGTTGGCGCATGCTGGTGTGGTAATCCAGAAAGATAATAAATTGCCTTTAATCGCTGACGTTCGGGAGCGAACATTTAACCGCAGAGACGACCAGAGACCGGAATGAATTTCGTCTTTCCCGATACGATCTTGCCGGCTTCGGGCTCAACCACAAACTATTTGCGTTTGACCGTTTCTCACCACTCATTGGCGGCCAGAACTGGAGGAATTGATTCAGGCTCGGATGTCTTCGAGACTATACTTCATCATAATATCGGTCTGCTCGTCGGCGCCTAATTTGAAGACGTGTTTCCCAAACTCAATGAAGCCGTTCTTTTTATAAAACTGAATGGCTTTGTCGTTTTTCTCCCAGACGCCGAGCCAGATGTAGTCAACACCTCGAAGCCTCGCGACTTCTAATGCCTTTTCAAAAAGCATTTGACCAATTTTGAGGCCCTGATATTCTTTCAAAACATAGATGCGTTCGATTTCCAGGGCGTTGTTTTTGTTTAACTCTGTTTGAGCAGGACCATAGTTCAATTTTAAATAACCGATAACAGAATCTGAATGGGTGACGAAGTAGAATTCCGAGTGCTCATTGGTGATTTCGACAGCGAGCTTTTCGTAAGTGAAATTGCTTTCCAGGTAGGCGGCCATGTTTTCAGATGTGTTCATCGCTGAAAATGTGTCCAGGAATGTCTGCTTTGCTATTTTCAGCAATTCCTGCGTGTCGGATACGCCCACTTTCAAAATTTGATAATTCTCCACGGGTTCTTGGCGGTTAATAGTCCGACTTTATTTCATTTTCGGTCATTTCTTTTTGGCCGTGGCCCCATATAAAACGTCAGTGTTCCTCCCTTCATGAGATCTGCGTGAGAAAGAAAAAGATCTTTGTGTGGCTTCCCGTTTAGTTCGGCTTTTTGAACATAAACATTCCGTTCACTCTGGTTTTTGGCGATGATGGTGAACTTGTTTCCGTTCTCCAGATTAATTTCGGCTTCAACAACTGCCGGGCTGCCCAGGGAGTAATTAGCTGAGCCGGGAGCCACCGGATAAAATCCGAGGGAACTGAACAAATACCATGCGCTCATCTGACCACAGTCGTCATTGCCACCGAGACCGTCAGGGGTTGCGTTGTATTGTTTTTCGAGGATCATTCGAACTCGTTCCTGAGTTTTCGATGGTTGGCCAGCGTAATTGTAAAGGTACGCGACGTGGTGAGCTGGCTCATTGCCATGCACATAATTCCCGATGATCCCCTCCCGGGTGATGTCTTCCGTCTCGGCAAAAAATTTATCAGGAAGGAACATGGTAAATAATGAATCGAGGTGGCCGGCAAACCGTGATGGACCGCCCATTGCGGCTATCAACTCTACCGGATGGTGGGGAACATAGAGGCTGTAGTTCCATGCATTCCCCTCAATGAAACCCTGGCCGTGGGTGCTTAGTACATCAAAATTTTTTCTGAATAGCCCGGCTTCTGACTTTGGTCTGGCGTAACCAATTGACTCGTCGAAGACATTCGTCCAGTGTGTTGATCGTTGTGTGAATTCATCGTAAATGTCTTTTCTCCCGAGCCGCTTCGCCAGCTGCGCGATACACCAGTCGTTATACGCATACTCCAGCGTCATGGAAACTGATGAGGGGCTCCTTTCGTCAGGTACGTACCCAAGAGACATATATGAATCAAGCTCTCCGTAATAGCTCTGTTTCGCTGTCGACACACAGGCTTCGAGGGCGCGTGCCGGATCCGCAATGGTTGAATCCTTCAGCATCGCATCGGCGATGACGGAAACACTGTGGTAACCTATCATACACCAATTTTCATTTGCGTGATGCGACCACACCGGAAGCATGTGGTGTACGCTTTGGTCATAATGGGCTAGCATAGATCTCACCATATCACGGTTTCGAGCCGGTTG
>JAEZEH010000117.1 GCA_023417785.1 Bacteroidota bacterium
CGCTTCTTGTCGGCGTGCGCCGTAAACCGTGTAAGGATGTCCACCAGGGTATGAACTGTTTTCACCACGTGTTTTCCCTTGTTCAGCATCACGCATTCAGCCATGCCTCCCATCGCTGCGTCGGTAATCTCACTACGAGTCGCGAAACCAGTCTTGTTCATATTCTCCAGAACCTGTGTCGCCCAGATTACGGGAACATGCGCCGCCTCACAAATCCAGAGGATCTCCTGCTGAATTTCGCTAAGGCGTTCGAAGCCGATCTCCACTGCCAGGTCACCCCGGGCAATCATCACTCCGAAGGATCTGTCGCGCATCCCTTCCAGTAACAAAGCCGGAAGATGCTCCACCGCCGAAAGGCGTTCTATCTTCAGAATAATCGCCGGTATGGTGGATTGACATTCCTGTAACTTCCGCCTTAGCAGACGAATATCTTCCGGACCACTTACAAAAGAATAACCGATGAGATCGGCATAACTCGCGATAAATGGCAACGCAGCCAAATCTTCTTCAGTAAGTGATGATATTTTCAGATCCGAATCCGGAAGATTTACCCCCTTCCCGGGTCGAAGCACCGGCTTGCGGGTTGAGATGCGGTTGATGCATACCACAGTTCTTTTCTTTCGCACCTGAACCACCTTCGCCTCAAACTTGCCGTCATCAAAAAAGATACGTTCGCCAGGTTTCATCATGCCTAACAGCCCCTCGGGCTGCATCACAATCCTCGCCGGCGACTTGATTGCTCCATCGCGCTTCTTCCGGCTTTTGCGAAAATCATTCTTCTGATCACTGAGCTCAATGATATCACCTTCGTTCAACACCAGTCCGTCAGGGTTCAACTTCGGCCTGATTGGCACCTGTAAAATTCTAATCCGCGGCCCCGACAAATCCATATATACTTTGCAGCTCTTCCCGGTACTTTGCGAAACTTCACGCACATTCCGGATCATGCGTAACCAGGTATCTGTATTGTCGTGGCCGCAATTTATACGCGCTACCGTCATGCCGGCATTAAGCAATTCCTCAAGGCGTTTCTTATCGTCCGCGAGCTCCTGTGAAAGCGTTACCATGATGTGCGGCAGGTTCTTCCGTGAATTCGTGCCCAGCAACTTATTGAGATGATACCTCCGAACCTTCACCGCTTTATCGAAGGTAACCGCTTCCCTGTGATTCGTGGCTTCTTCAACGCTGCCGCCCAGCCAGCGCATTACCTGACGCAGTTGCCACAGCGTATGGCTCTCGGAACTGGTTAGAGAGGAAAGTCCACAACTGTGCAGGTACTCCTGCAGTGGCCTGATTTCCTTGCTGCGCAGCACCAGGTAATGAAGCAGATTACGCGCACTCATCTGAAACTTCGGATGTACTTCACTGATAAGGCGATTTGCCTCCCCTTCCCGGTGCTCCATAGACACTATCAGGTCGTTCAGTAGCTGAACTGCCTCGTCGCGCGACAGCATTTTACTTCCTGATAGAACATCCAGCTCGCTCATTGGACAAAAATTTTAGCGAAATTCGTTACTTACAGGTTTAGCTGCTATGACTTTACTCAGCGAAACCGGCATCACTTCTCATCAACAGCTGTCAGGCTGTTGCGCTCTTTCGGCCGTTTCCTGAAACCTCAAAGATTAATGCCTGGGGCGTCGGATTTCGGCTAACCCGAATTTCCAGGAATAGCCTGGAAACAACCTGAAACCCGAAATCTGAAATCAGAAATTCTAAGCCCTTCGCCATTGTTCTTTGATGATTCGGACCGACGGACCGATTTCCTTCTCAAAATCTGTCCAGTTGCACTCAAGCGACATTCCCCCTTGATAATCAGTTTTTTTCAATGCACGGAACCAGGGTGTAAAATCATCGCCCATCACGCCCGGCGGTGTGCGCTTTTCCTTTTCGGCGATATGACAATGAACGATGTATTTCCCGAATTTCAGTATTTCGTTCGGGCTCTCGTTTTCTTTCAGCGCGTGATAAATATCGCATACCATCCGGAAGTTGCGATGCTTTACTGCCTCAACTACCTCAGCGGTTTGTGCCAGCGTATTCAAAAAATTTGTTTCGCCTCGGTTAAGTTGTTCCACGCCCAGTATAACATTATGTTTTGCAGCTTCCGGTGCAAGTCGTGAACATAATTCAATCGCCTGTTTCATTGCGTCGTCGTGCGAAAACCCGTCGGGAACCCGGCGCGAGCCTCCACTACCAAAAACAACATATCGCGCGCCGGTGCGTGGCGCCCTCGCGAAAGCCTTTGACGCATACGATATGATGCCATCATGATTGGCGTCCGGACCAACAGCCTTCAGGTGCCCCGGAAGAAAATAAATAAAGGAACGTATACCCGGAGCGTTAGCAGCCTCAAGCGCTTTCAATTGTCTTTCAAAGTCCTCATCGGGTTTGTCAGGTAAAAGGATTTTTCCAACACCCTCCTCCAGAAATGTGCACCCCGATGCAAGGGCGACAGCTCCGTTTTCATAGCCCGTACAAACACCTACGTCCAAATCCTTACGATTGTATTCGGAGGCAGAAACCTGGTTCGCAACCAGCCCTGCCGCACCAGCAAGAGAAATTTGTAGAAATCGCTTTCGGTTTATTTTATCCATCAGGATTGCGTTTAAAATATTGTCTCATCACAAAGAAGCGGCGTCCTTCCATTATGATTGGAATAACTTCAGGAAAAGTTAGTGTCTTTTTTCCGGCAATATGACTCGTTGATCCCTTTTCTTCAGGAACCGACCTGGAAACCGGCTATTATCCGTCGTGAGCTTCAAATTCAGGTTCAGGCCACCACCGAATCTCATCCATGAAATGCGAATAGAAATTGTAACCAATGTGATCTCGATCACAGATCCACCCCACCCTGGCACCCGATCTTTGCAATGTAATTGGGAAGATATGGAAGACATTTTAGGATATGCCGCCTCCGGCCTGATAGGGATCGCGCTCGGACTGATCGGCGGGGGCGGATCAATTCTCACTGTGCCGGTTCTGGTTTACCTCTTTCACATTGACCCTGCCCTTGCTACGGCCTATTCCCTCTTCATCGTGGGGATTACATCACTTGTTGGAGGTATTCAAAGTGCGACCAACAAGCTTGTCGACTTCCGTACCGCGATCGTTTTTGCTATTCCCAGTTTTGTGGCTGTTTACGGGACTCGTCGCTATCTCATGCCTCTCATACCGGATGATATCATTACCATTGGGTCACATCTGATTACGAAAGATGCCGCTATAATGGTTTTCTTCGCCATTATCATGCTTTTCGCTTCGATCAGCATGATACGAAAAAAAACAAAGCTGACTCAGGATGAAAGACCTGTACGATACAACTATCCAATGATCGTCCTTGAAGGTGGCATGGTGGGCGTAGTTACGGGAATCGTCGGTGCGGGTGGTGGGTTTTTAATCATTCCCGCGCTGGTCTTGTTTGCGGGGATTCCGATGAAAAAAGCGGTAGGCACGTCGTTGGTCATTATCGCAGTGAAATCGCTCGCAGGCTTCTACGGTGATTTGGGCTCGCGACAGGAAATTAATTTCAGTTTTATGTTCCTTATTTCCGCCATAGCGATTGCCGGAATTTTTGTCGGAACCTACCTCTCACGCTTCGTTGAAAGCAACAAACTTAAGTCAGCCTTTGGTTGGTTCGTGTTTGTAATGGGGATATACATAATCGGAATTGAAATGTTCTTCTAAAAAGAAAGCACGTGTGACTCAGGTCACGGAAAGAGGTGTTCCATTTTTCGACCTTTGCCACATAATACAATTCGTCTACACGTAACACAAAGCCAGACTTATCTGACTAATGACACTGAAAACTATGTTCGGACTATTTAAAAAACAGAAAGCGTTTGAAACCATCGGTAACGCTGAATTTGCAACGAAATTAAAAGAGGATCAAAACGCGGCATTGCTTGACGTCCGCACTTCTGGCGAATTTCGACGCGGGTATATTCCCGGAGCCGTAAATATGGACCTGATGGGTAATGACTTTCGATCCAGGGTCGCTGCCCTCGATAAAACTAAAACCTATTTCGTCTACTGTCAAAGTGGCGGCCGCAGCGCCCAGGCCTGTTCCATTCTTACCTCCGAGGGCTATAAAGCATTCAATCTTGCAGGCGGAATTGGAAGTTGGCAGGGCGAAATCAAACGCGGATAACTCCTGCGACACGCATCCAGAAATCAAAACGTGACCCGGTTGTGCCTGGCCCTGTCAGAATCTGTTTCCCCACAAAGAGTCAACGGATGCCGGCATTGAATTAATTACTATTATTGCGACGAATTCTGAGAAATGAAGGAACTACTTGATGCATTGAGCAAACCCTGGCCCTGGTACGTGGCCGGACCCCTTATCGGCCTTACCGTTCCGGGACTGTTATTACTGGGAAACAAATCATTTGGCATATCTTCTTCGCTAAGGCATATCTGCGCGGCGTGTGTACCTGCTAATATTCCATTCTTCCGGTACGACTGGAAAAAGGAGGTCTGGAACCTTTTTTTTGTTGCGGGAATTTTACTTGGCGGAATTATCAGTATGCAACTACTGGCTTCACCCGAGCCTATCCAGATTCACCAGAATCTTTCTGCAGAGCTTGAAAGCTATGGTATAACAGAAAGAGGTGCACTTATGCCTCCTGAACTGTTTAACTTCAACACGCTTTTTTCACTCAGGGGATTCATCATAATGATCATCGGCGGGTTTCTTGTTGGATTTGGAACACGTTACGCCGGTGGTTGCACGTCAGGTCATGCTATAATGGGCATCAGCAACCTTCAGCTGCCTTCGCTGATTGCAACTTGCTGCTTCATGGCTGGGGGCTTCATCATGGCCAATCTTATTCTTCCTTACATTCTACGTCTCTAAAACATCTCCGATGAATCAGGCTGGCAAAACATTACAGAATATACAGATTTCAGAGCGCGAGGAATTCCAAGTGAGGGCGCTTGACTCCGTTTGTGTCAACGAATCGCGCCTAACCCACCCGTGGTGGTATAACCTCAAGTATCTGGTGGTGGGAATTCTGTTCGGGATCGTGTTTGTCAAGGCCGAGATAGTTTCATGGTATCGCATCCAGGAGATGTTCAGGCTGCAAAGCTTCCATATGTATGGGGTGATTTCTTCCGCTATTGCCGTGGGTGTTATATCTATATGGATTATCCGGAAGTTCAAATTAAAAACCATATACGGCGAACCGATCGAAGTGCATCCCAAAAAATTCAATAAAGGAAACATTTACGGCGGCTTACTTTTCGGGTTTGGGTGGGCACTGACGGGAGCCTGTCCCGGGCCACTTTTCGCACAGATCGGATCCGGTGTTCTTGTAGTGATCGTCACATTCCTTAGCGCAATCACAGGGACATGGGTGTACGGCTACTTCCGTGAACGCCTGCCACATTGAACCTAACCCAATCGTTTTGTTTGGCCCCTGCGGAAATCGTCAACTAGTTTGATTAACGACCTGTACCCAAGGCTTTCCTGTCGCGCTTCCGTTATTTTCGGCTTTCGCAAAAGATCAGTCATTCGCCGGCTGTGTTGCCGGATAAAAAATCCATGAGCACGGGCACATCAGCTTCGGCCCAGTCGAGTTTGGGCAACTCTTCCCGGTTCAACCATCGAAATGTTTTATGTTCGAGGAGCTGAATCTCTCCTCCGAGGAATCGCACCAGGAATGGGACCAGTGTGATGTCAAATTCGGGATAGCTGAACCGTTGTTCCGGAAGGAGTTTAAGTATCCGAATGGAAATATTGAGTTCTTCCTTTAGTTCCCGGTGCAGGCATGCATCGTCGGCTTCACCATCTTCCACTTTGCCACCGGGAAACTCCCATTTCAACGGCATCTTCATCCGTTCTCCACGTTGTGTCACCAGGACGCGATTCCCGTCGAGGATTATGGCACAGGTTACTCTAAGGTGGCGGGGACGCATGCGGTTAAATTGAAAAGGATGTTGAAATTCTGATGATCGCTGAGCCTATTGCGGTACGTCGTTGCCTGCATGGTTTGTTCAGGACACCGCTTCAATCTTTACCCGCGAACCGGTTTCAACAGCACGGCGTATTGCATCTATAATTACGGTGTCTTTCAACCCTTCCGTGCCATTCACAATCGACTCTTTGTTTTCCATTACACATCGCGCAAAGTCCTCAAGCTGGAGTCGTTGCTGAAACACTTGCGGGTAGTCGAACTGCCCGAGAGATGAGCCGCCCTTCTGACCCGTGTATTGTGTTGCTGGATTTAGTTCAATAAAACCTTTCGAACATGCGCCATAAAGGCGGTCAATCATTCCGGCAGAACCTGAATACGAATTGCACATCGTTCCGTCGGCAAACTCGAGCTGCCAGGTAAAAATTTCATCGACCTCCTTGAAGATTTCTTTACGTTTCGTCGTCGCCTGAGCAGTAACATAAACCGGTTCAGTGCCTTTGAGGTGTCGCGCACTTTGAATCGGATAGACGGCGAGATTGTATAGCGGCCCACCCCCCATAGCCTTCTTTAACTTCCATGATCCCTGTGCAGGCGTTGAAAAATAACCGAGAGCACATTCCATGTAGTTCACAGGGCCGAGCACTTCCTGTTGACCGAGTCGTTTTACTTCAATGAAGTATGGATCAAAGTGCATCCGGTATCCAATAGACAGCTTTCGTGCCGCGCGTTTTGCAGCAGCGATCATTGCCCGCGCTTCCTCTGCATTCATGGCCATCGGTTTTTCGCAGATAACATGTTTGCCCGCCCGTAGTGCACGAATCGAATATTCGGCATGCATGCTGTTGGGCAATACAATATAAACGATGTCGATATCTTTATTTTTCCCTATCTCATCGAAGTTAGTATACGAGTAGACGTTCTCCTTTGGAATACCGTGCTCCTGCGACCACTGTGTTGCTTTCGAGGGCGTACCTGTAACAATTCCCGCCAGATAACAATTAGATGCTTCTTTCAGCGCGGGACCCAGCATGCGTGTGCTGTAGTCTCCAAGGCCCACCAAAGCAACGCCGAGTTTTTCCTTTCGCTGCTGGGCGAAGATTTCGCCGGCGAATGAGGGAACAATAAGGCCCGCGGCGGAGTATTGGGCGAAGGTTCGGATAAACTTTCTTCTTGATTCCATCTTAACGTATTATCGACCGGATAGCTAAGATAAAGAATCTTTCATTTGCATTGAAACGATCATAATGATGAACGGTCATCGCAACCTTGCAGTAATCCGTAGAAGGTGACCAGCATAGCCGTCGTTTTACCGGTACATCTCAATGGTCCCCGGCGTTGTTCCTCGTTTCATGACAGTTCCGGCGAGACCGTTCATCCGGAGGATTCGGTGAACTTTCATTGATCGGCAGCGTTCCGGCCTTGAACGCAAGCCACAGACGCTTCATCTCGTGGTATCTTACGTCAATTACCATACATTCCTGCGCACCCTTAAAGAGTACTTGCGCACATGTGAACTGAACCGAATCTTCGTGCTCATCGTCTACCGCAAGCTTGATTGCCTGGATCATATCCAGATCGAGCATAAAGGGAAGCCATACGTCTGAACGGACACCCAGATCGGCCAATGCACGGTTCTCACATAATACGTTGCACTCCAGTAGTCCAAACCCGCGGTATTTCATTGTGACTCAATTTGTTTTAGATATTATTCAGCGCTTAGCCGTATCGTGGCGTGGCGTAAAAGGATATACAAGATACGCTGTACGGGATGACAGCTAGTGACAGATTCTATTCATCTGTTTTACGTAGCATTTTAGCGAACAACATTAAATTACTTCAAAAGGCGCAAGCAAGGGAAGGTTTTGGCCTGGCGGCAGGCACTCAGGTTCAAAAGCTGCGTACGGCACCATTTTTTCATTGTCTGCATGAGGTGTTTTTATGTTACCAATCATACAATTATGAAACTAAAACTTTTACTATTAGCTCTTTGTATACTCGAAATTTCAGCCGTCGCGCAGGTTCACCCCGGGATCAAAGTGGGCGGGAATATTGCAGACCTGCACGGCGACGAGTCGGGTGCACACAGTAAAGTAGGACTACACGTGGGCGTGCTGGCTCACATACATTTATCTGACGAATTCGCCCTTCAACCCGAACTCGTTTACTCGCGTCAGGGTGTGAAGTCAAGAGTATCGGGAAATGATGTGAGTCTTCACCTGGATTACCTGAACCTGCCCGTCCTTATCCAATACATGTTCAGCAATGGCTTCCGAATTCAAACGGGGCCACAATTTGGCTTCATGCTCAGTGCTGAAGCGCAGTCAGGCAACCAAAGTCAGGATGTTAAAAACCAATACAATTCAATTGATTTGTCGCTACCTGTCGGCGTGGGGTATATCGCCGATTCGGGCTTTGGCGTCGATCTCCGTTACGTCGTCGGACTGAGTAATGTTAGCGAAAATGACGACAACAAGGTGACCAACGGCGTCCTTCAACTCGGGGTGTTTTATCAATTTGGAAGGTAGTAGTGTCATTATGTCTTAGCCAACTCTTTTCGGTTCACGATGTGTTTAACCATGGAAGCGATCGCTCTTACATTAAACCACACCGCGTTTGAATCCAGCAACATGCCATTGGTAATATGCCCAATGGCGTATATACCATCCGTACGATGTCGCGACGAAATAGCTTCCATGGTTTGCGTATTAATCCGGATCCCACCCGCGGGATACGATTCAATCAATCCTGATTTGTGTATATTTTCAATCAGTTTTGATTTCATCTCTTCCACGGAGTTTCCGGGCCCCGTCGCATTGATTACGTAGTCCGTTGACAAAGTTTGGTTTCCGTGTGTCAGTTGGAATTTATTTGCTTCGGATCGTACATCCTTCAAATCATCATAAACAAAAAGTTTCTCCCGGCTAAACAGGTCTTTCAATCGTCTGGCATTATGCATCGGCATGGCGTGACGTGTAATCTGCCAGTCAATTCCCAGCCACCGTTTGAATTGTTGTTTATCTTCAACTGATAACCACTCCCAGACCTGCGTTGAAATTTCCCGGGTTGCATACAAAACGTTGAGCAATCCATCTCCCCCTTGTTCTGCAACAGCAATATCTTCCTCCAGGAGAGATTGTGCACTCCTACCCGTACGCCTTAACTTCCTCCAGCATAGCTTATGGCCGTAATAATGATGAACCTCCTGCTGGTATAATCTGAACAACTCAAAAACGGTTGGTGAACGTAACGTGTTCCTTCTGATCGCATGAACTGCAGGCAATGTCAGATACTCACACGAATAATCGTTCTCTTTCCGCGGCTGCACACGGGGCAGAAGTCCATCGGGTGAAAGCAGCGCTATCTTGCCCTGATGGTCATTGTCCACCAACGTCATAACGGCATCAATGGAACTGAGGCTAGTACCAAGTATGCCTATCGTTGCATCACTGGGGATATTAAGAAGTCTATAGCTTGGCCAGGGGAAGTCAATGTAGTTTTCAAAAGACTTCAGTTCCTCATAAGTACGGGACTTCGGCGTCCCCGGTGCCAGGATGACAATATCGCAGTTCATCCATTCTTCGTCCTCAATCAAAACCCGGTAACCCTGAGTGTGAGGTTGAATGTCAATCGCTTCCCCATTCCGACATGTCACGACGATATGGTGTTGTTGTGCTAGTCGGATGTATTCGGAAAAACATTCCTGGAGATAGACGCTGTAAAGGCGGCGTGTGGTATACGAGTCTTCCGGATCGTCGTATTGCTTCAGTTCATCGTCTGGAACAAGGTGTCTGTTCGCCGCCAGCCACTTACCATAATGATCGGGCTCATAGGGATAGATACCCATCAGGCCGGATTGTGTGTTCAGAAGATGGCCGGGCTGTTTTGTTCCGAAGGCAAGTCCTTCGCCAATAACATCGTTCCTTTCAACGATAGTAAGTCGCACGTTCTGATGAATTTCTCCGATTATGAGTTCGGAAACCAATTGAATAAAAGCGGCGACGCCATTTGCGCCGCCGCCAACAATAAGGATGTGTACTCCGGGCATATTCGAGTCGAGGGAAAGACGCAATAGCCGCTTAAATTAGCATGCCCGCAATTCAAAATCGAAACCATTGACCCAACTTCTTCCGGAAGACCGTCCACCAACTCCCGTCGCTGTCGAGTCCGGTTACAGGAATGACCCTGCCGATCTGCGTTTCCCCGCTTGTAGCCAGCTTAATTCGTAAAATTCCATCACGGCATCGGGCTTTCACCCGGGATTCGTCGACATTGAACGGGAGAACAAAAGACCGATTGAAGGAAGTGTACGAAAACTCTGTACGTTCCGGGCCCTTTTCCTTCCTGGAGGCGGCTACCAACAGGATTCCGTCGTTTATATGGATACTCAGATCCTTTTTACGAAAGCCGGGAACTGCCACCTCGATCAAATAATGATCGGCATACCGATGGATGTTCGCGTCAAAGGAGTTGAAAAAATTGTGACTTACAATGTCGTCTATGGATCGGCCAAAAATATTCTGTTCAAGCTGATCGACATGTTGTTCATTTCTCAGCATCATCTTCATGAGTCCTCCTTTTTGAAAATGTTAGTTATGCATCACGTCTGAATCGTCCTGGCGGGATGACGCAATGTTGGCCCCGCCAACCGCCTTCGAAAACTGGTTGCGCAGATACAAATCATCCTGATAGCCATGCGTCAGGTATTCTCGGCTGAAGCCTGCAGTTGCCGCTGCATTTTCCGAATAAAACAGCAATGCCCCTGGTTTGTATTCTGCAATTCGTCCGGTGTTTATAATCCCGGAAGATTGCCCAATATGGTGATCGCGATTTAGTTCGCAACCCTGAAGCAAAAGGAAGAACGTAAGTACAACTCCCCAGAGGGGACGAAACGCTGCTCTTCCGGAACGGACATTGTTCCGCAAGAAATAAAACTGATTCTTGAGTTTTTGAATGGCTCTCCGCCTTGCGGGATAGCCATTGGGTTGGGATTTTACCTTCATGGCTCTGCAATTAGACTTTTAACTTGATTGAACATTCCGAAACCCGCTTCCTAAGACGGATGCCGGAACTGCCCTTACGGTTTTCAAATTCTGTGCCGGCACGGAATTCGGTCTGGGGAAGTGAAATATTGACAGAATACTACCAACTTTTTACGCGGAATATGCCGCTTATGGTTCATAAAGTCATGGGTTCGTCAATGGGCACTAACCAAGGTGCCAGTTTACGCGCTGGTCACAATTTTCCCGCACGCCTTGAAAAAACCTGAAAAAGAACGCCTACCTTTGTACCATTAAACTAACCTGACATGTCAAAATCACAGGACGCTAAAAAAGAAACGAAAAAACCGGCGACAAAAACGCTGAAAGAAAAGCGTGCCGAGAAACGGAATAAAAAAAGCGGCAAGTAATATCCTGCCGCCATTCCGTTCACGGGAAGTTAAGGAAAGCCTATTTCAATGGGGTGATCCGAATGCTTCTGAACTCAACGGGACCATGATCGCCTTGCAGCAGGAGTGGTCCCGGTTCCCCTTCGTTGCTGTCCAGTGCTCCACCCGTTATTCCGGGAATCTCCTGATTGCAGATAATTGTCTTGCCATTTGCTTCTACGGTAATCATTCTGCCCACAAGCGTAATGTCGTAAGTTTGCCATTCGCCAGGCGTTCTTGCAACCTGCTCACTTGGCGCAATGAATCCATACACGCCACCTAACTCACCCGACACGGGGTCATTGCCGTGGCTGTCCATGATTTGTACTTCATATCGTCCCCGGAGATACACGCCGCTGTTACTCCCCTTTGGGTAGCGGAATTCAACGTGTAACTGAAAGTTCCAGAATTTCTCTTCCGTCACCAGATTTGAACCCGATTCAGGATTTTTAAGGATTCCGTTTTCAACGACCCACTGATTCTCTCCAAGTGCTTTCCAGCCCTTCAGCGAATTCTTTTGAATGAGCTCAATGGGCTTTCCGGCGGTCCCGGTCTTCTCATCCCGCAATGTGGGAGCCCTAACACCTTTCCATGTGTATTTTTTCCCATCAGGAAAAACCACATCCCCCTGAAGACCGTTTCCGGCGAGTTGGCCCCGAACAATCATATCTCCATCGCCTTCCTCCCATTGCGGCGGAATGGCGAAAGTAAATTCGTTCCCAGTCACCTTGACTTCAGATATCGGCCGGGCACTTCCCGAAACGCCTGTAAAACGTCCGACTAAAGTCTTCATTCCTGAATGCGTGACCTCAAGCCAGGAAGGGTTCTCCTTTCCGTCCATTGAAATAGTCAGATTCCAACGACCTTCCAGCTTCTTATCAGGTGAGTCACTTTGTCCATACAAAGAAGGCGCAATAATTAACAACAGACCAAAAAGAAAAAGCTGGGTTCGAAATTTCATGGCTATGGGTTTTGGAAGATAATATCGCACATCATTGCAGCAAATCCAACCATACTGGTATTAGTTACCTGCTACTGATTTTGACGGTACCATGAAGGTACTACAATATTGGTATTATACACGATACCCTGTGAATCCGAAAGTTGGATCCATCAATACAAGCCCCGTGTTTTGGGCTATTTCAAAGGACAATAAGGGTTCATTGGGAATTCAAACGTTCCGAAAGATTATTATCTTGCGCAAAATCCCTCGGCATGACTTCAGAGATCCTGCTTCGCTATCTGCACTTTATAAGCATTTTTACTATCGTCGGAACCATTGCAACGGAGCATCTTCTCCTGAAAAAGGAGTTATCGCGAAGGGAGCTCGGGCGCCTTGCCAGAATAGACGCTGCATATGGACTGGCAGCCCTCACGTTGTTAGGTGCCGGCCTGACATTATGGTTGAGTGGAGCTGGCAAACCCGCAGCTTTCTATTCGAAGAACTGGATCTTTCACACCAAGATCTCGTTGTTTTTATTAGTTGGGATCCTTTCAATTCGTCCTACATTGTTTTTCACACGCCAACGTAAAGGAAACCCCGATGAAATGGTGCCCATCCCAGGCTCCATATTCTGGATGATCCGACTTGAACTTCTTTTGCTTTTCATCATACCACTCCTCGCAGGTCTTATGGCTAAGGGAATCGGGTTATCGCACTAGCCTAATCCGCGGCGATCACCTTCTTTCAGCAAAATTCCGAGAAATATCGGCTGAAATCCGCACCAACAGGTTATTGCTTCCCGGTTCCCCAATCATTTAGTATCTTTCAGCCTGGCTTAATCTAACCTAATAATGAAAACAAGAATTTCGCTCCTTTTAATTGCTCTTTTCCTTTTGAAAAGCGCTGTTGCTCAGAAAGTAGATGAAATACGCCTCGGTTACGAGGAGAGTTACATCAAAGCAAAGCTGTTAACCGCATCGGCAACTTCCGACGGGAAGCTGCTCTCAATGCTATACAATAACGGCAATGTTAAAATCTTTGATCTGGAGTCGCAGAGGTTTCGGGCCTCGTTTTCGACGACATTCAAAGAAGTTCATGATCTCAGAATCACCTCAGACGGCAAAATCATTGTGACCGCCTTTGACGAGGTAAAGATTTACGAATGGAAATCCGGAAATCTCCTGAAAGAGTTCAAACTCAAGGCGCGATCAGCACGCATGGATTACAACGCCACCCATAACATCTACGTCGTTGGACAGATGGGGGGATCGTTTTCCGCCTTTGACATCAGTGCACTCTCAGAACTTTATTCAAACAAGTTCGGAGGCTTCATGATAAATGCGCTGGCATTACATCCGGATGCCGAGGTTGCTGCCGGGTCTTTTTATTCGATGTCCGGAAAATACTATGCTAAGATCTTCAACATACGGACAGGTGAAGTAATTCAAACACTCGAAAAGAACAAGTACCATACACTGAGCTATGACCCGTCAGGCAACCTGCTGGCATATGGCTGGGGCGACACGGGGATTTTCTGGTTCAAGACATATAATCCCGGTTTCGAACTCATTAACAGTTTCGACTACCCTATGCAGAAATACGGATACGTCGAAGCCGGCTTCTCCGGGACCAAAGCGGTATTTACTACCTCCAGTTTGACGCTGGATGCATACGATCTTGAAGCGAAAAAAATGGTATACACTTCCAAAGCCGATAAAACCTTATTGAAGATCGTCGGAAATTATGCATTTCCAAAAATCATCCGGATAGCCAATTCCAAGTTTCTGTTCACCTATGGTAACTACAACATTATCCGACTGTACGACGCAGAAGCCGGTGACGTCCCGCTTTATTGGTTCACCGACGGCGGTGACGAATTCTGTGTCGTCGCTAAAGATGGCCGGACTGATGGCAGCATGGATGCCCTTCGCAACGTTTACTGGACGTCGCGAAAGTCAAAAGCAAAAACGGCCCTTGAACAAACTTTTGAAAGAGGTTTTACCCCAAAACTTTTCAATATCGTTCTTGCTTCCGATAACGGCAGTCAGGGCGACTTCGACGTAGACGGGCTCACGGAAACTATACCTGTTCTCACTATAAAAACCGTAAACGGCACGTCGTTCAATCCATCAAAGGCAATCCAGTCGGTACAAAAAACTGTGAAGATGCAGGTTGGCGTTACAGGGAAAACTGACGACATCAAGGAAATTCGCTTATATCACAATGGCAAATTAACGCGTACGATGCCGGGCGTACCGGGGACAAATCAATATGACTTTGACGTGAATCTGAGTAATGCGTTTGGTGAAGAAAACTTCGTCGCTGTAGTCGCGTCAACAAAACAAGGCATGGAGTCACAAAAGGCAAAAGCTACGATTGTTTACCAGGGTGCCTCGGATGCGCGGCCGACAATGTACCTTGTGACCATCGGTATAAACGAGTATAAGAATCCGAAATACAACTTGAATTATGCGGAAGCTGATGCTGATGGCCTTAACACGTCGGTAAGGACCGCCTCGTCTTCATTGTTCCCGGAAGTCGTGGAGTATACCATCCGCAACGATAAGGCTATCAAACAAAACATTGTCAATACGTTTAATGAGATCAGCCAAAAGGCGCTGGAACAGGATCTTTTGCTCGTGTACTACGCAGGACATGGCGTTGTAGCGACAGATGAGAACGGGGCATCGGATTTCTATCTCGCATTGCATGACCTTACGCAACTTTACGGCAGACCGGAACTTCTTGGTGAAAAAGCTCTTTCGGCGGCGGAAATTCGGGCGCTGACCCAGGGCATCAATGCGCAGAAGCAGATTTTTATGCTTGACGCCTGTCAGTCCGGAGCCGCACTTGAATCGGCGTCTAAACGTGGCGTTGAGGAAGAAAAGGCCATCGCTCAGCTGGCAAGAAGTACGGGTACATTCTGGATTACGGCCTCCGGCTCCGAGCAATTCGCCACCGAACTGGAGAAGCTGGGACATGGTATCTTTACCTATACTATACTCGAGGGAATTAAAGGTAATGCAGATATTAACAAGGACCGGAAATTGAGTATCCGTGAACTATCGGTCTTTATCGAGGAACAGGTTCCGACGCTTACCGAGAAGTTCAAAGGCACGGCGCAGTACCCATCGTCGTACTCATTCGGAAATGACTTTCCGATAGCGATATATTAAACAAAGCGTAAAAGTGCAGGAGTGGTTCTTCTGCACTTTTACGATTTATCTCATCAGCCAACGAATAGGCTATCCAGACCATACTTGTAATCTATCCTGTTCCGCCGAACTTATCCTGAAAAGGAATGACCCCCAACTTTTCGACGGGATGCGGAGTATCCGGGAGCAACCGGAAGCGTCCTCGTGGAAGAATCGTTGCCACGCGTTGTGAGTATGCGCGATTCGCCATATCGTCGCGATCGCCAAGCCATATTTCGACATCATGATTGATCGACCCCAGAATGTCTTCCGTTAACAGCGGCTGATCACCCAATTGTAACATCATTTCTGCTGTTTGCGCCATCACCTCACGCCAGTCATTGGGCGCGTGTCGGTGTTCCAATATTCGCGCGAAAGCCGGAACCTTTTCAACTATCTTGTCCGGGTCAAGCTTCGCTACTTCGCCCTTAGCGGATGCCGGATCCCAATCAAACTTTGTCCCCAGCGTAATTATACTCCCGGCTTTCTCGGGATGCTGATGCGCAAACCAGAGCGCTACGTAACCACCCATGCTGTAGCCAAAGATGTTCACCGGTTCGTGGATTTTCAAATCAGCGAGAAACCGATTCACATCGTTGGCAAAGACCTCTATTCCAAAACCCATATCAGAAAACGGTTCACTACTATGGCCGGAAAAGTTTATACTTTCCACGGTATGCCCCTGGTCTTTTAATGCTTTTTTAATCGGATCAAGCTGAGATTTCGATCCCAGTGCGCCGTGAAGGAGGAGATACATTGAAGCTGATTTGTAACCGTTAGAAATGTCAAATGGGAGAAGTACTGTTATTCAGGGATTGGCTTTGACTCCATCTGCTTGATGATGTTGTTAACCTCCGCCTCAGTATTACGCAGTTTCGCCTGGCAAAAAGTGATTAATTCAGCGGCTCTTTTTACTTTATCTGCAAGCACATCCACAGATACAGACTCCGATTCAATTTCTGAAGCTATTTTCTGCAACTCTTTGTAAGCTGCCTCATACGTCATATTTTCCATGGGTGCTGTTTTTGGTTTTGGTGTTTACGGTTGCCGTGACATCCGTCTGATCGAGCAGAACAGAAATATTACTACCGATCTCTATTTCGCTGGCGCTGGTGATTATACGGTCTTCGATGGTAACGATCGCGAACCCGCGTTTGAGTATGTTCACCGGACTCATCAGCCGCATGAGAGACTCCTGATGATGAAGAAATACGCCCTGACTTTTCAGGAACCTGGAACTATAAATTCCGAGATATCGAATCGTATTTTCAAGCTCCACTTTCCGGCGCGCGGTAAGTTCTTTGGGTCGCGAGACGAGTGCGTGGTAGACGGTATTTAATTGTGCGCTGTTCTTATTCAATATGTGTCGGGAACAATTGATCACCGCCTGCTGAGTTTTTAAGAGTGCCGTATTCCGTTGGCGAAAAAGCATCGACGGACTCCGATAAATGCCGTTCTTCACGTCTGCCAAATGTTCGCGTTTGGCCGAAAGCAACGCAGGGACTACCTGCGAAATGGTTGTCTTTTGCTGGTTTAATACACGTGTGTGGTTCGATATCCACTGCTGCGAACGAATGATGATCCGGTGTTGGAAATTCAGCATCTGCTCCTCGAAGCTTCGGTTATGCGCAAGTATGAGTTCGGCCGCTTTGGTTGGTGTTTTCGTCGGGGTATGTGCCATCAGATCGACGATACTCACATCTTTGTGATGACCGATGCCGGTAATAATCGGGATTGGAAACCGCGCCACGACCCGCGACAAAGCATACGTATCAAAAACGAGGAAATCTGTTTTGGCTCCCCCGCCGCGTGTTATCACCACGCAATCGTAGGGTGACTGTTTGCTCTTCTCGTACACCTGCAACAGCGTCTTCACCAATTCGTGCTCGGCACTTACACCCTGAACTGCGGAGTAGTAATAGTCAATCGCGAACGTGTAGCCAAACTGGTTGTGATCCATGGTGTGTACAAAGTCCGTATAGCCTTCAGATCTTGGTGAACCGATGAGCGCAATTCGCTGAATCACGCAATTCAGTTTCAGCTGTTTGTTCCGCGTAACATACTGGTCTTTCACGAGACTGACGTGATCCGGATTTTCCTGTACCAGCCGTCTCAACGTTTCCTTACGCAGTCTTTCAAGATTACCCAAGGTAAAGTTGGGATCAAGATCTATCAGTGTTAACGACAGTCCGTAAACAATGTGATAGTTCACCTTTACACACGCCAAAACCTGAAGTCCATCGCCGAACTTTTGTCCTGTAACCTGTTCGAATACGGCAATCTGCCTGGAGCCATGCTCCCAGGAGTTCGCCTTTACTTTTGCAGCTTCGGTATTCGAAGATTCGATTTTCTCAACCAGATCAAAGTAATGTCGGTCACGATCCGGATAGAACTTATGTCCGCTTACTTCGGCGACAATCCAGAACGTTTGTTCCCCGAAAGCTTCCTGAATGGTCTGCTTGACTTTTCTGGTGAGATCTGAAAGTTTGATATAGGCTATATCAGAAACGAACACGGTGGACGGATTGAATATGCTGAAAGATACGGAAATTGGCCTTGAACCGGAATCCGGAAGGTGAAAAATGGATTACGAACGTTCCTGTTCGGTAACGGTGCCCGAAATCACATCAAAAACCTTTGTTGCGGGGATCGATCCTGTTATGTCGCCGTGCGCTCCGATAATCACCGGATGGAATTCCGTCGCCGCGCCGATCCGGCCGTGTGAACCCTTCACCAGTGTTGCGTCAAGCGGAATTACATCCATCACATATCGGAATGCGGCCTTTTTCCGCATCAGCTTATAGGCAGCCCTTAGTTTGGACGACATGAACATTTCAACCGGATCGTACCCGGGTTTTTTGTGAATGTCAACGGTCCGGGCATAGTCAGGGGCTTTAGCGTCATCCTGCCAGAAATAGTAGGTGAACCAGCTTCGTTCATCGGCAACTAACACCAGGTCACCGGAACGCTCGTGTTGAATGTTGTACTTCGGCTGCTGCGTACGGTCAAGAACCAACTCCACCCCTGGTATTTCTTCGAGAACGGATCTAACCTTTCCTTTGACGATCGGATCATTGATGTAAATGTGCGCTATCTGATGATCTGCCACGGCAAATGCTTTGGACGCGCCGGCATCAAGCAGTTCGAGCCCGCGTTCGACCCTAATCCCCAGTAATCCTTCGTCGCGCAGGATACGGTTGATGTGTATGGGCCGGTCTACCGGAGCTATGCCATATTCTGAGAGCATGATCACCCTGGCATCCCGCTTCTCGTAAAACGAAACCAGTTTTTCCACTACGGCATCGATCTCCTTTAACTCGCTTTGAATTTTTCCGATTTCCGGACCGCGTTTCTGAAGGCAGTAGTCGAGATGCGGAAGATAAATCAGGGTCAGTGTCGGATTGAATTTCTGGTCGGTGATCATGGAGGCATTTGCAATCCATTCACTGGATTTGATGTTGGCCCCCGGCCCCCAGAATTGGAAAAGTGGAAACTGTCCCAACTCTTTCTGAAGGTAATCTCTGAGGTCTGCGGGATGCGAATAACAATCGGGAAGCTTCCGTCCATCAGCCAGGTAGTTGGGTCGTGGCGTTACTGAGTAGTCGGCCGTGGAATACATATTGTACCACCAGAACATATTTGCGCAGCTGAATGTCGGATCCTGTTTTCTAAGAGAATCCCAAACCTTTTCAGCCCGAACAAGTTTATTGGACTGTTTCCAGAATTTTACTTCGCAATCGGTGCGATCATACCAACCGTTGCCTACGATGCCATGTTCAGAGGGCCACTTGCCCGTGAGATACGTCGACTGCACTGCCGTAGTTACCGCCGGCAACATCGGCTGAATCGTGGCCATTCTGTTCTTCGCCGCCCACTTCTTAATGAATGGGGTATGTGCTCCGATCACCGAGGCGCTTAACCCTACTACGTTTATTACTACCGTTTTTTTCACAGTTATCTTGAAACTTGAACGCGAACCTAAAAACTTCTCACAGATCCCGCAGAATAATGCAAATCCTTCAATATAAGATCCAGACTCGCTGCTATCTACTCACTACTCACTACTCACTACTTCCTGAACCTTGAAATTCGAAGCTATTCCAACCGCGCCACCACCCATTCCAGTTCCCTGACAATTGAATCCGTCAAAGGCATCTTCAGCTTTTCAGGTAATACTTCCCATGTGTACGTTTCCACTTCAAGGTGTTCACTCAGATTAGACTGACGATGCAATTCCAGGATTGCTTCAATATCTTCCTGAGTGGATTTCAAAACACCGTAGTCCTTAATGAATACGGGCACGTGGAAATGAGCCCGCCATTCGCGTGTGCTAACGTTCATGGCGTCCGCAAGTGCCTCCGGAAGATCGGGATACCGCAACAGATGTGTTGTATCCTGAAGGGCTATGACCTGATGCAGATAAGTTGACTCATTAAATGCATCGAATGCTCTAACCACAACCTCGCGGTCGGAAGGAAGCGCAGCCATCGGTGCTTTGAGCGCTGCGCTGATCTGTATTTTACCAATACGAATTTGTAACTCAGCAAGCTTTGACAGAATGCGTTGGTGGTCCTCATATCCCACAGCAAAATGGCAAACATCATAACAGAGACGGATGTGTTCGTGAATGGCATCCGTTGCCGTCGTTTCGTTCCATTCTTTCGATTTGATGAGATGCGCCGTCCCGCGGGGAACGAGGTATTCCTGATACCAGTCGATAAACTCTGATCCATTTTCAACAAGCCCATCGGGTTCAGGCTCAATATCAAGATGCAGGACCTGTCCGGTGGTTTCTTTAATGTTGATGAGTTCTTCGAGCACTTTTATGATGTTTTCCGTGGCTGCTTCAAAAGCAGCCTTAGCCTCCGCGGTTTCCTTGCCGTGCCATGGTTTATAGCTCAGGGGTGAGGTTGATACTCCGCCTTGTATTCCTTGGGGAAGAAGCTTCGCGAGAATCCGAAATAATTGTATGGTATAAACGACACGGTCCTGCGTGGTCCAGTCCGGCGTATGTACCTGATCCTTTACACGCGTGTGATGAAAGCCACCGTAGGGAAATCCATTCATCGTGAAGACATAACAATTTTTCTCGTCGAGCCACGAGATAAACTGTTGCAGGTTGTTGTCGCTACCCAGCTCCAGGCTTGCCAGGTGTGAAAGGCGCAATCCTATACCAAACGGTTTGTCTGGGGAAAGTTTCGTTTTTATTCCCGGGATCGCATTGCGCAAAGCGTCAAAATTGTGTTCCCACGTTTCGCCCGCGTGTATATTCGTGCAATATGTGAGATGACCGGCTTTTGTTTTCATTTCAATGGGTAATGTTGGTATGCTGATAATCCATTAACCATTCGTATGCCTGCCGGACCAGGAGGGGATCCATTTTATTGACTTCCTCCCCTTCGCCGATGCGTCGCAGCAACATGATGGTAAGCCTACCGCCCAGGTGTTCGCGGAATTCATTCAGTCCATCGAGCAAAGCGCTGGACTCATCTTTAACGACAAGTAGCGGGTGCGTTATTTCGAAACCAAGTGTCCGGATAATCCGAAGGATCCGCTGCAGGGCAAACTCATCCAGGCGACCAGACAGAAAAGAATATGCACTGTCTAACGCAATGCCTATCGCAACGGCCTCGCCATGCCTGATGGAGAATCCGCTGAGTTGTTCCAGCTTATGGGCGCTCCAATGGCCAAAGTCCAAGGGCCGTGAAGAACCCGTTTCAAACGGATCGCGGGACGCAATGTGCTGAAGATGAAGTTCAGCACATCGGAAGACCAGGTATTGCATCGCGGCCATGTCGCGATTGGCAAGTTTCGCGGCGTGTTCCTCCAACCAGACGAAAAACGCCTCGTTCTTGATTAGCGCTACTTTGATGGCTTCGGAGATTCCTGAGCGCCATTCCGCGCTGTCGAGAGTGGTCAGGAAGTGATAGTCGTTGAACACTGCGGCTGGTGTGGCGAATGAGCCGAGAAAGTTCTTCTTCCGAAAAAAGTTTATTCCGTTTTTTACACCTACCCCACTATCGTTCTGCGATAAGACAGTGGTCGGTATCCGCACATGACGGATGCCTCTATGTGAAACCGCAGCAGCATAGCCGGCAACGTCCAGAACCGATCCTCCGCCCAATGCTACAATGTATGAATGACGGTCAATGCCATGCTTATCAACGGCGGCAATGATTTTGTAAAACCAGTCTTCGGTATTCTTGACCTGTTCGCCTCCGGGCAAAACAAGGAGTTCATCTACCAGCGTTACTCCCTGGATCGTACTGAAATATTCCTGAAGGTCCATGGTGAGTGAAGGATGGCAATCCAATACACCTTTATCGAGGATCACAAGGACCCTGGGCCGAATATCACGTGTAGTTATTTCCCTGAAAAAAGAACGAAGGGTATCATTTTCCTTTCCGAACAGGTGGTTTGTAAAGAAAACTTTATAATCGTACTGGACCTGAAACCGTTGCTGCAAAAACTCCATTTTCCAAAATTAGGCGACCGTAAAAATACGGAAAAAGTGGATGGAATGCGGAATTGGTCAGGTGACGGCAAAGATTCTGGCCAAAAGGACCGAAACGGGTAGTAACGAGATAATTATCAGTGCTGTAACCGGAAAACCGAAAGCCGCGGCCCAGGCGGCGTTCATTAGAATCAGGGCAATCACGCCAGCCTTCACCGCCCGACCGATAAACCTGCCCTGAGGGTTTTGAATGGCTTTGAAAAGCGGGACGAATATCATAAACGCCCACGCACCCACTAACAATAGCGGCCACAGCAGATGTTGATTCCTGATGCCCACGACAAGTATGGTGCAAACCGCAAGAGCGTACAGTACACCGGCTGAAAGCAGCGTACGTTTGCTCCCGCCATGAACCTCTCCGCGGCTTACCATGGTAATAGCTGCGATGTAAACGAGAGGCACGAATCCCACCGGCCAGTATTGTTCCACCTGGTGTGGAATGATACTTACTCCCAGAAGCAGGTTCAGCCCCCGGCAAAACCCCATGTTCACGGGACCAAGAAAGGGATGATGCTTTCCCCACTTGTCATAAACGACGGCAGCGATGGCAATAGAAACGGCGATAAATCCAGAGAGCAGCGATACGGCAAAAGCAAATGTGATACCAATGATAAGGAGGATGGATGCCAACGTGGAGGCTTCGCCTTCTGAGATCAACCCACTGGGTATCGGGCGCTCAGGTCGTTCTACGCGGTCGAGGTCGGCGTCGAATACATCGTTAAAAACAACCCCACCGCCGTACAGGCCTACCGTTGAAAGTATCAGATACCAGACATCATGAAGATCGAACTCACTCAGCCCGAAAAATCCTGCAATAGAGATACCCGCAAGGATGTCTGCGACCGCGGTAACAATATTCGCCGGACGCGTGAGCCGAAGAAATCCAATGAGTTTGTTCACCCGGCTAACGAATGATTAATGAATTTTTATCGGTGCGCGGCTGTTGTCCGCCCCGGAGAACGGTATTTCCTTCGTATTTCAAACTCTGATCTACGTTTCTGATTGTAGTAAAATCCTTCACATCAATTTGTCCGCTTTGACCAAACGCCGTAATGGCGTTTTGATAAGTTACCATACGAATATGATCGTCGGAAATACCGTGCTGTTTCATCAGCGCAGCTGTTTTAGGCACTGCCAGAGGATCGCTGATACCCCAGTCGGCCGCGGAATTGATCATTATACGTTCGGGGCCGTATTGTTTTACCACGTCGACCATTCGTTCATTACCCATTTTGGTAAACGGATAAATGGTGAAGGCTGCCCAAAATCCGCGGTCCAGTACTTCCTTCACCGTCTCTTCATTGTTATGATCGACGACAACCATGTGAGGATCGAGCCCTTGCTCAATGGCGATATCCATGCTCCTTTGTGTGCCGCGCTTTTTATCGCGATGCGGCGTGTGTATCTGCACCGGCAGCGACGCCTCTCTGGCGAGATCAAGCTGTAACCGGTAGTATTTCTCCTCCGCCACAGTCTGGTCGTCGAAGCCAATTTCTCCGACTCCAACAACGCCTTCCTTGTAGATGAACAGCGGAAGTATCTCCATCACCTGTTCAGCCAGCGCTTCATTGTTCGCCTCCCGCGAATTCAGACCGATGGTGCAATAGTGTTTAATGCCGAATTGAGAAGACCGGAAGCGCTCCCAGCCGATCAGACTACTGTAGTAATCGCGAAACGACGCAAGCCCTGTGCGTGGCTGTCCAAGCCAGAATGCAGGCTCGATAAGTGCAACGATCCCGGCATCGGCCATAGCCTGGTAATCATCCGTGGTGCGGGAGGTCATGTGCACGTGTGGATCGAAAAACTCCATTCCTTTAATCGGTTCGAAATACGAAGACAGCGGAACCCCGGGTTCTACGTCTTTTTCACTCAGATTCTGACTGCAGCACATAGCATCATTGTTTTAAATTCGGATCCAAAGATAAATCTTTTGCTCACACGCGCGAAGCTTCAAGTTCAGTGGCGAGTTTAGTCCAGGTTACGCCCTCCTCAAGGATCTGACGTAGCCGGGGGGTATTTTCCAGTAACGTTTTGGCAGGGGAATAAACGGTTTCCGCGCAAAGTAGTGCAGCCGCTTTTTGTTCGCTGCTGTCAGTGGAATACGCGAGACGCCGGATGTCATCAAGAATTCGGTCGTCAATGAACTTCTCAACACAGATCCATACCAGCGGATTTACTATCCGGTGAGCCGCCCAGCGTTCATGGGCAAAATCGGAGATAGACAATGCCAGCCTCGCGTTAGCACGTTCGCGAAGCCCCAGGATCCGGAGCAGTGGCTTTTCGGTGAAAATGGCTTTCAGCACGAGCTGATTCCACGCCGGCTCATCAAGCTGCTCAGACGGGTATGGATTATCACACATAATCGCTTCGAGTACCTGGCCAATATTGCTGCGAATGCCCTCTGAACAGCGCCTCCGCCACTGTTGTGGATAGGCCAGCAACGGCAACGATCCATACAAGGCCACGAGCTCATTCATCTCCGCGGCGAGAAAAAGGTTTTCAATCATACCCACGTAAGCCGCCTCGTTTTCCGCTGGCAAACACATCACAAGGTAGGTTCTGGAGATACGGTCAACAGTCCATTTTTCGATTTTCAGCCCGGGGCGAATTCGAAGTAGCTCACTGGCTTCGGAGGGCGAAATTGCACAGCCTTCTTTGCCGGTTCTTCGAGGCGCCATCACAAACGCACCACCGAAAGATGCGCTTTCGCCGGCTTCAAGTTTTGCAACTTCTTTTTGCAACCAACTCCAACCTGTTTCGGGTAGACCTTTCTGAAGTATGGCTTGAAATACGCGTTTTGTTTCCTCTAAAGGATAACTATACATGATTGATCAGCATTATTCTGCAATGCTGCAAGATTATACAAAATCCGACGAGTTGAAAGGGTTTATCGAATCACATTAGCGAGCCTAAGGAACCATAAACGACCAAAACATTGCATCGGTCCCATCCAGCACTTCCTCCGCTACATTGTCGGAAAACAATGGCACGGACCCTCTGTGACCCATGGCGATAAGATCGGCATTTATTTCAGCTGTGAAGTTGATTATTCCGTTAGCGCTTGTTTCATCGTTGTAAATATTCGTAGTGAACTTCTGAAATGAATATTTTTCAACGAAAGAACCCATGCATTTCCTGATGTCCTTATCTCTATGGAAGTCATCCGGATTATTAACGAAGAGAATATGTAACGTGGCATCGAACAGTTTTTGTAGCGTAAGTATCCTTTGAACCACCTCCTGACGTTCTGTGGTGAGCAGCGTCGGAAAAACGATACTTCGGATGGACTCCACAGGAACGAACTGCTTCAATGCCAGCACTGGCACACGGGAAGAGCGAACCATCTTTCGGGTATGCGTTCCCAGTATCGAGTCGAACCAGCTGTCATGATGATGAGTGCTCATTACAACGAGATCCATATCCCGGTCCTTGCTCACCTGGCGGATGGTCGAATTGACCGGGCCACTCTCGCTCAGGAGATGGATATTAGTTCCTGATACACCACATCGTTTCCCGAGCTCATCGAGTTTATGCTTTGCATCTTCCTCAAGTTCGTGAGCCAATTCCTGATCAAATCCATACTCAGGAACGCCAAATCCCGGCTCATAAATAACGGGGAGTTCGGTTACTCTTAGTACGTAAACTTCGGCTCCGGTGCGGTCTGCAAGCTGTACTGCAAAACGAAACGCATCTTTAGATGGTGATGAAAAATCACAGGGTACAAGTATTTTTTTCATGGCCCTACTGGTTTAGTGTACATCTTCAACAGACAAGAAGAAGAACTCAATTCTTACCGGTTCCATTCCGCCAGCACGTTCATCCGCAGGCCCGACGCTATGGCCTTCCTCATTTCGTCCTCTCGCCTTTCAATAGAAAATTTAGCGAAATTTTTTCATTTGGGCGAATGATGGATTCTTGAAAGTAGCATGACTCCCCTCATCGGATACGTGGCCGCCCGGTAATTTCTCAGGTGAATTCAGTTTAGTGATTTACCTGAGATTTCCGCTGACAATAATCACCGTTTCATCAGGACACTCCTCATGTTTGTTAGCCAACGTCGAAACTACATTTGGTTATAACCTAAACGAAAAGACATGATAGTAAACTATCTCAAAATCTATGAACAACTGGGCTATCTGTTTTATGCCCTCGCCTCAGCCGATAAGCATCTGAGAATAAAAGAATATGAAATCCTGAAGAAGGACATTGAACGGGAATGGATTCCGCTCGAAAGCAGCACAGACGAGTTCGGTACAGATGCGGCTAACTATATCTATTTCACGTACGACAGCCTGGTTGAACAGGATCTTTCGCCGATCGAAGCTTTCAACTCGTTCCGTGATTATTTTGAGCTGCACGCGGGAGCGTTCGATGAAGTGGTGAGAAGGAAAATCAAGACAACTGCGGAACACATGGCAAAAGCAGTCGGAAATAACAAGACTGAAGCCTACATAATCAAAGAGCTAAAAAGACTTTTACAAACTAAACCCGCCTTACGTGCTGAACATGGAAACCATTAATGTCGAAACGCTCCTCAACGAATGCAGTTATCCCTGCATATCGATAATATTACCAACGGACGCGCTATCGCAGTTGCGTCAACTCGTAGCCGAAGCCGAATCCATGATGCGAAGAATGGATGTCCCGGAAGAAACTATAAAGAGTATAGTTCGAGAACTGTCAACCGTAGACTCCAGTTCTTTGGAAAACGGAGCCTGTGGATTGGGTATCTTTGTTTCGCCACAGATTGCTGGCGTCATTTCCTTCCCTTTTAAGGTGAACAAAAGAATATGCGTAGACCAGATGTTTGATACGGAATACCTGATGCAGCTTCTGGAATACCAGACAGTACCGGCTTCCTGATTCCTGATTCGCCAAGGCCACTATTTCAAAACTGTACTGGGCAGTTTTGCCTTGAGGTTTTCGTTTGGCATTTATTATTCCTCTTCGTCGCGTCAATCATGCCGAGAATGGCATAGGCAACTCTCCCGCAACAGATCAAGCCAGACGCCCTAATAACAAAAGGCGGAAATGCAATCCGCCTTTTGGACGGGAATCTGGGAACGGCATGTTCGAAGACTCCCTGATCTTCATTTCACAAGCTGAATTGTCGCCTAGCCAAAGCGTGGCAACAACCTTTTACCTGGCTTAACCTAATCCTTTTTTCCAGGGCTCGCGCCATTGAATTATGATTCAAAGCAATACTTTTCCACTTATGCAATCGATGACGGTAGTCGCTTTTCCGAATGATTTTTTACCTTAAAAACGGCCATTCGCCTTTACCCAAATACTGTATGCCGGTTAAGTGTCCCTAAAGCTCAGTATCGTTAGCCACTATGCTATTGGTCAGTTTCCCATTTATCGGGTGATCAGTATCCCCTACCACCATGACCCCGGTCCTTTCGAAATACTTCGATAAACGCATTCTTTGCATAAAATTTATCGCTTGAGGTGAGGTTGTTTTCACATGTGCGTTTCCTTTTTTCTCCCAGGGTATCGTATCGCCGAACACTCATTGCAATCTTAGTAGCTATTCTATCAGGATCGTGCATCAGCTCGACGAAATATCTCACCGTAAGTCCTCATCATGAGCAGATAAAAAGGCTTCTGCTTTCCGTTGACGGTATGGATTTTCCACTTTCCGGGCAACCAGTGGTAGACTACGTATACTGGGAAAACAGCTATAGTCCCCTTTGGACGGAATCGAACCGGATCACGACGCGGGGTATCGAACTGATTTCTCTGCTGAGCAATTCAGAACAGTATGGTTTGTTCCCGTCGGATTTTCATCTGCACGAAATTGCAGCACTCAATCCGGATTCCCTGAGTTTAGAAGACTCAGCCGAACTTGACATACAGTTAACCGATCGTTTTTTCCTGTTAGTTCAACAGCTACGACACGGAACGCTGGATGCTGCATCCATGAGCACACATCGATTCACCGTTGCTGATACAGTGATGATTGCCGATCTGCGACGATACCTTGCAAACCCGGGGCCGCGCGACCGGCTTGCTGGCATTGAACCCGACCATTTCATTTACCGCGATTTCAAGACGGAATTAAGATACCTCCTCACCAAGAGAGACTCGTTCCCGCACAATCAGGAAATTCGCACCTCCATTGATGATCTTTATGTAAACATTGAGCGGTGGCGGTGGGAGAACCAAAAATTCCCTGACAGACATCTTTTTCTTAACATTGCATCGGGATGGCTATACCTTGTCGATCAGGGTCAACCTGTTTTTTGTACTGAGATACCGACAGGGAACCGATTCCATCCATTACGCCAGTCGGATGCGATGGCGGAGTGTCTGGTGCTGCGCGAAACAGGTGATGTCTCGATTACGATTGCTGCCGAAATACAGCCCGCGTGCGACCCACGCCTTTGGGCAACTTCATCGCGGAAAAAGAGCACCGAACAGACTGGTATGTCTTCTGCTTGGGTACAACAAAGCCTTCAAATCACAAACGGAACGGTGCTTGCCAGTTTGTTGCATCGACATCACACCCCTCAGGCGAATAAAGAAATGATCCTGGAACGGCCGATACCATTGTTCATCCGGTATTACACCTTTGATCAGGGCAAAAGGTATCCGGATATTCATAACATGCATGAGCTGTTAATTGAGGCGATAAAAAATCCGCCTTTCAGTCTCGACCCGGAAATTTCTACCGCGCCAGCCTTTCCAGTTTCTGTCGATCAATGATTCGGATTCCGTCCGGTCCGATTTCAACCAAGCCTTCGTCGCGAAAATCAGCCAGGGTCCGGTTCAGTGATTCTGTCGCCGTGCCGATAATGCTTGAGATATCTTTCCGGCTGACACTGATGAGTGCTTTGCGGGCAGGGAGGCTATATTGATCCATAATACTCAGAAGCGTCCCAGCGACCCGTTGGCGGACGGATTGATAAGCCAGATTCAGCAAGCGATTTTCGGTCTCAATAAGGTTATTTGAAAGCAACTTTATGAACTTGCGGGCAATATCCTTGCTTGAATAGATAAGTGAAATAAAATCCTCTCTGGGTATCACAGCCACCTGTGTGTCTTCAAGTACGCTGGCATTCTCGTTGTAAGAAATATCTTCGAGCAGTGGCGCGTAACCCACAAAGTCGCCATCACGATAAATCCCCGTAATGAGTTCTTTACCTTCAGGATTGAGTTTATACGTCTTTACCTCACCTTTGACGATAAAGAACAACTCATATGGCGTTTGCCCCTCCATAAAAATAAAATCCTTTTTATGATACGTTCGCACCGGCCGGTTTTCAGAAAGGCGATTGAACTCCTTTAATTCGCGGGCGCGCTTGAAAAAGTCATTCACATCGTCGAGATCGTTGGTAAAAGAGGCCTTTAGTAAGGCATTTTTTTTCAACCGGACTTCAACGACTTTTAGTAACTCGTGCCCGTCGAACGGCTTGGTCACATAATCATCCGCACCCAGGTTCATCCCATGTCTGATGTCGTGCTTGTCTGTCTTGGCAGTCAGGAATACAAACGGTATGCTGGCGGTTTCCGGATCTTTGTGTAAAATATGAAAGACGCTATACCCATCGAGGCCCGGCATCATAATGTCGCATAGGATAAGATCCGGATGGGTTTCTTTGGCCATTTGAACGCCCGTCTTTCCCTCGTTCGCACTTGATACGTTATAATGGGCAAGTTTGAGGATACCGGTTATATTCTCAGCCATTTCGGGATTGTCTTCAATCAAAAGAATTGTTTCAGGCATAATGTATGGCGTTTGAGATGGTAGTCTTGTTTGGAACGGCAATGGGTATGTCCACGACGAAGGTGCTTCCCTCGTTGAAAGCGCTGGTAAATGAAATATGCCCTTTCATGAGCCTTGTATACTTCCGCACCAGGTTCAGGCCTAATCCTGTTCCCTGTATATTTATCGCGTTCTGAGCGCGGAAGAATCGCTTGAAAACGTGCTTCTGTTCCTTCTCTGGAATTCCCATGCCGTGGTCAACTACCTCAATGTGCAATACTTCTTTTCGGATCTCGCAGCGCAATTCAATCCGACCATCAGGATGCGAATACTTGATCGCGTTGGAGAGCAGGTTATTAAGAATATTACCAAGTATGTTCCGGTCCAGCATGATGCTGTCGTCACCGGTGTACTCAACCGTGATTTGCTGTTCCTGATTCTTGATAATGTCGATTTCACCCACTACTTCGTCCAGAAAATCTCTCAAAGAGAATTGCGAATACACCACCTTGATTTTTCCCTCTTCAAGCTTGCCCAGCGACAAAAAATCGTCAAGTAGTTCAGTAAGATTGTTAACAGACCGCTTGATACGGTTCAGGTGCGTAGGTCGGTATGCCTCTAGATCTGCGCCCTTATAGTTATCGAGGAGGAATACCGATGATAATATTGTACTAAGGGGCGTACGGAATTCATGTGATACACTGGTTACGAATCGCGACTTGAGCACATTTAGTTGTCGTTCCTTATCCAATGCGCGAAGGAGATCTTCCTCCGACTTTTTCTGACGCGTAATATTCCGGATTACGACCAGAATCTCCGCGATATAACTATCAAAACTTGTGAAAGGCGTGGCGATCACTTCGTAGAAATTCGCACCCAGAGCCATTTCAAACTGGACCTCACGACCATCGAACACCGGTCGAAGCTTTTCTTCTGAGTTTCTGACCAGTACCATCGGGAGCTGGTTGAATGACGGCGCACCCGGTCTTCGGCTAGTAGGTGCTTCCGCCTTGCCGAGCTCCTTTCCCTCCACAAAAAGATAATGCAGATCACGATCCAGTACACCTATAATTCCATCAGGAAAATTATTTGCTACAGCTTTGTACAAAAGCTGAGATTTCCGAAGCTGCTCTTCAACCAGCTTCCGATCTTCAATTTCACGAACCAGATTCTGGTTGGTCATCACCAGTTCCGACGTCCGAAATTTGACCTGCTCTTCGAGCCGGAGGTTATATTTCTCGAGCTCCTCATACTGCGCAGCGATCTTGGCTTCCTGTTCTCTGCGTTTTGTAATATCCGTGACGAATGCGATAACGTACAATTCACCGTTGTCCTGGTAACTGCTCAAGCTTACTTCAACGGGTATTTCCCTCTTATCACGGGTGAGCGCATAGACGTTTCTGCCGATGCCTATCTTTCTGTTTCTGGGGTCGTGCCCATAATTGTCACGCTTCACATCATGTCGGGACCGGAACTGTTCCGGAATTAAATCCTCAACCTGCATATTGTACAGCTCAGCCTGCGTGTAGCCCAGTATGCGTTCCACGGCGGGATTACCCAGAATGATACCTCCATGTCTGTCGACCATGAGAATTGCTTCCGTGACGTTCTCAAAAAGCGCTGTCAATTGTTTTTTGTATTTCTGCTCTCGCTGATGGAGCTTTCTGAATCGGGCCGTAAAAAGCACTCCCGACCAAATCGTGAGGATGGAAAACACACGGTTGATCAGCATGCCGTCCGAATGTTCCGGACCAAAAACATAGCCAATGGCCATCGTCACAGTTGAAATAATTCCGATGGAAAAAAGGTATTTGTAATGACGGAGCAGCCACAATCCATACGATCCCAGGAGTATGTAGTACACCGACCCGTGAATCAGATCCGACGAGATCTGGGCAATGCATATTCCCGTCATCAAGACGATTCCTATAAGAAACAATAATATCGCTCTGCGGTCCGGATTCATCAAACGTTTGCTGTTGAGCAATGTAGATTATCCCGCCCCCCATGTTTATGACCGTTGTCAATCCTGACGAGGATATTGATCATCCCGCGGGTCTGAATGGTCGTTTTTCCAATTCATTTTTTGCCGGATTGGCTCCCCGGAGAAACGCCGGGCCATATGACCAGTATCACTTTTTGAACGATTTTTATCATAGTGAAGCGGGAGATTTGTATATAGTTTGAACGCACTCAAGGAAAGCCAAATGGTGCACCTGCCTGTTCAGAAAAAGTTACACGCTAAACCTCTCAGAAAGGTTGACGGGGCAGGATACTACGTTCGAAACCGCATAAAGCTAATCAAAGGTGGCAGCGACTACTTCGACTTGCTGGAACGCCTGATCAACGAAGCGAAATCAAGTATTTATTTACAAACGTATATCTTCGATTCCGATACTACCGGTAGGCGGATAGCACGTGCGTTACTTGACGCCGCAGCACGAAATGTCAGGGTGGCTATCCTTATTGACGGCTACGCTTCACAGAGTCTCCCCTTCTGGCTTACCGAATCTTTTCGTGAGGCCGGGATTCAGTTCAATTGGTTCTATCCTTTCTGGAAAACCAAAAAATTCTATTTCGGAAGGCGACTGCATCACAAGGTGGTTGTAGTCGATAAGGGGATGGTCCTTGTCGGGGGGCTTAACATAAGCGACAGATATAACGATACGGATACCCGTCCAGCGTGGCTTGACTGGGCCGTTTACGCAGAAGGTGATGTCGCAGCGGCTGTGCAGCGGATTTGTCAGCGGCGAAGCAAAATAACCCTTCAGAACAAGGTGATACCACCCAGCGATTACATCGTTCTTGATGAAAAAGAGACCGCGCCATGCAAATTGCGTGTCCGCATCAATGATTGGGTAAACCGCAAAATGCAAATTACAGAGAGCTATCTGGAGATGTTCCGCAAGGCGAAATCACACATCATCATCGCGTCGCCCTACTTCATGCCGGGTAACAAATTCCGTAAGAAAATCCTTGAGGCTGTGTCGAGAGGAGTTCGTGTAAGTATTATTCTCGGAAGCAAGTCTGATGTAGCGATTGCGAGATATGCCGAACAATATCTCTACCCATGGCTGTTGCGGAATAAAATTGAGATTTACGAATACCAAAAAAACGTTCTTCATGGCAAAATGGCTACCTACGACGGGAAATGGGTGACAAACGGATCATACAACATCAACAACATCAGTGCTTACGCGAGCGTTGAACTCAATCTTGATGTCTACAACCGGAATTTCGCACAGGAAGTGGAAAACGAACTTAAGCGGACTATGATGGAAGACTGTGAACAGATAACGCTTGACAACTACCGCAAGAGAGCGAGTTTGTACCAGCGGTTTCTACAACGGTCGGCATATGATATTATCCGCGTGCTCTTTTTTATTTTTACCTTTTATTTTCGCCAGCGGGACTGATAGTTCTTCCCCGTATTCTGGTCAGCAATTTTCGAACTGCCCCCCTATCCCACCGCGCAAATCTTCCGCGTTGCATTACCAGCGTATTCTCTTCGGGGTAATCCACGAAGTAGTGAAAGACAAACTTACTCCGTGGATTCGTCCACCCTACTATCTGACCGAATCTCAGGTCGTTGAATACCAGCGTATCGCCCCACAATTCTGCTGTGTAATAACCCTGGGAGAATGCCTTTAAGGTCTGGATGTCCGGCTCCGCATTTGACTTCGCAAGTAAATGTTCCTTTCTGGGGAAGTATGCGTATCGGGACGCATCAGGGTTGTCGAATACCGATACGTAAGAAGTGAAAAAACCAGAATCATTTCCCGCCGCCACGAACCATAATAAACTGTTCAACGGCGCTGGTGTTACCAGGAGTTTGTCGTGCTCAGCCAACTTTGCTGTTTCAGATTCTACTTGATTGACAACGATCCATCGCATTCCGATGGTCATAATGAGGTATAGTCCGCTCAACGCAATGCCTGCGAGCGCAAAATTTCTCCGTCTACGAATACTTCGCGCAAACAACAACCCGGTAAGCGCGACGATGAGTGGAAGCGTAAAAACGGGATCAACCACATACAGCGTATCGAAGGTGATTTTCCTGCTGCTAAACGGTTCCAGCCAACCCGCCCCATAAGCGTTGAAAGCATCGATGAAAATGTGGAGGCTCAGCTGGAGTGCGAAGAAACCGATCCAGAAATGCCATGGCGCAATGGGTCTTCGGAAAACGGCCCGGGCTACCCACGCAAAGGCGACGGATCCCAGAGCAACAAACAGAAACGAATGAGTAATCCCCCGATGAGCTACGAGATTATCCGCGGGGTTTAGCCAAAGGGCGGCAACGACATCCAGATCGGGTACGTACTGGGCAACCGCGCCGAGAGCGAGAGCCTTAGCACCGAGTTGCTTTCGTGCGGCAATTTCTCCCACGACAGCCCCGAGGACAAGATGTGTAAGTGAATCCATCTGGTGTAAGCCGAAGCACTAAAGATCTGCAGATATTGGTTGGGAACCAACACGGCTGGTAAAGCCGGCCGGGGCCGACTTTACCACACCACAATAACAACGAACACAACGATGCAATTCACTTTCGTCAGAGCCACATTTCAGGCTTCCGCAAATTCTGTCACGCGTGAACGCTTTCGGGTGCACTACAAAAACAAACAAAATCGGATGCGTTTCCGCGCAGCATCGTGAAAAGGTGCAGCATACCGTGCCCGTTAAACTTACCGGATTGGTCTGGGCAGGCCTATGATGACTGGCCTCACTTAAGGAAATCTTCATCATCTTTCGTCTGGTTGGGAACGCCCTGCCCGCTCGGCCGAACCGTTTTACTGATGATGCAGATATCTGAAAACCATGACCTGGGTCAGCGCGAAAACGATTGCAGAGGATTATCTTATACATGCAACACGATACGCCAACGTGCCATTAGCCAGGCAGCTTTTTTCTGACTTCTCTTTCAATTTTCACTGTAACACCCCGGTAATGAAAACGATCCTCGTACCCACCGATTTTTCGACCTATGGTTTGCATGCAACGCAAACCGCTGCCTCGATGGCGGAGAAAACACACGCTAAAATTATTCTTCAGCACAATGTTCCTACGCTGCTTCGATGGTCCGGAATGACCATTGAACAGCACCGCAATTATCCAGACATAATGCAAGAAAGCCTGAGTAGCGAAAGCCGTCTTGGCGAATTGATGGATAACTATCATTTGCGTCATCTTGACGTATCTAGGGTAGTCACCCAGGGTGTTACCCATGAGAAGATTATTGAAGAAGCTTATCAGGAAGGTGTTGATATCATCGTGATTGGTTCTCACGGAAATGAAAAGCACGACAGATGTTTTATCGGCTCCAATATCCAGAAGGTAATGCGTGAAGCACATTGCCCTGTGATGACCATCAGAAAAGAAACGCATTCTCGTTCGTGGAAGAGAGCCGTAGTCCCGGTTTCGCTTGATGAGGATATTTCAGTTCCTTTTTCCAGGATCAAAGAAATCGCAATGGGACTGGGTTCCACTGTCCATTTACTGTTTGTAAACAGCCCCGCACATTTTAAGAATGAACATGAAATAAGATCCCGTCTGATTTCCTTTGCTCGTGAGCATCCGGAGATCGAATTTGAAACCGCGATTTATAACAACCGCGACATCGATACAGGCATTCTGGAATATGCGCACGATGTGAAAGCAGACTGGATCGGGATGGTTGCACATAACCGCAAGCACAAGGACAAGTATTTGATTGGTATCACCGAAACCATTGCCTTCAAATCTGATCTGCCGCTGCTCACGGTTCTGTTAAATTGACTCCGTCCTGTCTATGGTGTGGTGAACAAGGATGGTTGGCGCCCTTATTGGGCGCTTCTTCCCTGTTTCTTCAGTTGATGACAGTTACGTATGCGGAATGACGTCACTCATTAAAAATGTTTCTGATTCCCTGTATTATTCACTTCGTCGTCCCCTCAATAGTCTGCGAATGTAGAGACGGGATTTAGTGCGTCCGCAGTGACGTCAGCCATTTCTTTCCTTCGGGAAGGTCCAGTTGAAGTAATCCAATCCCCACACGGAAGAGAGGCTTCAATTATCCTGACAGATCTTGACCGGTTCCGGAATAAGGATACCAGTACAAGGATAACCGTTCAACCCCAGTCGAATGTATACAACCAGCCAAAAAACATCGCCATGTAAAGCACTGGCGTCATCCCGGCTAATTCAGAAGTTATGGATGTTTCGTGAATCGGACTGTTTACTCGCAGCAACAACTGCACTGTCAGATGAAATCACGGTCGCGTTAGGCGCCGCACTACGCGTTCCATATTACCGCCTTTTTTGCAAACCCCTCACCCATCCCGCCCACCCGACTCATACTATAGGATCAGTTACATCGCGGGAGGTCATTCTCCATTACGATTGCGCTTCACTCCCGCAAGGCTATGTTGAACATCAGGTTGCACTTATGAGGCATGGACTCCGCAAAGAGGACCATGCTCAAAGGCCTGCAACCGTCGATAAGACGGTCATACTGATACGAGAAGTCCTCGAAGCGTCTGACCAAGTCAGCGCCGCGGTGGAGGAACTCAGAAAAGCCGGTGCATGTACGGTGATACTAGCCACCCCGTTGGTCAACCACAAAGCGATACAATCCCTCCAGGATCTGGCCGATGAACTGATTTACGGAGCAATTGATCATCGTGGGATACCAGTGCATAGACAAAACCAGCGACCCAGGGTTTCCTATGCCAGTGCTCCTGCAGAGCAATTTCAATTTTGACTTAAATTTAAACACGTAATGACCATATTAATTCCGATTGATTTTTCATCGCGCAGTACCAACGCGCTTCAGTATGCTGCCGCAATGGCAGCAGACTATCGTGGAGATATTCATTTGGTACACGTAGTGTCATCAGGATCACTTAATGATGAAGACTACCTGCAGCAGAGAGCCAGGGTTTTGCCGAAACTTCATATACTTCAGCAGAATGTGTGGGAAGATTTCGGAATCCGGACCAGTTTTGATATAGTCGCGGGAATAGTTACAAAAGAGATCATTAACCTGGCGGAAACGATGAAGCCTGACCTGATAGTGATGGCCTCGCGGGGTGCTAACTCATTGTCATCAGCTTTGCTCGGAAGTAATACTGCAACAGTGATGGAAATATCTGCGATTCCCGTTCTTGCCGTTCCAGCCGGATGCATTTATTCCCAGCCTGCGCGTATTGTATTCGGGACCGACAATGAATGCACAGATATTCCGAAAATAATTGCACTGATCAACTTTGCCAATCTGCAGAATTCGACAATCGAAGTGGTTCATATCGTCAACCGGTTCGGCGACGAAGACGAAGACGATGATCGTGGCCTTCGCAATGTTGAACGTTTCAGGAGTGACCTTCGGCAATCGGTGAACTATCCGTTCATACATTGTGAGGAGTATCAACATACTGACGTGGCTGAAGGAATGCTATGCTTTGTTGAAGAACAGAACGCAGATTTACTGGTACTTTCATCGAAGAACAGACCACTGGTTGACCGACTTGTTCGTGGAAACATCAACAACGAATTTGCCTATCAACTTGAAGTTCCTTTGCTGTGTCTTCACGATGAGAATTAAACTTGGTTACTAAAGCCGGCTGAATCAATAAAAATCCGTTTCTCCCATCACCAAAATCTGAAAAAGTGCGCATCAGGATCATCGATTATCGCTAGAAAGGATAGTAGGTTCATTGTAGGAAAAAAAACCTATACCATGAACATCACAGTAAAAACTCCCGGTATGCCAAAGGTTTTGACAGACTGGCTGCGTCCTGAGTCATTACTCGGACGGGATTTCTTCGACTTCGGAAGTGATTTTTTCACTCCGCGCCTGGGCATTACTGTACCTTCTGTTAATATTCGGGAAACGCAACGCGAATTTCTTTTTGAAGTCGCCGCACCTGGGCTCGAACGGAAGGACTTTGATCTTGAAATTGAGAACCATGTTCTTCGGATCAGCGTAGAAAAAGAAGACTCGAAAGAAGAAAAGGACAACGGCTACTACCGTAAAGAATACACGTACAAGTCTTTCTGTCGGTCTTTCGCATTACCGGATCACATTCGCGAAAGTGATATTGATGCAAAATACGAAAACGGCATTTTGAAATTGATCATTCCGAAAGCCGAAGAAAGTCCGGTTCAACAGATCAAGAAAATCGCGGTTGGCTAAGGTTACGAGATACCTGAAAGTTGACTGATCTCGTTACCAACCAGTAGTTGCAGCAAAGGCCGGAGTGATTCGGCCTTTGCCTATATTTGAATAAACGTAACACAATGGTGGGGACATTGACACAACGACAAATTGACCAGGGATGGTCTTAAGATCGAAATGACGAGGGGTAATCCCGAAGTATGCTCTCAGATAGATGAGATTGACAACCCCGTAAACTGGCGAAGTATGATTTGCAGGTACATATGAAGAAATCACCGATCCTGCCCAGCAGGAAGCTGTACTTTCGCCGCTCGACGAACGGGTTCGAGCCCTGTTTAATTCGGAGAGCGTACTGAGGCCCCGGCAAATAGTAAGTCGCCTTTTATCGTCGAGAAAAAGCTCCGGCCAATTCCTTTCAGGATCCGGATAACCGGAAAAACGGGTCGATTAGAGAAGTCATCTTAGAATAGCATGTTTCGGCTGAACAACTAGCAGGAAGACCAGGCTTCGGGCCTGGTCTTCCTTCTTCAAACCGTTACTTCCTTTTGGTTTGTGACGGTGTCACCTTCGTTCTTCCGGGTGAACTTGCTTCCGATCCCGTGAACCATTTCATTGAACTTTCCTTCAATTTTATCGCCCATGGCGTCAACAACGTCATCGCCTTTCTTTAGAAGATTCTTGCGCATTTTAGAACCCTTATCAGGTGCAATCAACATACCGATAACCACACCGGCAGCAAGCGCTGCAAGCGTACCCAATAACAATTTTGGCGTGTTCATACAGTTTTATTTTTAGTGATTGAAAGTACTACACTAACATGGTGTATTGTAAACTCTTGGTCAATGATGCCAGTCATCACACCAGCAATTTCCAGAAGATATCGCAATGGTTTTCCTCTCGCGGTGCTTCAATGAGCTAGTTGGAACCATGGGTCGGAAATCTCTTTCCTGATTCTGCACAGTAAAGTAATCAAGTCGGTCCCAATTGCTCAGCTAGTTACGGCAGTCAATTCTTTTACGAAACAACATCTTTTTCGGAACTCAGCAGAACGAAAATGTTTCCAGAAGTTTAGCATTCCGTCGTTTTTTTCGAAGATGGGATGAGTCACAGCCCTGGTAATACGATGCTTGTTGAATTTTCTGATCAGGTCATCGACGAGAACCGCACTCACTCCTTTATTCCTGAGATCGGGATGTATTGCCATCAAATAAAGATCCGCTGTTGAGTTTCGCTTGAAAGCCTGATAAAAATAAAACCAACCGAAGGGAAAGAGTTTTCCCCCGGATTTTCTGAGGGCGCTCGTAAGCGATGGCATCGTGATCGCGAAAGCTACGATACGCTCATTCGAGTCGGCTATGATCGAAATAAAATCGGGGTCGATAAAAGAAAATATCTGATCAAGATAGAAGTTCACGTCGCGGTCGCCAAGTCGCGAGAGTCCCTGAAGATCTTGTATGACTTATTAATGAGTCTGAAGATTTCATCGATACAGCCAAGCAATTCAGATGTATTTTCAAAATGCATGACCTGTAGATTGTTTCGCTCCTCCACATACCGCGCAAGCCGCGAAATACGTTCCGGCACCGAAAACGGAATTTCCACTTCATATTCAGTCCAACTCAAATCCTTTTGATATGCGTGATGAAGAAGATGCTCGATGTAGTATGGGAAGTTGTAAATGGTTGACATCACCCCCGGTTTATCATATCCATTAATCAGCAATCCCTCGGGATCAAAGTCTGTAAACCCCAGGGGGCCATATACGGCTTTCATACGATGCTTCATTGCCCATTTTTCAACGGTTGAAAGAAGCATTCCAGATACGTCAAAATCATCGATAAAGTCGATCCAGCCAAATCGCGCGTAGGTCCTCCGTGATTTCTGCTGATGTTTATGATTCATTATCCCTGCAATTCTACCAGCGATTTTTCCATCCCGATATGCGAGCCATAGTTTGGCCCGATTGTTATCGAAGGCTGGGTTCAAAAGCGGATTGAGGGTGTGTAACTCGTCTTTGATCAAAGAAGGTGCCCAAAAGGGGTTTTTATCATAAAGGGTATGAGGAAAACGCACAAACGCTTCCATATCCTGTCTTGTCGCCACCTCCTTTATTGAAACACTCATAACCAGTTTATTATAAATGCAAAAGGCGGAAGATTTGCTTCCGCCTTCCCGACACCGGGAGCAACCGCACATTTAAGCGAATGCTCAACAGCATCTTAATAATTACCCCATCATAAGTTCAGAATGCATATTCTTGCAAGGATAACAATTGAAAAGGTTAAACACATTTTATACAATTGTTAGTAAACTCTGAATCTCCGTCTGAGAGTAATTATGTTTTATTGTTGATCTAAAGTAGCTCCATATTACATTCCAGGGTATGACCCATGTCAGATGAGTGAAAGATCATTATCATTGATTAGACAAGCCGAGACGACTCAAGTGACCATGAAGGTTGCAAGCCAGTTTACGAGCGGGCAGCGGATCTGAATGAATTGTACGGTCGATTGTGTATCGCGACCGCTTGACAGGGTTAGCCGCCGGATGAAATCCCGCTGTCTGGCACTGACTTTTAACCTCGTAAAGAAACACCCCGGCACATCTCAATGCCGGCAAATCCTATGAACACATGGCTGAATGGAGCAACTGGTCCGGTAGTCTCACCTTCGAACCGTCAACGATTTCCCATCCGAGATCTGAAGAAGAAATAACCAAGCTGGTTCGCCGATGCCGTGACGAGAAGAAAAAAATTCGCGTGGCGGGTAGCGGACATTCCTCGTCGGCTTTAGTTCAAACCGATGAAGTCTTAATAAGCCTGAAACATTTTAAAGGAATCAAATCTATAAATGTAGAGTCGATGACCGCCACGCTGAATGCCGGAATGACTGTGGAGGAATGTAATGAAGCGCTTGAGAAAAAAGGTTATGCACTTTTCAATACTGGTGACGTTGATGTACAATATCTTGCAGGCGCAATCAGTACGGGCACACATGGCACTGGCCGCAAACTTCAGAATCTTTCATCGATGCTGATGGGTGTGCGGGTGGTCAACGCTGATGGTGACGTTTCCGAATATCATTTTGATCAGCATCCGGACGAACTGAAGGCCTTTCGCGTCTCGGTCGGAGCGCTTGGAATCCTCACTGAAATAACGGTAAAGATATTACCGCTTTTTTCACTGAGAAGGTTGGATATCTTCGCGAGTATGGAAGACTGCTTTCGGCATTTTGATCAACTCGCGGAAGAAAACAGAAACGTTGATTTCTATTGGTACCCGCGACGCGACGAGGTTAAAATCCGGATTCTGAATGAGCCGGGTAAAGGAACTCAGAAATTGCCTTTCCCGCACATCGTACAGCGCAGTGAGCAGGATGTTGTTGGTGAGGTTCTGCCGCGAACGCGAGAACTTCGTTTCGACGAGACGGAATTCGCCTTTGACACAAAGGCCGCATGGGAATGTTTTCGAATAGTAAGACAGCGGATTAAGGAAAAGCACCGTCGTACTGTAGCATGGCGAACCCTCTTCCGAACTATCGCAAAAGACGACACATTTCTCAGTCCGCATTTCGGCCGCGACAGTATAACAATCTCGCTGCACCACAACGCCGGACTCAGTTATAAGGATTACTTTAATGACATCGAACCTATTTTCAGAGACTACGGAGGCCGGCCGCACTGGGGTAAAAAACATAATTTCAAGGCTGGCGCTCTCAGTAAGCTTTATCCTGAATGGAACCGGTTTCATCAAATCAGAAAACGAGTAGACCCGGATGACTTTTTCTTGAATGAATATCTGCAAAAACTTTTTTACGAGAACGAAGAATAATGGCTATTGGTAAAAAAATATGGGCGATATCGGGAGGATTTGTTCCCCTTGACTCCACAGGGGTTGAACCTCTCTTTACCAGCAGGGACTGGATTTCGGTGTTGAATACCACGGACAAAGAGGCGGTCATTAATCTAACGATATTCTATGAGGATTGCGATCCTGTCGGGGAATATGAATACAAAATAAATCCACGACGACTTCGAAAGATCCGGTTCAACGACCTCATAAATCCGCTACCGGTTTCCCTGGAAAAGGCTTTCGGTTGCCGGTTAACCTCCTCACACAACGTTGTAGTTCAGTTCAGTCGGATGGATACTGGTTCCAGGTATCATTCTGTTATGGGTACCATGGCCTATAGTGAATAACAAATGACAGAAGTTGGTTCATATTTGGGAATTCTTTCCTCGATGATAACGCCGGCAATATTAATACTTGCCAGTGGACAATTGATTCTAACAACTTCGCAACGATTAAGCCGTGTAATCGACCGTGTTCGAAAAGTTTCGCAGGAATTTCTGTTGATCGAACGGTCCGCTGATTTGCAGTCAGACAACGAAAAAAAGCGCCGTATACTGTATAGTATACTTCAGAAAAGCACCCGGCGATGCAAGTACCTCACCCTTGTAATGACCTTCCTTTATCTCAGCCTCAGCCTTTTCGTAGCTACCAGTTTTGCTATCGGAATTATTGCCGTCGTGCACGGAAACCTTACCTGGATTCCAACTGCTCTTGGCATGACCGGTTCTCTCCTGTTGTTCGCGAGCTCCGCTATTCTTATTCTGGAATCGCGGCTCACGTATTCAGCTATTGGTGACGAATTGGATTACGTAATACAGACAGCCGTTTCTTCAGCACCGGAAAGGTCACCCAAACAAAGACGACTCTCCTGGCGAACGTTCTTCAGGAGAAGGTAGGCATTTGTTTTTCGTAGATTATCATACCACAAATTGAGCGCATATGGCAAGGAAGAGAAATAAGGCTGATGAGGGGCGTGCGGAAGACAACAAAGTTAAACGACGACCGGATCTTGAAGATCCAGCCAGCGGCAAGGATCTCTCCTATTTAAATGAATTTCCGCAGTTCTCCGCCGATGAAGGAGTTAAGGCCGGCGTGCCGCCGCCCCGGGAAGACACTAACGATAATAGCGTCTCCAAATGAAAACTGTGCAGTATTATTGTCTCAACGATTTAACAAAGATGAACTGCCTTTTTACCGGATTCGCATCCCTACTTTCTCGCATAAACCCTAACAACGAAAACATTGTCTTTCCATTTCCTGACGCGTTCAACGCGACTTAGATGCTTCATCTGATTTTGCCGCGGGAGGACAAGAGGCTGGTTCACGGAATCAGCCGGAAGGTTTTCGATTACATTAAGAAGTATGGATGACTTGATGGCAAAAGCAGCCCCAGTAGTTTCAGTCTGAATACCGCTGATTATTCCGACCAGATCGCCGCGCTCATTAAACAACGGACCTCCACTGTTTCCGGGATTCACCGGGACAGATATCTGATAAGCATTCGGGTTCTGACGAAAACCGGATAGTGCACTGATCGACCCTTCACCAAAAACTATATCTTCCCGCGGATACCCCAGGGTAAACACTTCTTCGCCCAGGTTAGCCTCCAAACTGCTTATTACATAAGAAAGCGGACGAGGCGCGTAAAACCTGGGATCATCAATGCGAAGGATAGCCACATCATTAGTGTCGTCGCTGAGTACAACGGAGGTCTTCAAGGAGCCAAACAAAGGGTTTTCAATATAGACCGAGTCAGCACCCACGACAACATGGTGACTTGTTACAACGTAGCCGTTGGACGAAACAAGAAAACCACTGCCGCCGTAACGTCCTGGAGGAACAGGCTTTTCATTCGAGCGCGCAATGTTCTCCATCATTCGGCTTTGCGAGCGCTGGATTTGTTCGAAATTTTTCCGCAGCTCTTTATATATCGCGGTTTGTTTGGTCTCCAGCTCTGACGCCAGCGATTTTGTCATTAGGAGCGTTCCCACAATGCTGACCAGCGCTACACTGGCCGCCACAGCCGCCATCGGCCAGTACTTCTTAAATGCATTCTTCCGCGGTGGCGGCAAAATATGGGGATCGGTTAAATCCGATGTAGTTGAAGCCGCGGCGAGTTCCTTGTCGAAACCTGCCAGTCTGGCCATCGTCTCGGTGCGTTCGCCGTAAGTCCTGAGACCCCGGATTAATTTTTCATGTGCCTCAACCTCCAGTCGGAATTGTTCATCCTGAAGCATTCTTTCCTGAATCCTGTAGCTTTCGTCCCGACTCAGTTCGCCTTTCACGTAGGCGTCCAGTAATTCTAACCTTTCATTTTCCATCTCCTTCATAATTTGCAAAAAAGATTTTCTTTAAACGTTGCAGGCATTTGTATTTCTGGTTCTTCGCATTATCAGCATTAGTATACCCAAATTTTTCGCGGATGCTTTCCATGTTGAGATCGCGGATATAAAAGTCCTCCAGAATGCTCCGGCAGGGTTCTCCGAGGATGTCCAGCGACTGCTTCATCGTTTCGAAGGTCCGTTCACGTTCTTCGAAATCAATCATTTCTTCTTCAATGCCTGGAAAAGCCTCGTTTTCCGGAACATTGTTATCAAAGCGTTTCTTTTCCCATAAACGCTTTAGCCACAACCGGCGCGATACGGCATACAGATAGGTCTTGATCTTGCATGTCAGAACGAAATCCGGCTGTTGAGCACGCTCGTAGAATGCCAGTACAGCTTCCTGATAGATATCTTTAGCCTCCTGTTCTGTGCCGCTGTTCGAGCAAATAAGGTTGTAAACCATCGGATAATGCGTTTTGTACAGTTCCCGTAGCGCAACCTCATTTTTTTTTCTGATTTCGTTGAAAATCAGCTCGTCGAAGTAATATTCGGCCATCCAGTGGGGTGTTCTTAATACAAAAGGCTTTTGAAGGTAACCCAAGGTAAAAATTTTTCAAACATTGGGTTACCTGGCCAAACTTTTTGTATCAAAGGAAATTTTAAACCAAAATCTATGAAAAACACAGTTAAATTATTTCTTGCAGCAGCTGTAGTTGCTTTAGCCGCTTCTTGTTCATCTAATTCCTCTGAGTCTGCCAACGACGCGACTACGCCTCAGGAAGAACCTGCAACGCCGGCTGAGTCTACAATTCCTGCGGAAAGTGATACACTTGAAGTTTCTTCTGACACTACGCAATTTGCACAATAATCTCTCCTTCAGCCGTGTCAGCTCCTGCTGACACGGTTTTTTTTTCCCTGTATCCAGGTACACTTCTCACAGGCGGTTAGGCTTATTCGTGCTCGCGTAACCTCACGGCGCGGCAATACGTCATTGTATTAACAAAACTATTCTAACGATGAAGCACACTAGCCTCATTGCGCTGGCTGTACTTTCCGTCGTCGCGTGCACGCACGAAAAGAACGCTGAAGCCCCTGCGGAAGCTCTAACCTCGAATTCCACCGTCGACGTTGATGTCACACCTTCCTCAACAAAACTGCTTAAGGTGGCGGCTTACCGGTTTCAGGTAGCCGATGCCAGACAAAGCCTGGGCGAAATCGAACGCATTGTCGGACAATATCCGGCATACATTGCGGATTCAAGAATGTCCGTTTCAGGGGCACGCATCGAACACAACCTTACGGTACGAATTCCGCCTGATTATTTAGACAGCTTTCTGAGGGATATTGACAGCCTTTCAATTCTAACTGACTTCCGCAACGTAACAGCCACCGATGTAACGAAAGAATTCGTGGACCTGGAATCAAGGTTAAGGACAAAACGCGAAGTGCATGAGCGTTTAAAAGAAATCCTTCGGACGAAAACCGGAACCATTGAAGATGTGCTGGCCGCGGAACGTCAGCTCGGCGAAATTCAGGAAGAAATCGAAGCCGCTACCAGCAGACTTAATTCACTGAAAGACCGCATTGCGTATAGCCGAATCGATATCGAAATGTACCAGATTTTACGACAGGAGGCCACCTTTACTTCCGGAGCTGGTACCAGGTTTCGAAATGCGTTTACATCAGGTTTTGACGGCTCTATTGAGGTGCTTATCGGCCTCACGCATGTTTGGCCTCTCCTCCTGCTCATATCGGGAGTTGGTATCCTCTATCGAAGGAAGACGCGAATGTGATGTATAACCTCCATAGCGACCTCTGGTCTGACAGCCTGGATAGTAACGTATCCCTGAACCTTTTCCCTATGCCGCGCCGGAATTCTTTACAGATCTCGAGGCCACAGACTCCAGCTCGAGTGTGCGAAACACAGCCAATTGAAGACCGCGCAGTTCACCCAGACCTTTGAGACGACCGATCGCGGAATATCCCGGGTAAGTAGTCTTCATCAGATCGTCGAGCATTTGGTGTCCATGGTCCGGGCGCATCGGTAGGGCTATTTGCCGACGTTTCATGATCACAAAGATTTCTCTAATCACCTGGAACATATCAGTGTCGCCATCGAGGTGATCGGCTTCGAGAAAATTTCCGGCAGGATCCCTTCTGGTGTTTCGAAGGTGAAGAAAATGAATCCGGTCGCCGAACTTACGCAACATGCCCACAAGATCGTTGTCGGGGCGCACACCGAGTGATCCCGTGCAAAAACACAAGCCATTTGCAGGTGACCGGACTGCGTCAAAAAGGTCGTCTATATCTTTTTCAGTACTCACTACCCGTGGCAGGCCGAGCACGGGGTACGGCGGGTCATCGGGATGTATCGCGAATTTGAGATCATGTTCTTCGGCAACCGGAGTCACGGCACGAAGAAATGAAATAAGATTCTGTCTCAGTATGTCTGGTGTGATCCCTTTGTAGCTATCCAATGCCTGTAATACTTCTTCGGCAGTAAAACTGTCGTCGCTCCCGGGCAACCCCAGCAATACGTTACGGTATAAACGATCCTTTTCGGCTTCGCTCATTAGTGAAAAATGACGCGTGGCTTTTTCAATTTCATCTACCGTATAATCCGCCTCTGCGCCGGGTCTCTTCAAGAGGAAGAGGTCAAACGCAACGAAAGACAACCTTTCAAACCGTAAAGCTTTACTGCCATTCGGAAGTGTATACTCGACATCCGTTCGCAGCCAGTCAAGTACCGGCATAAAGTTATAGGTGATCACCTTAAGACCACACGCCGCAACATTGTGCAGGCTTTGCTTGTAATTCCTGATGTATTCCAAACAATTCCCGTTTCCCTTCTTGATGTCGTCGTGCACCGGAAGGCTTTCTATCACAGTCCAGGTCATCCCATACTCTTCAATCAGATTTTTCCGTTTTTCGATTTCCCCTATGGACCATACTTCACCAACCGGGATATGATGAAGAGCGGTGACGACCCCTGTACAGCCAGCCTGACGAATGTCTGCAAGACTCACCGGATCTTTGGGACCATACCAACGCATTGTGTGTTGCATCGCGATTTATTTCGAGTGTTCCAATTAATATTCCTGACTAAGGCAAATTCCCTACCCTATCTGCATTTCTTCTGGTTTCCTGCCTCGTCAACTGCCTCATGGCTTCAGGTAGATGCTTTCCGGCGGCCCAAGATAGCTTGGCTTCAACCCACCTGCATCAATTACAAATTTCTGAAAAACAACCCCTGGGTCAATCATCCAAATCCTGAGTTTGTGTTTTCCTGGTTTATACGTTTTATGTACTGACTGTTTTTTTCGAATGTGGTCGCCCACGGTTTTGTTAAACCATTCCGGATATTCCCAATCCGGCGTCGTTTCGCCTTCATTGATGTTGACGATTTGCGGCTCCTCGTCGTTGATGGCAATAGCGTACTTCAGACCTTCATTTTTTTGATAATTCAATGTCGGCGAAAGATACGTTTCTACTTTGAGGGGTTTTTCATCAAATATTGAAAACTCGTATTCAAGGTAAGGTGTTCCCGAACCCGGCGATTGCCGTTGTGCGTTGGCAGGTTCAACGGTGACTGCCGATCCCGTACGGCCGAGATTCGGTACCACAATCCACCGAATGTCTTTTGAATCGAACTTGCTCGTGAAATGCGCGGCGTCGA
>JAEZEH010000119.1 GCA_023417785.1 Bacteroidota bacterium
TGTTCTCCCTAACACGCGTGGTCAAACATTCCTTATTTTAACCTTCGTTATGGACCGCCGGGAATATAGTTTTGTCGTTTGCATGATGCTTCTGATTAGCATCAAATCCTTCGCGCAACAATTTCCGATACGCAAACTTACCGTTGAAGATGGTCTCGGTCATTCGATAGTCTATCGCACAACGCAGACCTCCGACGGGTATTTCTGGTTTTCAACAGATAACGGTCTTACGCGTTACGACGGCGCTTCATTCAGGAATTTTACCACTGAAGATGGTCTTCCCTCAAATTTCATTTTCGACGTCGCTGAGTGGAATGGTAAAATGTTTGTTTGTACCCTTGGCGGCGGAATCGTAACATACGAGAATGGAACGTTCGGCCCGGCGTTTGACCGTTCCGCCAATGCACCGCTCCACCCTATCGAAGTCCGGATCTCAGGCGAATTCTTCCTGGTTGTCGACAGATTCAAAGATCTGTTTATGCTTGCAGACGGTCAGTTTCATGAAATTACCCCAAGACACCTCGGGCTGCAGCCAGATACTACTCTTTCCGTGTTTAACGTCGACATCTCTGATAATGTGGCCTACATCGCGACGAACCTTGGCCTCTATATGTTGTCTGACGGATCATTTTCGAAGGTGGATCTCAAAGAAATTCCACTACTCGATTTTGTGCATCGTGTTGTCAAAACCAACGACTCCCGCATTCTCATGGTTATCAGCGATCACCTTGTTGAATACAATCTCCTCACTCACGACTACACCATACTGTTTAAAGGCGAAGTTCTTGCCCGTTTTACGAGGATCAGGCAGGATTATCAAGGCAACATATGGCTTTCAACGGTCAATGGAAATCTCTATCTGTTTACCCCTACCGCCTCAGGTTATCGCACACAGCGCGTTTTCAATGACATCGTTATAAATGATCTTTTTGAGGATCGTGAAAAGAATCTATGGCTGAGTACCTACGGAGAGGGCATATGGCTGATTCAATCAACCCGCGTACGAAACCACCCTATCAAAGGATATGTCGTAGTTGATCTCGGGTTGGACCCTACAAGGAAAGAGTTGCTCGTGACAACCATGAACGCTGGGTTAAAAATGTTTCGTTTGGAAGACAACCATTTTTTAAGTGAGATCCAGAATAACCGCTTTGAACCGATGTTCGCCAACGATATCTTTCTAGGACCCGTCGCTACGGCAGGTGATAGATATGTTCTGCTCGGTGCGAGCCATACACTTGCGCGACTCCACGGGAATCGCACGCGGACGCTGGAATTAGACAAACCGATCACCGCAATTCATGTTCAAAAACAAAAAAATAGAATCTGGATCGGATGTCGGTTCGCTTTGTCGTACTGTGATTCTACGATGCGGAATTTAGTCCAGGTCCCTGGCTTCGAAACTACAGTAAGTCGCAGCATCGAGGAGTTACCAGACGGACGCATTCTAGTCGGGACGGATACAGGACTATTGATTGAGGATGGAGAAAATTTCGAACCATTTCCATCGGAAGGCCAATTGAAAAATACTGTTATAAATACTCTTTTTTACCATCATGAATCGAAGATACTCTGGGCTGGCACAAATGCCGGCCTCGCCTGGGTAAAAGATGGCGAACTCAAACTCGTCGACAACCCATTGACAAAAGTGAGATGCAACTCAATTACCTCCGATGAGAAAGGAAATCTCTTCGTGGGGTCGGTTCGCGGGCTGATCCACTATGACGGCAAGCGATTTGAAGTGGTCAGCACCAAAGAAGGGCTTACTCAGGCAAACATTATTCGCGTGAGATATCATGAAGACGAAAAGGTACTAACGCTGTTATCTTCCAATTCAATATCAACGATCGATACCGATTACTTTCCCGAAATTCTTCACTTTGAGGTCCCGAATATCCTTGTTGAAAGCATTACCACCGAGGATGAACAACATCCCTACACGGGAAAACTGGTAGAATTAAAAACACCCACAAAACAACTCAACGTAAAACTTTCAACCCCTCAAATAAGGAATCGCGATAAGGTGGCATTTCGGTATCGCATAAATGACAAGGTATGGACCAGCTTCAACGGTAATGAGATCGTTCTTCACTCCCTCCCTACCGGCATGTTGACTATTTCCGTCCAGGCTCGTAAAGTCAATAACGAATCAGATTCAAGAACGATTCAATTATCGTTTTACATACCTCCGCCGTTCTATTTTCACTGGTGGTTTATCGGACTAATCCTCGTAAGTGTTGGTGTATTATTTTCGCTTATGGTCGTCTATTATTCCCGCAAGAAAAATCAAAAACTTCTGGAGGAGAACCGACGTCTCGATGTTGAACACAAAGCATTGCGCAACTTGCTTAATCCGCATTTCCTTTCCAATGCAATCAACTCCATTCATGCGTTTATTCTTCAAAACGATCAACGTCAAACACTCGGTTATCTTTCGAAGTTTTCTCAGCTGGTGCGTTTGAACCTTGAACTTTTGTCTTCGGACCAGGTTACGCTTGACAAGGAAATCAAGAACATTAGCCTGTATCTCGAATTTGAGAAACTGCGATTCACCGACAAGCTCAACTATTCGATCGATATCGATCCCGGCGTGGCACAAACAGACACGCTCATTCCATCATTCATCATTCAGCCTTTTGTGGAGAATGCAATCTGGCATGGATTGCTTCCGCGCAAAGAGGGTGGTGACCTCGTCCTTCTGGTGCGTCGTCAAAATGGAACAGTTTTGATAATCATCGACGATAATGGAATTGGTATTAAGCAATCTCTGCGTCACCCGAAGGCCGAGATCGACAAAAAAACGTCCATGGGCATCAACATCATCTACGAAAGATTCGAATTATTGAAAAAGGTAAACCCCGGCTACCACCTGGATATTACAGACAAAAGCGACCTCAACGGCGCGACCAAAGGGACAGGTACAATAGTAACCATAACCATCCCTGCCAGCGTACCTCAGAATTTATAGCGCACGAATGCCTCCATGGCTTCGTATTCGGCCAGCCCTAGCTCGTTGTACGCATTTGCTGTGGCGTGATTCCGGTCTTCCGCCCGCATCCAGAATTCACGCGCGTCGCTTCCCGGAAACATTGCGCTGTCTTTCTGTGACTGATGCTTGAAGATTGCACGGCGCTTCCGCATAAGCTCATCAGGACTGAGTGGCACCGCCATTTCAATCTGGTCAATATCCCATTCCTGCCATGCTCCGCGATACAACCAGACCCAGCAGTCTTTCATCCATGCCTTTTTCTTCAGCCGACTAATAGCTTCTATGATCGCGGCCAGACAAACACGATGTGTTCCATGCGGATCGGAAAGGTCACCGGCCGCATAAATCTGGTGTGGTTTGATTTCTTCTAGAAGGTCCACGATAATTTGAATGTCCTTTTCACCCAGCGGTTTCTTTTTCACCGCTCCGGTTTCATAAAAAGGCATATCAAGAAAATGCATTTGCTCGTCGGGGATGCCAACGTACCGGCCACCCGCCTTTGCTTCACCGCGCCGGATTAGGCCTTTGATTTTGAGTACTTCCTCCGTATCTATCTGTCCGGGTCCTTTCTTCTTCAGCGACTGCACAATTTTTTTGTAGAAGCGCGCGCCATCCGCCTTGCTTAGTCCGAACTGGTCATTGAAATCGCGAACAAAATCCGCAAAGCGTATAGCATCATCGTCGAAGACGGCGATGTTGCCCGAAGTCTGGTAGGCGACATGAACTTCGTGGCCCTGGTCCACCAGCCGGATAAACGTACCTCCCATTGAGATCACATCATCGTCGGGGTGGGGCGAGAAAATGACTACCCGTTTAGGGAATGGCTTTCTGCGCTCAGGCCTGTTCGAATCGTCGGCATTGGGTTTGCCGCCGGGCCAGCCGGTAATCGTATGTTGCAGGTCATTGAAGACCCGAATGTTTACTTTGTAGGCTGAGTTATACTCCGTGATGATGTCACCCATGCCGTGTTCCATGTAATCGTTATTCGTCAGCTTCAGAACGGGCTTATCGATGTGCTGGCACAACCAAACAACGGCCTTACGGATTAACTGATCATTCCATTCAATACTGGTGAGCAGCCATGGTGTCTTGACGCGGGTCAGGCCGGAAGATGCAGCATCATCAACGAGAACCGTGCAGTTCCGGTGCTTCTGAAGAAATGAGGACGGTATCTGATCGGAAACGGGACCTTCTACGGCCTTTCTGATCACCGCCGCTTTGCCTTCGCCCCAGGCCATCATATATACCCGCGAGGCCTTGAGAATACTTCCCACACCCATGGTAATAGCTTTGCGCGGAACGTTCTCCTCGCCGTAGAAGTCACTGGCGGCGTCGAAGCGCGTCACCTGATCAAGGGTCACCAGCCTGGTCAGCGATCTTTCGGATGATCCAGGTTCATTAAAACCGATATGACCGGTCCGGCCGATCCCCAGAATTTGTATATCAATGCCTCCCAACGAATCAATTTTTTCCTCATAAGCCCGACAGTACTCCTGGATGTCTTCTTTTTCGAGCTGCCCGTCAGGGATGTGGATGTTCTTTTTTGGTATATCAATATGAGCAAACAAGTGTTCCTGCATAAACCGCACGTAGCTCTGTAGCGCTGCAGGATTCATCGGATAGTATTCGTCCAGGTTGAACGTATAAACGTTCTTGAAACTCAATCCTTCATTTTGATGCATTTTCACCAGTTCAGCGTAAAGCCGCGTGGGTGACGATCCCGTGGCAAGTCCGAGAACCGCCGGCTTCCCCTCCTTCTGCCGCGAGCGGATTAAAATGGCAATCTCCCGGGCTACGAAAACTGATCCCTGTTCGGAAGTTGGAAATATTTTCACCGGGATTTTCTCAAAAGCTGAAAGATCGTTGTTCATATTTGATATGGGTTAAAGCGTCAATTGTATGCAAAAGTAGCATAAAACCTGCGAAATTTTCAAGTGTTTGCGGTAACATAAATTTTATGGATCAATTTCGAACCGAACTCAAACTAAATCCGGGCGATCGCCTGCATGACCTCAAAACAAGGTTTCTGACCTCCGGATCGTGCTTTTCCGGGGCAATAGGGCACAGACTAAACTCCATGAAGCTCCATGCGGTAGTAAACCCCTTCGGTGTGATCTATAACCCCGTTTCAATACATCATGCCCTGCTTTATTCCCTGAAGCAAACTACTCCGCCTTCACACACCTACCATCAACTGCAGGATGTACACTTCAACCATGATTTCCATTCACGTTTCTCGGCTTTGGAGTATAGCGTGCTTGAACAAAACCTGGACACCCGGATCCGTCAGACGGAAAATGATCTTGCCAGAACCGACGTGCTGATGCTTACCTACGGCACAGCATGGGTGTATCTGCTTAAAGAGAAGGATCACATCGTCGCCAACTGCCATAAGCGCCCGTCACAGGATTTTACGAAGCGGCTCCTGACCACGACCGAAATTCATACATCGTTTGCGCACCTGTACGACCACTTGAAAAAACGCCGTCCAGATATCCGGATTATCCTCACGCTCAGTCCGGTACGGCACATCAAAGACACCATTCCACTGAACAGTGTAAGCAAAGCGCTTCTCCGGGTTGCCTGCCATCAGATTTGTAAAGAGTTCATTGATGTCGAATACTTTCCCGCGTATGAGATTATGATTGACGATTTGCGTGACTACCGCTTTTATCACAGCGACCTGATTCATCCGTCGGAAGCGGCAGAGGACTATATCTGGGATCGGTTTGTTGAACGCTATCTGAATGAAGCGACAAAGGAATTCATAAGGAACTGGAAAAAAATTCTGTCTGCACTGAATCACAAACCATTCCAGGTGAATTCTTCCGGGCACAAAAATTTCCTGAAAGAAATGTTAAATAAGCTGCAGGACGTGCAAAGTATTGTTAATGTTGATGCAGAAATAAAAACGATCCAGGCGCAGCTTGATCCGTCATTTCACAAAAACATTGACCCATGATAACCGAACAAAATACCAATCGCCTTATAAACTCATCGTCACCGTATCTGTTGCAGCACGCGCATAATCCGGTTGACTGGTATGAGTGGGGGCCCGAAGCTCTTGAAAAAGCGAAGGCCGATGACAAGCCCATATTGGTCAGCATTGGTTACTCATCCTGTCACTGGTGCCACGTTATGGAGCGCGAGTCATTCGAGAATCACGACGTAGCTGCCCTCATGAATGAGCACTTCATATGTATCAAAGTGGATCGGGAAGAAAGACCCGATGTCGATCAGGTATATATGGACGCGATGCACGCATTGGGAATCCAGGGTGGCTGGCCTTTAAATGTTTTTCTTACACCGGATCAGAAACCATTTTTTGGAGGAACGTATTTCTCGCCGGACCTATGGAAACAAGTGCTGACGAATATCAACCTCGCATTCCTCAAACAACGTGACAAACTCGAAGAAACCGCCGAGGAACTGCGTAACCACCTGCAACGGTCGGAAATCGCCGGCTTCACGTCCGCGCGGATTGAGGAAAATTCTGATCTCAAAACGGATCTCAAAACAGTCTACACAAAACTTGAATCAAAGTTTGATACCGAATGGGGTGGCATGGACAAAGCGCCGAAGTTCATAATGCCTTCGGTGTGGCAATGGTTGCTGCGTTACTATCGGATCACCCAGGACGAAGCCGCCCTCCTGCAGCTGAATCTTACCCTCAAACGGATCGTGAGAGGCGGTATCTACGATCAGGTCGGCGGGGGGTTTGCAAGATATTCCGTCGACGCATACTGGTTCGCACCTCATTTTGAAAAAATGCTTTATGACAACGCTCAGCTAATCAGTTTATATTCTGAAGCATTTGCCGTGACCAAGGATGAAGAGTACAAAACCGTCGTGTATGAATGTTTCGAGTGGCTGCAACGTGAGATGATGTCTGACCACGGAGCGTTTTACTCTGCGCTTGATGCGGATAGCGAAGGCGTTGAAGGTAAATATTACATCTGGAAAAAAGATGAGATTGAACGTATTGTGGAAGATGAGGCTGAGCTGCTTTGCTACTATTATAACATTACCGAGGAAGGAAACTGGGAACACGGCGCAAATATCCTGAACCGGCATAAGACCGACGAGTTCTTTCTGGAAGAAAAAGGACTTGGCAAAAAAGAATGGGAATCCATACTACGGCGTGCCAAGAAGGCCATTCTGCGCGAACGAAACAATCGGATAGCCCCCGGGTTAGACGACAAAATCATCACCTCGTGGAATGCTATGATGATCAGCGGGCTGACCGATGCCTATAAGGCCTTCGACGACAAGCGGTTTCTGAAGGCAGCTACGCTCAACATGCGCTTTCTTGAAAACGAAATAATGGACAGCACAACGGTTTTCCGTTCCTTCAGGGACAAGCGCAGCGGAATAACAGGATTTCTCGACGACTACGCCGCAGTGATTCAGTCACAAATAAAACTGTATGAAGTCACCTTCGACGAGTATTGGATAAAACGCGCTGAGGCGTTCCTGGAATACGTGATCGAAAACTTCTTTGACACCAATGAGGGATACTTCTTTTACACTTCGGCTCACGGTGAAAAACTGATCAGTCGGAAAAAAGAGATCCTCGACAATGTGATTCCTTCTTCGAACTCAGTTATGGGATGGAATCTTTTCCGTCTGGGAACCATCCTTGACCGTAAAGACTGGCGCGAGATGGCCGAACAAATGACGCTGAATCTGACTCAATTGATTCTGGATGAGCCCTATTACATGAGCAACTGGGCTATTTTGTATACCGAGATAAAAAAGGGATTGATGGAAGTGGCGTTTATTGGTGAAGATATTGAAACATTGCGTCAGGAGTTTCATATCGAATTTCAGCCTTTTACACAGGCTATGGGCACCAAAACATCGAGTACGTTACCGTTGCTGGCAGACAAAACCATCAAAGGGAAGAAGCCGACCCTCTATGTTTGCTACAGGAATACTTGTTACGCGCCTGTACATGCGGTCGAGGCAATAACCAAAAAAATCCAGGATCTCGAGAACCGTTAGCCCGGGGGTCTCCGGGTGATTGAAAAGTTGATAAATCAGGTTTTCCCTACACAGCGGGGGAGTATTGCTGGCTTCTTGCTATTTTAGCAATTTGTAAAGGTATATTCTACCGCAGATGGAAAACCAAGTTCCTCCGACGCCACAAACGCCTCCCGACGGTAAGGACCCGTTGAAAGCCAACCCTGTCGCCGTAACACAGGCTTCAACCCCGATAACAGGGGCGTATAAGGTACCATCGCCGAAAAAAAACGAAATCGTCATCATCAAGAAGGGAAACCGCTTCCTGCGGATGCTGAAGTATTTTTTCTTCAGCTTTATCATCCTTACCATTCTGGAGATCGGTGTGGGCTATTGGCTCATCAGTTCCCGCTGGCACCTGTTGCTGGCCAACGATGAAATGGTTGAATACGCGGAATATGTTAAGCAAGCCGAACCAATGCCTGCTAATTTCATGCGCGTTTATACCGCCGTTTTTCCAAATCACGTTCACACCACGCTGACGCAACAGATTTTCATTAACTACGGCACGCGGTTCTTCTTCCGCCACACGGAAATAGACGACAAACCGCATTGCATGTGCGACATGATTTATGACATTCAAAAGAAACGTCATCAGGAACTGGAGGCTGTGGAATGGGACGGAAGGCTTCAGGATCTCGAGTTCGGATTCGGTATTGAAAAATATGCCACACCGGAACAATGCTTTAATTATGTGATGCAATTCCGAGTCCCCGAACTCATCAATCAGCTTAACCCGAAAAAGTATCCCCACCTTAAAAACAAGCCAGTCTCGGAAATGAACGATGAAGAACTCATCGAACTCATCCTCCTGCTGAAATCACGGTGGCATTACAATCGCGAAAAGAACCCTGCGCGATTCGAAAAAGCCCTGACGCGTTACCGCGAACGTATGGAACTACATTTATCCGGACAGACAAAGAACTAATCTCTCCCATCGGTTGCCTATTCGCAGACCGAAACGTTATCTTTCACACTGATTCAGGAATGTGAGCCTGACATGATGGAAGAAGACATACACTCCAATACCTTATTTGCGGAATTACTTCTCCCCGTACCGATACCGAAGCTCTTTACGTATCGCGTACCGGCACAGTTTACCGATGTGATCCTGCCCGGCCAGCGCGCCATCGTGCCTTTCGGTGACCGGAAAATACTCACGGGAATTGTAATCTCTACTTCGCACCAACCACCAACCGAGTACACTGCAAAGTCGCTACTGGACTTGCTGGACTCCTACCCTTCCGTCAGCCAGACGCAGCTTCGTTTCTTCGAATGGATTGCCCAGTATTATGTGTGCAGCAATGGCGAAGTTCTGAATGCCGCATTGCCCAGCGGACTAAAACTTTCCAGTGAATCAAAGGTTCAGCTAAACCCCGCCTTCGATCCCGACGACCACGATCAGTTGTTATCGGAAAAAGAACAGATATTGCTTCGGCACCTGCGGCATCAGCCACTTGAGTATTCGGAGATCACTAAACTACTTGAACTGAAAACAGTTTATAATATTCTCAAATCCCTGGTAAAGAAGGAAGCCGTAATCCTGTATGAAGAAGTCCGCGACAAATACAAACCAAAAACAGAAAAGCGGGTCCGTCTTTCCCATGATTACCTCGATCATGAAAAGATAGAACAGGTGTTTGAAACACTTTCAACGAAACCAAAACAGGAAGCGGTATTGCTACGCTACCTGCAACTGGTACCCGTATTGAGTGACGCTACACGAAATGAAACCGGGTGCCCGCGAAGCGTGCTTCTTGACGACGCCGATATTTCGGAGGCATCGCTCAATACCCTGGTTAAACACAATATTCTCGAATATTTCGACAAAGTTGTTTCTCGATTTCCGGATGAGGTTCCGGGGACGGGTGCTGCAATTGCACTTAGTCCGGAACAACAACACGCATACAACGAGATCCTGACCGCATTCAATACGCATCAGACTACCTTGCTTCAGGGCATCACCGGAAGCGGAAAAACGGAAATCTATATCAACCTGATAAGGCAGGCCCTCGACTCCGGAACCCAGGTTTTGTATCTGCTGCCTGAAATTGCACTGACGACGCAAATTGTTCAACGACTGAAAAAAGTCTTCGGTAATCAGATGGGCGTGTATCATTCGAGATTTTCCGATAACGAACGCGTTGAGGTATGGAACGGAATACTCGAGGGCAAGTTTCGGTTCATTGTTGGCGTGCGTTCATCGGTCTTTCTGCCTTTCGACAACCTTGGTCTGCTTATCGTGGATGAGGAACATGAGACATCCTATAAACAGAACGAACCGGCACCGCGCTACCACGCCCGCGACGCAGCTGTTATGCTCGCACAGCTTCACCACGCCAAGGCTTTGTTAGGATCCGCAACACCTTCCGTCGAATCATATTTCAACGCGATGCAGGGGCGTTACGGCTACGTAACGTTAAACCGAAGATACGGCAGCGCAGTCTTGCCCGTTATCCGGATTGCCGATATGGGCACGGAGCGCAAACAAAAAACGGTTAAAGGAGAGTTCTCAGGATTGCTCCTCAAAAACATTCAGGAAACACTGGGCCGGGATGAACAGGTTATAATTTTCCAGAACCGCCGTGGATATTCCCCGGTTTTAAGCTGCGAAGACTGTGGCTGGGTGCCACAATGCGTGAATTGCGCCGTCAGCCTCACCTATCATCAGTTCAGGCATTCGTTGATTTGTCATTATTGTGGCTACCGCGAAAGGATACCCAACTCCTGCCCTACGTGTACATCGACCCGACTAAAGACGGTGGGATACGGCACGGAGAAGCTTGAGGAAGAACTTAATTTTGAATTCCCTGATGTAAAAATTCGCCGTATGGATCTGGATACCACCCGTTCCAAATCTGGATACGAATCGATCATAGGCGAATTCGAAAAAGGCGACACACAGGTTCTCGTGGGAACACAGATGGTTACAAAAGGACTTGATTTCGATCGCGTGAGTCTGGTAGGCATATTCAACGCCGACAGAATGATGCACTTCCCGGACTTTCGTTCGCACGAGCGCGCCTTTCAGCTGATCACCCAGGTGAGTGGTCGCGCCGGACGGAGAGACAAACCGGGAACAGTTGTCATCCAAACCTCAAGTCCAACACACCCGTTGCTGCAATTGATTTTACGCAACGACCTCGTGCGTTTTTACGACCAGGAACTTCGCGACAGACAACTTCATGGCTATCCGCCATTCACGCGTCTTATCGAGATTACGGTAAAACATATCGATAAAAAGAATTCCGTTTCCTCGGCGAATCAGCTCGCAGCCATGTTGCGCGAGAAGCTTGCCGGCATCCGAATTCTGGGCCCGGCTGAGCCCCTGATCGGCAAAATCCGAAATCAGTACCTGATGACCATTCTGCTGAAAATTCCGAAGGGCAAAGTTGATCTCGCCCAAACAAAAAAGACAGTCGTTGAAACTATTGACTTTCTTACTTCAGAAAAAGAAAACCGGAATACACGCTTCATTGTAGATGTCGATCCCCTCTAAGGCAGGCCACAGCGCACTGCACAGGCACAAGAATTTATCCTTTTCCTTTAAAAAAAAACGCGTATGGATACTCGTGAGAATGACGACAGGAAAAAAAGGCAGCGGCAAACGCCAATTATCGACGGCGACGCAAGACCGGACATTGACTTGAATCCGGAGGAAGCTGCCAGTGATGAGGCCGGCAAAGAACACAACGGCGGCAAGACGACTAAAAACCGCGTGGATACAAATTCACTGGAAGATTTTCGCGACGCGAAGTGAATTTCAAGTTTCAAAGTTCAAGGCTTAAGGTTAGCATACTTTCCGCGGCTTCTTCTGCGTATTTAGCGGCTTCTGCGAGAAACTTACGTTCAAGGAAAAGGCTCAAGTTTCAAGCGTGCTGAAGGCCGGGATACTTCCGCAGCTTTTTCTACGTGTTGTGCGGCTTGTGCGAGAAGTTTTGGGTCATCCGAGAATATCCCAATCCTCGTTCAACAGCGGAATGGCAGAATGCGCGGTGAGGTCGAACTGGCAAGGAACAACCGAAACATAATTGTTGGCAATAGCCCATTCGTCGTTGTCCTCACCTTTGTCGAAATTGACGAAGTTTCCAACCATCCAGAAGTATCTGCGTCCGTGTGGATCGAAACGCTGATCAAAGTCCTCGACCCACTTAGCGTTAGCCTGACGACACACGCGAACGCCTTTAATCGGTTCGTTGCGCTTAGCCGGGAAGTTAACGTTCAGCGCCACGCCTTTCGGCAACCCTTTCCGCAGGACCATATCAGTGATTGATATCAGGTGTTTTTCAATGTGCTGCATTTCAGCTTTGTGACTGTAATCGCATAACGAGAATCCAATTGACGGGGTGCCTTCAATAGCGCCTTCGATAGCAGCTGACATCGTACCCGAATAGAGCACACTAATCGAACTGTTACTTCCGTGATTCACGCCACTGACCACGACATCAGGCTGACGTTGATCCTTCAATACGAAATGCCGCGCCATCTTAACACAATCGGCCGGAGTTCCGGAACACTCAAAGGCACGAACACCCTCGAAGATAAAATTCTCCTCCAGGCGCAGCGTTTCTCCAACGGTGATAGCGTGGCCCATTCCGGACTGTGGACTATCCGGTGCCACGACAATCACTTCCCCAAGCTGCTTCATCGCATTCACCAGCGTGAGAATACCCTTCGACGTTATACCGTCATCATTTGAAACCAGGATCAGCGGTCGACTCATAGCAAAAGAATAAGCTGCTATTTACGAATTTCAGATCAGGTTTCGGATTATTTCAGACTCATAAATTCCTTACCGAGGAAATCAGAAACCTGAAACCCGAAATCTGAAATTTAAGTGCCGTGGAGAGAGTTGTAATATTCGACGATGCGGGCGAAATCATATTTCTCGTCGAACCTCAGGCGATTGGACCGGATATATTTCTCAACCGAATCGGCACTTCTGCCCATCATATTGAGAAGGTCGGCTTTGCCTCCGGTGAATTCATCTATATTCCCCTGTTCATCGAGAAAGAAATACTTATGTACAAGGATTTGGCGCGTGTAGGAGCCGCCGTAGAATCCATAAGAATACGTTCTATACTCCAGCGCTTCGCGGGCCAGCAGAGTCATCTTACCATCTTCGAGCAATTCAAAAAATGTGGGTGTTGCGTATGAACCGGCACGCGTATAGGGCAGTGCATAAAACTGGCGGTATCTTCTAACGCTTTTGTCAAATACTTCAAAGAAAAGAACCTTACGGGAAGAAAATGCTTCAAAAGTTCCTCCACCCCTTCCGAATTGAACGACGTTTTGTTCGAGGTCATACTTCACAGCGCCCTTCAGTGTATCGCCGTCCAGCAAAACAATCCGGCCTTCATGCCAGTATTGGAATGGCCACTGCTGTGAGTAACCCGTTCCCGCGAAAGCCAAAGACAAAGCAACCAGAAGCCCCACGCGAAGTGTCGTAGGAAAAATATCCTTCTTATTTTTGCGATATCCGCCCGTCATTTACTTCTTAAAATATTGTGTCCGAGTTTATCACGTTTCGTCATCAGATAACGTTCGTTAAAGGGATTCGGTACAATTTCAATCGGAACATTATCCACAATCTCCAGGCCATATCCCATAAGGCCAACGCGCTTTTTAGGATTATTGGTGATTAGTTTGATTTTCCGTATACCCAGATCCCGTAGAATCTGCGCGCCAATGCCATAGTCCCTTTCATCCATGTCGAATCCCAGTTTAAGGTTGGCTTCCACGGTATCTAATCCTTCCTCCTGCAGTTTATACGCCTTGAGTTTATTGATCAGTCCGATGCCACGTCCCTCCTGCTTCATGTAAAGCACCACCCCTTTGCCTTCGCTCTGAACCATTTGCATCGCGGCATGTAATTGCGATCCGCAGTCGCAGCGGCAGGAACCAAAAATATCGCCGGTGACACACGACGAGTGTACCCGTACCATTACGGGTTCGTCTTTCTCCCAGGTACCTTTCACCAGCGCCATATGAATCTCCTGGCTGTTCTTTTGTTCATAAGCCACGAGGTTAAAGTGCCCCCATTCAGTAGGCATGTCGACCTGAATTTCCCGGCGGATAAGGCTTTCCTTTTTTACCCGGTATTCGATCAAATTTTTAATTGTAACGAGTTTTAAATTGAAACGTTCCGCCACGCTTGCCAGGTCAGTGAGTCTTGCCATTGATCCGTCCTCGTTCATGATTTCCACAAGTACGCCAGCCGGTTTGAAACCCGCCAGCCGGGCAAAGTCAATAGCAGCTTCGGTATGACCTGCACGCCGCAGTACACCACCGCGTTTGGCCTTGAGCGGAAAAATATGTCCTGGCTTACCAAGTTCTTCTGGTTTGGTTTCGGGATCAACCAAGGCGCGGATGGTTTTGAAACGGTCATGGGCGGAAATGCCGGTAGTGCAACCGTGGCCGATAAGATCGACGGAAACGGTGAACGGTGTCTCGAACACTGCCGTGTTATTGCCCACCATCAGTTCAAGGCCCAATTCTTCGCACCGGTCCTCAATCAGCGGCGCGCAGATTAGTCCACGTCCGTGGGTCGCCATGAAGTTGATAATCTGGGGCGTCACCGACTCTGCGGCGCAAATAAAATCCCCTTCATTTTCGCGGTCTTCATCGTCGACAACGATGATCACCTTGCCGTTTTTGATATCCTCAATAGCCTCTTCGATGGTGTTTAACTTTATCTCGCTCATGGTTGTAGTATGCATTTGCACTCACTTTGGAATAACAATTCCCAGAACGCCAGCCAGTTCCTTTTCGGCTCCTTTTAATTGTTCGTGAATCGTAAAATAGTTTTCAAGGTCATTTTCAGTAGTAGCCTGCTTCATCTGCTGAAGATTTTCGTCAATCAGTTTTTGAATCATTCTGAACTTTAAACGTAGCACATTGGAATACGCCATATCATTCAGAATATCACGTTCGTGCGGGAAATATATATGATATTTATCACCCCAGTATTTACTCGTTTCATACTTCGACGTGGTCAATTCTGCCACCGTATATTTCACTGCATCGGCTGCGTTTTCCATAAAATACAACGTATCAAGGGCCTCTCCGCGGTTTGCCGCCTCACGAAATTCCTCATAAATATTTTTGTAAACGGGATTTGTAAACTCCACATCTTCCAGCTCCGACACCATGAAATCGATCAGCCGCTTTTCGTCATAGCTGTTCTCCGCATAGTTTAACAACAAACGGATGGATTCTCGTTCCTGCATTTGCACCATACTTCCTACATCTAGACGGGTGGTGTCGGGCAGTACATCCGGAGCCGGGTGCTCCTGCGTTTGCGGCGTGGGGTCCGAAGTACCTTTGTCCTTTTCGCGTTTTTTCCGTTCGGTGATCAGGATCTTGTTAAGCTCGGTTACGAGGACCGCTTCCGAAATTTTCAGCAACTGGCTGGTTTCCTGCAGGTAGACGGAACGTTTGATCGGATCAGGAATAAAGGAAATGCTGGTCACGATCTCGCGGATGGCTTCCGCTTTCTTAATCGGATCGCGTCCTGCTTCGGCGGAATAAAGGTCAATCTTGAACGAGATGAAGTCCTTTGTGTTTTTTCGCAGGTACTCGTTCAACTCAACGCTGCCCATTTTCCGGGAGAAGCTGTCGGGATCTTCACCATCAGGTAAAAGCACGATCCGCACATTGAGACCTTCTTTTAGCACCAGGTCAATACCACGAAGGGCTGCCTTGATTCCCGCGGCGTCGCCATCGTAAAGCACGGTGATGTTTTCCGTAAATCGCCGGATCAGCTTGACCTGTTCTTCTGTAAGAGCCGTTCCCGATGACGCAACGCAGTTGTCTATATCCGACAGGTGGAGCGAAATAACATCTGTATACCCCTCCACCAGATAGGCGAAATTCTCCCGACGGATAGCGTTTTTGGCCTGGTACAACCCATAAAGCACGTTGCTCTTATGGTAGATTTCCGTTTCAGGGGAATTGATGTACTTGGGCTGATCCTTTTCCTTTTTAAGGATCCGGGCCCCGAACGCAACTACCTTCCCCGACAGATTGTGAACCGGGAAGATTACGCGGCCGCGAAACCGATCATAGCGCCTGCCTTCGTCTTTTTTGATAAGAAGTCCTGCCTTCTCCAGCATTTCTTCACTGTGCCCATCGGCCAGTGCCTTCCGGGTGAGGTGATCCCATTGGTCGAGAGTGTAGCCTAGTTCGAACTTTTCAAGGATGCGGTCGTTGAATCCACGTTCGCGGAAGTACGACAAACCGATGCTTCGGCCCTCGTCATGGTCGAATAACAGGTGCCGGTAATACTCCTTGGCATAATTCATCAGGATGTAAAGGCTATCGCGGGTGGTGGGCCCGGCGAAGTCGTCTTTGGCGGCTGTGTCCTCCTTAAGCTCGACGCCATATTTTTTGGCGAGGTAGCGGATCGCCTCCAGGTAGCTCATTCCCTCGTGTTCCATCACGAAGGTGATCCCGTCGCCGCCTTTGCCACTGCTGAAATCCTTAAAAATGCCTTTGGAGGGCACGACGTAAAACGAAGCTGTTTTTTCGTTCGTAAACGGGCTCAGGGCCTTGTAATTCTGCCCGGATCGTTTGAGCGACACAAAATCTCCAACCACGTCCAGGATATCCATCCTGCTTCTTACTTCGTCAATGGTGTCGCGCGAAATCATATGATATCAAAAACCTTAACGGCCGGATTCAAAACAAGGGCATAAAGATACTAAAAAA
>JAEZEH010000171.1 GCA_023417785.1 Bacteroidota bacterium
TCGCCAAAGGCGAGCGAGCTGATCTCAAATTCGCAGTATCAGTTCTCGATGGATAAACAGTTCAAGCTTCATGTGAATAACGTCAATAACCAATAATTTTTAGAACAGCCTATGGCAGAAACATTCAGTAAAAAGGAAAAAGAAAAGAAGAGACAGCAGAAAAAGAAGGAGAAGGAACAACGCAAAAACGAACGGAAAGCGAATGCAAAGTCCGGTCAGTCGTTGGAGGAAATGATGGCTTACGTTGACGAAAACGGCAACATCTCCAACACCCCTCCTGATCCTACGAAGAAGCAAGTTATCAACGAAAACGAGATCGTACTTGGGTCGCGCAACATTGAAGGTATGGTGATAAACCCTACAAGAAAAGGACGCGTTACGTATTTCAATACGTCTAAAGGGTACGGATTTATTCGGGATCTTAAAACACAGGAAAGCATTTTCGTTCACGTGAACAACCTGTCGGCTCCCATCAGTGAAAATGACAACGTATCCTTTGAAACCGAAAACAGCGTCAGAGGTCTGAACGCCGTTAACGTTAAAAAGATATATTAACACTCGAACTTCTAGTCCTGCGATACGCCCCGACAAGGCAGTGAATCCGCAAAATAATTAGTACAGTCGCTGATATCAGAGGTGTCTCTCCCCGTGACACCTTTTGTTTTTTCCATCATTTCAGTCGCGAAAGCGGCATACTCCCGGTTCTCCATAACAGTTACGACATTCGTCAAAGCCCGCGAGACCTGCACCGGATTCATTAGCCTACGGCGCAACCGCCTGCATCATAATTCCACACAACCAGGCGCCGTACGTCCCCACAGCGTAGCCAAGGACGGCAAGGAGCACCCCCACCGGCGCCAGCGAGGGATGGAACGCCGAAGCGATGATCGGTGCTGATGCGGCTCCCCCGATATTGGCCATACTGCCCACTGCCGTAAAGAAAAATGGCGCCCTGATTACCCGTGCCGTCACAAGGAGTATTACAATATGAATCAGGATCCAGATGCTTCCCACCATAAACAACTGATAATTGTAATAGATCGATTTCAGGTCCATCTGCATACCAATGGTAGCCACAAGAACATAGAGCATTGCGCTACCGAGTCGCGACGCGCCCACCCCCTCAAGGTTCCGGGCTTTTGTAAATGATAAAACCAGCCCGAAGGTCGTCGCCAGGACAACGATCCAGAAGAATCCCGAATCAAGACTAAACCGATCAAGTTCCCATTCTGAAGGAAGGCTCTTGACAAAGGGAACTATATAATCCGATAGCCAATGCGAAAGTCCTGTAAGTCCGAATGCAATTCCCAGGATCAGCATCGTATCCGGAAGTTTCGGCATCTTCATCACACTAAGTTGAAATTTTTCGATCCGCGCTTTCACATCAGCGATCGCTGAAGCATCAGCCTTGAATCTTGCATCAATCTTTTCTGAACGGCCCGCCCCGTACAGGATAAAGGCTGTCCAGACATTCGCAACGATAATATCAATAGTAACCATAATAGAAAACAACCCCGCGCTGGCACCAAAAACTTCAAGCATCGCAGCCTGATTGGCGCCTCCGCCAATCCAGCTACCAGCAACGGTTGTCATCCCACGCCACACCGCGTCGGGACCTTCCCCGCCAACCAATTCAGGATTGAAGGATGAAACGATCAGAATAGCCAGAGGTCCGCCGATAATAACGCCCACGGTACCCGCGACAAACATGATTACCGACTTTGGTCCAAGCTTCGCGATGCTTTTCAAGTCGATGCTCAGCGTTAACAGTACAAGACTTGCCGGCAAAAGATAACGCGATGCTACGAAATACAGCGACGATTCTCCCGCAGAGATAATCCCAAGTGAATTTAGTAATGAGGGCAGAAAATAGCATAGTAACAACGACGGCACATAACTGTAAAACTTCTTCCAGAAGGGACGATCACTAGAAGCCGTTTTAAATACTGCAGCCAGCATGCACATTAAAATGCCAAGGATAACTGCGTCATTGGTAATAAAGGCATGCTCCATGGGGTAAATATGGGAGAATAGTTTTAAGTCTCAAATTCCGGGGAATACATGGTCGCCTTCCCTCGATAAAGCCTTGATACCGGAGTCTTAGGCGGCATTTTCAATTTTGAACCTTACTGTATGTCTATCGATCATGCAGTCGCTTCGAAACGACCATGGCATCAGTTACCCTACCGAAACTCCCACGTAAGCCGAGCAACATACGTTGACTTGTTCAGCATAAGTCAAAACATGACTCCCATCATCATTTCCTGCTGGCCTATCCGTTGTCGCGGCTCCGGCGAAGGAATTCGTCATCGTGATGACAGGAAAAATACTGTTTAAAACCGATGATGCTCATTGCCGGAGCAGTCTCTGCTTCATAAATATGCAACAATCAGGAACTACTTCGCCGTGAGCAATACCACCCGGTCGTGCCATGCAAAGGATTTCCCGATTCCAATTCATCACGAACAACTGACATTATTACTACTAAAATAATTTTCGTAATACGGACAGGTTGTCTTGAAACGTTAAAACATGAAACAGCTTCTCCTGACCATAACTTTCCTTTTTACATTGACAGACCTGGTGGCGCAGGCCCCCTATCCGGCTTTTGCTTATCGCAATGCTAAAGACACCACCGCTTATCACCGCGCCGTAGATAAGTACACGAACAAAAAATACACCCACGCACTCAAAGACCTTCGGAAACTATCAAAACGTTACGCCCACGATGCCGCTGTACACAGACTGAGAGGCCTGTGTCTTGAAGAACTCGGACAGGTTACTGAGGCCAGACGCGCCATTGGTTTAGCTATGGCGGAATCACCGGAAGCATATGGCCTCCTAACGGAAAGCGCACGCCTCTGGTTCAAAGTCGAGAATTACCGGGCTCAGGCCGCCGATCTCTGCGCGTACCTTGTCTACGATCCGAACTGCATTGCAGTAGTATACCAATATGCACATGCCCTGAGAGAACTAAACGAATACAATCTGGGTATAGGTTTTTTGAGTGTGTTTCCTGACAAAGACGCCGGACTTTTCAACCTGCTTGGCCACTTCTATATCCAGGCAGGGCGTTATGATTCCGCCATTTCAACGATGGAGCGTACATTAAACATGTATCCGAATTATGAGCCAGCCTACGAAAGTCTCTCTATCGCCTGTTACTTTGCTGAGCAACATGAAAAGGCATTGGCCACCGCCGACAAACTGATAGCCCTGAATAACCATCACGCCTATGCCTTTGCGTTGAAAGCCTGGATCTACGATGACATGGGCCTCGACTTCGAAGCGCAACAACATTACGACCTCGCTGAAAAGCTGGGCTACGTCTTCGAACCGGATCCGCGGTTTTAATTCAAATTTCGAGATATTGCACCCTGCGTCCGATGTCGCGCTTCGCAATGATGCCTTTATAACCATGCCTTGGTTCAATAATGAGCAATTCGATCAAATCAGAAATTTTACTCACAGGCCTTGCAGCATTATTACTTTCAGTTTCCCACCTGGACATGAATGAAGAGAATTGGGAATGCGGATATTTTCGTGGATGGGTGCACGTGGGATTGTTGCTAATTGGGACTTACGATCATTTCGTTAAGACTGATAAAGAAAAAGAGTGAAATAGCACGAAAATTAAAGCGGGCATTTTTAATGCTTTTCTTTGGGAAATAAGAAACCCGAAATTAAAAACGACCACCGATGGAATTTAGACTTTCCGGCGACATAAATTTCTTACCTTGTCTTAAACAAAAACATAATCGCATGCTTCGGTACATCGTTCTTTCGTCCCTAGTTGTATTTCTCGCCAGCTGCCAGCGAAACGCTGAGACATCACAATCAAATGAACCCTCTATTGTCAATGAGGTCGCCCGTGAACGCATCGATTCCACGCTTACTGCCATGGTTGACTCAGCTCGGGTTGCAGGTGTATCAGCATTGATAGTGGAAAGGGATAAGGAAGTTTACTTTGGCACGTTCGGAAAGGCAGACATCGAAAATGGCGTATCCATAGACAGAAATACGGTAATGCGAATCTATTCCATGACCAAACCCGTCACCGGCGTTGCTTTGATGCAACTCTACGAGCAGGGTGCCTTCCAGCTCGACGATCCTCTTTCAAAATATGCCCCCGAGTTTGCCGATATGAAGGTGTATGCCGGGGTCGACGCGAAGGGCGAACTTATCCTCGAGAAACCGAAACGCCCCATTACAATCCGGGATCTCACAAGACATACGGCTGGATTTACAAACGGTGATCAGCCGGAATTAGCGGAGCTGGCCAGAGCCGTCAACCCCGGAAGCCCGGAGAATACCTTATCTGAAATGGCGAAGAAACTAGCATCTCTCCCACTGGCGTTTCATCCGGGTGAGGAGTGGTCATACGGAATTTGTGTGGACGTTCAGGCTTACCTCGTGGAAGTCCTGTCAGGCATGCCTTTCGATCAGTACATTGAGAAGAATATTTTCACACCTCTCGGGATGACAAACACGGCATACGTGCCTCGCGAGCCGTCGAAACTTGCAGCGCTTTATCGCAAAGACGACGAGGGTAAGCTCAATCGGATCCCGGATGAAGAAGCTAACGCATTTCACAGCAAGGAGTGGCCGTTAAAACCCGGAGGCTGGGGCCTTACGTCTACCATCGACGACTACATGAAGCTTGCGCGAATGCTTGTCAATGAAGGCACGTTCAACAACAACGCGGTGTTAAAGGAAGAAACGGTGAAACTAATGGCGACAAATCACCTGGCCGACAGCATAAGTAAACGGATGTGGTTGCCAAGTAAAGGACAGGTTGGCTTTGGTATTGATTTCGCCGTACGCACCCGTCCCGCGCAATCGCCTGATGAAAACGTCGGGACTGTCGGTGAGTTCTTTTGGGATGGCGCAGCCAGCACGCTGTTCTGGGTCGATCCTGTGAACGAATTGACTGCTGTGTTGTTCGTTCAGATATTTCCCTTTGATCGTGAGCTTCACAAGCGCTTTCGCGACGCTGTGTACGGCCCGTATAACGGTCCGGCAAGTGTAGCTATCAGTCAATGACACTACCAGAAAATCAAAAAGGGATAGCCGATTCCACTATAATTCTTCTGCCTTCCGCAGATACATAAGGCGCATTTAACATTTTGGCTTTTTTCCTGAAGGTGCCTTGATTAAGCACCTCAACTCCTTCCTGCGTTTACTACGCCTGATTAAACCATTCCCGGCAAAGGCAGTTGATGTACGCTCAGAATTACCATTCATTGAATGATTTTTGATATCCAGGCCTGGTGCGTACGCCTAAATTTGGATCATAAATCCTAAACCCAGAATTATGAAACGTATTACATCACTTATCGCTTTGGCCAATTTGACCATTTTGCTTTGCGCGGCGCCAACTTTCGCTCAGAATGCTTCTGCAAAAGAGAATCCCAAAAATTCCCACCCGGCTGAATTAAAAACCTTTGTGATAAAACGCGACATCCCTGACGCTGGCAAGTTGACTGCCGATCAGCTCAAGGGAATTTCGCAAACATCATGCGCCGTATTAAAGGAGATGGGTCCACGTATCGAATGGCTCCACAGCTATGTTACGGAAAATAATGTTTATTGTGTGTACAAAGCTGAAAGTGAAGATGCCATCAGGGAGCACGCAAAAAAAGGCGGTTTCCCTGCAAATGAAATTATTCAGGTCAGCAATATCATTAGTCCTGCGACGGCCGGGCTGGCGTTAGAACCCGCTACTAAGAAAAAGCTCTGAGCTTCTTAAGGTGATTTGTACCTGCCCTTTCGCACATTGCGCGACAGGGCAGGTATTCGTCATGCTACCCAAGCGATCCTGAACAGCCACGATCTATAACAGTTCGTTGGCACCCTGTTTGACTTTCTCAATCAGAAAGTAAAAATTATCAAAACGTGGGTTTCTGACGTTTTTCCTATATTTTTATTAAGTATCCTGTCTGGCCTCTGGAAATAATTTACCAAACCTGAATTGAATGCCGATTTATATGGATGTCCACTTTGTACCAGGGGCAGATGCCAGAGGGGTTGCTGAGGCGCATCGCATGGACTTGCAGATAGAGCAGGAACATCAATGCAAATGCCTGACGTACTGGATCGACGAACAACGTGAGAGCGTCTTTTGCCTGATCGATGCGCCAACTGAGCATGCCGTTAATGAGATGCATAGAAGTTCTCATGGTTTGATTCCTCACAAGATCATAGAGGTCAACAGGAATCTTGTCGGCGCCTTCCTTGGCCGGCTTTTCGATCCTGAAGAAACAGAAGTTACGTCCGATGGGCTCAAGGTTTTTCAGGATTCATCGTTCCGCGCGCTTGTCCTTATACGCATCACAGATCCTGTTCTTTTAAAACATCGCCTTGGAAATGAAAAGGCGCAGGCTGTGCTCGCTGGATATTACTCCATCATCCGGGACAAACTCCCGTTCTACCAGGGCCGCGAAATTGAAGACAAACGCACCGGTATCCTGACTTCATTTTCGTCAGCAGCAAATGCTGTATCCTGTGCGCTGGACGTCGAAAAAAGTCTGCGCGAATCCCGCACTCACCTCGAAGGAATTAAAATTGCCGTCAATGCAGGATTACCTGTGGGCAAGAGTGATGAGCTTTTTGGCGAAGCGATCCAGTTGGCGCAATACATGTGCGAAGTTGTTCACCCATCCCCTATCCTTATTTCTTCAGAAGTAGGCGAATTAATATCAAAAGATCTCACACCTGATCTGATTCAAAGAATCACAACATTAAGTCCCCATGACGAAACATTCCTGGCGACGCTCTACCAGCAGCTGGAAGAAAACTTTTCTGATCCCGGCTTCGATGTATCGAAATTGAGTAAAGCGATTGCCATGAGCAAGTCACAACTCTACAGGAGGTCAATGGACGTGGTTGGCGTGTCGCCGGTTATTCTGTTGAAACAATTTCGGCTGCGGAAGGCCAGGGAACTCATGCGTACCAGGCACGAGAGCATTTCACAGATCACCTTTGTGTCCGGCTTTACCAGCCCATCCTATTTCACCAAATGCTTCAAACAGGAATATGGACTGCTACCTATGACTTACGTTGACTTGGTACAATAAATACTTTCGGTTGACATCTCTCGGATGTTTTCGTTGGATAAAGCTCTCAGTCCGGAATTAATGCAACTTCACAGCCCAACACGGGCAAACCACCCCCAATTCTTTCAACTGGCTGTAACAGTGCTTACATGTCGGCACCGTCGAACGAAGCCTGTTTGGTCAAAATGGATTGGTTTAGCGGTATGATGGTTGGGAACCACAGGCAACATTGCATGTAGACTGGACAAAGACTGGACAAACATAACAGGAAGGCCCCATTTCTCATTGGCGGTTTCGTTGACAACAACCAAAAAAAGTACAACCGGGATCAAAAATTAGTCTCAATCCAAAACGCGGGTTGTAGAGAATTTACGTTACGTGTATCAAAAAACTTTACCAGCCATGGCAATTGTTACAAATAACGATCTCACTCTCGGTTTGCGCGGACGCGTTGGCAAATATCTTGTTTTCCGTACGTTTGGCGGCAAGACCATTGCAAGCCATACGCCAAGAAGGCCCGATCCTGGGAAACAAAGCGACGCACAGCGAAAGACCCGCACGACGTTCAGGGAGGCCACCGCATGGGCAGTACAAACTTTGCAGGATCCGGAACAACGGCGTTATTTCGAGCAACGCGCCAGAGATACCGGACTAACCAATGCATACACGGCAGCGGTTCAGGAACGCATGCGGTCGTCACGCGGTTTGAATGAAGATCGTGTTTCCATCAGAGAAAACACCGTAATAAATGAAAAATCAAAGTCGACACCAGTAGCCCGCGCTCCAGAGGCGAGTCATTCGAAAGAAACTGCATGCCTTCTACGCCAACGAATGTTTTCGTTCCCGGCATCTGTAGCGTCAAGGAAACCGATTGTAAACCCGACACGTACCTATCCCGTTGGGGCACGCAGCTTGGATAAAATTGAAACTAAGCCCCCTTGATGCATTACCGTCGGATAGCCTGGGCGTTTAGCAGCTCAGGTACTCGCCCCCCAATCGGCTCGATTCCTGAGCAAGTCAACCGCCAGGACAAATGGAAATGAAATGACCGTTAGCTGATTCGTCAGTCGCATCTTATTATATTGCCGAAAAAACTATGATGACCGACAGAGACCTCCGCAAACTTGAAGGTACAATCCGTAAAAAAATGGAAGACATCAAAGCACAGCGCGTGAGTTTGAAAGATTCCGGTATCGGTGGAATGATGAACTCGCTTAAAAAGGCGGACGAAGCGCTTTACGAAAAAATATTTCCCGAATACAAACAGATGGTGAAGGACTTTAATATTTTTAAGTAGACTGTAACCAGTTGCCGGTTACCCTGTTGCCAGTTGCCGGTTACCAGTTGCCGGTTACCAGTTGCCAGTTGCCGGTTACCAGTTGCCAGGTCCTCCTAACGGTGACACTACTTGTCACTCGCCCATGCTAAATTTCGGGCATAAACACGATGCCTCGAAAAGGAAGCCGTGTTTTAAAAGATCCTTCCCATCCCTTTCCCTCAAAGGAGTTATCGGTTATAGGCATGCGTATGCCTTGAGCATGAAAACATTAACTAAAACGGTATTATGAAACTACAATTTGCTGGCCTCTTTGTGCTTTTCTCACTCCCCTCCCTCGCCCAGGATTTATACCCTACCTTCACCTATCGTAAAGCATCCGATTCTATTGCGTGGACGTCGGCGTGGGAAAAGTACGAAAACGGAAGGTATAAGGAAGCAATAAACGTTCTTGATAAACTGCCACGTGCTTATCGGGCCGATGCCGCGACCTATCGTTTAAAAGCACTGTGTCTTACGGAGTTGAAAGAGTATACCGCCGCGCTGTATTGGTTGGGAGGTGCAATGTTTGAGGCCCCCGACAACTACGGCTTACTTAAAGATCGCGCGCAGGTTCGATATTACCAGAAAGACTATCGCGCGCAGGCCGCTGATCTTGCTGCCTACCTGCATTTTGTGAAAGACGACACGGCAGCGATCTATAACTACGTCCTTGCCGTAATGGAACTTGGCGAATATGAAAAAGGAACAGCCATGCTCGAGACCTTTGAATTCAAAGATTCCGGTCTGCATGCCTTGTCTGGGGAATGTTATCTGCAGCAAGGAATGTTTAATATGGCAGTTTATGCCTTAAATGCAGGGTTGGAGGTTTTTCCGCAAGACACTTATCTCCACACCAAACTCGTTATTGCTCACTTTTATCTTTCCGAATACGATCTGGCACTGGAAACGACGGAAAAGCTGATCGCGCTGGCCCCCGAAGATGGCTATTCCTACGCACTGCGTGGCTGGATCTATGAAGAGATGGATCGCATGTTCGACGCGCGCGTCAGTTTTGAGCTTGCGGAATACTATGGTTATGAATTCGACTATGAAGACGAAGAGGACGACGAAGATGAAGGCGACTACTATTGACTATTGTGTACTACAGCAAACCAGAATATTTAATAACAATTGATGAATAAATCAAATGACACACCGATTCAGGAAGACCCTGACGAAGTAATGAAAATGAAAGTAAGATACAGCGAAGCTTACCTGAGGATGCTGATGGAGGAATCAGCGTGGGAAGAAAATGATAAACAGAATACGGATCCGCAAGACGAAGATGGATCCCCGTTCCAAAGAACAGAGTAACTGACTTAGGAATACATTGTAAATTCCGGGATATGACCACAGAATTCACTGAATCTGAATTGGTAACGGCGTAACCAGCAACGGGAAACTGGCAACTGGCAACTCTTCCTCCCCGCTGCAGGGCTCCTTGATTTTCATAAGCTGCGTTTCCGAATCGGAGAGCCTACGGCAAAGTTCAGGCATGGACATAGTAAAGTTTTCGCAATTTCGGTGGGCCCTTAAGTCGGACAAAAGGGGAACTAGAAACTTGAACCCTGAACCCTGAACCCTAATACTCATGAGTCTCTCGCAGATCCCGCTGATCGCGCGGAAGAATACGCGGAATTGGACCCGTCTTTAAAACTTGAAGCTTGGACCTTGAAACTTAAGACGTAAACCTTGAAACTAAAAACTAAGCGACTCCCTCCGATACTTCGCGGCCTCGCGGCCAGACTTCGACTTCTCGCGGACTGTTTTGGGTTTCTTGTATTTTTTGGTTTTCACTTTGCGCGACTTTGACGGCGCACCATACCCTGGCATTGAATATGCCGCCCGCGCCGAAGCGGACTGGCTAGCGTTAGGGGCGCATCCACTGAGAAATAAAAGGCTTATAAAACACAAGCATATAGCGACTTTAGAAATTGGCGTACAAAACGAAAGGAATTTTCCTGGAGCGTCAGGACCTGGCGCCTTCACGCCTGGACCCTGAATTTTGAATTTTGAAACTGCATTCTGCATACCCAAATAAAAGAAATAAAACGATGCCGGCGTCCCCACGGTATATGGAATGGAAAAAAATTCCTGTCTCCTTGCTACGAAGGTATTAACGGGGCGAAACATTCGGAAAGGGCCTTTTCAACACAACCTGACCAAAATGTATTGGTCTATGGTCGTAAAAGCGAAAGGTTTTGGGATACAACTCGAAAACCTAATCAGCCCATGATGGAAATCATCCACAGAAAACAGTAAAGATACTTATCTTGTCAGTGGCTGATCTTAATACATGTTACTTCGTAATCGTACACTTACAGTACTTCTCCTGCTTTTGAGCACTGCCGTGGCCCGGGCCCAGGATAAAATAGTCGACGTTGAGCCAATTGGTGGCACGCATCGGCTTAGCTTGATTTATTTAGGCATAGACTTTACCCGCGGACAACGTGAACAGCTGAATTCCCGCGAACTGGAGTTTATTTTTTCGGTGGATGCCGACGGAGGTGCGTCCTTGTATAAAATAAACGGAATTGAAGCTTCAGATATCCTGGATAGCCTTTACGGCAAGGCGTTGCCCAACCCGTCCTTTCATCCACGCGTCGTGAACGGCGTACCGGAGGGAACGGTTTATTTTATGTACCTCACCTTTCCGCGTTATGGTCCACGCGAAAGCTACGCATATCATTACAAAGAACCGCGACTAAGCGATTTCGAATACATTGATACGTCAGGTCCGCGTATGGACATGCTGCTGGCAGGGATGTATCACATTCTCTCAGGCAACACACAAGATTATCTTCGTTCTCGCGGTGGTGGCAAAATAGATCTGCTTTTCACCAACGGGAAAGGTAATGGTGCCGGGCTTGCCATGAACTTTTATGGAAACGGATTGAAGCGCGCGTATCCCGTCAGCACGCTCCGACCTCAGGAAAAAACTCAAATGGTCCTGATGGTAGGCGGCGCATACATCAGACGCTGGCAGGAGAAATCACGACGTGAGCTTTCAGCCCAGTTCGAAATAAATTATACGATTCAAAATCTGGTAAGCGCTAAGCCTCCCCACGATAACTATTATGTCCAGGTTCAGGGAATTAGTCCGGCCTTGATTGTGAACTACTCAGTTCCACTTGG
>JAEZEH010000014.1 GCA_023417785.1 Bacteroidota bacterium
GAGTGATCTCTGGCGACAACACCGGGAGCATTCGTGTTTTCGAAAAATCGGGTTACTAGAAATGCGCCCACTTCAAAAACGTGGGAGAGAAGTTTGGGATGGTGCTGGACGTTGTCGCTTACCAAAAGGAACTCTGATCCCCTCGCGCGGGATGCGTGAAATCGCACGCTAATTACCGGTAAACTTCATGGTCTGCTGACTTATTTACACGTAGAAGTCCCTTTAAAATCCGTTTCGAAAAGCATTGAATGGGATCGTTTCTGATGACGAAAAATTGCCTTCTTGTCTTGCTTTATATAATACTATCCAAGTATTTGGTTTAGAGATATTTATGGTACAAATTTCAGGACTTGTTGAAGCGCCATGTAAGAAATTTGCAATTTATTGAATTCCTGTAAAAACGCTGTTTATGAGCTGAAAACGACGATTATTAATGACAATTTGACAAAAAACCGGAAAAGTCTGTCTATCCGGGAAAATGATACCATTTCAAGCCCCTTAAATAGCGAAATACGATTAATTATATGCTTTAATTAAATAGCTTTAAAATATTGATAAATAGATGTCTAAGGTAATTTTATAAAGTTATGATTGAATTGACAGTACAAAGCATTTCAGTTGTCGGATCGAACCAATTCTCCAAAAAGTTATTCGCGGATATTTGACACCCGAACTAAGGGTTTTTCTCCGGTGAATTGTCCGAAGGGAAACCAATCCTTAAAACAAAATGTCGTTTCAAAAATCCTTCGCTTGTCTTGTTCTGTTTTGTTGTGCCTTTGTTCAATGGTCCGTGGGTCAGGAGATCCGCCAGACGGTTCGCGGCCGAATCATCGACGAAGATTCACGCACTCCGCTGCCGGGGGCTAATGTCCGGCTAACCGATTCCAACCAACTCCTCGGTGCCAGCTCCGATGTGGATGGAACCTTCCGCATCCAGAATGTGCCGGTAGGCCGAATAACGCTGTTGATAACTTTCGTAGGATATGAAGACCGGGTCCTGCCCAACATCCTCGTCACCTCCGGTAAAGAAACTGTCCTCGAAATCCCTTTGAAGGAGTCGCTGGTTCTGATGGATGCAATTGTGGTTGACGGTAACGGGGACAAATCTGAAATCTCCAACGAAATGGCGTTGACCAGTGCGCGAGCCTTCACCGTGGAGGAGACCAAGCGTTATGCCGGTTCGTGGAATGACCCGGCCCGGATGGTGTCCGCATATGCCGGCGTAGACATGGATGCTTCGGGCGACAACTTCATAATCGTTCGGGGAAACTCTCCGAAGGGAATTCAGTGGCGGCTTGAAGGGATAGACATCCCGAACCCCAACCACTTTTCGGATGAGGGTGCCACCGGTGGGCCAATAAATGCCCTCAATAGTGCGATGCTTACCAATGCCGACTTCTATACCGGCGCCTTCGCCCCAGAATTTGGAAACGCCCTTTCCGGTGTTTTCGATATGCGCCTCAGGAAAGGCAACAACGAAAAACGTGAATACAGTATTGCCGTCGGGGTTCTGGGCACGGACGCGACGTTGGAAGGTCCGTTTTCAAAAAACAGCGACGCCTCGTATCTCATCAATTATCGCTACTCAACGCTGTCCTTATTAAACAGTTTAGGACTCGTCGACTTCGGTGGCATTCCGAAGTACCAGGATATGTCTTTCAAATTTCATTTGCCAACGCGTTCGATGGGGACGTTTTCTGTGTTCGGCGTAGGTGGGAAAAGCAATATTCAGGAGGAGGAATTTGAAGACGAAAATGAAGACGTCTTGCTTGAACAGGGAAATTACAAGTCCCACATGGGCGTGGTCGGTATAACACAATATTTACCTCTCGGGTCGAACACCTTCCTGCAGAACTCGTTTTCGCTTTCGCAGAACGGTAGCGGATTTCTGGGTTACGAACCTGATGACCTTGCCCGACTCCAGATGGTTGATGATTACGCGCTTACCAAGAAAACTCTGAAAGGAGCGTCGACGCTGACCCATAAGTTCAATGCAAGGCATACAATTCAGGCAGGATTGATTTACACGCGCAACAGCTTCGACTTTTATAACCTGTATTTCGATAAAGAAACCAGCCAGTTCGTCAACGACCTAAACCTCGAAGGCAAGGCCGACCAATATCAGGGTTTTGTATCCTGGAAGGTACGACCCTGGCCATCGTTGTCGGTTGTCAGTGGCGCGCATGTCCAGGGTTTCTCCATCAACAACGCTGTTTCCGTGGAGCCCCGACTAAGTATGCGGTGGCAGTTCAAGCCGCTCCAGGCCCTGACTGCCGGCTTCGGAATACACGGAAAAATGGAAACGCTTACCAACTACTACGCGATTCTCCCCGACAGAAATGGCGACCCCCATATGCCTAACCGCGACCTTGGATTCACCAAAGCCCGGCACTACGTGATCGGGTACGAGAACAAACTTTCGCAAAACCTTTTTCTAAAGGCGGAAGCATACTATCAGCAACTTTACGACGTGCCGGTAGAGAATGACCCGGCAAGTTCGTATTCCCTCATCAATCAGATGGAGGGGCTTACCGATCGCGAGCTGGTGAATGCGGGAACAGGGCGCAACCTGGGCGTGGAACTGACTCTCGAACGTTACTTCGCCGATAATTACTATTTTCTGGTTACAAGTTCACTGTTTGATTCCAAGTACACGGCCCTCGACGGGGTGGAGCGTAATACGCTGTTCAACGGCCAGGTTATTGGTAATGTGTTGTTTGGCAAGGAGTTTCATCTGAAATCGCGGTCATCCCGGAAAAAGGTTCTCGGGATAAACACGAAGGTAACATCACTTGGCGGCAGGCGATTCACCCCTATCAATCTCGAGGAATCGATTGCCAGAAAGCGCACCGTATTTTTTGAAGACCGGGCCTTCAGCGAAAGAGGGGATAATGTGTTTATGATTAATCTGGCAATATCGTACCGCATCGACAACAGGAAAATAAGCCAGGAACTCAAATTGGATCTGCAAAACCTGACGAATAACGCGGCGGAACTCGGTTATTATTACAATGAAACTACGGGTAAAGTTGAGTCCTTCGACCAGTTGTCGTTGTTGCCCGTGTTGTTTTACACAGTTAGCTTTTGAGCATTGCCGTGTCAGCACTTAACCACCTTCTCGTTGAGAACACGCGATTCGAAAAAAGCGATGGTTTTCGTATAAAGCGTGTGAGAAATTTCTTCGTGGTCAGGAAGCGTGTTGGAGAGGAACAGGTCGAACACAATATCATTCACACCGGGATAGGTGCGAACCGATACATGGGAACCCTGAAAACAATCAATGCCTGCGAATCCCTCGCCGCTGAAGTTATGGTAGAACTCAGCGGATTTTTCCAGGCTTTTGAATTGGCGGATCTCCGACGCGAGGAAGGACTTGAAGGCTTTGAACTCTACCAATAACGGGGTTCGGCTTGAATGGAGGTTTGCAATAATCCGGATTCCGTCGGTTGAAATATTGAGTTTCTTGATTCGGGAAATAAGTGATGTGGTAACATCCAGCTCCGCTTGCATGGAAAAGGTAAAGTTAGGTTGAGGATCGGTTCGGGGTTTGAAATAGCGAAATTCCGCTCACGGAAATCCGACAACCTTTTGGCGAATATTACAAGGGAAAGTAGCCCACCCGTTGAGGTAATTTCTCGCACAGACATAAACCAGGGTAAAGGATTTCGGTTGAAAATCCGGGATTTGAGCTGAACCTCTTGCCTTGTAAGCCGGGGCCTGAGCCGAATGCGCGCCAAAAGAAAATGCCAGCTGTAGAGGCTGGCATTTTCCGGTTTGGTTTGGATTGTCAGTTAATAGGCAAAGCTGAATGGAACTTCCTTTCTTATCTGAAGCGAGTCGATCGCTGTCCGGAGATGAAGACTGAGTTCCATTGCAACCACTTCAAGCGATGGGGTGATCATGTTCTTGTCCAGCGTTTCCAGCGGATTCGTGGCCGAGACTTCTACTGTACCGTTTTCATGTTCCTGAATCACCACGTTACATGGCAGGAGCTCGCCGATATGCGGTTCAAGACTGATAGCTTTATAGCTTAACAGCGTGTGACAGGTCGTAAGAATCTGATAGTTCCGAAATTCAATTTTCAGCTCGCTTCTCAGATTCTTTTTCAGGTCGATCGTATTAATAATGTTGAAACCTTGATCCTCAAGGTTCTCCCTTACGCGGGAAACCACTTCCGTAAACGGAAGTTTCAGATTGCGCGAATAATTGTAGGCCATATTGATCTTGTTTAGGTTATAGTCATTCAAGAAAGCCAGCGAAATGTCGCACAACGGAGGAGGCTATCCGTTCTGAAGATAAGGCATTCGATTCACAAACTAAACGGGCAACCTGGCGCATTTTTTTTATTGCAGCGCGCTGCTTGAGTGATAAACCGTTTCCTCGAGCGCAATTTTTGAAAGTGACTTGTTGGTCTCTTTTTCCCAATGAACAATTTCCGCCAGCAAGTCCGACACTGTTTCGATTTCCAGTTCAAGAGCAATCACCTGAGCACAACTGTACACGCCCATTTTATAATGGTTGATGGCGAGGAGGGAACTCGTTAGCATCATATCGCGCAGTCGGGATGAGCCCGCCATCTTTGAAACAGCATGCGCGTCTTCGAGCATCTTATCTATTATCAGGTTGGATTGTCCACCTGGTTCCTCCATCAAATAATTGAAAATTCGTTCAAGCTTAGTCATCTTGTTGGATGACTGTTCGATGTATTTATCCATTTCATTCTGAAGATGAATGAAATTTGTGAATCGGCAGCAAAGCGCGATTTCATGCCGGAGCTTTTGTTCGGCATCGTACATATTGTTAAGCTGAAAGGCTAATGCATCGTTCAGGGTATTCAGATATTTCTTGTTCATAACAATGGGTTTTTCGTCCTGAAAAGTACCACTTACAGCCGCCGTTCTTTATGACACTGATGCTATTTCCGAATGATTGTAGTCATGTTAATGGGAATCTTTGGGGAGGTTTGTGAGGCTAACGAGGAGGATGAATATCTTCTTAACAACTGATTCCGATCATACTTTTATAGTTGGCGGAAAACGATATTAAAGCAGATGAATTGCATCCGGCGGCCGTGCCGGATAGTAAAAATCGAGGAGTACGTCTCAATTAATCTGTTGAGTCATGACCATCAAGAAAATACTTGTACCTACGGATTTTTCCGAGTGTGCCTCAAAGGCTGTCGACCTTGCCATACCGATGGCGAAGCGTCTTGACGCTGAGGTATTGTTCCTGCATCTCTATCCCGACCCGGTCGGAAGTCTTCATGTTCCTAATAACGCCGGCATTATTAGTCTCAGTCATGCCGAACTCGGTCACATCAAAACAGACCTTGACTTGCTTGTGCGCAGGGCGGAGTCCCTGGGAGTTAAGGCTCGGGCTGTTCTGGTTTATGATCGCGGAAGCGAACGCATCGAAGATTATGCCGACTCATATCGCGTTGACCTGATCATCATGGGAACTCATGGTTTGAGAGGTATTGCCGAGTGGGTGGGTGGTTCAAATGCTCAATACGTAACACGTCATACTGATGTTCCGGTATTGGTTGTGAAGAACGAAGTGAAGTCATCGCACATCCGGAATATTCTGTTTGCTTCATCCTTCGAGGAAAATGTGACGGCGCCATTGCTATTCCTTACAGAACTGGCAACCTGTTTCGACGCGACGATTCATTTGCTTTATGTCAACCTCGCGATTCATTCGATCGAACACGAGCTGGCGAGAAAAACGATGGCAGGTGTTGTGGCGCGTTTTCCTGATAACAAGTTTACTATCAACTTCGGCGAAACCAACGATGAAGAACTCGCCATAAACACAGCCGCTGATAAGGTAGGTGCCGATCTGATCACGCTGACGCCACACGATCGCGATGGTGTGTTAAAGCTGTTTTCTCATTCCATCGCTGAGAACCTGGTGAACCATACGAGTTTCCCGGTGCTGGTGTTGCCGGAAGTGGATTAAGAAAACATTAGCAGAATGTGAATCGCGCCCGGATTATGATCGCGGCACAACATCAATGCCCTCAATAATACGGGGCTTGGGTGCCGGCGCTTTGCCTTCAAGAAGGTTCAGCATTTTCAGGGTGGCGGTGATAGCCGCAGCCTGTTGATCAGATTCAAAGCCACGGGTCTTGAACTGTCTGTCATCGAATCCCCAGGTAATGATGGTCTCGACAAATGCGTCCGTTCTACCCCCGGGCGGTATGGATATTTTATAATTCAATAATTGCGGAAGTCGTTTTCCTAGCCGGTCATAGATACTTTTCAGCGCCTGCATGAACGCATCGTATTGTCCATCGCCGGTTGACGTTGCTTCATACACTTCGCCATCGATGTCGATACTCAGTGTAGCGACTGGTTTGAGGTTAAAGACGTGACTCGAGTAGTAGTTCCTGATCCGGATCTTGTCCTGCAGCATCTCGCGACCGAGTACGTCTGAGATGATGTAGGGGAGGTCTTCGGCGGTGATGTTTTCTTTTTTGTCACCGAGTTCCACGACACGTTGCGTCACTTTGCGCAGTGATTCAGGATCGAGTTCAATGCCGAGTTCCTCGAGATTCTTTCGTATGCTCGCGTTTCCCGACGTTTTGCCCAACGCATACTGACGTGTCCGGCCAAAACGTTCCGGCATGAGTTCGTTGTGATATAGGTTGCCTTTGTTGTCGCCGTCGGCGTGAACACCACAGGTTTGCGTGAATACATGGTCACCGATAACCGGTTTGTTGGCAGGTACGCTTATGCCTGAAAATACTTCGACAAGCTTGCTGACGCTACACAGTGCGGATTCGTCGACCGAAAACTCAGCTTTCAGGTGGTCCTTCAAAACAGCCACGACGCTTGACAACGGTGTGTTGCCTGCGCGTTCACCCAATCCGTTAACCGTCACGTGAAGTCCGGCCACACCTGCCTTTACTCCCGAGTAACAATTCGCAACGGAGAAGTCATAATCATTGTGCGCGTGAAGATCGAAACGTTTTCCGGGAAACCGTTCAACCATCTGGCGTATATACGTATAGGTTTCATCGGGATTAAGAATACCCAGCGTATCGGGAAGCATGAATCGCTCAATGGCTTCGTCCTGCAATTCGGTCATCAGATAAAAAACGTAGTCTGGATTATTGCGCATTCCGTTTGACCAGTCTTCGAAGTAGACGTTCACCTTGATGCCGAGTTCCGTTGCGTAGGCAATCGATCTCCGGATATCGGCAATATGCTCCGCCGGACTCTTTCGCAGCTGGCCCTCAAGATGTTTCAGTGAACCTTTGCACAGAAGATTGATTACTTTGCCACCGGCGCGGTCAATCCAGTCAAGAGAACGGTTATCGTCAACGAATCCAAGGATTTCTACAGCATGAAGAAACCCATGCTCACTGGCCCACTTCACGATCTTGCTCGCGGCCTCGAACTCGCCGTCGGAGATTCGTGCCGAAGCGATCTCAATGCGATCCACCTTGACTTCCTCCAGCAGCATCTTGGCAATGTTCAGTTTTTCGGAAGCTGTATAAGCTACTCCCGATGTTTGTTCCCCGTCGCGCAGGGTCGTGTCCATGATCTCGATAAACATAGTGCGTCCTGGTTTCTCTATTAGCGGTAAAGATTCAGGGAATGAGTTATGACTTTTTCAGAAGGTGTAAAGGTATTAAATTGTGATCACGTTCACGGGTTAAAAATGTGATTATTAGAGAAATAATCAATTATTAGGCGTCTTCCTTAGGAACGTGTGTTAGGTTTGAAGGGGTCGCGAGTCGGAGATTAATGTAGTGGGAGTTACGCTTATCAACCGTGGACCATAGTAGCAGAATCGGTCTCCTGTTCCCCAAAACCTTATTACCTTGTCACGCGTGGTTAAGTTCTGCTGATTTGTTGTCTGGACTCAAATGCAGTGAGAATATGCTTGAAAACCTTATAAAACTTCGTAATGACAAGCCGCTATTCAGGCACCATTCGGGGGAGGACTTTCGGTATCGGATTAATCTTCTCTTTCATCATCCGGTGCGGAGAACCAAGTGTCAACCTATGGCAGATTATGGCGCTGGCTATGGCAACGGGTTTTCTTACTGCGATAGGTGTCCATTGTTGGGTCGGACACACAAACTTTATAAATTTGTTGCCGGCCTGGTTTGGTGCGGTAACCAGCGCGGCAGGCCTCGCCCTCACATACAAAAAAAATGACGCAACCCACTCCCTATGTGCTATCATAAATCACAAAAGTTCGACGTGGATTATCTCGCCGACTACTACTCCGCATCGTATTCGGAAGTAATGAAGGAGGTGTATGAACCGAACTTTCACGAGAACGGCTTTGACTTTAAGGCAACGCCCGTACTCACCACGGGTCGCTCTGGTGAGCTGCAGCTTTTCAACTGGGGGATGATACCGTTCTGGGTAAAGGATCTTCCATCGGCGCTTAAGCTTAGGATCTCAACGCTGAATTGTATCAGCGAAGAAATGTTTGAAAAACCGAGTTTCCGCGACGCCGCCAAGGAAGGGAAGCGATGCCTGATACCCTGTACGGGGTTTTACGAATGGCGGTGGCTGAATCCCGAGGAAAAAAAGTCAAAGAAGTTTCCGTATTTTATCCAGCTGGCGCAGCAGCCTTTGTTCTCTATTGGCGGCCTGTACTCAAAATGGACTGACCGTACCACGGGTGAGGCTCACTGTACCTATACCGTACTGACTACACGCGCCAATGGGTTGATGGGGCGGATACATAATTCAAAACAAAGGATGCCCGTCATCATTCCACGTGAATATGAAAAGGACTGGCTGAATCCAGCTCTGACGAAAGACGACGTTCTTGCGCTCTGCCAGCCCGTTGACGATGGCCAGATGCACGCGTATACCATTTCTAAACGGATCACGTCAAAGACAGAAGAGACCAATGTACCTGAGGTTCAGCAGGAGGAATTGTATCCCGAACTTAGTTCCGACTAAATGAAACGATCAATTATTTTCGCTTTCCACTTCGCAGGGATATTGCTCTTCATAACGACGACGGCCAGCTCAGTGCAGGCACAATCTGGTGTTCGTGAACAGTTTCTGCAACTTGAAAAAAAATCCGGAGGCACCCTGGGTGTGTACGCCATGCATGTAGAAACAGGCCGACGCGTTTCCTATCGCGAAAACCAGTTTTTTCCCATGGCAAGTGTCTACAAGATTCCCATTGCCATATATTACCTGAACCAGGTTTTTCTCCGAAAGCTCAGTCTGACTGACACAGTTGAAATTTCAAAAGACCTGCTCGGACCCGAGTACAGTCCGCTATTGCGCAGATGGAAGAAAGACGGGAATTTCAGGATAACGCAGGGCGAACTGCTAAGGCAAATGGTTTCCTATAGTGATAACACGGCATGTGATGTATTACTGCAATTGGCAGGTGGTTCTAAAAACGTGACCCGGTATTTTTCCGCCGCGGGGCTCAATGGTTTCAATGTAAGCCGAACGGAGAAACAGATGGGTACGGACTATCTTGCTGCAGCTTCACCCAAATTTCGCAGCTACGAGGGTCTGGAGATTGACAGTGTGCTGAAGACCTTTTCTCAGGAGCAGGAACTCGCCATTGTAAAAGCGTATCTGAATGACAGGCGTGATGTATCGACGCCGGAAGGGATGGGGCAGCTATTTATGCGAATATACCGCCGCACTTTGCCGGGATTTACTGATTACAAGTTGTTGATGAAACTGCTTGAGGACACGCCGTTGGGACAGAACAGAATCAAAGCGGGAGTTCCGGCAGGCGCGACGGTGGCACACAAAACAGGTGGGCACCGCACCCTGGCAGGGGTAAATATTGCGACAAATGACGCTGGGATTATTGCGCTTCCCGGCGGTGGTCATGTAATTCTCGTAGTTTTCGTCAAAGGAAGTGCCTGCGGCTACGACGAAGTCGAAAACATCATTGCCGAAGTTGCCTCCCTGGTTACAACAGCATGGCTAGCTGAATGAGCAAAAAACCATGGTGACTGTGAGGTAATTCATTAGTAACCGGCGGCTTCAGCCGGCGGGAAAAACACACATTCGGAATGGACTTTAGTCCTGAACACGCCCTACACCAAATAATGACGCTCACGTTAGGAGCTTTAGCTCATTTAGAAGAACCCTGCTTTATGACGCATACCCTAATCTGAAATCCGAAATCATTGAATCCGAAATTCTTAGTAACCGTCGGCTTCAGCCGGCGGAAACAATAGACACTCAAAATTGACTTTAGTCCTGAACTCGACCGACACCTAAACAATGACGCTCACGTAGGAGCTTTAGCTCATTACGAAGAACCGGCTCCGTGCCGCATCCCCAATCTCAAATCTGAAATCTCTGAAATCCGAAATCCAATTTCCAGGCTTAAAAATCATTTCACGAGTTTGACGAAAAGCTTGTCAAGCATCTCCTGCGGATCAAGGCATAGTCCGGGGTGTACCGGCGACGTCTGAAGGATGGTACTGCGCGACGCCGTGAGCCAGCGGAAACGTTCTTTCTGGGGAAGCTTTCCAATCGGTCCGGAGTTCGGGCTACCATTCGAAATCCGGTCGAAGGATTCGATGTACCGGTTGAGTTCATCCATGTCGAGTTCATCGCAGAGGGCCCGGAGGCGTTTCTCATTGACAGCAAAACTTGCCTTCAGAAATTTCTTTTCCGGACAAATCAGAATCACCCCAACATTGATGAACTCCTCGCGTTCGACGTGAGGCACCACCCGGATTACGGCATATTCAAATAAGTGACTTCCGTGCATATTGGGCCTCTTTGATGAATTTGTCTGCTTGTTTAAGTCTTTCCTCGAGAAAAATCCGATAGGCGTCACGGTTCAGATCCGGCGATTCAAATGCGTGATCTCCCGCCAGCCAGTCCTGAGGAATCGCATCCACAACGCTTTGGATAGCGGAAGGGGAGAGTTTTTCCTGCAGACTATCGTTGGCCGCATCGAGTTCGGTCGCCAGGGGCAGAAATACGTGGTCCCGGATCATGGGAAAGGGCTTGGCAGCGTTATCGAGTTCGTTCCAGCTGTGATGGAAGTACAACGATGCTCCGTGGTCAATGAGCCAGATGTCGCGCTTCCATAGAAGCATATTGGTATTTCGAAAGGTGCGGTCGACATTCATCAACAGACAATCCAGCCAGACCACACGGGAAGCGAAATCGGCATCAACCCGCGTGGCCACCGGATCGAAAGTTATCGCCCCCGAAAGATAATGTAAGCCGAGGTTGAGGCCTGTACTGGCTTTGAGCAGGTCCTGGATTTCTTCGTCGCCTTCTATCCGACCGAAGGCTTCGTCCAGACGGATAAACACGAGTTCCGGAACCCGGAATCCCAGGAGCGTCGCCACCAGTCCTCCAATCAACTCGGCAATCAATGCCTTGCGGCCTTGCCCGGCGCCACGAAACTTGGTTACGTACAGAAATTCGTCGCTGGCCTCCATGATTGCAGGTAGCGATCCCCCTTCGCGAAGGGGAGTAACATATCTGGTGGCATCGACGGTTCTGATCTCTGATATCATATCCGGAGTGAAAGTATAAAAAAGTCCGGTTCGAACGGATGGCCGCTGACGATTTCGTGATTGCCGTGTTCCGTGAAAAACAAATTGCTTGTTTAAACAGCGCGAACGTATTCACCAAGAGATCGATACACAAAATCCCCGGAGCGCTTCGGGTCGCGTATTCCCGGCAAACGGGGCCGCTAAGTTGTACACTAACCTCCCCGTTGTGATCAGGACGGAAGGATTTTCGTACAGCGAAAGATCGGGCATCATTTTCATTACGGAGAGTTTGAACTTAAAGTCACCGAATGAAACCACTAGTTTATATAATCGAGGACGACGATGACGCACAGAGCCTCATCAAAATGGGCTTGAAAAAAGCAGGCTTTGATGTGTATACCTATGCCAATGGATTTCCAGTGCTGGAGATGCTGAACAATTGGCCCGACGCGTTCATACTTGACATTGGACTGCCGGGGGTGAATGGCTTCGAGGTTTTTAAATGGCTAAAGGCAAATAATCAGGCGCGGGACATACCCGTCATTTTCCTTTCCGGTAACCCTGAACTGCCAGCCATTGCCCGGGAATACGGCGTTGACGCCTATCTTGAAAAACCGTTTGAGATGGAGGAACTCGTTAACAAGATCAACTCGTGTCTTACCAGGGTTAATCCCTCAGCCTGATTTTTATTATTATTTGCGGAAACAACTCGCCAACGGAATTGTTATACTTGCGTTGCGATTTGTGCCCATGCCTAAGACGGTAGTTATTATTGACGACGATTCCGACGATCTCGAAATCATGCGGGACGCGTTAGCTCATATTGATCCTTCATTCCTTTGTATGGGTTTTGGCTATCCCGATGAAGCCATTCAACTGCTTAGTAACGAAATGATCCTCCTTCCGGATTACATTTTTATCGATTTCAACATTCCGCGTATCTCAGGTCATGAGTGCCTTCTGCAACTCCGGGCAATTCCCGAGTTCAGCAATATCCCGATAATTATGTACTCAACGTCGATGCCGGCCAAGGTGGCTGACGTTCTTACCCGCGACGGTGCCTCCTTTACCTTTCAAAAGCCTTTCGGTTTTGACGACTACATCAGCATTCTCAAACAAATCGTGTTTAACTCGTTTTCGCATTCGAACCGCAGGCCGGAAAACTAACTTTCTTCGAAGTGCGCCGACCCGGCTGAATGTTTCGGGTCGAAACCTGGTGGTTTGATTTTATAGGATTGCACTAAACCGCCAGATTCTGATGCAACGGTTTGAGGGAAGTAAAAAACGACGCGGCCTCATTAAGAATCACCCGGTGCGTTGGATTTACATATTATCCATGCATATTCACACCGCATTTTGCAATGATGGAACTCAAGGACAGGCAGCGGACACATCTCGGAGCATTTTTCTTTTTTTCCGGGTTTTGCTTTTCCAGCTGGGCGTCCCGGATTCCCACCATCAAAGCCACGTTTG
>JAEZEH010000078.1 GCA_023417785.1 Bacteroidota bacterium
CGGCCTTTCTCCCTAAATGATTGATCTTCTTACCGTGTCTCATGATTTAGTCTTCCTCAAGTTTATATTTCGCCAGATCCATACCGAAGGTAAGGTTCTTTTCAGCTACCAGTTGTTCGAGTTCAGCCAGTGATTTCTTTCCGAAGTTTCTGAACTTCATCATGTCCGAGATTTCAAGCTGTACCAGGTCGCCCAGTGTTTTCACATCTGCTGCTTTGAGACAGTTGTAAGCACGAACAGACAGGTCGAGGTCATGAAGCGGAGTCTTAAGAAGTTTCCGCATGTGCAGCATCTCCTCGTCAACCTGCTCAACTTCCGCATCCTTGCCGGTTTCCAGTTCCATCGACTTATCGGAGAACAGGGCAAAGTGTTTGATCAGGATATATGCAGCACCTTCCAGCGCCTTTTCAGGATGGATTGAACCGTCGGTTTCGATATCGATAACCAGCTTTTCGTAGTCAGTCTTTTGCTCAACACGGGTGTTTTCAACACTATACTTCACATTCTTAATGGGTGTGAAGATGGCGTCAATCGGAATAAATCCGAACACCTGCTCATTGGGCTTGTTTTCTTCTGCAGGCAGGTATCCTCTACCTTTTTCGATGGTCAGCTCGATTTCGAACTGAGCGGTCTCGTCAAGGTTACAGATCACGTGCTCAGGATTCAGGATTTCAAAAGCAGATGTGAATTTGGCAACATCGCCAGCCTTGAATTGCTTTTGTTTCTTGATGTTGACCGTGATCTTATTATCGAACGTATCAGCAACTTTCTTAAAACGGACCATCTTCAGGTTGAGGATGATTTCCGCTACGTCTTCTACAACACCTTCGATAGTAGAGAACTCATGCAGAATGCCAGGGATCTTGATCCCGGTGATGGCATATCCTTCGAGTGAGGACAGGAGGATCCGTCTCAGCGCGTTGCCGATGGTAACTCCATATCCTTTTTCCAGAGGTTTGAAGGTAAACAGACCGTGGAAATCATCGGCCTTTTCCATTACCACCTTCTCCGGCATTTGAAATGCTAATATTGACATAGTTTGTAGATTAACGTATAAAATTACTTAGAGTACAATTCCACAATCAACTGTTCGTTGATGTTCTCCGGAATATCTTCGCGAGGGGGCACGTTGATCATTTTACCCACCATTTCGTTGTTGTCCCACTCTAACCAATTGTACTTCTTGGAGCCCTGAAGCGACAGCGAATTCGTCACCACCTCAAGGGATTTTGAACGCTCACGAACCCCAACAAGATCGCCAGGCTTCAACGTGAACGAGGGGATGTTAACAACGTCTCCATTCACCAGAATATGCTTATGCAACACAAGTTGACGCGCAGCCCTGCGGGTAGGAGCAATACCAAGTCGGTAAACCGTATTGTCCAAACGCGCTTCAAGAAGCTGAAGAAGTTTTTCACCAGTCACACCGGCTTTACGGGTTGCTTCGTCGAACAACTTTGCGAACTGCCTCTCAAGCAATCCATAGATATATTTCGCCTTCTGCTTTTCCGCAAGCTGTACAGCATATTCAGACTGCTTGCGCTTTTTTCCCCGTCCATGCATGCCGGGCGCATAGTTCTTCTTTTGCAGAGCCTTGTTGTCGCCAAGGATCGGCTCGTTAAATCTTCTTGAAATTCTGGCTTTCGGACCTGTATATCTTGCCATTGCTAATTTTATTTCAAATTTCAGATTTCAGATTTCAGATTATTGACATCCAGTACCTGAAACGTTAAACTGTTTATTTTATACTCTTCTCTTTTTCGGAGGTCGGCAGCCGTTGTGCGGCAGCGGAGTCACGTCGCGAATCGCGGTAACTTCGATACCCGTGTTTTGTATTGTACGGATCGCTGATTCACGGCCGGCACCAGGCCCCTTTACGAACACTTCAACTTTGCGTAAGCCGAGTTCGAAAGCCTTGGAAGCACACTCCTGCGCAGCAGTCTGTGCCGCATAGGGTGTATTCTTCTTGGATCCTTTAAAACCCATTTTACCTGCAGAAGCCCAGGAAATCACCTGGCCTGTTGTATTAGTCATGGCGATGATAATGTTGTTGAAGGTCGCCCTTATATGGGCCTGACCAACAGCTTCAACATTCACCACTCGCTTTTTTGCTTTGTCTTTTCTCTTGTCAGCAGTAGCCATTAATTGAGAAGTTTATGTATTATCCTTTTGTTGCTTTCTTCTTGTTCGCTACAGTCTTACGCTTACCTTTCCGCGTACGGGCATTGTTCTTCGTGGTCTGGCCACGCACAGGAAGACCCTTGCGATGACGGAGGCCTCTGTAGCATCCTATATCCATCAGACGCTTAATGCTCAACTGGATCTCAGATTTAAGCACACCTTCGATCCTGAACTTTTCAGCGATAATGGCACGAACAGCATTCGACTCATCGTCGTTCCATTCTTTAACCTTCTTATCCCAGCTGATACCAGCTTCGGAAAGAATGCTCTGTGCTCTGCGACGGCCTATACCGAAGATATAGGTCAGGCTTATTTCGCCTCTCTTATTGTCAGGAATATCTACACCTGCTATACGTGCCATAATTAACCTTGTCTTTGTTTATACCTGGGATTCTTTTTGTTAATCACATATAGTTTGCCCTTGCGGCGAATGATCTTACAATCCGCGCTGCGCTTCTTTATGGATGCTTTAACTTTCATTTCTATATTGTTCTGCTTCTACTTGTATCTGAAAACAATCCTGCCTTTTGTCAAATCATAAGGAGACATCTCAAGTCTAACCTTATCTCCCGGTAAAATCCGGATGTAATTCATCCGCATCTTTCCCGATATGTGGGCTAATACCTCGTGCCCGTTTTCCAGTTGTACCCGAAACATTGCATTCGACAATGCTTCTGTTATTGTACCATCTTGTTCAATTGACCTTTGTTTCGCCACTTATACGTATAATTTTCTTCTATATACTGGTGCGTCGTCAATATCTCGGTTCTATCCTCGTGTACGGCGACGGTGTGCTCAAAATGCGCTGACGGCTTGCGGTCACTTGTTCTGATCGTCCATCCATCTCGTTCCTGCACTACCTTGCGTGTGCCTCCGTTGATCATCGGTTCGATCGCGAAAACCATTCCGGGCACCAGTTTCACACCTTTCCCCCGCTTTCCGTAATTCGGAACTTCGGGGTCTTCGTGAAGTTTTCGACCTACTCCGTGTCCTACCAGTTCTCTGACGACACCATATCCGAATCCTTCGACATAGCTTTGAATCGCAAAAGAAACATCTCCAACCCGGTTTCCTGCCTTTGCTTGTTCGATCCCTCTAAATAAAGAATCGTACGTGCGCTCGAGCAGCAGAAGGGTTTCGCCAGTCACACCCTCAAGTGGGTATGTGTAAGCCGAATCAGTATGAAACCCCTTGTAGTAGACTCCGCAGTCGACGGAGATCACGTCTGTTTCTTTCAGCTCATACTTGCCGGGAAACCCGTGCACCACTACCTCGTTAACCGAGATACACAGTGAGGATGGGAACCCGTTGTAATTTTTAAACGACGGAGAACCACTATTGTCCCTTATGAACTCCTCGGCCACTTTGTCCAGATCCGAAGTCTTTACGCCAGGTTTGATAAGTCTGGCAACCTCTCCGTGTGCTTTGCCCAGAATCTGGGCTCCCTCACGGATGATGATAAGATCTTCTTCCGTTTTTAAGTGAACCATTTCAGCCTTTAAGCCGCAGCAATTTGAGAACGTCCTTTTACTCTGCCGGATTTCATCATTCCTTCGTAGTGTCTCATCAGCAGGTAGCTTTCAATCTGTTGTAGAGTGTCCAACACGACACCTACAAGGATCAGAAGCGAAGTACCACCGAAGAACTGTGCGAAGTTTTGTCCAACGCCCGCCTTCACGGCAAATGCCGGGAGAATCGCGATAGCTGCCAAAAACAATGCACCCGGCAAAGTAATTCTTGATAACACCGTATCAATAAATTCAGCGGTCGCCTTACCCGGCTTAACACCAGGAACAAAACCGCCATTTCTTTTCAGGTTATCAGCAATGTCGTTTGAGTTGATTGTGATCGCCGTATAAAAGAACGTGAACACAAGAATCAATATCGCGAACAACACACTGTACTGCCATGAGAACGGATCTGAAAAAGTCGACCCGATATAGGCACCCATTTCCGTGTCGCTGAACAAGCTTCCGAAAAACGTCGGAAGGAACATCAGTGCCTGGGCGAAGATGATCGGCATAACACCGGCAGAGTTCAGTTTGAGCGGAATAAAGTCGCGTTTGCCCCCGTATAGCTTATTCCCGACCATTTGCTTCGCATACTGGATCGGAATCCGTCTGGTTGCTTGTGTCAGGGCAATCACCGCTACAACGATCGCAAAAAGAACAAACAATTCGAGGATAAAGAAAATTGCATATGAGGGGAATTTTGCGTCAATTTCAGCGAGAAGCGACATTGGCAGCCGTGATACGATACCGATCATAATCAGCATCGAAATCCCGTTCCCGATTCCTTTATCCGTGATGCGTTCGCCCAGCCACATACAGAACATTGTTCCTGCAATAATCAGAGCCAGCGAAGAAACGTACCACATCGGTCCGGGTGTAAGAATCCATTCCGGGTTGATAGTACCTTTCAAATAGCTATAGCCCTGGAACAGGGTTATTATGATTGTGAGTACGCGGGTGAATTGGTTTAATCTCTTTCGACCAGATTCTCCCTCCTTCTGCATTTTCTGGAAATACGGCACAGCAAACGACAGCAGCTGTACAATTATTGACGCAGAAATGTATGGCATGATACCTAATGCGAAAATGGACGCATTGTTGAACGCTCCACCGAGAAAGTTATTGATAAAACCGAGGATACCGTCCTGGTTCCTGGTCGGGTCAAGAAAATCCGGGTGCGTGGCGTTGATGCCAGGCAGTACGATAAAAGACCCTAGTCTGAAAATGATCAGATACCCAATGGTGTTGAGTATCCTGACCCTCAGGTCTTCAATCGAGAAAATGTTCTTTATGGTCTGAAAGAAACGCTTCATTATTTCACCGTTGTGGCCGTTCCACCTACTTTTTCAATCGCCTGTACCGCTGAAGCGCTGAATTTGTGAGCTTCAACATTGATCTTAGACTTCAATTCGCCTCTGCCTAATACCTTTACCTTGTCATTCTTACTTACGATTCCATGTTCTACCAGGAACTGGAACGTAATCGAATCAGCGTTTGATTTTCCAGCAAGACCTTCGAGCAAGTCGAGGTTTACAGCTTTATAGTATTCTTTGTTGTTGTTCTTGAAACCAAACTTTGGCACACGGCGCTGTAAGGGCATTTGACCACCCTCGAATCCAACTTTCTTGGAGTATCCGGATCTTGATTGCGCACCTTTATGACCACGGCCTGCAGTACTTCCGCCTGATCCCTGTCCACGTCCAAGTCTTTTATTTGTCTTTACAGAACCTTCAGCAGGTTTTAATGTATGCAGCTTCATCTTAAACTTCTTTAACCGTAATCAAATGATTTACCTTCGCAATCATGCCGGCAATCTGCGGTGTGAGTTCCACTTCCACTGCCTTATTGATTCTGCCGAGACCTAGCGCCTGAATTGTCGCTTTTTGGGTTTTCGGCCGCTTGATAATGCTTCTTTTCTGGGTGATCTGTACTTTCGCCATGTCTTTTAGCCGTTAAATACTTTCGACAATCCAACTCCTCTGTTCTTTGCAATACTGAAAGCATCGCGCATACTGGTCAGGGCCTTAAAGGTTGCCTTCACCACGTTATGCGGGTTAGACGAGCCTTTGGATTTTGCCAATACGTTGTGTACTCCGGCACTTTCGAGCACAGCGCGCATCGCACCGCCGGCAATTACACCCGTACCAGGAGAAGCCGGCTTGAGCAGAACGAATCCGCCACCGAATTTTCCGATGGACTCATGAGGGACAGTTCCTTTGATGATCGGAACCTTCACAAGATGTTTCTTGGCGTCGTCGATGCCCTTGGTGATCGCGTCGGTAACTTCGTTGGCTTTTCCGAGACCGTAGCCCACTACTCCGTTACCATCTCCTACAACAACAATTGCTGCAAAGCTGAATCGGCGACCACCTTTCACCACTTTCGCTACGCGCTCAATGGCTACTACTCTTTCCTTAAGATCGATTTCGCTGGCTTTTACCGTGCTAATATTGCTTACTGACATATTTCAGTTCTTAGAATTTTAATCCACCTTCCCTGGCTCCATCAGCCAAAGCTTTAATATTTCCATGATACAGGTATCCGTTCCTGTCGAATACAATTTCAGTCACACCGGCTGCAGTCGCTTTCTCGGCGATCTTTTTTCCGACGCCCTTGGAAGTCTCAATGTTCAATTTTGACTTTTCGCCAAGCTCAGTGGATGATGCCGCAGCTACTGTCTGGCCTTTCAGGTCATCGATCAGCTGTACATATATTCCCCGGTTACTCCGGAAAACCGTTAGCCTGGGCCGTTCTGTCGAGCCGGAAATCTTCTTGCGAACACCAGCTTTGATTCTTTCTCTTCTTTCTCTGTTTTTGCCTGCCATAGTAATTGCTTTACCTATGAAGCTTTATGTTTAGTTTATTTAGCAGCAGCCTTACCAGCTTTTCTGCGTACGTACTCACCTGTGAAGCGAATACCTTTTCCTTTGTAAGGTTCAATCTTGCGAAGCGACTTGATCTTTGCCGCAACCTGTCCGATCAGTTGCTTATCAATTCCTTCCAGAATGATCGTCGGATTCTGACCTTTTTCCTGCATTGCCTGTACCTTGATTTCAGAAGGCACTGCAAGGAAAATGTTATGTGAATAGCCGAGGCTCAGTTCAAGAATGTTGGATTGAGCGTTAGCTTTATAACCGACCCCGACGAGTTCCAACTGATGTCTGAATCCTTTAGAAACTCCCTCCACCATATTGGCGATCAGTGAACGGTACAACCCGTGCATTGCTTTATGTCTTTTCTGCTCGGTAGGACGTTCCACGAGCAACTCGCCGTTCTCCTGCTTGATTGAAAAATCAGGCTCTATTTCCTGATGCAATTCCCCCTTCGGGCCTTTAACGGAAACCTTGGTCTTGTTTACGTTTATCGTTACTCCGGAAGGGACTGTTATTACTTTTTTACCTATACGTGACATGGCGTTGACTCTTTATTAATACACGTAACATAAAACCTCACCACCTACATTCAGAGAACGGGCTTCCTTGTCGGTAATCACACCCTTCGATGTTGAAAGGATGGCTACGCCAAGACCGTTAAGCACACGCGGCATTTTTGAAGTATCCACGTACTGTCGCAAGCCCGGTGAACTGATTCGTTCAAGCTTTGTAATCGCGGACTCCCTGGTTTCGGGATTGTACTTCAGGGCTATTTTTATAAGGCCCTGATGGTTAGTTGTTTCCTCGAACTTGTAGTTCAGGATATAACCCTTGTCAAAAAGAACCTTGGTAATTTCTTTCTTGAGGTTAGAAGCCGGAATTTCTACCACACGGTGATTGGCTTTGATAGCATTCCGTAGCCGGGTTAAATAATCTGCTATAGGATCAGTCATTTTTCTTCGTCCTTTATATTAAAAAGCAAGCCCGCGTTTTAAAAAACCGGGCTGCAAAGATACGTAACATTTTTTGTTAATCAAACTGTTATCGGGTTTCGGATCACTTCCATCTTGAAGTTTCTAGCCGACCTGGATACTCAGCAACCTATGTAAATTCCTAATTCTAAATTTCAAATTTCAAGTGCGTTCCAGAAGCTTAATCTGTGATCTGGAATCTGAAATCCGAAACTACCAGCTGGCCTTTGTTAAGCCAGGGATCTTGCCCGCCGATGCCATCTCGCGGAACACGTTCCGGCAAACGCCGAACTTACGCATATAGCCTCTCGGACGACCCGTGAGTTTGCAGCGGTTCTTCAACCGAACCGGCGACGCATTGCGGGGCAATTTGTCCAGGGCCTCATAATCTCCGGCTTCTTTCAGCGCCTTCCTTTTTGCGGAATAGGTTGAAACAAGTTTCTGTCTCTTAGCTTCTCTCGCTATTACGGATAATTTAGCCATGCTTTATTGTTGAGTTTTATTTGCAAACGGCATCCCGAAGGCTTTCAGGAGCTCGAAGCTTTCTTCATCTGAACTGGCAGTGGTAACGAACGTGATGTCCATACCGCTGATCTTGTTTACTTTATCAATTGAAATCTCAGGGAAGATGATCTGTTCTTTTACACCAAGGGTGTAGTTCCCTCTTCCATCGAACCCTTTGTTGTTCACTCCACGAAAATCGCGAACCCGGGGCAGAGCGATGTTCATCAAACGGTCCAGGAACTCGTACATTTTGTCACCGCGAAGCGTTACGCGTACGCCGATCGGCATGTTCTCCCTGAGCTTGAAGTTAGATATCGCTTTTTTCGACTTCGTAGCTACAGCTTTCTGACCAGCGATCTGCGTAACTTCTTCAAGTGCCACATCGATTAGCTTCTTGTCGGTAACAGCTATCCCCATACCCTTGTTGATACAGATCTTTTCGATCTTGGGCACCTGCATTACTGACTTATAGTTAAACTTCTGCTTTAGCGCAGGGACAATATCCTGGATGTATTTGTCCTTTAATCTTGGAGTTGCCATTACTTGATTAATTCTCCTGTTTTCTTGGAATATCTTTGAAGCGCACCTTCACCATCTGCCTTGCGGCCAACACGCGTAGACTTGCCTGAAGCCGGGTCCAACAACATCACATTGCTGATGTGAATTGCGGCTTCTGTTTTCTTAATGCCACCTTCGGGTTTACCAGCGGAAGGCTTTTCGTGTTTAGTGATCATATTGACCCCTTCAACCACAACTCTTCTTTTGGCGACCAAAACTTCCTGCACCACACCTTCTTTGCCCTTGTCATCACCGGAGATAACCTTTACTTTATCTCCCTTTTTAATGTTCAACTTGGGTTGCTTGTTCTTTTTCCTTTCCATCGCTTAAATAACTTCAGGGGCCAGTGACACAATCTTCATATACTGTTTCTCCCTCAACTCACGGGCTACCGGACCAAAGATACGGGTACCTCTTGGTTCGTCCTGAGCATTAAGCAGAACAGCAGCATTATCTTCAAAACGGATGTATGATCCGTCCTTTCTTCTTACTTCTTTGGTTGTTCTAACAACCACAGCCTTGGTAACAGTTCCCTTTTTAACCTGGCTACTGGGCAAAGCGGACTTAACCGTAACGACGATTTTGTCGCCGACAGAAGCGTAACGTCTTCCGGTTCCACCCAGAACGTGCATACAAAGCACTTCCTTGGCGCCGCTATTATCCGCTACAGTTAGTCTTGATTCGGTGCGTATCATATTTTTTTATCTCTTAAACTGATCTGTTCAAACTGACAGCGATTACTTAGCTCTCTCGATTACTTCCACTAGTCTCCAGCGCTTGTCTTTGCTCAACGGCCTGGTTTCCATAATCCGAACTGTATCGCCAATACCAGCAGTGTTTTCCTCATCGTGAGCCTTGAACGAGGTGGTCCTGTTTACAAATTTTCCATAGATCGGATGCTTTACCTTCCGGTCAACCTCAACAGTGATGGTTTTCTGCATCTTGTTGCTGGTCACTTTTCCGATCCTTTCTTTACGTTCGTTCCTTTCCATATCAGGAATTATTTTTGAATTTCTTTAGCTCTTAACTCTGTATTCAACCGGGCAATCAGCTTTCGCGTCTGATTCAGTTTCATTGGATTCTCCACAGAGGAAATCTGATGCGCAAACTGCAATTTACGCAGCGCTTCCTTCTCACTGCTGATCTTTTCCTTTAGTTCTTCGGCACTAAGTGCACGTATTTCCGAATTCTTCATGACGCTTTTTATTCTACGTAATCTGGTCTTACGGTAAATTTGGTTTTAATGGGAAGCTTGCCTTCAGCCAGCCTCAACGCTTCCTTGGCAATCGCCAGGTTTACGCCTCCTGCTTCGAACAGAATCGTCCCAGGCTTGATCACTGCTACCCAATACTCGGGAGCACCCTTACCCTTACCCATACGAACTTCCGCAGGCTTGCGTGTTACAGGTTTGTCGGGAAATATCCGGATCCAAACCTGACCTTCACGTTTCATTGCACGGGTTACGGCAATACGTGCTGCTTCCAGCTGACGAGCCGTAATCCAGCCACCTTCAAGGGCTTTAAGAGCAAATGATCCAAAGGCAATATTGTGACCGCGGGTAGCGATTCCTTTTACCCGACCTTTTTGTGTTTTTCTAAATTTCGTACGTTTCGGCTGTAACATCGTTACCTGGCTTTAAATGCTTCGTTAAATATTAACCGTTTCTTCTTCCACCTCTGTTATCTCCACCGCGGCGCTGATCGCCACCTCTCCTGCGGCCGCCACGATCGCCACCGCGCTCACCACGTTCTCCTTTGGGTCCGCCACCTTGGTGGCCCGTGCTGGCCAATCCAACGTTCGGCGAAAGGTCTCGCTTTCCGTAGATCTCGCCTTTGAAGATCCATACCTTTATGCCAATCTTTCCGTATACGGTCTGGGCTTCAGATGTCGCATAGTCGATATCAGCACGAAGTGTGTGCAGCGGAATCCGCCCTTCCTTGTACTGCTCCGTACGAGCCATATCGGCACCAGCCAAACGACCCGATACCTTAATCTTAATCCCCTCCGCTCCTACGCGCATTGCAGACGCAATTGCCTGCTTCATTGCACGTTTATAAGAAATCCGCGCCTCAATCTGCTGAGCGATTGATTCGCCAACCAGTTTTGAATCCAGTTCAGGGCGTTTGATTTCGAAGATATTAATCTGAACATCCTTATTGGTGATCTTCTTCAACTCTTCCTTGATCTTATCAACTTCGCCACCACCTTTTCCAATTACCACGCCGGGGCGTGCAGTATGGATAGTAAGTGTGATGCGCTTCAATGTTCTTTCGATAACAACCTTGGCAATACCGCCTTTAGGAATACGAGCCTGTACATAATCTCTGATCTTCTGATCTTCAACAAGTTTATCAGAAAATGTTTTGCCACCATACCAGGCGGAGTCCCACCCACGAACGATGCCTAAACGCAGACTTATCGGATTTATCTTTTGTCCCATTATTCCTATGCTTTTTCTTCTTCGGTTGTTGTTACTTCTGCAGTGGCGTCATTAAAGCTGGCCACAACAAGCGTTACATGGTTAGAACGCTTCCTTATTCTGTGCGCTCTTCCCTGGGGAGCGGGTCTGAGCCTTTTCAGGATTCTGCCACCGTCAACCCAGATATCTTTTACATAAAGATCAGCCTCTTCAAGCTTTACATCCTGATGCTTCGCAGTCCATCCGGAAATAGCTGACAGCAGAAGTTTCTCAAGCTTAGGTGAACCGACTTTAGGTTCGTACTTAAGAATAGTCAGCGCCCGGTTCACGCGCTGGCCTCTGATCAGATCAGCGATCAGTCTCATTTTCCGTGGCGAAGTAGGAACGTTCTTCAACTTTGCTACAGCGGGACCTGATTTAGCGGCTTCCTTTCGCGCGTCGCGCTTCTCGCGCTTCAACACAGACTTTTTAGTTTTTTTCGCTACCTCTTCCATGATTACCGAGCGTTATCTTTTTTGTTGCCTGAGTGTCCGCGGAAGGTACGGGTAGGAGCAAACTCGCCGAGTTTATGTCCGACCATATTTTCCGTAACATACACAGGTATGAACTTATTTCCATTGTGCACGGCAAATGTGTGACCGATCAATTCCGGTGTCACAGTTGATCTTCTGGACCAGGTCTTAATGACCGATTTTTTGCCTGATTTTTCTGCGGCTTCCACTTTCTTCGTGAGGCGGAAGTCACAATACGGTCCTTTCTTAATCGAACGTCCCATTATTTTTTCCTCTTAGCTATTATTAGGCGATCTGAATACTTTTTCGGGCTGCGGGTCTTCTTACCTTTCGTGTAAAGGCCGTTGCGCGATCTTGGATGACCACCAGATGCACGACCTTCACCACCACCCATCGGGTGATCGACAGGGTTCATAGCCACACCACGCGTGCGTGGACGGACACCTCTCCAACGGGTACGACCAGCTTTGCCATCGGATTCATTCATATGATCCGCGTTTGATGTTGCGCCGACTGTCGCCATACAGCGATCTAATACGTTGCGCATTTCACCCGAAGGCATCTTAAGTGTTGCCATTCCGTTTTCACGTGCAAGCAACTGAACAAACACACCAGCTGCACGTGCAATAGCTCCACCTTTACCAGGCTTGATCTCCACATTGTGTACGATTGTACCAACCGGGATTTTGGCAAGCGGAAGCGCATTTCCAACTTCAGGCGCAACATCTGCACCTGAAACCAATTGCTGTCCGATTTTCAATCCTTCAGGAGCAATGATATATGATTTAGCGCCATCTGCATAATACAGCAACGCGATCCGTGCACTGCGCGTCGGGTCGTATTCAATTGATTTTACCACGGCAGGAACACCAGTCTTGTCGCGTTTGAAATCAATCAATCTCAATTTTTGCTTATGGCCTCCGCCGATGTAACGCATCGTAAGGCGGCCATTGCTATTTCTTCCTCCGGTTTTCTTTATCGTAGTTACTACCAGCGACTTCTCAGGCTTCGATGCCGTGATATCATCGAACGAAGGGGCGAGTCTGTGTCGCGAGCCTGCCGTTACCGGTCTTAATTTCTTCAACGCCATTGTTCAGCTTATTATACGTTGCTATAAAAATCAATTACTTCACCTTGTGCCAGTGTCACAATGGCTTTTTTGTAGCCAGGTCTGCGACCTGAAAGGATACCAGTCTTGGTATAACGGGTCTTCTTCTTGCCCATTACATTCATGGTATTAACCCGTTCTACATTTACACCATATTGTTTCTCAACGGCTCTCTTTATTTCAACCTTATTGGCATCCATATCTACGACAAAGCCGTACTTGCCTTTTTCATTCAGGGATGAAACTTTCTCCGTTACCAAAGGTCTCTTCAGGATACTCATTATTATTTATTTAATAAGTTCTCAATTTTGCTTAATGAGCTCTCAACAAAGATTACGTTGTCAGCGTGCATCACATCATAAGTTGTGATGTTATCAGCGGTAGTAACTTTGGTATTCTTAACATTCCTTCCGGAAAGAATTACATTCTTGCTTACTTCAGGAAGAACCAAAAGCGTCTTCTTATCACCAAGTGAAAGGGCGCTAAGCATTGAAAGGTATTGCTTTGTTTTAGGAGCCTCGAAACTGAAGTCCTCAAGAATTGCAATGGAATTATCTTTTGCTTTATAAGAAAGCGCCGACTTGCGAGCCAGATCCTTTACTTTCTTGTTAAGCTTGAACGAGTAGTCGCGGGGAACCGGACCAAACACACGTCCACCACCTTTGAACTGCGGGTTCTTAATATTACCTGCACGAGCTCCGCCGGTACCTTTCTGCTTCTTCAGTTTCCTGCTTGAACCTGAAATCTCATTTCTCTGCTTCGACTTGTGTGTACCCTGGCGTTGATTTGCCAGATAGCTCTTTACGTCGAGGTAAATCGCATGGTCATTCGGCTCTATGCCAAAAACGGTGTCAGCAAGATTCACTTTCTTGCTGGTGGACTCTCCACTATATTTTAATACTGCGACTTCCATTATTTCTCAAGGATTACAATTGAATTCTTTGCACCCGGAACAGAACCACTCACCACGATCAGATTCTGATCTGCCATAATCTTTACAATACGTAGGTTGGTAAGCTTAACCCGGTCATTTCCCATCCGGCCTGCAAGACGCTTCCCTTTGACAACACGGGACGCGAATGACGCGTTACCCATTGAACCAGGTGCGCGCAGACGGTTGTGCTGACCGTGCGTGGCCTCTCCTACTCCCGAGAAATTGTGACGTTTAACAACACCCTGGAAACCGCGACCTTTGGATGTACCAATGGCATCGACAAACTCTCCTTCGGTGAACACATCTCCTACCTTGATTTCTCTGCCCAACTCGACCATGCCGTCAAACTCGGCACGGAAGTCACGAAACTCCACAACCTTCCGCTTTGCAGTAGTGCCAGCCTTCTTAAAATGGCCAAGGGCCGCCTTGGAGGTATTCTTCTCTTTCTTTTCGCCGAAAGCAAGCTGAACAGCACGGTATCCGTCTGTTTCTACGTTTTTTACCTGTGTAACTACACAGGGACCGGCTTCGATTACCGTACAGGCGATGTTCTCGCCGTCAGCGCCGAATACGCTGGTCATTCCTACTTTTCTTCCTATAATTCCAGGCATGGTTCAAACCAATTTATGCTGTTTCTCAGGACTTTCTGAACTTTAAACTGAGCCGGCTAAATGACTCCCTTTCAGGGTCGTCGGCCTCTTCTTTCAAAAAGGACTGCAAAGATAGGAACTTAAGTATAGTTAGCAAATGCAGGTTTCAAAATTTTTCCAACCCTGAACCACAGCCCAAATTCACCTGACATTGAATTTGTCAAATAGGGTGGGCAAACAAATAAAAGCTCTTCCCCGCGTCAAAAATCCGTTTTTTGTTTCGGCAGGTCATACGATTCCTGCAGGCTGGCTGCGTAAAATTTGTTCCGTGTGCTGGTGCGATTCGGAGTTCAAATCATTTCAGGAAGGCAATGCCGAATTCCTTTCCTATCATTGCAGGGGCAAAAAAACTGATTCATGGTCCCTTCGCGCTGGATAATACTCCTTGTTTTACTTGCCGCCCTTTTCCTCGCCGACATTTCCCTTGGAAGTGTCGACATTCCGCTCAGGGATATAATGTCAATTTTGTCCGGTCAGCCAGGAAGCGAACCGATATGGACCAGCATAATTATGGACTTTCGCCTAACCAAGGCAATAACGTGTGTCTTTGCGGGCGCCGCCCTTTCCATAAGCGGATTGCTGATGCAAACCCTTTTCCGAAACCCACTCGCAGGCCCCGATGTGCTGGGTCTGAGCTCCGGCGCAAGCCTCGCCGTTTCTCTTGTGTTCATGGGGTACTCCCTGGGGTTCGCTCTTTTCAGTATCTCAAACTCATGGGCGGTTGCTCTTGCTGCAAGCCTTGGTTCCACAATCGTGTTTCTCATGGTACTGGCCATTTCTACCCGGTTACGAAACAATGCATCGCTTCTCATCGTGGGCCTTATGATCGGAGCCGGCACCTCTTCCATTGTGAGCGTACTTCAGTTTCTGAGTAAAGCCGAAGATCTTCAGACGTATATGATATGGACTTTCGGCAGCCTCGGTTCACTTAGCTGGACAGAAATCAGAGTGCTCGGTGGGATTTTGCTGGCGGGGGCCCTGATCGCCATCGCATCCACCAAGGCCCTGAATGCATGGCTTCTGGGGGTTAATTATGCTCAGGGACTCGGTATTAATATAAGGAGAGCGCGCATTCTCATCATCGTGGCAACCAGTATTCTCACAGGCGGAGTTACAGCTTTCTGCGGCCCGATAGCATTCGTGGGGCTGGCCGTGCCGCATCTTGTTAAGCTGTTGTTTAAGACACAAAATCATAAAGTCCTTATTCCTTCTGTTATGGCAGGCGGTGCCGTCCTTCTATTATTCTGTGATATTGTTGCACAACTGCCTGGCCGGAATCAGGTGCTTCCAATTAATGCGTTGACGGCCCTGATCGGAGCCCCGGTTGTTATCTGGGTGATCCTTAAAACCCGAATGGTATGACAACCACTCCGGCAATTGACCACATTCCAGCGCGGGAGCTCATGGTAATCAAAGACCTCACTGTTGGCTATGGCACCAACATCCTTTTCGAAAATCTGAACCTTGCCCTCCTGGCCGGAGAATTAGTTTGTTTTATGGGGCCCAACGGCGCAGGAAAATCAACCCTGATACGATCGATGGGCGGGCTGCAGAAGCCGATGTCCGGCGAAGTAATTCTCCATAATTCCGAATACGGCGGAATGGAAAAAAACATCGCCATGGTCCTTACCGACCCTGTGCGCGACGTAAATATGACGGTTGCCGAGATTGTTGCCTTCGGCCGATACCCCTACCTAGGCTGGAACGTAAGCCTTAGAAATATTGATAAAGAGCTCGTCTCAGTTTCGATTCAAAAAGTAGGGATAGAACATCTTGCCAACCGGAAGCTTCACGAATTAAGCGATGGTCAGCTTCAAATGACTATGATCGCGAAGGCGCTCGCTCAAGATACTCCCATTATTATCCTTGATGAACCAACCGCGCACCTGGATCTCAACAACCGGGTTGAGATAATGAGACTGTTGCGTGGGCTCGCAAAAGATACAAAAAAAGCAATCCTCATTGCCACCCATGAACTCGACCTCGCCTTACAAACGGCCGACGTGATCTGGTTATCCGGACGGAGGAAAAACATTATCCGGGGCATCCCCGAAGATCTCGTCCTTGATGGATCTTTTGATGAGACTTTCGCTTTCAAGGGGTTTGATCTTAAGACTGGCAGAGTCCAGCATCAGCAGTATCAGCAAATGCCGATCATCTTTACCGGCGCAGGGTACTATTACCTATGGACGATGAATGCGCTCGAACGAAACGGATACACTGTATCAGCTCAGGGGCAGGGTTATCGAATTTCGTTGTCTGCGGGAGCATCCGGCACCGTGTGGGAATGTCAGGACGGAAAGATTTTCAGTACGATCTCCGAGCTCCTTGTCTATTTACGAACGCTATCAAATTAATATTTCCTGCTTCAACCGTTTGCACTAAACCAGAGTAAGTTCTTTTCCACTTTTTCGTAAACTCTGTTCCAACACTTTTGTTAGTTTGTGCTCACATAAAGACCTACGATGATCAAAGCAAACGAAATTTTCCCGTACAAATTCAATAAGGCATACACTAAACCCGTCGCCTATTTTTCAATGGAATTTGCGGTAGACCAGCCGTTGAAGATCTACAGCGGGGGTTTGGGTTTCCTCGCCGGCTCACATCTGCGAAGCGCTTATGAAGAAAAGCAGAATCTTATTGGCATTGGCATCCTCTGGAAGAAAGGATACTACGATCAGGAAAGAAATCAGGATCAGACGTTGCGCGTAAGCTTTCGCGACAAGAGTTACTCCTTTTTGACTGATACGCATATCGTTTTCCCAATTACCATACATGGATCCCGGGTTTATGTGAAAGCATATCTGCTCAAGCCGGAGGTTTTCAATACAGCTCCCCTTTTTCTGCTTTCCACGGATATTCAGGAAAACGATTACCTCGCTCAGACCATAAGCCACCGGTTGTACGATCCCAATGAAACAACCCGTATCGCGCAGAGCATTCTCCTTGGCGTCGGCGGCGCAAAATTATTGGATGTCCTGGAGCGGGAAACGGAAATCTATCACATGAATGAAGGGCATTCGCTCCCAATGTGTTTTTATCTTCTCGACAAGTACAAAGACATTGAAGAAGTAAAGAAACGTGTCGTCTTCACAACCCATACACCTGAAAAGGCGGGCAACGAAGAGCACAGCCTGCCTTTGCTCAATAGTATGACTTTCTTTAATGGCCTAACCCCAGAAGAAGTTGAGAAGGCCGTCTACCCCGAAAATGGAATTCTTAACTACACCGTATCGGCGTTACGTCTTGCCAAGCGCGCCAATGGTGTATCACAACTCCACGGCGAAGTTTCGCGAAAGATGTGGGGTGATGCCGAGGGAATTTGTGAAATAACCGCTATCACCAACGCACAAAACAAAACATACTGGAGCGATCCGGTTCTTGACAAAGCCCTCGAAGAAAAGGACGACACAGCACTTGTTGCCAGAAAGAAAGAGCTCAAGCACAAACTTTTCCGCGTGGTGGCCAACCAGACTGGTAAGTTGTTTGATGAGAACGTGCTGACCTTCGTATGGGCCCGGCGATTTGCGGCATACAAAAGAGCGAACCTCCTGTTGTCAGACTTCAACCGGTTTTTGAAGATCGCCCAGAATGCAAAATATCCCATCCAGGTTATCTGGGCAGGTAAACCCTATCCGGAAGACTATGGAGCGATAAACATTTTCAATGAAATCTTTTGGAAGACCAGGGATCTGCCGAACTGCACGGTCCTCACAGGCTATGAACTCTGGTTATCAGGTCACCTTAAGAAAGGATCGGATCTCTGGCTGAATAACCCGAAGATATATCATGAAGCGTCGGGAACTTCAGGTATGACTGCGGCCATGAACGGTTCCGTTAACCTGTCTATTCCTGATGGTTGGGTTCCTGAGTTTGCCAAACCAGGGAAGAACTCATTCATTATCGAACCTGCAAACGACCTTCTCGTTGAAATGTCGAGAGACAAGATCGAGGCACAGAATTTATACGATCTTATCGAGAACGTGATCGTTCCCATGTATTACGACCAGCCGAAAGAATGGCTCAAAGTGGTCAAAGCAAGCATGACGGACGTGCTCCCGTATTTTGACTCGGGTCGAATGGCGCGCGAATACTACGAGAAAATGTATAACGCCTGATAAATAAGTTCACTTGAAGGGCAATGCTGCGAAAACGGTATTGCCCTTTTTTATTTTATACCGCGCAGATGATACCTTTGGTCAAAAGAGTACTCTGAACAATCGCCTGATCATATTTCTTCGAAACCCGGAAATGGGTAAAGTGAAAACGCGGCTCGCGAAAACCGTTGGCGAAGAATCCGCCCTCGCGATCTATTACAAACTGCTTGAGCATACACGAACAATCTCTCAACATCTTCCCGTTCAAAAGTATTTGTACTATTCCGACTTTGTTGACACCGAGGATAACTGGCCCGGCAGTCACTATCAAAAAGTTTTGCAATCGCGCGGCAACCTGGGCGATAGGATGAAACAAGCTTTCGCCGACGCGTTTGCACAAGACTGCGATGCCGTAGTCGTAATCGGAACAGATTGTCTGGACCTGTCTTCAGCAATTATTATAAAGGCTTTCGAATGCCTTCAACGGCATGATGCAGTGATCGGTCCCGCTGCAGATGGCGGCTACTATCTGCTCGGATTGAAAGCATGCCATCCTGAAATTTTTGAAAACAAAATATGGAGCTCGGATACCGTTCTTGGCGACACACAAAAAGATTTTGATCGACTTGATTTGAAATGGAGCAAACTTCCTTTACTCCGCGACGTAGATACCTTCGACGATCTGGACGATAAACTTAAATCTATTGTTCAAGGCAATCGTGGATTCATTAAACCTTCTTCAGATGAACAGTAGTTTGACATTGAGCGAAATCTGGATTTATCCAGTTAAGTCACTTGCCGGCATATCCCTTTCCTCAGCACAGGTCTGGAAAAAGGGGCTTCGATACGATCGAAGATTCATGCTAATCGATGACGATGGGGTCGCGATGACACAACGCAAACATCCTCGGATGGCTTTATTCCAGGTAGAAATCATTGACAACCGTTGTACGGTAGGCTATCAGGAGAGTTCGATCGACTGGCCAATTGAACCCACGTCGTTCAGCAATGCCCTTACTGCGAAAGTATGGGACGATCTGGTTGACGTGCACGAAGTAAATGACGACATCTCCCGTTGGTTCTCCAACCACCTCGGCAAGCCTTGTCGCCTCGTATATTTCCCCGAAAACAATCCACGCCTCATAGAACAGAATTACTGGCCAAAAGATGACCATGTAGGCCTGGCCGACGCATATCCACTGCTGCTGATCGGCCGCGATTCTTTGTCAGACTTGAATCAAAGGCTTGCTTCGCCGGTTACCATGAAGCGCTTCCGGCCAAACCTCGTGTTTTCGGGAGGCGGGCCTTTTGTCGAAGATACCTGGGGTGAATTCCGCATCGGCAGTAACCGATTCAAAGCCGTAAAACCATGTGCGCGATGCGTGTTAACAACGGTAAATCCCGAGACCGCAGAAATGGGCCCCGAACCACTTCGCACATTGAGCAGCTACCGTAAAGTGGACAATAAAGTGTATTTCGGTCAGAATATCGTTATTATTGGCGCCACAGAAATAAGGACGGGAGACAAAATCGTAGTCGACAGTTTAAGGTGATGTGACGCGTATGGCATTCGAATACATCAAAGCTATCCATATCATTTTTATCGTAACCTGGTTTGCCGGGCTTTTCTACATTCCGCGACTTTACGTGTACATTATCGAAACACACGACAAGCCCGAACCAGAGAAGTCAATCCTTCTAAAACAACTCCTGATGATGACAAGCAGGCTTTGGTATGGAATTACCTGGCCGTCGGCGATAATTACGTTGCTGATCGGGATCACGATGCTGATAAAGCAACCGATATGGCTGAAGCTTTCATTCATGCATATCAAACTGGGTCTGGTGGTTTTCCTCTACGCATACCACTTTTCTTTGCAGATCATTTTCAAACAACTGCAAAAAGGGGTTGTCAAATATTCCTCACAACAAATGCGCATGTGGAACGAGGTAGCTACCCTTTTTCTGATAAGCATTGTTTTTCTGATCGTTGTTAAGACCGCACTCAGCATCGCCTGGGGACTTGTCGGACTTGCCTTTGTAACGGCAGCCATATTGATTGGAATCAGGGCATACAAAAAATTAAGAAGAAATGATTAAGAATACGATACAGAAAGTAGTCGCGGCACTTTTTTGGCTAAGCTGCCTCGTTTCATGTATTGAGGAAAAACCATTGAAAATCTACGGCGAACGTGATGTTGTAAATGGAGATACCGTATACCACACTATTCAGTCATTCAGGTTTGTCAATCAGGACAGTGCAATGATCACGCGCGAGACCATTGACGGGAAGATCTACGTCGCTGACTTCTTTTTCACGTCATGCAGGACAATCTGCCCTGTAATGAAAACCCAGATGTTACGGATTTACGAAGAATTCAAAGACGATCCGCAAGTAATTATCCTCAGCCACACGATAGATCCGGAGTACGACACAGTCGGACTACTGAAAGACTTTGCAGAGCGACTCGGCGTATCCGCCAATAGCTGGCATTTCCTTACGGGAAACAAAGACAGTATCTATACCATCGCTGAGAAAAGTTATTTCGCCACTGCAATGGAAGACAAGACCGAGCCCGATGGATTCATCCACAGCGGTGCATTCATTCTCGTCGATGGTAAACAACGAATACGCGGGATGTATGATGGCACTAAGGAAGCGGACGTTGATCGTTTGATCAAGGATATTGGCCGACTCAAAAGAGAAAAAACCTGAACCGGATTTTGAACAAGTTACGTCTTTCGATTATGTCAACTGCAGCATTCTTCCTGATCCTCGGGTGTGCAAAAGGGTCGGGGGATCGAACTGCATCTATCAAACGACAACAATACTTTATAAAGGGAGAACAATTATATCTGCAGCATTGCAGCAACTGCCACCAGCAGGATGGTAAGGGACTGGGCCGTGTTTATCCGCCGATCGCGGATTCTGATTTCGTTAAAGAGAAACCGGATGAAGTTATTTGCCTCATCCGTCATGGCATAGAAGGTGAACTGATCGTGAATGGTACCATGTACAACATGGCCATGCCTCCGAACCCCGCATTGACCGACCTCGATATCGCCCAAATCGCAACCTACATTCTTAACAATTGGGGCCACGAAGAAGGGTTGGTTGATGTCAAAACGGTTACGCCCCTCCTGGACACCTGCCGATAAAGATCACATAAACCTCAGATTGATTTCCTGCGTGGTCTTTTCAGTGACCTCGACTTTTGCCCGCTCAAACGATGGCGGCCCGAATGTACCCATGGCGTTGTTTCCAAACGCAAAACCCTCCTTTGGGATGCCTATGAGATTGGTATCAAGTTCACCATTATCATTCTCGTCGTGGAAAAGACTGATGGCATACGCCCCACTGGGCAATCCGTCGAACGATACGATAGCGGTGTTACCCGAGACCTTGACTGACTTTCCCTGATACGCATTCTTCAAGAAATCTTTTTCGTTCGTGAAGATCGCGACACGAACAGTTCCTTCTGTTGTTTTGATGTTTTTGACAATAACATCAAGAGAGTGCTGCGCGAAAGAAGGACGCGTATACGACGCTACGAATAAGCATACGATAACCACAGTTTTCATCATATTTTTTGCTTCAAGGTGTCCTGTTCTGATCGTCTCTCCCAATTTATCCTGCTGAACTGTCGAATTCACATTCCGGACCAGCAGGAACAACGACCTGCTTCATTAACTTTTCGTTAACAATAAAGTTCTACCGTTCATAAACAAAAAGTCAGAATTTATCATCCCAACAGCCAGCCGCGGATCTTCGATGGATCTCGACACGAAACTATTTAGTAATTTACTTCCAATAAACCTTCTTTATGACAGCCCTGAAACTAAAAATCAACAACCAGGAACACACGATCGATGTTGATCCCAGGATGCCCCTTCTCTGGGCTATTCGCGATGTAGTTGGCCTTACCGGCACCAAGTACGGTTGCGGCATGGCCCAATGCGGCGCTTGTACCGTACATATGGATGGAGCTCCCGTTCGATCATGTTCTATCCCGGTATCAGCAGCCGTTAAGAAAGAGATCACTACTATTGAAGGCCTTTCAGAAGACAACTCACATCCGGTTCAACAGGCCTGGATCAAGGAACAGGTACCCCAATGCGGTTACTGTCAGTCGGGACAAATTATGGCGGCAGTTTCTCTTCTTAAGAAAAGTCCGTCGCCGACTGACAAGGATATTGACACCGCGATGCAGGGGCACCTCTGCCGGTGCGGAACGTACCCCCGCATTCGGAAAGCCATCAAAACGGCTTCAGTGATGATGACTCAAAAAGCAAGCAAAGGCTAACCATTAAAGATCCTCACCATGGCATCACTTAACAAAAAAATATCCCGCCGATTCTTCATTAAGGCCTCAGGTATGACCGGCGCTGCTTTGTCTTTGGGCATTTTCATTCCTGCCAACGGACAAGAGCCGCAAATCATCAACAAAGACGCCGCAGAGAAACTTGGCATCGAACTGAACTCCTGGATCTCTATTGATACCTCAGGAAAGGTCACCATCATCAATCATCGCGCTGAGATGGGACAGGGATCCTTTCAATCCGTCCCACAGATGATCGCAGAAGAACTTGAAGTCGATCTCAATGACATCGATATTGTTTTCGCTAAAGGCAGCCAGACAAAGTATGGCAGCCAGATCACGGGGGGAAGTTCCACTATACGGGGATCGTATAAAAGATTACTTAAGTTGGGCGCGACGGCACGACAGATGCTTATCAACGCGGCCGCGGAAAAATGGAACACTCCCGCCGACGAATGCCAGGCACTCAACGGCGAGGTGATTCACAAATCATCAAACAAAAAGTTTCACTATGGTGAACTGGTCGAAGCCGCATCAAAACTTGAGGCTCCGACAGATGTACCTTTGAAACACCCGGGCGAATATAAAATCATTCGTCAGCCCCTGCCGCGGCAGGATACGCCACCCAAGGTAAATGGTAAGGCCGTTTTCGGTATGGACAAGCGCCTACCGGGAATGCTATATGCAGTGGTGGAACGAAACCCCCGATTCCTCGGAAAAGTAAAATCTTTCGATGATACAGGCGCCAAGGCTGTTGCGGGGGTGAAACATGTTCTCAAAGTCCGGATGAATGTGTTCTCGCACCAACGCGAAGGTGTCGCCGTGGTCGCGGATAACCTATGGTCTGCTATGCAGGGCCGAAAGGCGCTCAAGGTAGAGTGGGATGACACCGGTTTTGAACACCATGATTCGCAAAAGCTTTATGCAACTATGCGCGAAAGCCTGAAAGCGAAACCTATTCTCTTCAAAGCCAAAGGGAACTCTGCAGAAGTGATCGCAAAAAGCGAGAAGAAACTCGAAGCCGTTTACGAAACTCCATATCAGTCACATAGCTGCATGGAACCCGTGAATTGCGTGGCGCATTATAAGGATAACAAAGTTGAAATCTGGGGCCCTATCCAGGCACCCGACTGGGTACAGAAAGACCTATCCGAAATGTTAGGCCTGAGTGTCGATGATGTCAGCGTGAACATGACGTTCCTTGGAGGCGGTTTTGGGCGGAAGGCTTTCCTCGACTACCCCCATGAAGCTGCTGTCATTTCGAAAGCGATCAACGCTCCTGTTCAGGTGGTGTGGACGCGAGAAGATGATATGACGCAGGGACCTTTCCGCCCGGGTATGGTGTACGAGTGCAAGGGAGCACTTTCCGGGAATGGCCGGATTACGGCATATGAAACACAAATGGCGGGGCAGAACATGGGCCATCAAAACAAGGGCGCAGACAAGATGTCGTATAACGATAGCGTTACCGAAGGCTTCCTGGATACCTATTTGAGCAGCATCCCTCATTACAGCTTCGGCGACGTGCCGCTGGATTCTCCTGTTCCGGTGATGTGGTGGCGTTCCGTTTATTCATCAACCAACGGATTTGCCTTCGAAAGCTTTTTCGACGAACTCGCCATGGCCGCAGGAAAAGATCCGATTGATTTCCGGCGCCAGCATATATGGGATGAACGCTATCACTTGCTGTTAAACAAACTTGAGGAAGTGAGCGGATGGAAATCGCGCGGGAAAAACACTGGGTTCGGCGTTGCTGTAACCGAGTGCTTTTCAAGTATCGTGGGAGAGGTTGTAAAGGTTTCCAAAGGACTCAACGGCAAAATTAAAATAGATAAGGTCTGGGCGGTTATGGATTGTGGATGGTATGTTAATCCCGATATAATCAAAGCACAGATCGAAGGAAGTATTATTATGGCTCTCGGCGCGGCCATAACACACGAGACAACTTTCAAAGATGGAAAAGCTGTCGAGACTAACTTCCATAACTACAGGCTGCCGCGAATTACCGATTCACCAGAGATGGAGATATTCGTCATGGACAACGAAGAGAAAGCAGGTGGTGTCGGTGAGCCGGCTCTGCCGCCATTCAGTGCCGCGTTAACGAATGCCATTTTTGATCTGACCGGCAAACGAATCAGAAAACTACCTTTCCGGTTGGATGAGGTATAATGAATTTGACAGTGAGAATTAATAAACAATGAAAAGCAGATCGGGAAAGAAACGCCTTCTGGCAATAGCAGCTTTGATTTCGGGGCTTGCACCGTTGTATTCGTTTCGCATTGACCAGAAGTTTGATCTTGATGCGAGCATCGGACGCGGCAAGGACGTATACACAACGTATTGCATGTCTTGCCACATGGAAAACGGCGAAGGTATGGAAGGTGTATTTCCACCCGTCGCCAAATCAGACTACCTGATGGCGGACAAAAAAAGGTCTATACACCAAACGATTTACGGCGTAAGCGGCGAAATCGTCGTGAACGGCAAAACATATAATGGCGACATGCCCGGATATGATCTTAGCGACGAAGAAATAAGTGATGTATTGAACTACATTCGGAATAGCTGGGGAAACAAAGGTGAGGCTGTACTGCCTGCGGAAGTCGCAGCGACACGCAAAAAATAGGAAGCATGAAAGAGTTCAAAGCCATTGTCGACGCATTCGATAAAATTGATTTCACCACGCAAAAGGCGGCTTTGGCTACAGTAGTGAAGGTGAGCGGTTCCTCGTACCGCAGCCCCGGAGCACGAATGCTGATTACTGACAATGGCAAGTGGGTCGGCTCTATCAGTGGGGGATGCCTCGAAGGCGATGCACTGAGAAAGGCGCGCAACGTAATGACTGCCGGTGAATCCATTACGATCACCTACGACACGCGGGAAGAAAGCAATCAAAGTCTTGGCATTGGCCTTGGCTGTAATGGTGTGATTGATGTACTGATCGAACCTGCTACAAATGATGCACAGGGCGTCGTAAGTGTATTCCGAAAACTGATTTCCGCTAACAAACCAGCGCTGATAGGAACTGTATTCAGCGGGCCTTCCTGTGTTGGCGGCAAACTGGTCATCGACGCGGAGGGGCAGGCAATCACTTCCTTACCATGTTCCGGGATTAGTCACCAGATAGAATCCGATCTCCGGCATCTTCTCGAAACAAGGAAGACTGAATCGAAGGTGTACACCCGTTCAGAAGGAGCTTATGAAGTATTTCTTGAATTGATCACACCGAACGTTAAGCTCATGATCTTTGGCGCAGGATTCGACGCACGACCAGTTAGTCAGATGGCGAAACTTCTCGGTTGGGAAGTGGAAGTTACCGATGAGTGCATTTCACACATCGCGCCGGTCTTCTTCCCTGATGCCGACAAACTCAGTCTTTGCTCACGCGAGTATATCGACCGCGACTTTCCCGTAACTCCTTATACGGGCTGCGTACTCATGTCCCATAATTATGAATACGACCGTGATGTATTGCGAAAGCTTGTTGAATCGGATGCGCCGTATATTGGAATCTTAGGTCCGCGCAAGCGTTTCGAAAAGATGTTGTCGGAGTACCGGAACGAAGGCCTGATCTTAACTGATGAGCAGCTAAACAGGATCCATTCGCCTATTGGCCTGGATATTGGAGCGGAAACTCCTGACGAGATCGCCTTGTCAATCGTCAGCGAAATAAAAAGCAAGTTTTCGCAACGCTCCGGCGGATATTTAAAATACAGAATCGGACCAATCCACCAGCGCAATCCAAAAGATGGCGGCATCTTCCGCGAAGTCTTCATAAACACGCATAACGCAGGCCAGTCAGCCGGGGCCTGACATCATTTTGTGACATAGATCATATCACCATTTCCGATGTAAGTTGTATTTTCATGGACTAAACCAGATTAGCCCACAATGAGAGAATTCATGCTTATTGGAGCCTTTTTAGTATCTGTTTCCGCGTTCGGCCAGGATGTCCGCGATCAGATCAATACACAGGTTTGGTCTGCCTTCATTGAAGGGTACAATACTTTTAACACTGAAAAATTCATATCGGTTTATTCAAAAGGCGTGATCCGGATCCCTGTTGACGAAAAGAAGATTCTCAACTATACGGAATACAAACGCAACGTCAACCGCGAAAATCAGTTCAATAAGAATTACAACATCAAAGCCCGTATCGAATTACGGTTTACACAACGGATTCACAGTACTGATCAGGCGTTTGAAACCGGAATATATAAGATCAGTCTGACCGATAATAACGGAAAGCCAGCCACGCTGTACAGCAAATTTCAGGTATATCTTGTCAGGGAAGCCGGGGTCTGGAAAATCAGATACGACACAGATTCGACTGAAAACGGAACCATTACAGAAAAAGAATTCCTATCAGCTCAAGCCCTGTAAGCCTATGAAAAACGTCGGAATCGTCATTCTTGCCGCGGGAGCCTCTACACGTATGGGTCGCCCCAAGCAGCTCTTGCCACTTAATGGTCAACCATTACTCCTCCATACGGTGGATGAGGCCCTGTCTACATCGGTGTCGAATGTGGTGGTTGTGCTGGGATCAGATCCCGACACGTACCAGGACCTGCTTGAAACGTATCCTGTAAGAGTAGTGGTGAACGATGCCTGGCAGAATGGGATTGGTTCATCAATTAAATCCGGATTGACGGCGATTCAGAAAAGGATGAAAGACGTTGATGCGGTGCTTTTCCTCGTGGGCGATCAGCCGGCGATCAGCTTCGAATACCTCTGCCGGATGATCAACATGTACCACAACTCATCGATGAATCTGATTGCATCGGGTTACGCCGGTACCTACGGCGTTCCAGCCTTATTCGGTCGCGAGTTCTTTGACGATATCATGAATATCCAGGACAGTGACGGCGCAAAGGCTGTACTTCGGAAAAACGAATCTGTCCTCAATATTATCGACTGTCCCGAAGGCGCTGTTGATATTGATACGCCTCAGGACTACGCAGCTTTCAGAAGGCAATTCCAATCATAAAAACGTTCCTCCTATACAAACAAAAAAGCCATCCCGGAGGATAGCTTTTTTAATGTATTTCCTTTTCGACACTACACCTTGATTTCAACATCTACCCCGCTGGGCAGTTCTAGTTTCATCAGGGCGTCGACAGTTTTTGCACTATTCGAATAGATATCAACCAACCGCTTGTAGGTACAAAGCTGGAACTGCTCGCGTGATTTCTTATTAACGTGAGGAGAACGGAGTACCGTGAATTTTTCCTTTTCTGTGGGCAACGGAATAGGTCCGCTCACTACAGCACCTGTAGCTTTTACCGCTCTTACGATTTTCTCGGATGACTTATCAACCAGGTTATGATCGTAAGACTTTAGTTTGATTCTGATTTTTTGATTCATAATTATTGGTTAGGATATCGCCTAAATCCCGTTAAGATTACTGTTCAAATTATTTGGCCAAAGCCGCACCTTTTACTTCTTCGATTACTTTATCAGCCAGGTTCTTGGGAACCGGAGCATAGTGCGAAAACGTAAGCGACGCTGAAGCGCGACCAGACGTAAGCGTTCTCAGATCGGTAATATATCCGAAGAGTTCCTTCAGCGGAACATCAGCCTTTATAACCTGAGCACCCGCGCGGCTGTCCATACCTCTCATGATACCACGTCTCCTGTTCAGGTCACCCGTCACAGATCCGGTGTATTCATCAGGGCTTACCACTTCAACCCCCATAATTGGTTCGAGTAATTGAGGTCCGCACTTCGAGGCGGCCTCTTTGAAACCAAGTCGGGCAGCAAGTTCGAACGACAGCGAGTCAGAGTCAACGTCGTGGTACGATCCATGGAAAAGGCGTACTTTCATATTGTCGATCGGATAACCCGCCAGAGGGCCGTTGACCATCGCACTTTCGAATCCTTTCTGAACAGAAGGAATGAATTCGCGCGGGATCACGCCACCAACGATATCGTTCACAAACTCCAGGCCGTCCTTATCTCCTTCTTGCATTTCACGAGGACCGATCTCAAACACGATGTCAGCGAATTTACCGCGACCACCAGTTTGCTTCTTATACACCTCTTTGTGTTCCACTGATCTGGTAAGCGCTTCCTTGTAAGCAACCTGGGGCGCACCCTGGTTGATTTCAACTTTGAATTCGCGCTTCAGGCGGTCGATGATGATTTCCAGGTGAAGTTCACCCATTCCGCGAAGGATGGTCTGACCTGTCTCCTGATCGGTATTCACACGGAGTGTAGGATCTTCTTCAATGAGTTTCGCGATCGCCATACCGAGCTTATCCACATCGGCCTGCTTTTTAGGCTCGATCGCATAACCGATAACCGGTTCAGGGAAAACCATCGACTCAAGTACCACCTTGCGCTTTTCGTCACAAAGGGTATCACCGGTCTTAATATCTTTGAAACCGACAACCGCGCCAATATCACCGGCAGGAAGGCGTTCAATCTGGTTCTGTTTGTTGGCGTGCATTTGAAACACGCGGGAAATACGTTCCTTTTGCTCCGACCGGGTATTATATACATAAGACCCTGATTCCAGTACCCCGGAATAAGCACGAATAAAACACAGACGACCAACAAACGGATCGGTTGCAATCTTGAAGGCAAGTGCAGCGAATGGCTCCGCTTCTGAAGGCCTGATTTCGACCTCCTCGTTAGTGTCGGGGTTCGTCCCAATAATAACATCTTTATCCAATGGTGATGGCAGCAACTCCATCACATAGTCAAGCATTGTTTGTACGCCTTTGTTCTTGAATGACGAACCGCAAACCATCGGTACAACTTTCATGGCGATGGTAGCTTTGCGAAGAGCATTCAGAATTTCCGCTTCAGTGATTGAATTCGGATCATCAAAATATTTCTCCATCAAAGACTCATCGAATTCAGCTACTGCTTCAAGAAGCTTCTCGCGGTAGATTTTAACCTCTTCCTCCATATCGGCAGGAATAGGCACCACTTCGAAAGTCATTCCTTTGTCAGATTCGTTCCAGATGACGCCGCGGTTATTGATAAGGTCAACAACTCCACGGAAATTTTCTTCCGCGCCAATAGGCAATTGAAGTGCTACGGCGTGGCTGCCCAGCTTTTCCTTCACCTGCTTGCACACACCCAGGAAGTCAGAACCCGCACGGTCCATTTTATTGACGAACCCGATGCGCGCTACTTTGTAGTTATCTGCAAGGCGCCAGTTGGTTTCCGACTGAGGTTCAACACCATCTACAGCGCTGAAAAGAAATACCAACCCGTCGAGAACACGCAGTGACCGGTTCACCTCAACCGTGAAGTCAACGTGACCGGGAGTATCGATGATGTTTACGTTATACTTGTTTCCTCGGTAATTCCAGAAAACAGTCGTCGCAGCGGAGGTAATAGTAATACCCCGCTCCTGCTCCTGTTCCATCCAGTCCATGGTTGCCGCGCCTTCGTGAACTTCACCAAGTTTGTGGTTCACCCCCGAATAAAAAAGAATACGTTCTGTGGTAGTGGTTTTACCAGCGTCGATGTGCGCAGCGATACCTATGTTTCTGGTATATTGAAGATCTCTTGCCATTTTTCTTTGCTCTGCTGATTAGAATCTGAAATGTGAGAAGGCCTTGTTCGCCTCCGCCATACGGTGGGTATCGTCCTTTTTCTTGATGGCAGCCCCTTCGCCCTTCGACGCTGCAATGATTTCTGCAGCCAGTCTATCCATCATGGTCTTTTCGCCACGCATTCTGGAATAATCAATCAGCCACTTGATACTAAGGTTAATTTTGCGTTCAGGTCTGATCTCCACCGGAACCTGGAAAGTAGCCCCACCTACCCGGCGGCTTTTAACTTCCACAGCTGGAGTAAGATTGCTCATTGCCCTTTTCCAAACGTCAAGACCGCTTTCATTGGTCTTCTTTTCTACCGTGGCAATAGCATCATAGAAAATGCCATAGGCTACGCTTTTCTTGCCTTCTTCCATCAGGTAGTTAACGAACTTGGTCACCAAGGTATCGTTGAACTTCGGATCAGGTAACAGATATCTCTTTTTTGGTTTTGACTTTCTCATGACTCAAAATTCCTTATTATTTTTTTCCTTTTGCAGGTGCACCTTTTTTGCCCGCCGGAGCTGCTGCACCTGGCTTAGGACGTTTTGCACCATATTTTGAACGGCTTTGAAGGCGACCATTAACACCTGCAGTATCCAGCGCACCGCGTATAATGTGGTAACGAACACCAGGAAGATCCTTAACACGACCACCGCGGATCAACACAATGGAGTGTTCCTGAAGGTTGTGACCTTCTCCGGGAATATAGGCGTTAACTTCTTTTCCGCTAACCAGACGCACACGCGCTACTTTACGCATGGCTGAATTTGGCTTTTTCGGTGTCGTCGTGTAAACGCGGGTACAAACCCCTCTCTTCTGCGGGCACGAATCCAGGGCGGGCGATTTAGACTTAAAAGTCAGTTTCTTGCGACCCTTTCTTACAAGTTGTTGAATGGTAGGCATTTATATTGTTTGTTATAAACCTCTCAAAATTTAGGACTGCAAAGGTATTTAAAGTA
>JAEZEH010000127.1 GCA_023417785.1 Bacteroidota bacterium
TGAACAGCAAGGGTTTATTCGCCTACAACGAAAGCACGGAAGTTAACTTCACGGTAACGATGCGAAGCAACGACGGCACTGGTTCCGGTTGGGTGACGCGTGACTTTAACGATGTTTCGAAACTCAACACTTCCGAAGCGTCAAAAATTGCCATTGAAAAATCGTTGCAAAGCCGAAATGCTAAAGCCATTGAGCCGGGAAAGTATACAGTGATACTCGAACCTGCAGCTGCTTCGGATCTCTTAGGAAACATGTTTGGAAACATGGGCGCACGGCAGGCTGACGAAGGCAGAAGTTTCCTTTCAAAAAAAGGTGGTGGCACGAAGTTGAATGAAAAAATACTCGACGAACGAGTCAACATTTATACCGATCCTTTTCATGATGAAGTGCCTGCATCACCATGGACGCAAGACGGTCAGGCAAGAAAAAAGATGGATATCATCCGGGAAGGTGTAGTTAAGAACTTGTTCTATGACCGGTACTGGGCATCACAGAAAAACGTGGAGCCCGTTCCATTTCCCGGAAATATCATCATGGAGGGCGGTACTGCATCGCTTGAAGATCTTATCAAGAGCACCAAGAAAGGTGTGCTTGTAACAAGATTATGGTACATAAGAAGTGTTGATCCTCAAACGCTTTTGTACACTGGTCTGACCCGCGATGGAACATTTTATATTGAAAACGGAAAAATTAAACATCCTGTTAAGAACTTCCGGTTTAATGAAAGCCCGGTGATCATGCTGAACAACCTTGAAACCATCGGGAAACAGGTACGAATAGACGGAGATCTGATTCCATATATGAAGATAAGGGATTTCACATTTACAAGTCTGTCGGACGCCGTTTGATCCGACAGACCCCTATTTGAAATAATCCCTTTTTACGAAGGGATTATTTGTTTAACAGGTGTTTACTATCTAAATGGAGTCGTGAGCAACGAACGGTTCTTCTTTACTCGACTGCAATATGAGTCCGGTGACTGGGACGTAGATCAGCGTATGCCGTCTAATCTGCTCAATTCCCTTATCGAGTACACAACCCTTCCGGTAGATACAAACGAGAACATTATCCCGCTTAGCAGTGAAGACATTTTCCGATGTCCGTTTTGCTACCTGAGCGGTCATAAACTGGTCGAGTTCACTTCCGGCGAGGCGACGAATTTCGAAAAGTACGTTCGCAATGGGGGCTTTGTGTTTGTAGACGACTGCAATCACGACATTGACGGACTTTTCGCCAAGTCGTTCGAATCACAAATGGAAAAGATTTTCGGGCAGACCTCACTAAAAAAAATCCCTAACAACCATAAACTCTACTCGGTCTTCTTCACCTTCGACGGTCCACCTACGACGTCTCAGGAACTCAACGGCTGGGGTGATGACCTTGTTCACGATTACCTTAAAGCAATTCAAATCAACAATAAAATTGGCGTACTTTATAGCAATAAAGACTACGGGTGCGAATGGGACTATGACTTCCGAAACAAACGGTTTTACAAGATTGACAATACTCGTTTTGGTGTCAACATTGTACTTTACGCCTTAACCAGATAATAAGAGCAATACCTTTTACGATGAAGAAAGAAGTTGATCAGATCATATCACGGCTGCAGTTACTCAAACAGGAAATCCAGAAGGTGATCGTCGGCCAGGAAGCCGCGGTGGATCAATTGCTGATCACGTTTCTTGCCGGAGGTCATGCACTACTTGAAGGAGTGCCCGGTCTGGCCAAAACGCTTATGATACGAACGCTTGCAGAAGCCATAGAATTACGTTTCCGCCGGATCCAGTTTACACCGGACCTCATGCCTTCTGACATCGTTGGTACAGAGATTCTCGAAGAAGACCATGCCACAGGAAAACGCTTCTTCAAGTTTAACAAGGGGCCCATTTTCGCCAATATCATTCTCGCCGACGAAATTAACCGGACATCTCCGAAAACGCAATCGGCGCTGCTGGAAGCGATGCAGGAATTCAAGGTCACTTACGGCGGCGTAACGTACGCGCTGGACGCACCTTTCTTTATCCTGGCCACGCAAAATCCTATCGAACAGGCCGGCACATTCCCGTTACCCGAGGCGCAGCTTGACCGGTTTCTCCTGTTTATAAAAATTGACTATCCGACAGCGGAAGCCGAAATCGAAATACTACGAAACACAACCGGGGCGCACAATACGCATATCAATAAAGTGCTCGATGGCGACACCATTCGCGAAGCGCAAAAGCTTGTCAAGGAAGTTCACATTAGTGACGACCTCATAAAATTTGTCAGTGACATTGTCAGAGCTACCCGACCAATGGAAACCGACCATAAATTTATTCGGGACTGGGTTCGGTGGGGAGCTGGTCCGCGCGCAGGCCAGGCGATGATTCTCACCGCGAAAGCCCGTGCCCTGATATCGGGCCGGTATTCTGCAACGGTTGACGATATTACCGCGGTTGCATTTCCCGTTCTCCGTCACCGGATACTTCTCAACTTCAAAGCCGAAGCGGAAGGGGTAACCTCCGACGATATCACCAGGAACCTGATTGAAGTTTTCACCAGAAATATCAAGGAAGCCCTCTAGGATGGATGACCGGATAAGAAAAATGCTCACACCTGAACTCCTCTCCTCTTTGCAAGGATTGGAATTAATCGCGCGTGTTGTGGTGGAGGGATTCATGAGTGGAAGTAATCGTAGCCGTACCGTTGGCGCTGGACAGGAATTCAGTCAATACCGAAATTATGAGCCAGGCGACGACCTTCGGCAGCTTGACTGGAAAATGTATGCGCGGTCCGAGCGTTATTTTATTAAACAAGCCGACATAGAAACCAACATAACTGTCAAACTTTTTCTTGATGGCAGCAACTCCATGGCCTATGCCGAGGTTGGCGTCTCGAAATTTGATTATGCCAAAGTACTGGCCGCCGCGCTCGGTTTTCTTGCCAAACAACAGGGTGACGCCATCGGTTTATCGATAATAAGCAGAGAACACTTAACACACCTGCAACCGCATTTCGCGCATCAGCATTTTATGAGGTTCCTTCATTCCCTCGTCGAATCAACCCCTGGAGGACGTTGGAAGGAGGAGCATGAGATGGAGCATCTTTACGACCACCATGGGAAAGAGCTCATTATTTTTATCTCTGACTTATACGATGAGGATAATGACATAACGAAGTTTTTGCGCCGGCTGAAGACCAGGCGAAACGAAGTCATTGTGTTTCACGTCGTCGGTAAGACCGAATCCGAGTTCGACTTGACCGGCAGTTACACGTTTCGCGATCTGGAAACAGGCACGACGTATCAGGCAGACGCGGATCGGATTAAACCTGCTTATCTGGAAAAATTCGCAACCTGGGTTCGTCAAATGAAGGCCACGTTACTCGAGATGGGAATATATTACCATGAGGCTCCTATGGCCGAGTATCCCGCTGAAGTCCTCCGCCGATTTATCAACGTAAGGTCAAAACTGTTGTGATGATCCAATTTCTGAATCCGGTATGGTTGTGGGCTTTGATGGGTTTGGCTATTCCCATAGGAATTCATTTGTTGAGCCGCAAAGAAGGCAAAGTATTCCTGGTGGGTAGTACCCGATTCCTTGCGGAAACGAGTACCGCCAGATTCAGAAGCATTCGACTTAACGAACTGTTACTTCTTGCCTTGCGTTGTCTGCTGATTATTGTACTGGTATTGTTCATTGCAGGGCTGACGTTCCCATCGGATCATCGTGAGAAGTGGCTGCTTATCGAGCCAGGTCTTGAAAAAACTGAACATATCAACGAACTACGTGATTCCCTTTCCAAATCGGGTTTTCAAATCCGGTCTTTCTCACCCGGGTTTCCTGTCGTGGCTGACTCAGTAAAGGATCTTAACTACTGGGGCCTTGTTGAGGCGCTTAAAAAAAAGCCACTGCAGCATGTCGTGATTCTAAGCAGACAATATGCAGCTAATTTCAAGGGCGAACGGATAGCTCTCACGCCGAATATCCAATGGATAAGCTTCCCTCCCGAACAACAGAGGAACTTTATAACCGATCAGGGAATCAAGGGTTCGACCGATGAAGAGACTACTTCTTTCGAAAACGACGTCGTGCCATCGATCAGCCGGGCCTCGGAACGTACTAAGATCGGTGTTTTTCACGATCCGTTTTTCAGTTACGATAAAGACGTACTCGTGGCTGTTCTGAAAAGCATTCAGGAGTTTTCGGGAGAACAGTTCGATATTGAGCTAAATCCTTCCGACCAGATGTTGAACGCAGACTGGCGATTTTATCTCGGCGCAGTGCCTGATAACCGAGGCAATATCATACGCTACGACGCTTCCGCTGAACCTGGCCCGGATTTGTTAATGCGGGACTACATATGCAATAACTGTTATTTGATTACAGACCGCCTCACGCAGGATCTTGTGCTTAACAAGAAATTCACTTTACAGCTTATGCGAGTTCTTCTCAGCGGTAGAGATTCGCTCTTCACGAACTACCCCGACGCACGCGTAATGCCCGACAAGATGCTTTGGAAATCCGGTGCGAATGGGTCGTTCAATGAGATTTTCAATCCGGCCAACGAGGACCCGTCGTGGCTTTTGTTCGTTTTCGTAACACTACTGATTGTTGAAAGATACGTTTCAAGGAAACGCAACCAATGACCCCGACTGAAGGATTATACCGCCTCCGCCAGTTGACGCGACGCTTCATTGCGCTACGTGTAACGGAGACGTTGTGCTGGTCTGTTGCCGGAGCAGCTTTGGTTTGGGGTGTCCTGCAATTTGTGCGGCCGGCGAACTCTGTTCAAATCGTTATAGCATTTAGTGTCTTCATTTTGTTCTTCAGTATTCAAGTTCTGTTAAGGCGTCTGAACAAGGTTAACGTTTCCACCATTGCCAGGTACCTAGATTTCAATTACTCCGCTTTGGAAAATAGCACAGATCTGCTGTTTTCGGATCGGTCTTCGTTACGCGGACTACAGCAGCTTCAATATGAAAGAACCGCCGCGTCACTGGAAACGGTTTACCCGTCAGTTCGCTTTCCCAATAAATTGCGTCTTGCGACAGGAGTGTGCATCGCTTCGCTGACATTCCTTATCATCGCAATTGTTTTGGGCACTTCTGACGCGGATGAACATAGAAGAACGGCAGCCTCCGACAAATCACCAGATGCCATCGCCTTGTCGTTGCCAGCAGGAATAAAATCGCTGGAATTAATTGTTGACGCTCCCGCATATACAGGTGTTCGCAAACAGAAATCATCCAATCCAAGTCTTTCTGTTCCCGAGGGAAGTCGCGTAAGCTGGCAGATCACATTCGACCACGAAGTCAAAGAAAGTGCTATCCTGATTAGCGGGCTTGATACCATTCGAATGAATGAAGGCGACGCGTCATATAAAGGTTCATCCCGATTTCATACTACCGCATTGTATCGTATTTCATGGGTTTCAGAAAACGACTCCGTCATAACATCGGACTATTACGCGATCGATGTGATTGCAGACCGGCCCCCTCGAATAGAAACACCGAATCTTAAGCAATTCACAGAATTCAAAGCAGGCCAAAGTCCTGTGGTCGCGGTTTCGGCAATGCTGTATGACGACTACGGTCTTACCGACAGCTACCTGGTGGCTACGGTGGCGAAGGGAAGTGGTGAGTCAGTGAAGTTCCGGGAGGAAACATTACGTTTTGACACACCCTCAAGGATCGCGGGCAAGGAAGTGAGGGCTTCGCGTACACTCAATCTCAACGGACTCGGACTCGAACCGGGTGATGAACTCTATTTCTATTTGATTGCCTTCGATAATCGCAAGCCCGAGAAAAACTTCACCCGCACAGAGACCTATTTTATTACCATCGAAGATACGGCGAGCGTTGACGCTGGGTTCGATGGGAGCCTCGGAGTGGACCTAATGCCTGAGTATTTCAGAAGTCAGCGCCAGATAATTATCGATTCTGAGAAGCTATTAAAAGAAAAATCAAAGATCACGAAAAAGGAATTTGAGTCCAGAAGTAACGAACTGGCGCATGACCAGAAAGTTCTCCGATTGAGATACGGCCAGTTTCTGGGTGAAGAGTTTGAAACCGGAATCGTGCATGAAGAATCAACCGATCACCATGAAGAAGATGACCACGATCACGACGAGGAGGATGAAGATGACTTAACAAAAAAATTCGGTCATGTTCATGACGGAGACAATGAACACAATCTGGTACCGGAACACAATCACGACCACGACCACGGTGACAACGAAGACAAGGAAAAGGATCCTCTTGAAGGATTTATTCACAGTCATGATGATCCGGAAGAAGCAACCTTCTTCACACAATCGATCCGTGCGAAACTGAAAGCAACGTTAAGTATTATGTGGGATGCCGAACTTCATTTGAGGCTTTTCGATCCCGCAAAATCGCTGCCTTACCAATACAGAGCACTAAAGTTATTAAAGGAGATCAGCAATGATTCCAGGATCTACGTTCACAAAACGGGTTTTGACCCGCCCCCCATCAAGGAGGAAAAAAGACTCACAGGCGAACTTGATGAGGTGAAAGATTCGCGCGACAGGTACGCCGTATCAAAAGATGATGAGTTCGTGACCTTAAGGCATGCTTTAAGATTGGTTGAAGTCAAAATGCATGCTGAGTATCCTGAACTGACCGAAAACGACAAGGATATCTTGCGAAGGGCTGCGCAGAAAATTGCCTTGCTGGCTGTTGACGCTCCGGGGATGTATCTGGAGACGTTATCTATACTACAACAGATCACCAATGAAAGCACTCCTTCGACGTCGATTAAGAGCGAATTGCAGGCCATTCGCAAAACGTTGAGTAGCGTTATCCCCGAGCAACCGGAGCAGGTTACTAGCCAAAAAGCCGCGCTGCATCCAAGTGATTCGTTGTTTGTGAAAAATCTATTCACGCAATGAAAGACTGGCTTATCATTGATCCGGTTTTTACAATGTGGGGTTCGCTGTTACTTCTTGTCGTGGCGGTGGGGGCTATTATCTGGAAAGAGTATTACGATCGGCGAAAAAGGATTCTGTCGGTGGTTGGGATCATCCTCGCAACCATCGGCCTGGCCGGCATATTCTTGCGACCCTCGTCGCTAACTACGCGGAATTCGGTCACCATACTCCTGACAAAAGATTATGACGGACGTGTGGCGGACAGTTTGCTAAGGGAATACCCGCAAGCCGAAGTTTATACGGCGCCCGATGTCAAGCCTCTTCGGTTACGGAAGACTACTGCACTTGTGTCATGGCATGAGCTTTCCGGTATCCGGTCCGTTGATGCAGTTGTCGGGGAAGGGATGCCCCCTTACGCGCTGGACCTGCTCGAAAATAAAAAAGCCCTTTTTGTAGTTTCTAACAAGGGCGGGAGCCTGAAGAAATGGATCACTCCACAGGCAATAAAAGCCAATCGGTTACATGAGTTACACGGCCAATACCTTGCGACCGAGCCTACTGTTCTCAGGATTGATGGTCCTGGTGGAATTTCAGATTCAACCAATGTAGACAAAGGACTTGCACGCTTTTGCCTCTCGTTCTCACCAAAGAACGCTGGACCAATAACGTTGACATTTACTGAAAAAACGAACGGATCCGAGATCGCCCACAAACTTGGATTAAATGTTGAAAGGGCTGATAAACTTAGGATACTCTTCCTTCAGGATTATCCGACGTTTGAAAGTGGCTATCTAAAGAATTTTTTGGCGCAACAACATGCGATCGCAGTGCGATACCGTCTTTCGAGAAATATTTTCCGACATGAATACGTGAACATGCCCGCGGTACCACAACAAGGTATCACGAGAGAGTCGCTCAGTAATTTTGACATTGTCATTCTCACACCATCGGCAATACTAAGTCTCGGGCGTCGCGAAAAGACAGCGTTGGAATCAGCAGTACAAGAAGGGCTCGGCGTCCTGATCGCAGGAGCAGGTAACGAAAGCGTCGCGTTTGGTCCTGACATGAAAACCGAGAGAGTGGCAAAAGACACCGTTCACGTTTCGTTGACGACCGCGCGAAAAACGATACTCACAACCAGCCGATACCTGCTTTCCAGTCAACCTCGTCTGACTCCAATATTAAGTCAGGGAGAAAAGATATTGACCGGATACGTAAACCACGGTTTCGGTAGGATAGGATACTCTGTACTGACCGAAAGCTATCCCCTGCTCCTGGACGGAGACTCGCTGATTTATGCAAAGCTTTGGATTCCGGTACTGGAATCAAGCGCGAGGCGAAAAACCTCATCATTAGAAATCATGGCTACGACGCGGATGCCATTTCTCAAAGACGAGCCCCTTCATCTGGAGGTATTTACAGCCGCAGGTCCCCCTGAAATGTATTATGACTCAGTTCGTATTCCGGTGATTGAAGACCCCATGATACCAAACCGCTGGAATGCTACAGTATGGCCGGTGTACGAAGGATGGAATGAAATTAAATCGGAAAGCGACTCCGCCATCTTTTCGTTTTTTGTCAACAACCGCGATGAATGGCAACACCTACGAAGTCAACGCAATGCCGATGCTACAAGAATTTCTGCAGTTTCGGATATTGGTAAACGAAGTGTCCACGAATGGAGACGAATTAATCCGATTGTTTTTTACGTATTATTTTTATTGGGAATGTCGTGGCTCTGGTTACACCCTAAAGTCACGTGATTTTTCAGTGCTTCAGATACTCAACCATTTTTCGCGCGGCGTTTTCAGACGCCGAACCGATATCAAGAACCCTGTATATTTCCTCGTATTCTTTTATCATTGCATTCCGGCGAGGACCGGATAATAGCCCTGTTAGTTCGTTCACAAGATTTACTTTTGTCAGATCGTTCTGAATCAGTTCACGAACCACCGGCTTATCCGCAATCAGGTTCACCAGCGAAATATAAGGAACGCGAATAAGGTTCTTAGCAATGTGATAACTGAGAACACTGGTATAATACACGACCACTTGCGGGACTTTAAGCAGGGCCGTTTCAAGGGTCGCCGTCCCTGACGTAACAACGGCCGCGGTACTGTGCGATAGAAGGTTGTAGGCATCCTCCCTCACAAAGACAACGTTTGGCGCCTTCAATACGGAATAAATTCCTTCGTCCAGATTACTGACCGTAGCCACCGCGAACATTACGTGCGGGAACGCCTTCACAACGTCTGCCATAACCGACGCGACTTTCTCAACTTCCTGTTTCCGGCTTCCCGGCAGCAGCGCAACCAGGGGACCATCAGCGGAAATATTATTTCGCTGAAGAAACTGTTCGTCGCGTGTGTGACTTTTGATGGCATCAAGAACCGGATTGCCTACGTAGTCGACGTCCCAGTCAAATTTGCGATAAAATGTTTTTTCAAACGGAAGAATGACAAACATCCGGTCAACCGTTGCTTTCAGCTTGAGTGCACGTTTTTGGTTCCACGCCCACACCTTTGGCGAAATGTAATAGAAGACCTTTATCGATCGTTGATGCGCCCACGCGGCGATCCGTTTGTTGAAACCGCCGAAGTCGACCAGAATAATGACATCCGGCTGAAATGTAACGATCTCCTTCTTACACAGATTTAGATAGCGGGAAATCTTTCGCAGGCTGGTGACCACTTCCCAAAATCCCATGACGGCGATATCGCGATAATGGACAGCAAGGTCGACCCCCGCTTCCTGCATATATTCACCGCCGAAGCCGCGCATGATGGCCTTTGGATCCATCCGATGCAGGGCGCGCGCCAGATTGCCGGCGTGAAGATCTCCGGAGCGTTCACCGGCAATGATAAAATACCTCATCGGCCAATTTCGGATTTCAAATTTCGGATTTCAGATTTCGGATTTGCCATATAGCTGATTTCTAATTTCAGATTTCAGGTTCCGGACTCGCCATAGTATTCGACGTAATTTCGTGGTGTTTCGTACAGGCGGAGGCAATGCAGGTATCCAAAGCGCGTGATCCCAGGGATCTTCGCATCGAGGATTCGCCAGATTTCAACGATAAGGTTTTCACAGCTGCAAAGTTTACCCGTCATAAAGTCAACGTCGGTGTTCAGATTTTTGTGATCAAGTTTGTCAATCACTTCCTCGCGAATCAGCGTACTGAGTTTTTTCAGATCGACCACGAAACCGGTTTCCGGATCTGGTGTCCCTTTCACGGTTACGATCAGATCGAAATTGTGACCATGCCAGTTTTCGTTAGCGCAAGGGCCGAACACTTCTTCATTCCGTTCCTTAGTCCAGGCGGGGTTGTACAGCTTGTGAGCTGCATTGAAGTGTTCTTTGCGGGAGATGTAGAGCATACGTGCGTATAAGCTGCAAATATAAGCACATAATCGGTTTGCGGGACATGGAAAGCGTCAGGTAGATTACCGCGTTCGAATCATGAATTTCCTGGCAATTTCAAAATCCGGCTGCCGCTGTCATGGTGATACAATGAACCGGGAACGCGAAACGGAAACTGCGTCATTGTCAATGCGCAGGATTTCTATAATGAAAGAACCCGTGACGTTGCTTGTCGTAAACTCGATGGCAGGTCCATTTTGTTTCAATGGGCCGGAATACCAATAGAGCAACGGCCTCATATCCGGGAACTCATCCGGTATGGTCAGCTGCTGATTAGCCGCGGGTATATTTAGAAGCCCCTTACTTACCCCTCCTATCGTCAAGGTCCGTGGTGGATTTTTGTCGAAAGCTTGTCCAAGTTTTGTCTCTACCACAAGTATGCCGTATTTACCGAGGTCGCCAAATCTCGCCAGCTTTTCAGCAGTGCGAAGAACGAGCACCCGCTCAATAATAGTAGGATCCAGACCGATCAGATATTCTGTATTACGGGTCATGACTCCGTCGATAATATAAAGTGGCTCGTTTTCAGCATACTCGGCACCTTCCTTTAAAAAAATCCGAAAACCGGTTTTTCCTCCCGATTTCCTTACACGAACCATCGGAACAACATTTCCGATTAACTGTTCCATCGACGCAAAGGGATCAAACTTATCCATTCTTACCACAATGTCCGCATCAATGGATATTTTCTCTATTTCGGTTTGACGACGGTTGTTGCGATTCAGGAAAAACTGATATGATCCTTCAACAGATCGCTTGGTCATACTATAGGAATATAATGGATCCGGAACTTCAGTTTTAGAAAACTCCAGCGATGACCCGCGGAGAACCGGGCTCGCCAACCTGATCTCATAATCGTCAATGATTTTGCCTTTGTAACTGATCGTGTAAAAAATATCCTGTTGTTCAAAGTGCTTGAAAAGCGGAAAACCAAATTGGCCGTTTCTTCCTGTGTATACGGAATAAACAAGATCATCCTTCCCCAAGAAAAAAGTAATTCGGGAAGAATCAGGCGAAGGTTGCCCTGTCTGAAGATTCTTGACGACTCCTGAGAAAAACGAGGGATACTTCCGGGAGACAAATTGACCAGTCGTATCTATCAAAACAACGTTATCTGCAGCTTCAAGTATATGCATCACAGATCGGTCACGGTAGAACAATTCTTCGTTGTATATGGCAACCGCGTAGATTGGATCGGCACCGTCATCCAACGGCATATTTGTAAGCTGCGTCCGGATCTTTTGTCGAGTTCCCAATGTGTCACCGGATACAGTAAGTTTAGTCTTCAGGCTATCAACGTTTCCACCGCGTGGAGGCATCGTCCAGGAGGTCTCTGATGATACTACGAAATCAGTTGTATAAGGCACCATCGACTTCTGAGAGAGTCCGTGCTCGAAGTAGGCCACCAGATTGTGAACACCCGGTTTCATCGTTGCCGGCAGGATTAGTTTATCGAGACCGTACCCTTCGTTCAGCCAAAGCCGCATACTGGTTATCTCGACATTTCCCGAATCCCACAGTCCGATGCGAAGGAGTTGCCTCCCGCTAGTTTCGTAATTTCTCTGAAAGACGTGTGCAGAAAAATAAACTGTATCACCGGGAACATAGTTTGGCTGATTACAGAACAGTAATACTTTGATCTTTGTGTCGTCAAAACCAACGTCATGGTCGGCGGGGGAGCCCGCCACCAAACTGGCAATCATAAGTAAATGGCTAAGTAAGGCAGTCATTACCAAAACGTGGGTTCTTCGGTTGTTGGATTTTTGAAATAGTCGAGACAGCTGAAGGGTACAGTATCCGGGGGTGGAATCTCGAATGGAAATTCACTCCTGTCAACGTATCTAAAAGACGTCGCTACGCCCGAAACACCAAAAAAGCCAAGGACTTCGACGTCGGAGTTTTCAACGGACCGGATATTGCCTTTGATTTTAATCGCGTTAGGTTGAAAAATGTCGTTCGCGCCCTTCTGTTGCTTCTCGACAAGTGACCAGAAATCATAAGCTTCCTGCGACAGGCTCAATTGCTGAACTTCGATATAGAACTTATCGAAAAAATGCATTGGTGTTACTGATACTGATCCCAGAAATTGATTGGCAAAAATCGATTCAGAAACAAAAGTGTTTTTTGAAACGAAAGCTCCATCACTGTAATCATAAGACCAGCAGAAGCAACATGTGCACTCACCAACCTTGACAAGCCCACCTCCCATGTAGCGATATCCACTACATGGCTCAGGCGTCGGTATGTCGCCAGCGGGAGTTGGAGTGACTTTTAACTCGGGATTTGCTTCCGCCTTGTAAATTGAAATCCAGCGCCAACGGTACAGATTTTCGGCTCCTGGTTCGCCTTTTCCGTCGACATAGACGCCCAATGAAAGATCAGTTTGATCTGACCGACCCGAGTCAAAATACACCTGATCTATTTCGCCGACGGGCTTCATCTCCTGGAAATTGCAAGTGTACTCATCATCCTCATCTGTTCTCACATTCAGCGCATACCGACTTCCAATCTGTCCCGTAAGCTGATCCGCATCGGTTTCATATAGCCCTGGCGTTGTTTCAGTTAATGAAAATGAATTACCTGCGTCATCCACTATGGACACAAAGGAATTTCGGACGGGCTCAAAAGGGGCAAGCTTGCCGGTTTTCAATTGATGCGAGTAAAACAACCTGACATGGTATGGTCCAGGTTGATTTGTGATCAATCCATCCACAACAAGCACACGCCGAACCTTGCCTTTGTCGTCGACCTTGAGCGGGTCAATGCACGCTGCTGCAAACAACACAAGCAAATATGTCATCCTCCTAAGCATCCTCAAAAAATAAGTTTGTATGAAATTGACGGCACTGGAATTCCTATCAAAGCGATCTGATTTGGTTTGACCGCGCCAGCTACATTGTAAGTAAAAAATGCCGAATACGGATTTTTTCTTGCGTACGCGTTATATACCGAGAAGGACCATTCACGTTTGATTCTCCTGGTTTTCCGGTTACTGCCTTCGGCGACAATAGCCAGGTCGAGACGATGATAATCCTGCAAACGGAAATTATTGCGCGCGGAGAAGTCAACCACCGGCACATGGTTAAGCTCATATGCTGCAACGGGCAAAGATACAGGGCGGCCACTCCTGAAGGTAAACATACCTGAAAAGAAAACCTTTCTCGCTATCCGAAGACGCCAGTTCAGGTTTACGATATGAGGTTGGTCAAAATTTGCGGGGAACCAATTTCCATTGTTGATCTGTTCAGTTTCAAACACACCGGAAATTTTGCGAAGCGAACGCGACCATGTATAATTCATATCCAGCTCCAGTCGCCCTTTCGTTTTACTCAGTGTAAACTCAGTCCCGTAAGATTTGCCTAGACCATGCAGCAGGGATGTTTCAAGTTGCGGGTTAAGAATCAAACTCGCACCATCCTTGAAGTCCAGGATGTTTTCAATTTCTTTATAAAATCCTTCCAACGAAGTTTGCCAAACTCCATTTCGTCCTGTTGCAAAAAAACCTAATGATACCTGATCAGCACGTTGCGGGCGGAAATACGTATTACTCGATTGCCATATATCTACGGGCGTCACGGAAGCCGTGTTGGAAACCAGATGGACGAATTGATGAATACGGTTATAACCCAACTTTAAAGACAGATTGTCATTGAGCGTATAGCGAATCGAAATTCGTGGTTCTAGTCCGCCATAGGTTTTGACTAATTCACCTGACTTATAAGAAATCGAGTCTACGGTTGTGCGTGGTTCAAGGGGTTCGCCAGTTTGATATTTATAGACCAGTGCTTTACCGAGTCTACCATATTGAGCGAACCGTAATCCTCCTTCAATATCGAGTCGCTCAAACAGTTGAAAACGATCGCTAATATAAATTGCCGCTTCCAGGGAATTTTCTGCGGGCATTGTCACCGTCCTGGTGTTTGATTCGGCAGACGCTGCACGCAGTTCACCTGGTTGAAGATTGTAGAATGTTGCCTGGACGCCAATCGCCTTTCGGTGCTTTCCGTCCGCGGTGATTTCCCACGACAAAGACGGATAGGCAATCTGATATTTTAATTTTGAAGCGGTAGATCGTTCCGGTTCCTGCACCTGATACGCATACTGCCCGAAGTTCATTGAAAGGTTGTAGTATAACCCTCCACGGATAACATGATCGTACTGTGCGCTGATAGCCGTGTTTCGCCACTGATTGATCGTGTCACTCGCCAACTTAAAACGGTCATGGCTTGCGTAAGCTGATACAGTTAGTTTGTCGCTTTCGGTAAGCTTCTCCGTAAACTTGAAGGACCCGTCATAAAATGCCACGGATGCTTCCTGAATCCCGTCATAATTTCGGCGTAACCAATTGATCGCCCAGTCGGAGTAGCTACCGCGAAGTGAGAGGATCATCGAACTTTTGCCCTTTTTCAACGGACCGCCAACGATAAGGCTACTGGCAACAGGCCCTGCGCCCAGTTCACCCTCCCATTTATGAAAATTGCCTTCGCGTGATTTCAGACTAAGAACAGAAGAAACGCGACCCCCGAATTCGGCTGGGATTCCGCCTTTGTAAAACTCCATGTTGTCGATAACGTCAGAATTGAACGCAGAAAAGAAACCCATGGCATGAGACGTATTGAATATCGGAACGCCGTCATACAGAACCAGGTTCTGGTCGACGCTTCCCCCGCGCACGTTGAAGCCAGAAGTTGCTTCCCCTACTGACGAAACACCGGCCTGCACCTGAAGCGACTTTACAATATCAACGGACCCCAGGAAGGCAGGTGCCCGTGTCAGTTCTGTCTTTTTGATTAACGTCATTCCAATATTTCGCGTGGTTAGACCCTGATCGGAGACAACGACCTCGTCGAGCACAATCGCCTTTTCACTTAAGTCAATAGTTAGTTCACCGTCGCCATAAACAGCGACATCAACCATGCCTTCATCGTAGTTAGGGAAATTAAAAGTGAGGAAATACTCTCCTGCGGGCACACTTAAATGGAACTCACCATTGCCATTTGTTTCATTTGAAGACTTCAACCCACTTGTGGAAATAAACACTCCCGGCAACGGTTCTTTTGAAACTTTGTCTCTGACGACGCCAGAAATTGTAAAGCGTTGCCCCGGGAGAATACCTTCATTGGATCCGAGGTTGATTTTTTGCACTACCGCATTTTTTCTTGCTGCCGTTAAAACCAACAGATCGCGCTCGATGGTGCGATCGGGATCTTTCAAAAAAATTATTGCATAGTCGAAAAGGTAAACGAAACGGAGGTCAGAGCCCTCAATCGTCCGATGGATTATCGCGCTAAGAGGAAGACCGTTTAACTCCTTTGTGACAATATACGGTTTAAGCCACTCCTCAATATAATAGCATTTAAGGCTGCGTTCTTTTCCGACGGTTCCCAGCACATCGAGCAAAGACTGATCTATTTCAACTGATACCGGTTCCTGGAGTTTTGATTGTCCTTTCAACAAAACGGAAAACAACAAACACAAAACCAGCGGGAGAGCTTTACACATAGAAAACTGGAAGCACACTACGACAGAAACGAGTTATTCAATATCATAAATATAAAAAGAAAGAGGGCATCAGTCGACACCCTCTTTTTATTTTGATTATATGACTTTGATTTTAATCAACATCCCACCATACACGACCAGTCAGGTCATCTGATGAGAATCCTTGTCTGGCAAGAGCAGCGGCATGATTCTCGGTATTCTGGTTAGCTTCGTTTTGCCCATAAGCCTGCCTTCTGGGAATTTCGAGGTCTGGTGTCAGCGCGTTATCGGCCGGAGCCAGTTCCGGATATCCGGTACGTCTCCATTCCGCCCAGGCTTCGTAGCCATTGGGGAAAGTCGCGATCCACTTCTGGGTGATGATCTGCTCAAGTGCATTAGCCGCGTCATATTCAACAGCACTGTTCATCATGTAGTCATCATATTCGGCTTCTACACCCCACTGCTCGAGGGAAGCGAGAATTCCCTGCTCGTAGTAGTCTTGAGCTGACCCTCCAATCCAGTTTCTCAACGCACCTTCGGCCAGGATGAACGCCACCTGCGATGATGTATAGATATACGCTGGCGAATTCTGCTGGCGGAATTCATCCCCCATATAGGAGATCTGGGCCGCAGGAACCGATCCTGCTTCGGCCTCTGTCAGACCGTAGGGCATGCCGATGTATGTGTCCGTGGTATTTTCAATCGGATTTGCGTAGATGGGAAGCCTTGGATCTCTTGCTACGTCCAACCGTCCTGTTTGTGTTTTGTACGGGTTCCCATCTTTATAGTCGTCACGATGAGGGCTGGCATAGGTATCCAACTGCAACCAGTTCATCATAGGATCAGCTATTACCCAATCACGGCGACCCAGGGTTACGAAAGAGTTGTAATACGGGTTTTCGTAAGTCTGCGCATTCTGATACCAGTATAGCACGTTCTCTGAATTATCCAGGGCGATCACCCCGTCATTGAAGGCACTAACGAACTCCGTCTCAGCAGTAGTAGGTTCGACTTCCGACATCCGGAGAGCCGCGACCAGCCTGATTGTATTGGCAAATCTCTTCCAAAGTCCCATATCACCATCAAGCAGAACATCGCCTGCAATGGGCTCCTCGCCCTCAATAATCATATTTGAAGCTTCTTTCAATGATTGAATGCTACTCATATAGATGTCACGCTGAGCATCGAACACAGGACGAAGGAGCCCTTCGCTACCCTGGAGCGCCTCCGTATATGGAACATCTCCCCAACGGTCCGTCATGTGAAGGTAATAGTACGCTGTTAGAATCTTTGCAATTGCAATCTGGTTCGCATTAGGACCATCAATAGACACTGAAACACTGGTCTCTTCGTCTGTATTCATGTCGATTATTTTCTGAAGATCCATTAGAGGCCCACTATAAAAACCATCAGTAGAAAAGTTGATGACCTGGTAATTGTCGGCCGACGTATACTGCTTGTTAGACAGATACTGGGCATACAGGGCAGCCTGAGTCGAGGTATTAATTCCACCGAGTGAAATGATCGCATTTGTAAGAAGCGAACTCGTACGGGGGACTGTAGCCTGATTCGGGTTCTGGTTGATTTCCGGAAGCTCGTCCCAGCCACAGGATGTTGCGAAGAACATCGCCACCAGGGGCAGTGTTTTATATATATTCTTGAGATTCATAGTGTAGTTAAAATTTAAGTCTTACGTCAAAGCCATAGCTGCGGGTACCGGGAAGGTTTCCACTTTCAACCCATGTTCCATTATTTCTGGCTTCGATCGTATCACCACTGATTTCTGTAGGGTCGATACCATCCACCTTCGAATACACCAGGAGAGGGTTAGTTGCGACAAATGCAATGGTGGCTCCTTTGATGAACCCTGTTCTGGACAACAAATTGGACGGTAGGCTATAGCCGATTCTGGCTTCACGAACCTTAACGAAGGTTGCATCATACAGCCACTCATCGGAAACGCCGAACAGGGAACCGAAATACGCCTGTGCATCCACATAGAGATCGTTGGGTGTGCCGTCGGCGAATACGCCGCCAAATGTCAATCCACCACCTTCATCTGGAGCATCCCGCATGTTGTTTCCTCTGTCATTCAACCCAACGGTCTCAGCAGTCAAGCCGGAATACGCACCAAACATTCTTGAGATCGACATGAACTTACCACCGATCTGATAATCAAATGTGAATGAAACCTCAACGTTCTTATAAGAAAAACGGTTGAACATACCACCCGTGAAGTCAGGAAGGATATGACCAAGATCCTGGTTGGCGTCGGTCAGTGGCAGGCCTGACGCGTTAACAACAACATTACCGTTGTCATCGCGGCGGAGTTTCCGACCAACAATCATTCCCCATTCTTCATTTTCACGCGCGAGAGCTTGTCCATCCCAGCCACCACTGGTTGATGTTCCGCGGAACCCGTTAGGAAGAGGGAATGCCGTAAGATCAAGTTCTTCACCGAAATCTTTGATGAATACTGTATTCTTGGCGATGTTGAAGTTAACATCCCAGCTAAACCCTTGGGCATTTCTGAATGGAGACCCTCCAATTGAAAGCTCCCATCCTCGGGTATATGAGTCAATCGAATTCGTCAGATACGATGACCCGCCAGATGCCGAAGGAATGGCCATATTCAATAGCTCATCTGAATTGTCCTGATTATAGTATGAGAACTCAGTGTGAATTCTGTTATCCAGAAATCCGAGTTCAAGACCAAGCTCTAGTGACTCCGTTGTAGCTGCTCGAAGATTTGGATCTATTAGGGTATTAGGTACGCTGGTAACCGAGTTCCCATCAAACGGTATCCCGAGGCCATATGTCGGGTTGGTGACATATACATCAATCTCATTACCAACCTTCGCGTAGCTTCCGCGCAGCTTTCCAAATGCAAACCATGGAATATTGGTCAGCTCAGAAAACACAAAGGAAAGGGATCCGGAGGGATACTGATAATTGTTCTTACCAATCGGCAATCGGGAGTCATAATCCTCACGAATTGTTCCGTCCAAAAATATCAGGTCACGCCATCCAAGAGAAACCCCAGCGAACCAACTGTTTACTTTATATAGAGACTTATAATTTTCCGCGATGTACGGCTCGACGGAGTTTGATACGTTATATAATCCAGGAATAACAAGTCCGCCAGAGGTGTACATGTTCTGGTAATCGCGGGTATTTCTCCGGTAGTTGAATCCAACATTTCCAAGCAAAGAGAATTCGTTGATCCTTTTGTTATAACTCAACATACCTTGAAGATTATCCTCCACTCTTTCATCATTGGAGGTTCCGAAGGCTCCGGTACCAAATCGCATATTATTGGCGACCCTATTGTAATAAACATCGTTCCTCAAGTTCCGGGTAGCATTAAAGGAAGCTGAAAGGCCGTCGATTATCTCATAAGTCAAACCGACTTTACCACTAAGAACATCACGGTCTCTCTCGGTGTATGCTTCATACAGATAAGTATAAGGATTATCCCAGTATAACGGTTCTGAATCCGTTGGAGAGTTTATATTCCATGATGTAAATCTGCCGTCAGGCATTTTGTAATACTTCTTGAGCAGGTCTACATCAAGCTGACGCTGAAACCACTGGTTGATGTTGGATCCGATACTATTATATCCTTCGAACAGATTTCCTTTCGTGTAAGACTCACTGTAGTTCGCAGATGCTTCAATACTTAGCTTCTTGGACAATTTGGCCGTGAGAAACATGTTAAGGAACGTCTTGTTCTGTTCTGAATTTTCCAATACGCCGGTTCTGGTGGATCGTGTTACCGTAGCATTCAATGAATAAGAGTCGCTGCTCTTGCTGAGGCTCAATCCTGTATTATTCAAAACACCTGTTCTGAAGAAATTTTTTACGTTGTCAGGCTGGGGCGACCACGGACGAGTTTTTCCGTAACCTTCAGTTCCGGGAGTAAAAGCATCCCACTGAGCCACCTGACGGCCATCCAGTCTAGGTCCCCAGCTTTCGTCGGCACCGAAATAAGGATAAAGGGCGCCATCCAATCCTGCCAGGCCGGGATCGTGAATTGTCGGGTCATAGTTAAATGTAAAAAAGTCCTCATCGTAGCCACCACCGTATTCGTTTTGGTACTCGGGAAGGACGTAAACATTTTCAAATGTGGTTGTGTGGTTTACGTCGATGCTAATCTGTTCCGTCTTTCCGCCTTTCTTACTGGTTAAAACCACAACGCCATCACGGGCACGTGATCCATACAGCGCAGCCGCATTCGCGCCCTTCAAAACGTTGACACTCTGAATATTGTCCATATTAACAGAGGTTGGGTCATCAATAACGATGCCGTCAAGAACATAAAGAGGTGTACCTCCCGAAATTCCACGAAGGCCACGGATTCTGACCGCAGGAGCGCCAAACTTTGCTCCGGATCCGGATACGATCTGTACGCCGGCGATCTTACCGGCAAGAGCTGAGTTAACGTTTTGTTCGCGGGCAACACGAATATTGTCGCCGCTGATCTGTTGAGTTGCGTAGCCGAGGGATGCTTTATCACGCTCAATGTTAAGCGCGGTAACAACAACTTCGGTTAGTTGCTGAACATCCTGTGCCATCTGAACACTGATGCTGGATCGGCCACCGATAGAAATTTCCTGAGTTTGCAGGCCGATAAACGAAAATACAAGGGTGCCATTAGACGGCGCCGACAGGGAAAAATTCCCTTCCGCGTCTGTAACTGTACCATCTGTAGTCCCTTTAACGACTACGTTAACGCCGGGGAGGCCCGAGCCGTCATCAGCGGAGGTCACCTTTCCGCTTACGGTACTCTCCTGTGCCCATGCTGCTCCAGAGGAGAGCAGTAGCACCGCTGTTAAGCATAAGAGTAGAGTTCTCTTCATACTAAATTGGATTAGGTTAATGAAATAGGTAAATGCACATCAAAACTAAGACAAAATTTTGGACCTCAAAATTTCAGGTATTGAAGTATAGCATTTGCCGTTTCCCGATAAATGCCGAATCCGATTTCGATGGCGTTATTTAAGGCTTTTTGGAGATAATAAATATTCACGGCGCAAGGCCCAAACGAGGCCAAAATCGCAGAATTGGAAGTTACAGATTTACTCTTTCACGAGCCCTCAGCTAATTCCCGCCAGAAAAATCATCTTAAATCACATAAGCGTTTCAAAGAAAAAAAGGCCGCCTTTCAGCAGCCCTTTAAACGATATGAAAAGTGAATGGGGGTTAGTAGACGTCCCAGAAAAGCTTAGTAGTAGCCATATCTCCACCAATCGCACTCGCTGCTGCCCCTCTGTTTCCTGGATTGAGCGTTTGTTCGTTGATAGGGTAGATCATACGAACCGGAATAAAAAGTTCCGCGGCAGGGCGATCTTGGTTAGCAGGCTTGGGAGCCGTAGCATCGCTCGGAGGCACCAGGCGAGGATAATCCAGCCTACGCCACTCTACCCACGCGTCCCATCCCCTGTTATAAAGAGCGATCCATTTTTGAGTACCGATTTTTTGCCTCCAGTCACCCTCAGCGGTGGTATAGGCCACCTGGGGTTGCGACAAGTAGGTGGCTGCTGATCCACCCTCGGTCCAATACTCTATAGATCTGGTTATGCCAAGGTTGTAGTGATTTTCAGCCTCAGCAGAACCTCCTTCTATAATTCCACGCTCCATCGCCTCGGCCAATAAGAAATGAATCTCTGACGCATCAAGGAGTAATGCTTCAAAGTCAAGGGCTTTTACCTTTGCACTTACCTCGGAATAATCTTCGACGGGGTTATTAGTATAGCCATAATATCCTCCAATAAATTCCGTGGTACCCGCTTTTGGATCGAAGAAATACGGTCTCCGCGGATCGTTCAAACTGTTCATGACATCGATAAGCGTATTAGAACCAACAAAGTCACGTCTTGACTGGAGTGTAAGGTTCAAATTCGCCGAAATCGGGTTATTATTCGGCGCGGAAGGCATGTATGGGAACCTCGCGTTTTGGGAATTCTCAAGGATAAGAGTTGTCTCCCCTTCCTCAAGACTACCCACTGCCTCAATTACCACTGTTTCTGCAAGGGCGGCGGTTTCCGGATTATCCGCGAGGACCATAGCCATCTTTAGTTTTACGGAATTTCCAAACCGCACCCAGCCATTCTGATCGCCCTTGTAAAGAAAGTCACCGCCAACGAAACCTGGTCCTGTCATCAGAGCAATCGACTCATCCAGCCGCGTCATGACATCGAGGTAAATTGTCTGCGCATCATCGTACTTGGGAAGAGGGGTATCTGGATCCAGTGCTTCTGAATAAGGTATATCACCAAAGGTGTTTACAAGTATTAACCAGGTGTACGCTTCCATTATTCCAATTTGAGCCAACCGGGGGTTTTTTGTCGCAGGAGCCATTAACTGGTCCTCATCCAAAATTCTGCGTGCTTCGTTCAGGTCAGAAAGCACATCACGATAAAGCGCATTCCAGAAATTCTGGGGGATGAGTCGCACATTCAACACATAGCGAGGCTCATCAAGGTACTGCGTGGTCGTCCATTGCTGGGCGTATAACCTGAAATTGTTCGAATTGACATTGGGAGTCGTCATAATATCGGAGAAACTCTTCAATGCCGAACTAAACAAAGGTTCTGCAGTAACCGTAGAAGCCTGTTTCTGATCGATGTTGTAATCATCGAGTGAATCTACGCATGCTGTCAATAAAGCCAGAGGTAGGATAAATATCTTAAGTATTGATTTCATTTTGATCGCGGTTTAGAATACAAATCGTACGTTAAATCCGTAGGTCCTGACAGCAGGGTAAGCACCGCTTTGGTAACCTCCGTTCGCGTTTCCTGAGCTGAGCGCTTCTTCAGGATCAGAATACTTCATGTTCTTATGGATAATCCAAAGATTTCTTCCGACCGCTGAGACGTCAATTGATTTAAGTGCGCCTATTTTGGAGACGATCGTTGAAGGAAGCGAATATGTGAGGGCAAGTTCTCTTAGTTTCACGAAGCTGGCATCATAGACGTAAAACGCCCGCGGCATACCTGCACCGGCATTAGCCACATACCCGAAGGCTGTCGATCCACTTCCATTATGATTTGCAGCACGTATATCATTCGGAGTGCCATCCTGCTTAACTCCCGGCAAAATCACTCCCCCACCTTCCCCAACGGGTGAGCGGGTTGGATTTCCAAGGTTGTTCACTCCAGCGGTTTCCTCGTAAAGTCCGCTTCCATCACCATAAAATTGGTCAAGTGAAAAAATATCACCGCCCTGCCGAACGTCAATAAGGAAACTTAGTGACAAATCCTTATATCTTAATGTATTATTCACACCAGCCAGCCAATCGGGATTAGGATCGCCAATAACCTGAGCCGAACTAGGCGTTGCCATGTAGTAGCCCGCTGCATTTACCGTCGGCTGACCGTTAGTATAGATAAAGTCTGTTCCACGAATTACACCATAAGGCTGCCCCACTGCTGCGTTGATAGATACGCCACCCTGAAAAGTCTGAATGGGAACGTTGGTCACGGTTTGTTCCCCTTCACCATACAATTCTTTTACAAGGTTCCGGTTGCGGGTAAAATTCGCGTTTATCCTCCATGAAAAGTCGCTTGTGCTGATTGGTACGGCAAATATGGAGACCTCAATTCCCTTGTTCTCAATCGCACCGGCATTTACAAATTTTGCGGTGTAACCTGTTGCACCAGTCAATGCTACAGGCATGATCTGATCGAATGTTGTCTGCTTATACCAGGTAAAGTCGAAGCCTAAGCGACCATCGAAAAAATCAGCATCAATACCAGCTTCAATGCTCTCCATGCTTTCGGACCTTAGCTGCAGGTTGTTTAAAGTATTCTCAAGTGAAAAGAGTGGAATATTTCCGACAGAATTAGGTTTGAAGTATGCTGTGAAAACGCTTAGCGGCGGGGCATCATTACCAACTTCCGCATAATTAACACGGGCTTTTGCATGGGTTAACCAGGGAACATCCAATAATTGGGAGAATACAAAACTTCCCGCGACAGAAGGATAGAAGTAGGTATTGTCCTCCACGGGAAGAGTCGTCGACTTGTCCTGACGCGCCGAAAGATCGAGGAAAAGCATTTCCTTGTATCCAAGCGTCGCATTGGCAAAAATTCCGTCCACGCCGATCCTGTGTAGCTGCTCAGTAGGCGGAACGAGAGGGCTCAAGCTATTAGAAAGTGAATAAAGTCTTGGAACTGCGAGGCCGCCTGTCGTAGCTGCCCGAATCGAATTCATTTCACTTCTTCTTATGTTCGAACCTATGAGACCTTTTACCGAGAAATCGTCCGAAAGTTGCTTATTAAAGCTCAACATCAGGTCAAAATTCGTTTCGATAAATGACCGATTAAAACGCGAGTATTGAGCCAATGCAGTACTCCCTATTGCGGTCCGCTCTTCCTGAAGATCATCAGTAGTGTTGGTGCCAACTCGGCCAATGACTTCAAGCCAGTCAGTAACCTTGTAATTTGCTGCTACGTATCCGAAAAAGTTGTTCCTTCTGTCATTCGAATAGTTTTCGTAACGCGTCCAGTAAGGGTTATCCATATAGATAGGCCGGGTACCTTGAGTGTTCGACCAGTTCCAGGTTATATTCTGCCGGTTACGAAAATAAGCCTCCCGCTGTTGGTGAATATCAACGTTCGTTGCCCACCATTGTCTGAACGCTTGGTTAGGGTTACCCCCACTGTAACCAGTGCCGAACCGGCCCACCCCTATGATATTTGAAAAATTGGCTGATGCCTCGAACCTTAATTTGCTTGTTACGTCATAGGATGTCGTAAAGTTGAAAAGGTTCTTGTCCAGCGTACTATTAGGAAGAACACCTTTCTCGTCAGATCGGGTGTAGCCCACCTTGAACGTGGCCTTGTCAGTTCCGGCGCTTACCAAAACACTTTGGTTCGAGTTTACAGATGTTTCATAATATGTTTCGGGCCCGTTTTCCGCAGCCACCCAGGGTGTCGCCCTTCGGTAATTCGGATGGAAAGGATCTAAGGCATCCCACTGGTACACCGGCTCTCCTGTGAATCTCGGACCAAACGATGCGTCTGCCTGAAAGTGAACGTGGGGTAGTGTTCCATCATCGAGAGTAAGCGTTCCAGGGAAGCCCGCGACGTAGCCCGCGCCGTATTCTTTTTGATAACGGGCAAAGGTCGATTTATCAATTTGTCCCCAGGTAACTCCTGAATTCACGGTGACATCGAAGCTGTTTCGGCGTCCTTTCTTCGTGGTGATCATTACCACGCCGTTCATTCCACGGGACCCGTAGAGTGCGGTTGCAGCAGCACCTTTTAATACGTTTATAGATGCGATGTTGTCCGGGTTGATATCCGAAGCCGCATTGCCGTAGTCAGTACCAGTGCCACCTCCTTGCTGAGTAGCCGTGTTCGTGTTGGCGTTTGAAACCGGAATACCGTCAATAACGAATAGTGCCTGGTTATTACCGAGAATTGATTTGTACCCGCGGATAACAACGTTCGTAGAACCACCCATTGTATTAGCGGCTTTGATGTCAACACCGGCGACCTTTCCCGAAAGGGCGTTTACAAAATTTGTTTGTCTGTTCCTCGTGACTTCCTCACCTGTCACCTCTTGCGCAGCAAAGGGAAGTTCGTTTTTGTTGCGTTCAATACCGAGAGCAGTCACGACAACTTCACTAAGCTGCTGTACATCCTGAGCCATCCGCACATCGATAGTAGCGCGTCCGTTCACAGGCACTTCCTGAGATTCAAGACCGATAAAACTGAAAACGAGAGTGCCATTTCCTGGCGCTGATATCGAGTAGTTTCCGTTCGCGTCAGTAACGGTACCCGATGTCGAGCCCTTGACGACGACGTTAACTCCGGGGACACCAGATGCGTCATCCGACGTCACCCTCCCGGAGATTGCAAGCTCCTGAGCCCATGCTGCTCCAGAGGAGAGCGATAGCAGAGCCGTCAAGCATAAGAGTAGAGTTCTCTTCATACTAAATGAGATTAGGTTAATAAATTATAAAAAGGTTGGCCAAACATAGAAGAAATTCAAATATGAAAAAACAATCAACAATAAAGTTGGCGGGCAGGCCAACGATGTGCCTATACGAAATCCCCCATTTTACGGTAGACGAAGAAAAAAATACCTTGGAAATGCAAAGAAGAATGCAAAGAAGAGTGGCGGCAATTACTTTGGCAACCGTACGTCTATACGGTGTCCCCCATTTTGGGTTAGACGGATCAAACAGATTTGTTAAGCCGATGAACTGGCTTCGTATTTTCAAGAATTTTTGCCGACAGTGGAAGGCACTTGGCTACTTCATGACCAAGGTCTCCATTAGTATTGTGGGGAGTGAATTGCAAAAGCCCGATCGTAAACCTCAGTCTTTGAGTGTGCAGTTGTTTATCGTATCGTCTTCCGGCTCGATCAGTCCCGCCGGCCCGGCGTACTGACTATTTTTCCTGACAGCACATTCTATACATAACGGGACAATCATCGACATCCCATAGTCAACAATATCGCACAATGACGTGAGGCCGCGCCACGAGCTCCCTTCAATCGGCGCGAAGCATCATCACGTGCCTGATCTATCTCATCAGGACTAATTCCTGGCTAAGACCAGGTGGCGCCTTGCAAAAACAAAACGGAGCCGTTCATTTACCATCATAAAAAAAGGCTGCC
>JAEZEH010000141.1 GCA_023417785.1 Bacteroidota bacterium
ATGAAGGCGCCGGAAAGATTTTGCGGGTGGTGCCATCGGGCATTCAAATAACCGATACTTAATCGGTCTCCTCGCATGACGGGTAATCTTAACTTTTTTGTAAGATGGCGGAGGAACGGCGATGCAGTATTCGTAAACTAACCTGCGTCTGTGCGGCGTAGTTCTCAGCCGGCACTGGTGTTTTCGTTTAAACCGGGGGAGTAGATCCCTGGTCTTCCGTCATCCTGACAGCACTAATCAGCATCTTAAATCGTCTTCGTGTTCGTAGCCGTTAAGCGATACCCCTATCGAAAACGATGCGGAAGGATCGCCTGAACAAAGACGCAGACTGCGGTGCTTAGACCCACCGCAGAGAGAAAGTTACCAAAGAACCAATGGTACTCACGAGTACAAATACGAGCAAACCAACCCTCATAGTTTAAAACACCACCATAGCCTTCTTTATCTTAAAGCTGTATAACTTTGAAGTATCTACTTCCTTACCATTAACTTTACCCGGCTTCCAGGCGCCAAGAGATGCGAACACCGCCTCTATCTGTCGGTCAAGATCCGGATTCTTCGTTTTGTTATCCATCTTCACCTGCACAACCTCCCCTCTGCAATTGATCACCAGGCCAATCATCCCTTTATCATTGTGTTTGGGGTTGTCCGTCAAAAACTGAACTTGTGAATTCAATCGGGTCAAAATTTCGTCTTTTGAAACCGGACAGACGGCCTCCTCCTGGCCTTCAAACATTGGGAAGATCGCATAAACATCGTTGGCACTACAAAGCCCTTCAATATTTTCTTTCACTTCCATCTTGGCAACAAACTGCGCCGACGCGCTGACAACCAGAAGGAGAAAGGCAACGCTCAAGACAGAGCTTCTCATATATGATTTTGTTTTGTTTAGTATTCTATTATCATGCGGCCCGACGTTGCGCCCCTACCCAACAAATTTCGAATAAGTTACCGCGATCACGGACACTATTGCGACCACTGTCCACCAGCTGTTTCGCTTTGTCCTTTTGTCAATATTCTTACTTACCTGAAGTTCGTAAAACGACCAGATCAGGGTGGCAGTTAAAATTATACCACTCCCCAAAACCAGCCATTCGTTGTTGGAAACATAAACTATTGCCATGAGGATCAACACTGACAGAATTATGGGAATTTTCATTATCTCCAACATAGATTTGCGGATCGGCACCTTGACATCGCCGAACTGGGATAAGTCGCGCTCCAACTCCTCAGCATTCTCAATTTGATTTGTCACAATTATGAAGTCAGTCCTGTTTCGACCCTTGATGACGAAGCCACCGGTTTGCAACTTTAAGATTTCAGCGACTTCCTCGCTTGGGATTTTGACCGTCGCAGTATTGAGCTGTTCTCTTTGAATCGAATCGTCGTCTATTGTCAGGGTATAGCTTTCAAAAAGTCTTCGTTGTCGGACTACACCCCGGTAAATACCAAATCCTAACGTGGCCAACAACAGGATTAACAAATATGGCAAAGTACTGAGGTCGCTGTCGTTATACCCTATTCCGAGGATGAAGGCCAGCACTAATAACATTAGGGGGGTTGTCCGAAATATTATCTTCTGCCGAATTTCCGTGAAACTGTTCGGCTTATTCCTATAAACTCTCATGCATTCAAAAAAATGGCTCTCAATGTTGGTACCTAATTGATAGGCAAGATCCGCACAACGTTGGCTGATGTGAAAGTAATAATCCAGGGTTTACGATGCAATGAGGAATATCTAAATCCTTTCCGGAACGGGAGGATTAGATGCGCTTCACTTTACCTTCGTCTCCGCCGTTTCGCGAATGTTGATCTAAATCCATTCAACTTTTCCCCGACATAACGCGGGCTTAATGACAAATGAAGTATTCCCCGATCAGTTCACGTTTCTATAAAAAGATACGCAATCCATTCCGTAATCCGGCTCCCGTGAAGGGAAGATCTTTCGTGACCCGTTGTGCTTTGATGGACTACATTCGATTAACGGTCACCTAAAACAAGCATACTACCCCGGTTTATAAACGTTTGGATTATAGCGTTCCATATATATTTCGGGGTTCGGGATTTTAACAAAACCGTATTTCTCATAAAGCCAATCGGCTGTCGCGGTCAGCAGAATCCAGCGACGCAAACCCTGCAGGTTCGGGTGTCCCATCACGGCGTCCATCAATCTTTTTGAAAGCCCCTGTCCACGAAAATCATCGAGAACATAGATGTCGCCCAGGTAGGCGATCGTTGAAAAATCGGAAATGACTCTTGCAAAGCCGATCTGTTTGTCTTTATGAAACAGACCAAAATTCAGTGAATTATCAATAGACGTTTTCACTCGGTCAATCGGAATGTTGTCACTCCATCCGGAATGCTTCGAGAGGAAGTCGTGGATGGCGACAACATCCATTTTAGTTTTGTCCGTGGTGATTATAAAATCCCCAAAGGAATGTTCAGTTACTTCCATTTTTTCGGTCCTCGGTTTATCTGGGGAGTAATTGCGGTTCTCCCCCATCACGATACATCAAATATAAGGTTCGTTGCGCTTCGAATTTCAGAAACCCGGATCAAATCTTAAAATTCAGCCAACGGAATTCCATCGTTTAATTGCGTCCTTTAGCCATGGAGGCTTACTATCCATATCGATCGTTGATGGATCAAAGGTCTTGTTCAAGTCCACGATCTTTTGCTGCAGTTCGACGATCGTGGGTAACTCCCACATCGCCCTTTCCTGATCCGTTGTTACCGGATCGACATCCCATAGCCGCAGTCCTACGCCATCCGGCACATACTGAGTTCCGAATTTCTGGGGCAGGCCCTGATACATCAGCCATTTATCGTACGCTGCTGCAGCAAATGGCCGCGCACCATTGTATTGGTGATCAACCGCTCTCAGCGCCAGGCCGTGTGCGTGCCAAAAGTCATCGGGACAATCACCGTGCATTAAAATAATACAAGCGTGAAAATAGTCGGAACCGGAGAACTCCACATCTGATTCCAGGATTTCTCTGACAATTTGTATCCTCGACTTGCAACGCATTTTGAGCGCGAAATATTCCGTCGTGCCGTCCCGCGGCTGATTAAGGCATTCATGCTGATCCTGGTCGAATAATTGTTTTAGTTCCTTATGCACACATTTACATTTAAACCTCGATCAATCACCTTCGGGATGCTGCAACAGGATCGATCTATTTCTGCATAAACATCCAGCGCTGACCCTCCAGATCCTCGGCTCTGTATCGAAGGCCCGGTCCACCTTCTTCTAAATCCGACAGGATCGTAGCTCCACGCTCTTTTGCTATTCGAAAATGCTCACGCACATCGTCTACGTAAACCAGGATGCCATTGATGATATACGGCACCGAATAGTAGCGCGCGGTGTCTTCACAAATCTCCCGATGACGTTTCGGACTTTGATAATCAGGAGTTGGCGAAGCCAGCATAATAACACCGTCGCCCAT
>JAEZEH010000166.1 GCA_023417785.1 Bacteroidota bacterium
CCGGTGTTGCATACTCGCGCTTGTCCACACGGATAGGTGCTATTTTCGATACGAGCGCAAAATCGTTCAGATCTACGAGTACCTCAAAAAAAAGCGGGCGCTGCACCTGGTAAACGCGGTCCTCAACGTCTGCCGAAAAAAATACGCGCTGTTTTTTTTCGAGCTCATCGAAAAACTCAAAGGCTTTCACATGGCGCGCGGTAAACGACTTTGAAAGACGGGCATTCTCGATGGAGACAATGTCAGTTTTATCGTTGTATTTTATCAGTCCTTTGATTTCGTGACCGTTGTTCAGCATCATGCTTCCGGGGAACCATTCGGGTCCTGCAAGCAGGTGGTCATAAGATTGAGATAGCGCCGGAATTGAGAATAGTAGTACCAGCAGAGTGATAACGGGTAGAGGTCTCATAAAAGTCAGGTTTTACCAAAACTACAAAATTGCGACTACCCCTGGAGTTGTGTGTAATGTAAATCGAGAAATCGTTCAATCTGAAAATCAGGCGACTATAAATGCAGGGCTGGGTTTACGCAAAGAAGAAAGCCGATGCCGATGACGAACTGGATCTGTTAGCAATGGACCAATAAGTTGGGAAATACGGTGATTGCTGGTATCTTACGGTCGTTTGTTTAGCCGTAATTCAGCATGAATAGAATCTTCATCTTCTGGCTTCTGGCCACTGTCTTGTCCATCCCCGTTTATAGTCAGTTTCAGGAAGGGTATCTTATCACTGCCGATGGCGATTCCCTGAACGGATTTGTTTCCTTTTCTGAACATGTCTCGCTTGAGGAGGTAGCGTTTAAGAAGGAGAAGCGCGATAACGCGACTAAATATAAGCCGGATCAGGTTAAAGCGTTCGGTTTGTCGTACACCGCAAGAGTGCTTTCCCTGAATATACCACTCCGGGGAGCAACGCCACGGCTGATTTTCATACGCCAGCTTGTTGGTGGAAAGATGGACCTGCTGGTTGCGAAAGGGCAATACTTCATCCGTGATGGGGGCCAGGTTTACGCATTACTCAAGGATAAAAACACAGCTTACGCAACTGATTCGTTTCGCGGATATTTCAAGGATGTGCTTGAACGATTCTTCGAGGGTTGTATTTCTGCCGAGAATGCACAATACGAAGAAACGAGTTTGAGAAATCTGATCAATAATTACAACCGTTGCCATAGAGTTCAGCCTGTTGTTTTTCGGGATGCTCCCCGCGGTACATCGGTAAGCTTATCCATTTTCGCGGGTGCCGAAAAATCAGACATGACGGTTGACGAAGGGGCTGTGATTCCGACAACGTTCAACCCTGCATTAGGCGCCGGCGTAACCCTGTATATGTCTGGTCTTCGTGAGCGATTGTTCTTTGACCTTCAAATTCATTACGGAACCCGGAGTGGCGAAGCATTCCAGGAGCTGCCCATTAATTCCTATCGGAGAATATACTCAACCTATACTATAGAATTTGATATGGTGAGGGTGCCGTTGGGAGTGGGCTTTTTCCTTACTGATCCGGGCCGATCGCCCATATACGTCAAGGCTGGGTTAAGCAAGGGATTCGAGCTTTCATCGTCCTTCGATTATGTCCGCGAGACGGAGTCGTTCAGTGTCGTGACGACAGAGGCAGCGAGTCATCAGGACGTTGTAAAAGGTGGAATTGGATTCTGGGGTTCATTGGGTATTCAAACCCGGATACATGGCGCACGAAAGGGATTCGTCGAAATCCGATGGGAAAAAAGTCCGGCGTCGATAGAGGTGCCTCATCATAATTTTTCTTTCAAAATGACAAACGTTGGTCTTTATGCGGGTCTTTTATTCTAAGTTGAAATTTTCCTTTTCGCTTCTCGTCGTTGTTTTTTTGTTGAGCACCTGTACAGAAGACGAGGAGAAAAAACGAGATTTTCCAAGGGTACAAACCCTGGAGGTCGAATCGATCACTGAAGGAGGCGCTGTGTTCAAGGGAGAGATTCGGGATTATCCTCATCCAATTACTGAAAGAGGATTCAAATGGTCAGTGACAGAGTCGTTCGTGGGACTGATCACAACGGTAAATCTTGGTCCGGCTTCTGGGGACGGTTCCTTTGAGGCGACCATAGACAACGACCTGATTCCCGACAAAGTGTATTACGTATGGGCGTATGCAAAAACAGCAACCCATACCGTCAATGGTGAAATGAAAAGTTTTCGGAGTCTTGGGAGCAAGGCGCCTGTGGTCGAGTCATTTCAACCTAAAGAACTGGACTGGGGCGATACAATAGCAATCGCTGGCAAATATTTCACTGCGGAAAGAAATTCAGTTCAGGTGGAAATCGGTGGTACCCGCGCGAAAATTCTGACAACTACACAAGATCGAATAACGGCTGTTATTCCCGAAGACTTCAACGGTCCTAAAGGAAGATTGGCAGTTTCTGTTTTCGGCAATATTGCGCTGGCAAAGGACTCCCTTATTTTGTTCAGGCCTGTGATTCAAAAGCTTTCACCCGAATCCGGATTTGAGGGACAAGAACTTATCATAACGGGCGATCATTTCCACCCTTCAGCCCGAAACAAGGTTACGTTCAATTCAATCGAAGCTTCGATTATCACACATTCGAAGACAATGCTTAAATGTCTGGTTCCTGAAATAATAACTGGTGGAGAAGTGAGTGTTCAGGTGACATCCGGAGCACAAACCAGTGAGGTCGCCACGACTTTTACAATCATCCAGCCGGCAATCGTCAACGTTAACCCTCTTTCCGGAACATTTGGAGATTTGGTTAGAATTACCTTCAATAATCTTTCTTTTGATTTGGAGGAGATTCAGGTTCTGTTTGGGGCTTCCCCCGCTGAGGTTGTCTCCGTCACTGCGAATTCACTGGTCGTGCGTGTCCCGGGCAAACTAGAGGCTTCGAACGAAATCAGCGTATCGTATTTCGGAACTAAAATGACGTATCCTGATCACTTTCAAATGGCGCCGCCGATAATCGATCGATTTGATCCGGTAGTCGATCGCGTCGGCGATGTGTTTATAGTGCAAGGACAAAACTTTGATCCATCCGGAAATAATCGCGTCTTTGTTGGTGGTCATCAAGCCGATGTGACGGTGCTTTCAAATCGGGAGCTCCTGGTTTCCGTGCCGGTAGGGGTAGACGTGCATGAGCCATCAATTTTAGTGGAGGTTGCGGGTCAGGTCGCGGAAAGCTCCGATAAGCTCCGGATCCGATGGATCCAGAATTCGCTCCCTTCTTCGTACCGGGTTCAGCAGGGTTCGGTCTTTCAGTTTTACAAGGGAAACATATTTAAGACCCTTGGAAATGATTATCCGGTAGAGTTTACAGCTTACGATGTGTCGAGCCGGTATCTCCGGAAGCTGAAAAGCTTTGCCGGAACGCCACGGCAGAATTGCGCCTCCTTTATTCTTGATGGCAAATTATATGTGATGGGCGGGTATGTATATCATTCCTCAGGTGGATATTATGAACACTTTAAAGACGTTTGGGTCTATGATTTCGCGGGTGATTCATGGATCCAGAAAAAGAATTTACCCTTTGACGCGGGTTTCTCTAATCTTACGGGATTCGCCATTAATGGTTCAGGTTATCTGATCCGGGGTTCGCATGTTTACCGCTATGAGTCCATTACTGACGAGTGGATAGTCATAAATTCGGATGCTGTTCCAGGGTACGGATCGACTGGTGCGGTGGCTGGCGAATATTATTATTTCAAACCAATCAATATTCATGCATCAAATCAGGTAGACCGGTACGACCCGGTTTCAAATTCATGGATTAGTGTTGGCGAGTTCGACGTGTTCGATCAGACGTACTATGCATTTGCTTTCAACGGAATGCCAGTGTTTGGGAGTTGGTATCATTTCAGTATGTATTACAACGATTACGGATCATGGGTGAATTATCTGTATCCGGGCAACGGTAAATCCATACGTTATGCATTCGAGCATAACAACGCAATGAACTTTCTTGTTCTTACGCCTTCTCACGACTATGAATATTTTTCTTTCCGCCCTGACTTTTAGGCTCGCCCCGCTTTATGCCCGCTAATAGCGAAGTATAGAATATACAGGTAGCAGGGGATCATTATCCAGAACGCCACCTGTCGGTCAGATGAATCTGCCAGGGCACCGTACACCAACGGAAGCAACGCACCGCCTACAATACCCATAATCAGAAGGGCTGAGGCGATCTTTGTAAATCTCCCAAGGCTATGCAGGGAAAGCGGCCAGATCGCCGGCCACATGAATGCATGTGCAAAACTTAGGAGGACGATGAATCCTATCGAGACCCAACCGTCGGTTAGCAGCGCGAGGATCACGAAAACTATTCCCATTACCGAGCTCATTGCAAGCGCGGTTTTTTGGGACATTGTTTTGGGGATGGTAGCGACTCCCACCAGATAACCGATGGTAAGTGCAATAAGACTATAGATTCCGAATTTGCTTGATGTCGCGAGATCGAATCCCTGGAACTGTCCATACAACGCCAATGCGTCAATAGCCAACACTTCAACACCTACATAGACGAAAATACAAAGTACACCGAGTACGAGGTGCGGAAACTGAAAGACAGAGGTTTTGGCTTTCGCTGCTGCGGAATCCGGCGTGGCATCATCTTCTTCGGGATTGATTTCCGGGAGATGAGCTTTCAAAATCCCGAAGGCCAATCCCGTAAGAACGACAGCCATGATCACATAAGGCACGATCACGCGACGAGACAGAAGATCCAGTTCCGCCTCTAGTTCGGCACCACTTAGGGTAGCAATTTTCGCAGAGATTTCTTTGGTGTCGCTGAAAAGCGCTTCAACCAAAATCAGAATTCCGATCATGCCCGCTACCTTGTTACAGACTCCCATAATGCTGATACGCTTCGCGGCACTTTCAATAGGACCGAGTATTGTCACATATGGATTCGATGCTGTTTGAAGTAGTGTAAGTCCTGTGCCCTGCGCAAAAAGCCCCACAAGGAAAAGAGGATAGGATCGAGTCATTGCAGCAGGAATGAATATCAATGACCCAACCGCCATGATCCCCAAACCAATTGACATACCTTTCGTAAACCCGGTCTTGTTAAGGATGCGGGAGGCGGGGATAGCCATTATAAAATAGGAAATGTAGAATGCCGTCGTAACGAGGTAAGCCTGGAAGTCGTTTAGCTGACATGCCTGCTGAAGAAACGGAATAAGAACACTATTCAACCAGGTGACGAAGCCGAAAATGAAGAAGAGGCTTCCAATAATGATCATTGGAAATAAATATCCGCTTCGCTGCTGGTTGGTCGTAGTAGGGTTAGTGGGCATAAACGCTTCCTTTTTTTGTTCAGCTTTTCTTTTAAAAACCTATTTTTGGCCGCGAATTCGTTAAAAAGCCCGTTCTGTATTGAGCCCTTCCATCAATACAAAACGCGTTTTCTGGCAAATGTTGGCGCACACAATGAATAAATATAGCGTAAATAAATGAATTGCAAATGAATGCAGCACAAAACTCCCAAAGAAAACTAGCACTGGTTGTCCTCGCAGCAGGCATGGGCAGCCGATACGGCGGTATCAAACAGATCGATGGATTCGGCCCCAATGGTGAAACGATCATGGATTACTCCCTCTTCGACGCCGTCCGCGCCGGATTCTCCAAAGTTGTTTTTATCGTTCGGGAAGAAATCAAGGAAATTGTCAGGGAGAAATTCGGGCCGCGACTCGAAGGCAAGGTCGAGGTGGAATACGTAATCCAGTCACTCGATAAGATAGTACCCGCCGAATACCAGAATCCGGAAAGGACTAAACCGTGGGGAACGATGCACGCCGTGCTTTGTGCCAAAAATGCGATCAATGAACCGTATGCCGTTATCAATGCCGACGACTTCTATGGCAGAAATGCGTTTAAATCAATCGCCGACTTTTTCGGCGGTGATCCAAAAGGCGCTCATGCCATGGTCGGCTTCACCCTGAACAATGTCCTATCTGATCACGGCAGCGTTTCACGCGGTGTGGGCGAGCTAGATGGTGAGGGTTATCTCAAATCGGTAGTTGAAAGAACCACCATCGTAAAAGAAGGCGGCAAAATTATTTCGAAGGAAAAAGACGGCGACTTACAGCTGTCACCCAACGCACCTACTTCAATGAATTTTTGGGGATTTCAACCCGACATATTTGAAATGGCGGAAGCGATGTTCATGGATTTCCTGAAGGAAAATCACCAGAACATCAAATCGGAGTTTTTTATTCCGCTTTTCGTCAATCGAATGATCCAGGAGAATAAAGGCAAAGTCAAAGTTCTCGGCGGTGGCGACGTCTGGTTTGGTGTAACATACAAAGAAGATAAGGACGAGGTGAGCCGGCGCATCAAAGAATTGATCGATCGCGGCGACTACCCGCAACAACTTTGGTGACAATAAAGGCGAGCCCTTCGCCTTTTATTTCCGCCTGCTGCGCGGACCATAAATTCACGTAACTTAAACGATAAACCGATCTCATTATGAAAGCTTTGATTCTGATTCCACTTATGCTGGCTTTTTCGGCCTTTGCTCCTCTTTCAAACCAGTCGGATAACCGACTCGCCGGAGCGTGGGAATGGCGTGAAGGCAACGTGATCCGCACGGCAATCTTTACCCCAGGCCATTACGCGGTAACCGCATATGATCTCGCCGGTAAAAAGTTTATCGATACGCGGGGTGGCTCCTGGCAGATCAATGGCAAAAACCTGGTGCTGAAGGAG
>JAEZEH010000029.1 GCA_023417785.1 Bacteroidota bacterium
AAATGGTTGGGTGTAACAATACACGTTCCCCGAACCATGTTTTTCGATAAACCCCAACATTCCTCTCCTCGCCTCACTGAGGTCCTTCGCCCATGGATATTTAAGGTTCAAAGGATTACGCCCAGAACGCGCGACGTACCAAGGTTTGGCGGCGGTTGACGTGCTCAGGAACCCAAGGTTACCGAGTGACATCAGTTCTTTCCGACTGGTACCACTCATAGATCTGGCGGATTCCTTCATTAAAAAAAACGGCGGGATTGTAGCCCAGCAGTGTTCGTATTTTGGTTATGTCGGCACGTGAGTGTTTCACATCGCCGGGGCGCTCGTCGGCGTAGGTTGCGCTGATCGGTTTTCCGGAGATTCCGCGCAGCATATCAATTAACTCATTCAGCGATGTCTGTTCGCCGCATGCTACGTTGTAGACCTGGTTAAGGGCGCGTTCATCAGACGTGAACAATGCCAGGAGGTTTGCCTGCACCGCGTTATCGACATAAGTGAAGTCGCGGCTGGTATTTCCGTCGCCATAGATTGTCGGTGAATTGCCTTCAATGAACGCTTTGCAAAACAGCGGAATGACTGCCGCATACGGATTATCCGGACTCTGTTTTGGTCCGAAGACGTTGAAGTAACGCAGTCCCACGTAATTCACTCCATACGTTTTTTTGAATACGTCGGCATAGAGTTCAATCGCGAACTTGGAAATCGCATAAGGGCTGAGGGGTTTGCCGATCCGGTCTTCCTGTTTCGGCAGGTCGGGGCTGTCGCCATACGTACTCGACGAACAAGCCAGTATCACGCGGTCGATATTATTCTTCACCGCTGCATGAAGAATGTTCACCGTACCGTCGATGTTAACGCGCGTGGTCAGCATAGGATTGCGAATGGATCGCGGTACCGAACCGAGGGCTGCCTGATGTGAGATAGCATCATACCCGCGGGTAAGTTCAACCATCGCATCATAGTCGCAGATATCGGCCTTTACAAATTCAAACCGGGGATTTCCCTCGAAGGATTCAATATTCTGATAATAGCCATTTGACAAATCATCGATGACGCGTACGTGTGAAACGTCAGGGTGATTCAGTAGTGCTTCGGTAAGGTTGGCACCGATAAAACCGGCGCCACCCGTTACAATAATTTGTTTTGCCATAAAAAAATTTGCTGCGTGTAATTGGACCACACCCAGCCCGATTTTACGAAAAGTTTATTCGTGATAGTTGTAAACCGTGAATCCCCCCTGTTTAAGGTGGCTTTCCCTGCGCATAAGCGACAGATCAGCGTCTACCATTTCACGGAGGAGTTGATTGACATCGTAGCGCGGTTGCCAGCCGAGAATCTTTTTCGACTTGGCCGGATCTCCGAGCAGAAGATCAACTTCTGTGGGACGGAAGTAACGTGGATCAATGGCGACAATTTCGTCGCCCGGCCTGAGTTTACATTCTTCAACAACCGGTTCGATGCTTTCCACATAGCCGACTTCATCCACACCCTTTCCTTTGAAGGCGATATTCACACCGACATGTTTGAAGGAACGCACCAGGAAATCACGGACAGACGTCGTCTCCCCTGTGGCGATCACGTAGTCATCCGGCTTTTCCTGCTGAAGAATGAGATACATCGCTTCGATATAATCGCGGGCATGTCCCCAGTCGCGCTTTGCATCCAGGTTACCCATATAAAGTTTCTGTTGAAGTCCGAGCACCAGACGGGCTACGGCCCGCGTGATCTTGCGGCTTACGAAGGTCTCGCCGCGCAAGGGTGACTCGTGGTTGAAAAGTATTCCATTGCACGCATACATATCATAAGCCTCGCGATAGTTTACGGTGATCCAGTAGCCGTACAATTTAGCGACGGCGTAGGGAGAGCGGGGATAGAATGGGGTCTTTTCTGATTGTGGTATCTCCTGAACTTTACCGTAAAGTTCCGAGGTCGAAGCCTGATATATTCTGGTTTTTTTTGCGAGTCCCAGCAGTCGCACCGCTTCAAGAATACGCAGCGTACCAATTGCATCGGTGTTGGCTACGTACTCAGGCATATCAAAAGAAACGCGAACGTGGCTCATCGCTCCGAGATTATAAATTTCGTCCGGCTGAATTTCCTGGATAAGCCGGATCAGGTTCGTGCTGTCGGTTAGATCACCAAAGTGAAGTTTAAACCGCGCACCTTTGTCGTGGGGATCCTGATAAATATGATCAATGCGATCGGTGTTGAAGAGGGATGACCGACGTTTAAGACCGTGAACCTCGTAGCCTTTCTTGAGAAGAAACTCCGCGAGGTAAGCGCCATCCTGACCGGTGATACCTGTGATAAATGCTTTTTTCATTTTTGAATACTGTATGCGAGTACGTTGTTAAGAAAATCCTGATAAGTTTTTTCGAGTCCTTTTTTCAATGACGTTTTATGCCGGAATCCGAGGGCGTGCAAACGAGAGCTGTCCATTAGTTTGCGGGGCGTGCCATCTGGTTTGGTTGAGTCGAATGTGATGGTACCTTCATATCCTACGACCTCTTTGATGAGGTTGGCGAGCTCGAGAATTGACACTTCTTCGCCGGTGCCCACATTGATGAGCTGTGGATCCTCATACGTTTCCATGAGAAACACACAGGCCTCGGCGAGATCATCCGAAAACATAAATTCACGAAGGGGTTTTCCTGAGCCCCAGATGGTTACTTCCGGTCTGTTCTCAACCTTCGCTTCGTGGAATCGGCGGATCAGGGCAGGAAGTACGTGACTGTTCTGCGGGTGATAATTGTCGCCATAGCCGTACATATTGGTTGGCATCGCCGAAATGAAACGACTTCCGTATTGTTTATGGTAAGCCTGACACAGTTTTATTCCCGCAATTTTGGCGATTGCGTAGGCTTCGTTTGTGGGTTCCAGTAATCCGGTAAGCAGACTGTCTTCCGGTATCGGTTGCGGAGCAAACTTCGGGTAAATGCACGACGATCCGAGGAAGAGCAGTTTCTTCACGCCATACGTATGGGCGGCATGAATTACGTTGGCTTCGATCATGAGGTTATCATACAGAAACTCCGCAGGATACGTATCATTCGCGAGGATCCCTCCTACCTTGGCCGCAGCAAGAAAAACGTATTGCGGCCGGTGTGTTTGAAAAAATTCGTTCACGGCCAGGCTATCCCGCAAGTCCAGTTCCTTACTGGAGGCGGTAAGCAGGTTCGTGTATCCTTTTGCGGTCAGGCATCTGCTGATGGCGGATCCCACCATACCCCTATGACCGGCCACGTAGACTTTTTCCGATAATTCCATATTCATTCAGAGGGCACAAATATAAAAACAATCTCCGCCCGACTGACATAAATTCTGGTGCCGCCGGCCGGAATTCGGTATGCTGCTGAAAGCAGCCCGATTTTGTCAAATCAAGAGGTCTAAAAATGTCTGAAGCACTTATACTGTGTATCTTTACTCGCTGACCGCAAAATGGCGAACACACTAACCGACTACACAAAAAGGTTTAAATCGATTGATCTGGAAATCCGGATGGAATCGTTGCTTCGTATGCTGGTCGGCCTTTGTACCGGAAGTGTACTTTTCATCGTCGGGACCGGAATTGTTTACGGCCTGCTGCGCGATGTGGCGAACCTCAGCTCGGTTCTCGGCCGACCTTCCACGATGTTGATCCTGTCACAATTCAACCTGACATCGGAGAACACGCTGGCAACGTGGTATTCCTCGATGATGCAATTCGGCGCCGGGTTGCTGGCGCTGCTCTGCTACCTTGCGCGAGAAGACACGGGTGAGAGTCGCAGTCTGAAGTGGGGCTGGCTTATGATTGCGCTGATATTCACAGCGCTTTCCATTGACGAGTTTGGCTCCCTCGGTGACAACACAAGTGGAATCAGTTCTTCGGCGTTGTTCGGAGTAGCGACCTGGGAGTTTAAGCGGTGGATTCTGTCGGGGCTCCTTCTGCTTTTTATGCTGATCTTTCTCTTGCGGGAAATGAAATTGTTTTCGTCCGCGTTCTGGCTGATGATTGTCGGCACTCTGCTTCTTCTATCCATGCCATTTCAGCAGTATTTCGAAACAAAAATGTGGAACACTAATGAGGAGGCCTGGACTCGTCCCTTGTCGTGGGCTCTTGCCGCAGAGGGCGCTGAACTTTTGGCATCGCTCTCCTTCCTGGCGGGCATGGTATTCCATCTGCTCCCAGACGGAGTATCCGTTCGCGCTGCGACAATCCGCGTTCGATTCAGTCGGACCGTCTTTCGTCGAACATTGGTAGCATCATTGATTGTATTCACCGGCGCCTTCATTTTTGTTTATGCAACGGGAACATATCACGGGTCCAACAGCGGCATAACAGTAAACTGGTTTCCCTCCGCGCTGGCGATAGTTCTGTTTATGATCCTTCTGCTTTTTCGCGTGGGGCGAATGCGTTGGGTTCTTTGTTATCTGGCTTTGCTTTCAGGTTATTTCGGGAGCAACTTTTATGCATTGATCCATTGGGACCAGATCGCTATTCTGTCATACGTGGTTCGAATGGGCATGTTGGGAGGGTTAGTATATTTTGTTTTTACGCTTTCCATTCTGTCGCGCGACACCACCTGGCGCCTCACCCACCTCGCCGGCGGACTCCTGATCGGCAGCGGTTTTGTTTTTGATCATCCCCTCGTAACGTTTCCAGTAGCCATGGGGTTGGCGGTGATTTTGTATCAGCATTTTCGGGTTTGGATAAAATAAGAAGTCTACGACTCGCCCCAAAATTGGCTGGGTTCCCAGGCACTGTTATCCTTCAGCCTCCGGGTGGTCACACCCGGGAGGCCATCAGGCTCTAACGAGGCCTACTGCACGCGCGAAAAAAAACAACTGAGTTCCTGAGCACTTCAGCCGCCCCTAAGAACTTTGGTACGTCGCGCATTCAGGTAATCACTCTGCGAACCTTACGAACCCATGGGCGAAGGACCTCCGTGAGGCGAGGAGGGGAATGTGGGTTTATCGGATAATTTGGCTCGGGGATCCAGAGCCATGCTACACCCAGCCATTCCAGGTTCACGGCTCGTGGAGATCCTTCGCCGCCGTCACGCTTAATTGGAATTTAATGACCGTCCTGAACCTGTAACCGTCGGATAGAATGGGGCGGATAACAGCTCAGGAACTCAGTCCTTTTTGGGATGGGGAGGTCCTTCGCCGTTGTGACGCTTACCTGGAAGTAATGACTTTCTTGAATTCGTGACCGTCGGATAGAGTGGGGCCAATAATAGCTCAGGAACCCATCATTAGATTTCGTGGCAAACCGGCACCGTCACTTCACCAGAAAATACGGATTCAACAAGTTTTCCTTGTTATACCGGAGCTCGTGATCGGAACCGAATTCATAAACTTTCAACCCGACTTCATTGACTATCGCGTGGGCTGCGGCAGTATCCCACTCCATGGTTGGTGCATAACGCGGGTAGACATCGGCTTTGGATTCGGCCAGAAGCATAAACTTGAGGCTGCTGCCCTTCGAAACCAGCACCGGATCGGTGAGTTGATCGATGAATTGTTTCGTCTCGTCATTCAAGTGAGATCGCGACGCTACCACACGAAGACCGGCATGGTTTAATTCCCAGGAGCGGCGTCGTGGCAGGGCCTCATCTTTTTCGTTGCGACGGACAGACGCTCCCGCGTCTTTTTGTGCATGAAAAATATCACCAGTAACCGGAACGGCCACCACACCGAGAACAGGTGAGCCGTGGTGGATAAGTGCGATGTTCACCGTGAACTCGCCGTTGCGCTTGATAAACTCTTTTGTTCCATCAAGTGGATCTACCATCCAGAAGTATTCCCAGTTCTTGCGTTCTGAATACGGGATGTCTTTGCCTTCTTCACTGAGCACCGGCAAATTGGTAGCCTGCAGAATCACTTCAATTACACCGTGCGCGCGACGGTCCGCCAGCGTAAGAGGCGAATTATCACCCTTCGCTTCCGCCTGGAAGTCGTCGGAATTGTAAACGTCGAGTATTACTTTACAGGCTTCTTCCGCGGCTTGTATCGCCGTAAGCAATTGGTTATTCAGGTTCATTTTTTGTTCACCGGTTAATGGATCTCAGAAAAGCTAAACAACTATACGATCATTCCGGCGGCTACCGTTTCGTTGGTACCTTCATCAACAAGGATAACACTTCCGGTGATGCGATTCTTGCGGTAACTGTCGAAGAACAACGGCTGGGCTGTACGTAACTTCACCCGCGCGATGTCATTCATTACCAGTTGCTGAGCGTCCTCAATACGGTGCAGGCTGTTTATGTCAAGCTTGTATTGAATTTCTTTCAGGACCGCCCGTACGTCCCTTGTTGTGTGACGAAGGAAGAACTTTGCATTCAGGTTAATGGGCCGCTGATTCATCCAGCAAAGCATCAGGTCTATATCCTGATCGGTATGCGGCTGATTATTTGGCTTGGCGATAATGTCACCGCGGCTGATGTCAATTTCATCTTCGAGGGTAATAGTCACAGACATCGGCGCGAATGCTTCCTCGAGTTTTTGCTCTCCGAACCAGATGTCGCGTATGCGTGACTGAAAACCCGAAGGCAGAACCATAATATCTTCACCAGGACGGAAAATTCCGCCTGCGATTCGTCCGGCGTAACCGCGGAAATCGTGGTACTCTTTCGAATGGGGACGAACGACATACTGAACCGGAAAACGTCCGTCGATATGGTTGTAGTCACTTTCAATATGGACCGTTTCCAGCATGTGCATCAGGGTAGCACCCTGATACCAGTCCATCCGCTCCGAACGGTTCACCACATTATCACCCACGAGTGCACTGATGGGCACGAACTGGATATCGGATACTTCGAGCTTCGAAGAAAATGCCTTGTATTCTTCAACGATCCGATCAAAAGTAGCCTCGTCATAATTCACTAGATCCATTTTGTTAACACAAACTATGACGTGCGGTATTTTCAGAAGGGATGCAATGAACGAATGGCGGAACGTCTGCTCAACAAGACCTTTGCGCGCGTCAATGAGTATGAGGGCGAGGTTCGCAGTTGAGGCACCGGTCACCATATTTCGTGTGTACTGAATATGGCCTGGTGTATCGGCAATGATAAACTTGCGTTTGGGCGTCGCGAAATAACGATAGGCCACGTCAATGGTAATTCCCTGTTCGCGTTCCGACTTCAATCCGTCAGTTAGCAACGACAAGTCCACGTAATCAAACCCCTTCTTTGCACTGGAAGCTTCAACCGCTTCAAGCTGGTCCTCGAAAATTGATTTGCTGTCATATAGCAGCCTTCCGATCAGCGTGCTTTTCCCATCGTCGACGCTTCCCGCTGTCGTAAAGCGAAGTAGTTGATTATTTAAATAGCTCATTCTCTCGTGACTATGTTTTTATTAACACTTTTATAGTTGTTCTCCTGACCCCAATTACCTGTTACTTGTTACCTGTTGCCTGTTGCCTGTTGCCTGTTGCCTGTTGCCTGTTACCTGTTGCCTGTTACCTGTTGCCTGTTACCTGTTGCCTGTTGCCTGTTGCCTGTTACCTGTTACCTGTTGCCTGTTGCCTGTTGCCTGTTACCTGTTGCCTGTGATCCGAATGTTATCCAGTAACTGGCAACTGGTCACCCGGCAACCGGAAACTGGTCACCCGGCAACCGGAAACTGGTCACCCGGCAACCGGAAACTGGTCAACCGGCAACCGGAAACTGGCAACTGGTCACCCGGCAACTGGCGCGAGCAACTGGTCACCGGCTAGCGTGCCGATTTCCCTGGTACCCTCATACTCGTTTCTACCCAGGTTGTAAATCGGTTTATCTTTTTGCTTAAGACGTCATAGCGATCGAATAATTCACGATATCTATCCGAATCAGGAAGCGATCCCGTCTCAAAAAGAAATGTGAGATGGACCAAAGTTTCGTCACACTCCGACTGAGCGTAAACCAGAAACTTAACAAAATCAGCCCGATACCTCCTTCTCCCGTATCCCTCCACGATCATTGAACTTATCGACTTTGACGACCTACGCACCTGTGATCCTTCTTCGTACAATTCAAACTTTGGCAGCGCCAGGCTCATTTTATGAATCTCTATTGCAAGTCTCTTAGACTCTTTATAGATATCTAAATCTCTAAAACTTTTCATAACACAACATTTTTTTATTAGTAACACAACGTATTCCTGGCAACTGGCAACTGGCAACCGGTAACCGGCATCCGGTAACCGGAAACTGGCAACCGGAAACTGGCAACCGGCAACCGGCAACCGGCAACCGGCAACCGGCAACTTTAAAAATACCCCCCCTTCTTCCTATCCTCCATACTCGTTTCCGACCGCTTGTCGTCGGCGCGCGTGCCGCGCTCGGTTTTGCGCGAGGCCGCGACTTCTTCAATGATCTTCTCAAGCGTATCCGCAGTTGATTCAACGGCACCTGTGATCGGCATATCGCCGCAGGTACGAAAACGCACCGTCTTGCGCACGGGCTCTTCTCCTGGTTTCAGATTCAGCCATGGCGAAGTAGACAGATAAGATCCATCACGATAGATCACGTCGCGTTCGTGAGCGAAGTACAGTTTCGGAATGGGAATATTTTCCATGTAAATGTATTGCCACACATCCATTTCAGTCCAGTTCGAAATAGGGAACACACGGAAGTGTTCACCCTGACTTTTCTTTCCATTGAAGAGATTCCACAACTCAGGGCGCTGGTTTTTCGGATCCCATTGGCCGAATTCATCTCGATGAGAGAAGAAGCGCTCTTTTGCACGAGCTTTCTCTTCGTCGCGCCGGGCTCCGCCCATTGCTGCATCAAATTTGTTTTTTTCAATTGTGTCGAGCAGTGTTACTGTCTGAAGTGCATTGCGACTTGCATTGAAACCGGTTTCTTCGGTTGCTCTTCCCTTGTCGATACTCTCCTGCACTGACCCGACGATCAATCGCACGCCGAGTTCATTTATCAGCCAGTCGCGGTACTCCATGGTTTCCGGAAAATTGTGCCCGGTGTCGATGTGCACTAACGGAAAAGGAATTCGCGCAGGGAAGAAGGCTTTACGTGAAAGGTAAGCCAGCACGATTGAATCTTTTCCTCCGGAAAATAACAAGGCCGGATTCTCAAATTGCGCGACAACTTCGCGAATGACAAATATGGCCTCGGATTCCAGTTCTTTCAGGTGACTCAGGTAATATTGACTCATGGTGTTCTTATTTCAGGGCAATAGATTTCCGGCGCGAAGATAATGTAAATTTTTACGATCCGGGTTTTGTAAACGTTATACGTGGCAGAAGTTCATTAAGCAGCTTTTCAATCGATTGTTCAACTGCCAGCTGATGAGTGGGAATGTGAACCTCGGGACTGGCGGGATGCTCATAAGGTGAATCGATACCTGTGAAATTTTTCACTTCACCCGCGCGCGCCTTTTTATAAAGACCTTTAACATCGCGTTGTTCGCACACCTCAAGCGGGGCGTCGACAAATACTTCGATGTAATTCTGATCACCCACAATACTTTTCACCTGTTCACGATCGGCGCGGAAAGGCGAGATAAAAGCCGAGAGCACAATTACGCCGGCGTCGAGAAACAACTTGCACACCTCCCCTATCCGGCGAATGTTTTCAACACGGCCCTCGTCGGTGAACGAAAGATCTTTATTGAGACCGGACCGGATGTTATCACCGTCGAGCAAATACGTTTTGAAACCCCGTGCGAATAACTGTGCCTCGAGTTGCACGGCCAGCGTCGACTTGCCGGAGCCGGATAATCCGGTGAACCAGATCAGTGTCGCGCGTTGTGAAAACAACTCCTCGCGTTGCGCTTTGCTGAC
>JAEZEH010000189.1 GCA_023417785.1 Bacteroidota bacterium
AACATGATCTTCGCATACTTCCTTGGAATGTGTTCATTCCTGGCGGTATCGAAACGAGTCAACACCGCGTTTGGCCTTGGGATGGCGGTTATCTTCGTTCTCGGCGTAACTGTTCCTATTAACTGGATCATTCAAAACAAGGTATTGAATGAAGGCGCACTTGCATGGATCGGTCCTGATTTCGCAACCATGGACCTCAGCTTCCTTCAGTTCATTGTATTTATCTGCGTGATCGCAGCAATGGTTCAACTTACCGAAATGGCGGTAGAGAAACTTTCTCCCGCGCTCTACGGGTCGCTGGGTATTTTCCTTCCGCTTATTGCGGTGAATTGCGCGATCCTTGGTGGCGCGCTCTTTATGGTTCAAAGACCCTACAACCTCGTTGAAGCAACGACCTATGGATTAGGTTCTGGTGTTGGCTGGATGCTTGCCATCGTGGCCCTCGCAGGTGTCCGTGAGAAGATGAAATACTCAAATGTCCCTGGTCCACTACGCGGTCTTGGAATAACGTTTATTCTCGTAGGGCTGATGTCATTCGGATTCCTGAGTTTCCTTGGTTTCAGTCTCTGAATTGTAGTAAAAACATGAATAGAAAGGCTTCCTGATGAAGGAGGCCTTTTTTTGTATTAATAGTCTGGATTGGGTTACCTTTTCATCGTTTTTTGATTATTGGACGTTCATCCCTCCCAACATGGAAAGCACATTTCGCAGGATACTCAGATATTTCTTTAGCGGCACCTTGTTTATTGTTCCGCTGGTGGCCACAGCCTATTTTATTTACGTTTCCTTCACCTGGCTTGACAATCTGCTCATGGTACCTTACCCGGGGTTGGGTTTTGCTATCATTTTTGTCGCGATCACAGGGTTCGGTTATCTGACCACGAATTTCGCTTTCAAAGCGGCAACTGACTGGTTCGATATGGGAATGAACAAAATCCCGTTCGTGAAACTGATTTATTCTGCCGTAAAAGATTTACTGGGCGCATTTGTAGGCGACAAGAAGAAATTTACGAAACCTGTGCTGGTTCGGATCAACGCCCAGAACAATCTTCACCAGATCGGGTTCGTTACACAACCCGACCTTTCGAATCTGGGACTAACGGATATGGTGGTCGTCTATTTTCCTCATTCTTATGCGTTCTCTGGGTTTCATTACTTTGTGCCCAAAGAAAACATCCGACCACTCGACATACCCGGAGATGTAGCCATGAAGTTCATTGTTTCCGGAGGAGTTTCGGGGTTCGATGTACGGGTTTGAGTTTTCCAGGAGCCAAAAAGCCTTACCCGATGGTTCCCGATCCGATTAACTCCTCGCCGTCGTACCAGGCCGCGAACTGCCCCGGTGTTATACTCTTCATCGGTTTGTCGAATATGATGTATAGACCCGCCTCTTTTTTATGAAGTGTACACTTCTCGAGACGCTGGCGATAACGGATACGAGCGAGGTAGGTGCGTGATTCGCCCGGGGCAAGCTTCAGATCCTCGCGAATCCAGTGTTCATCCGCCGCGGAAATGAAAAGCCCTTTTCTGTATAATCCGGGATGATCTTCACCCATGCCCATATAGATTACGTTGTCGGTTGTGCTCGTACCGATAACAAAAAGCGGTTTCGCGTATCCACCTATATTCAATCCTCTGCGTTGACCTATGGTGTAATAGTGGGCCCCATTGTGCTCACCGATAGCTTTTCCCTGCTCCGGCATGTAGACGTAGGGTTTAGTGATCTCTTGCAGGTCACCATCGTTGGATCCTCCGTTCAGATAAACAGGAGCAGAGGTGTCGATTTCAATGACTTTACCTTTTTTAGGTAGCAATCGCTGCTGGAGAAAATCCGGAAGATGAACTTTCCCCACAAAGCATAACCCCTGTGAATCTTTTTTTTCAGCAGTGACCAATCCGATTTTTTTGGCTACGGATCTCACTTCGGGTTTCTGTAGTTCTCCAATGGGAAAAAGTGACTTGGCCAATTGATCCTGTGTCAGTTGGCAAAGGAAGTAGCTCTGATCCTTGTTTGGGTCTTTGCCACTTAACAGGTGGTACACAGTTTTTCCGTTTTGAATTGACGAACCCTTCCGTGCATAGTGACCTGTCGCCACAAAGTCGGCGCCCAGCTTCATGGCTGCCTTCAGGAATATATCAAACTTGATTTCGCGGTTACATAATACATCAGGGTTGGGAGTGCGCCCTTGCTGGTATTCAGCGAACATGTAGTCGACGATGCGGGTCTTATAGTCGGCGCTTAGATCTATCGCCTGAAAGGGGATGCCCAGATGTTGAGCCACGATCATCGCGTCGTTACTGTCATCCAGCCACGGACATTCATCACTAATGGTAACCGAGTCATCATGCCAATTCTTCATAAACATACCGATAACTTCATACCCTGCTTCCTTCAGGAGATAGGCAGCTACACTGGAGTCTACACCTCCGGATAATCCGACAACAACGCGTTTCATTTTCAATTAAGTGTGCTTTGTTTTTACAAGTGAAAACGCCGGACAAAAGTTCGGCATATCGGAAAGCATTATTGAAGCAATTTGTTTACAGTTTCATTGAATTCCTCAATGTGTTGCTCGTAATATTCGCCAGTCCCGGGTCCGGTGAATCCTGTGTGGATTTTTTTGACTTTGCCGTCTCTACCGATAAATATCGTGGTAGGGAACGAAACCACGGCATTCAGCATTGGTAAAGTCTCTGATGCTTTCTTTTTGTCGCTGGTTCCGGCAATAACAAAATCATACGTCACATCGAGTTTTTCGATCATGCGCTTAACGCGTTTACTCGCGTAATCGAAATCATCTTTCCGCTCATAAGCAAGGCCAATTATTTCCACGCCGCGTTCCTTGTTCTGCTCGTACCACGGTGCGAGGAACCGGGTTTCATCCATACAGTTAGGGCACCAGGTGCCGAAGATCTGCAGGATAACAACTTTGTTTCGGTATTTCTCATCCCGTAACGTGATAGTGTCTCCATCGGGATCCGGAAACGCGAACTCAATGGTTTCAAATCCGGGTTTCAGATAGGTCATTTTTTCCGCATCCGGTAAGGTGGCTGTTTCATCTTTCACGCCGCGCCAGACGGTCTTTTTTGTTCTACCGGAATAGAAAAGTCCCTCCAGGCTATCAGTGCCCGTTGACCGCGCCTTGAAAAGGTATGCATGGTTACCATCAAATGCGCTCAGGTACATAGTATTTTCTATAACATTGCCTTGCAAATACCGGTAATCACCGGTGGGTGTGAGGAATGTTCCGGTAACACTGTCATTGCGTTGAAGAAAAACTCCGATCGCTTCGGTAGTGTCGGCGGCGTTGAAGAACTGAACGCGGTATTTACCCGAAAAGTCAGGAGACGTTGATGCTGTCCCGGGCGATTGAAACCGGAAGGACTGACCCGGGGTCGCCTGGAAGGGGATAGGGTTATCGGGATCATAATGCTTGACAAATGCGCCACTGAGTTTGCCGCCCTGCCAGACAGTGCGGAAAGATGCATCGAAGATGTGTAAGGGAATGACGACAGAATCGCCTGTTAGGAGAACCTCATCCAGCAGGAGCCGTTCGCGCGCATTGATTATCACAATCTTGTATGCACCTGTTGAATCCTCGGTAAGTTCAAAGTTGAAAGGGAGCGCTTCTTCCTGAAACTCAAGCGTTGCGCGCCAGATTCCGGTGGGTAATTCTAACGGGGGGTTTTCCCGTTCTGAAGAGCAATTCCAAAAAAAGATGGCGGAAAGCCAAAACCAAAAAGATCGCGACATCAAGGCACTTTTAATCTCGTAAAAACACAAAAATGCGAGAAATGATTTAGAATTTTGGTTTTTCTGTAACAAAACACCTGCATGCTGAAAGATCTGAAGGTACTTGAGCTCGCGTCGGTTCTCGCCGGGCCGAGTGTGGGCCAGTTTCTGGCTGAATTAGGCGCTGATGTTATTAAGGTCGAGAGTTTACGGACTGGCGGTGACGTGACCCGTACCTGGAAAAGCAGCCTCGAAAAAACCGATGATCGCAGTGCTTATTTCTCTTCGGTTAATTGGGGGAAACGGTCATTGGCCGTGGACCTCACAAATCAGCAAGGAAAAGACACGATCTACAAGCTGGTTCGTAAATCGGATATCGTCATTGCAAGTTATAAGCCCGGTGACGCACAAAAACTGGGCGTTGATTACGACTCTATCAGAGCGCTAAACCCGCGAATAATCTACGGCCAGATCACCGGCTATGGCTCAGAGGACGAACGCGTTGGATATGACGCGGTTATTCAGGCCGAGGCAGGATATATGTCTATGAATGGTGAACCCGGAGGCCGGTCCCTGAGAATGCCTGTGGCCGTTATTGATATCCTGGCTGCCCATCATCTCAAGGAAGGGATACTGCTTTCGCTGATTCACCGTATGCAGACAGGGGAAGGGCGATATGTGGAAGTTTCCCTGATCCAGGCTGGAGTATCCTCATTGGCAAATCAGGCCACGAACTGGCTGATGACAGGTCTGCTTCCCGGGAAGGAAGGATCTTCCCATCCCAACATCGCTCCGTACGGCGATTCATTCACCACTTCAGATGGAGGAGAACTACTTTTGGCAGTGGGCAACGACAAACAGTTCCATGACTTGTGTAAAATTCTCGGGTTGTCAGAGATTCCTCACTCACCACACTTCATTAACAATCAGGCTCGGGTTCAAAATCGACAGGGCCTGAATAAGCTTATTCAGGAAAAGATAAGTGATTGGACGTCACAATCATTAGTCGCAGCGTTGCGGGATTTCAAAATTCCCGCCGGTCTGATCTATAATTTGCAGCAGGTTTTCAGCCTGAAGGAGGCCCAGGCCCTCATCCTTCAAAATGGCAGTGCTTTCGGGGTGCGAAATTATGTCGGCACGTCAGAACCTGCTACGCTCTCGCCTCCTCCCCATTTCGGTGAACATACATTGTCGATCATTAACAGTCTCGACTAGCAAGACACTTCCACTTCTTCCCACTGCCCCGGAAATTGTTTCAAAAACACCGTTCAGGACTCACTGTGCCTGGGGTGAACCTGGTTTGTTCGTTGGCATTAAATCGTTCTTGTCGGCCAAATCAGGACTTCTGAAGGGATTTTTTGCCAAAAATGTAAAAAAGTGGTACAAAGTGGTGGAAAGTGGGATGAAATTCTCTATGTTTGTTTAGGAGAAAAAGACAACCACTACGTCTAATGACTTTCTTCACCAGCGAATATGAAAGTAAGCTCGATGCGAAGGGGCGGCTAGTATTACCGGCCCGGATCAAAGCTCAATTGCCCGAAGGGAGCAATGAGCTGGTGGTCCGTCGTGGTTTCGAGCAGTGCATCATAATCTACCCAATGGTGGAGTTCAAGAAAGTGTTCTCGAAGATTTCAGCCTTGAACGAATTCAATGAAGAGTTTCGAAAGCTCCAGCGAAACTTCTTCTCAGGTACGGCGACCGTGGAGTTGGATAACATCGGACGATTTGTTATCCCCAAAAACATGCTCGCCTATGCTCAGTTGGATAAAGATGTTATCCTCGTGGGTACCGGAAACAAAGTCGAGGTTTGGAACCCCTCTATTTACGAGAAGCATATCATACAAGACCCAGGTGAATTGTCAAAACTCGCGGAGAAGTATTTGAATGAATAGCCGCAGTGCAGCCACTCCAGGTTTACTGGTTGTAACGTGCCGTGGTCAAAGAATTTGAACCAGCTAGTCGAAGACAAAGTTGGTGACGCAGTCAAAACCTGAAGTTATCGGCGGCGGCAAGAATAAAACGTTATCAACGAAATAAAGTCGGATGGATGAGGCAGCCAGTGGCCGGGAACCGCAAGCTAATAGCTATCACAAACCAGTGATGCTGAATGAGTGTCTGGAGGGATTGAAGGTAAAACCCGAGGGCATTTATGTAGATGCGACTTTCGGAGGCGGAGGCCATGCTAAAAGGGTTCTGGAAAGATTGCACGGAGGGAAACTCGTAGCATTCGATCAGGATGAAGAAGCAAAGGCTGAAGCGGAAAAAATTGATAATCGTTCGCTGATTTTTTGTGAAGCGAACTTCAGATATCTGAAGCGGTATCTCAAGTTGAACGGAATAGGGGAAGTAGACGGTGTTCTGGCTGATCTTGGTGTAAGCTCACATCAGATCGACTCGCCACAGAGAGGCTTCTCCACCCGGTTCGACGGTCCGCTGGACATGCGGATGGGAAGGTCAGGCGGAATGACCGCGGCCAAAGTCCTGAACGAGTATAGTGAAGGTGATCTTCATAAAATCTTTGGGATGTGGGGGGAATTGAAGAACGCAAAAACAGTCGCGAGGCTGATTGTCAGGGAAAGAGTAACAAATCCTTTCGAAAGAACGGAGGACCTAAAGCGAGCTCTTGCAAGTGTGGCTCCCCGTGGAAAGGAGAACAAATATTTCGCCCAGGTGTTTCAGGCGTTGAGGATAGAGGTGAACCAGGAAATGAAAGCGCTTGAAGATTTTTTGCACCAATGTGGCGAAGTCATCGGGAAGGGTGGTCGACTTGTTATCATGTCGTATCACTCCCTCGAAGACAGAATGGTGAAGAACTATATCAACAAAGGGAAAGTATTCGGGGAAGTGGAGAAGGATTTTTACGGTAACGAAATAAAACCATTTGAAGCCGTGAACAGGAAACCCATCGAAGCCTCCGATGAAGAGATAAGCAGTAATAACAGGGCCAGAAGTGCCAAATTGCGTATAGCTGAGAAGTTGTAAAAGACGAAAGTTAAAAAAATGGCCGCGAACAAGATTAAGCCGAACTCGAAACCAGCAAAGGCATCGACCCTTGGCAAGGGAATTTTCTCGCGAATCGAGGGGAGTGTCAGGATCGAATCATATTTCGAGGAAGGATTTCCGGTGCACCACCTGCCAAAAATCTTATTCTTTGTATTACTCGGCATTCTTTATATAAGCAACACTCATTACGGTGAGAAAACCATTCGCAAAATAAATTCAATTCAGGCTGAGGTTGAAGATATGAGGGCAGATTACACAACGCTTAAGTCAGACCTGATGTTTGCAAGTAAACAATCCGAGGTTGCCAGAAAGGTAAAAGACCTTGGATTGCGAGAAAGCCTTACACCTCCATTTAAAGTGACTGTAGAAGAGTGAATATTAAGAAATCCATACTACTACGTGTTCGGGTTGCATTTCTGGCTGTGGCCTTCTTCGCAGTTGCTGTTGTAGGGCGAATCGGACATATTCAGTTTGTGGAGGGTGAGAAATGGTCGAAGATGGGTGAGCGGATTTCCTTTGACTATCGCCGGGTAAAGGCCACACGAGGCAATATTTACTCAGACAACGGCAGCCTTCTCGCGACATCGCTTCCATTCTACAAGGTCGCATTCGACGCTACGCTTCCAAAGGACGGAATTTTTAACAAAGGAATTGATTCGCTTTCTTATCACCTTGCCAGGTTCTTCAAAGACAAATCACGGGTCGAGTACAAACGCATGCTGAAAGATGCCCGCGCTGCCGGCAGACAATACGTTGTAATCAGCCGTAAGCAAGTTGACTATCAGGACAAAAAGATCATGATGACGTGGCCGATTTTCAGAGAAGGCAGGCTTCGTGGTGGAGCAATCTTCGAAAAGGTTGATCTGCGCTACAGACCTTTCTCGAATCTGAGCCGCAGAACGATAGGGTATGTCAATGAAAATGATAAGGGTGTCGGACTTGAGTTTTCGTTCAACGATGAGCTTGCCGGCCAGGATGGTTACGCATATTACCAAAAAATCGCTGGTGGTTTGTGGAAGCCGGTCTTCGATGCCAATAACGTAAAAGCCGAAAATGGTCTGGATATCCAGACTACACTTGATATCAACCTTCAGGATGTTGCCGAAACGGCTTTGCATAATGCCATGCTTGCGCATAAGGCCGACGATGGCCTTGTCGTGGTGATGGAAGTAGCGACGGGTCATGTCAAAGCTATTTCGAATCTAAGCTCAAATGGTGACGGCAGCTTTTCAGAACGGTATAACTATGCGTCCGCCGGACTTTTCGAGCCGGGATCGACATTTAAATTGGCTACCATGATCGCATTGCTCGAAGATTCACCGGTAGAACTCAGCGACAGCGTGGACACCGGAAATGGGCAGTACACATTTTATAACCGAGTGGTGCGGGATCATGTGGAGAAAGGCTTGGGCGTCATATCCATTCAGGAGGCATTCGAGCAATCTTCCAACGTTGCTATGGCAAAACTCGTTGACAAACATTTTGGATTACGACCGCACAAGTTTGTAGAGTATATCGATGATTTAAGACTGTCGAAACCGCTCGGAATTCAATTGGCGGGAGAGCCCATTCCAAAAATCAAAAGACCGGGTGAAAAGGGATGGAGCGGAATCAGCTTGCCGTGGATGTCTCACGGGTACGGTTTTGAGATTACACCTTTACATACCCTTGCACTTTTTAATGCTGTTGCCAACGACGGGAAAATGATCAAGCCGCTTTTCGTGAAATCCATTCGGAAAGCGGACGAAGAGGAGAAGATTTTTACCACCGATGTTATCAATAGTAAAATCTGCTCGAAGAAAACACTCAAGAAACTTAAACAATTACTTGAAGGCGTCGTGGAAAATGGTACTGCGAAGAACATCCGCGGTACTCATTACAAAATTGCCGGTAAGACCGGGACAGCGCAAATTCTTGAAAACGGTCGGTATACGCGTAAGTATATTACCTCGTTCGCCGGTTATTTTCCGGCAAACAAACCGAAGTATAGCGCGATCGTTATGATCAAAAATCCGCGCGGCTGGTACCAGTACGGATCAAGCGTAGCGGCACCAGTTTTTAAAGAAATTGCTGATAACATCTACGCCCGCGACATCAATCTCCATAACCCCATGCATGAAAAACAATTCATTGTTCGTGATGCACTCCCTGTTATCCGGGCAGGTAATCAACAGGAGCTTTCGCTGCTATGTCAGGAACTCGGAATACCGAATGAAGCGAAGACCGAAGAGGAGTGGGTGAAAAGCGTTCGCAACGGTAAAGCTATTGCCTGGAAAAAGGCAATAGCCGGTCAGGACATCGTTCCGGATGTGAGTGGCATGACATTCCGCGACGCTCTTTTTCTATTGGAGAAAGCGGGCCTGAGAGTATTTTTCGAAGGCAAAGGACGCGTACGAAATCAATCGCTCAAACCGGGTGGGCGAATCAGGAAGGGTGATGCAATTCATGTAAGGCTCGGCTGACAAATCTATGATAGAATTAAAAGACATACTTTACAAGGTTTCGCTAACGTCAACATACGGCGTTATGAACGTGAGCGTGACTGGTATTGCTTTTGATTCGCGAAAAGTTGCGCCGGGATATCTTTTCGTAGCTGTCAGGGGTACGGTTACCGACGGCCATGATTTTATCGGCAAGGCAATTCAACTCGGGGCCCGCGTGGTGGTTTGCGAAACGCTACCGGATTCAGTTAACGAGACCGTTACCTTTGTAACCGTCAGAAACAGCGCGCATGCCCTGGGCATAATGGCTTCTAACTATTTTGGGAATCCGTCCAGAAAACTAAAACTGGCCGGAGTGACAGGGACTAATGGAAAGACCACGACGGTTACGCTGCTCTATCAACTGTTTACCAACCTGGGATACAAAGCCGGCATGATAAGCACCGTGGAGAATAGGGTCGCCGATGAAGTTGTCCCCTCAACGCATACAACGCCTGATCCCATCCAGCTCAACCAGTTGCTCAATCGCATGGTCGACGCCGGATGCAGCTACGTATTCATGGAGGTAAGCTCACATGCCGTTGAGCAGGAAAGAATCGCAGGATTGAAATTCTCCGGAGCCATATTCACGAATATTACACACGACCATCTCGATTATCATAAAACATTTGAAAACTATATAAAGGCAAAGAAGAAATTCTTTGACGAGTTGCCAGGCGAAGCATTTGCCCTGGTTAATGCTGACGATAAACGCGGCATGGTTATGCTTCAAAACAGTAAGGCTGCGAAGCATACTTTCGGTATCAAGAAGATGACCGATTTCAAGGCAAAAGTAATTACCAATTCTATCGAAGGCCTCGAACTCGATATTGACGGAAAGAGTGTGTGGTTCAAAATGATCGGTGACTTCAATGCGTACAATCTCTTGGGGGTGTACGGCACGGCGGTTCTTCTTGGCCAGGAACCTGATGAAGTGCTTACGCAACTTTCTTCACTTCACGGGGCCCCGGGCCGTTTTGAACTGGTAAACCCCGGATCGAAAGTTATCGCCATCGTCGACTATGCCCACACACCTGATGCACTTCAGAATGTTTTGGATACTATCGCCCAATTCAGAACCGGGAATGAACAGGTAATTACGGTTGTAGGATGTGGAGGGAACCGCGACAAGACGAAACGGCCACTGATGGCGTCTATCGCGTGCAGGTTAAGTGATAAGGTTGTACTCACTTCTGACAATCCGCGGAATGAAGATCCTATGCAAATCATTCAGGATATGCAAACTGGAATTATGCCAAACGAAGTGAGGAAAACGCTCGTGATTGCCGATCGGGAAGAAGCCATTAAAACGGCATGCATGATGGCCAAAGAAAAAGACATCGTCATTGTTGCGGGAAAGGGCCATGAAAATTACCAGGAGATTAAAGGCGTGAAACATCCTTTCGATGATCGTGAGGTCGTTGGAAGGATGCTGAAAATGTTTTCAAATTGAAAGGATTATAAGCTTAACCGCTCGAACCAATAGAGAATGCTATACTACCTGTTTGATTATCTGAATTCACTTGACCTGCCCGGTGCGGGTCTCTTTCAGTATATTTCTTTCCGTGCGGGTTTGGCGGCTTTCTTTTCTTTGGTAATCACAATAACCTTTGGTAAGAGCCTGATCTCATTTCTTCGTCGTAAGCAGGTTGGTGAGGACATCCGCGACCTCGGGCTCGATGGCCAGATTCAGAAAAAGGGGACACCAACTATGGGTGGCCTCATAATAATCGCAGCGATTCTGGTTCCCACACTTTTATTGGCACGCCTGGATAACGTTTACGTGATTCTGCTCGTCGTTTCCACCTGCTGGCTCGGGCTCATCGGTTTTCTTGATGATTACATCAAAGTATTCCGCAAAAACAAGGAAGGACTCGCAGGCCGATTCAAGATTGTCGGGCAAGTAGGTCTCGGCGTTATTGTTGGACTTACACTCTACTTTCACGATGACGTTGTACTTCGCGAAGTCGCAACTACGGAGTTGCCAGCGTTCCAAATGGAAGACTTTGATCAGGGCATTGATGAAAAGGTCGTTTACACAGACGTCAAGTCCATGCGCACTACCGTCCCGTTCGTTAAGGACAACGAGCTGGACTACAGTGAGATTCTTCCGTTTATTCCCGAAGAGTACACCTGGATCATTTACGTAGCCGTCGTTATTTTGATCATCACCGCAGTTTCAAATGGCGCGAACATAACCGACGGAATAGACGGCCTGGCTGCGGGTACATCGAGCATCATCGCACTTACACTGGCCGTGTTTGCCTACGTATCGGGGCGTATCGACTTCAGCAGCTACCTGAACATAATGTACATACCGAATCTGGGCGAGCTCGTAATTTTTGTTACCGCGTTTGTTGGGGCTTGTACAGGGTTTCTCTGGTACAATGCATATCCCGCTCAGGTGTTTATGGGAGATACTGGTAGCCTGACTCTTGGTGGCATAATTGCTGTTCTCGCGCTCGCGGTAAGAAAGGAACTACTCATCCCGGTTTTGTGCGGAATTTTCCTGATCGAGAATCTTTCAGTCGTTATTCAGGTCTCGTACTTCAAATACACGAAGAGAAAATATGGCGAAGGCCGGCGCATATTCCTTATGTCGCCATTGCATCACCACTATCAGAAAATGAATATCCCGGAAGCGAAGATTGTAACACGTTTCTGGATTGTAGGAATACTATTGGCAATGACAACCCTGGCATTTCTGAAGATAAGATGAAGAAACGGATCGTCATATTGGGCGCAGGCGAAAGCGGAACCGGAGCAGCATTGCTCGCGGCAAAGATGGGTTTTGAGGTTTTTGTATCGGAAAGTGGAACGATCAGGGACAAGTATCGCGAAGAACTTCAGCAACACCTTATTCCCTTCGAGGAGGGCAATCATTCCGATGACCTGATTCTCAATGCCGACATGATCGTGAAGAGCCCGGGCATCCCTGAAAAGGTTGACCTGATCAAAAAGGTGAGAAGTACCGGGATTGAAACCATCGATGAGTTGGAATTCGCTTACCGGTATCTCGCCGGAAAGATCATTGCGATTACAGGAACCAATGGGAAGACAACGACCACTTTGCTGACCTACCATCTATTGAAAAACGCCGGGTTAAACGTAGCTCTTGCCGGAAACGTCGGTCAAAGCCTCGCGCGGCAGATCATTGAAAAACAATATGACTGGTATGTGATCGAAGTTAGCAGTTTCCAACTTGATGGCTGGAAGTCACTTAGCCCCGAGGTCGGAATACTGCTCAATATTACGCCGGATCACCTCGACCGATACAACTACGAAATGAAGCATTACGTGGATTCAAAGTTTCGGTTGATTCAGTCGATGCAGAAACGCCAGCATTTTATCTATTTCGCCGACGACGCCATAATAAGTCGCGAAGTACAATCAAGGTCTGTCATTCCGCATGAGCTCAGGATTTCACTTCGCCCAGGCGCCGACGCGCCCGTGAAGTATAATGGTTCAAGTATGTCTTTCTCCCTGAAAGAGGACTTTACCATTGCTCAGGAGGAAACTACATTGAAAGGTCCCCATAATCTTATCAATACAATGGCGGCGGTATCGGCAGCCTACCTCGCGGGTGTTGATGTTCCGGCGATTCGCAAGGGGCTGAAGACATTCCAAAATGCGCCACACCGCCTCGAATCAGTTGCCACTATCAACGGCGTAGAATTCATAAATGATTCGAAGGCGACCAACGTAGACTCCGTGATGTACGCACTTGGAAGTTACGAAAGTCCGTTGGTCTGGATAGCCGGCGGTATTGATAAAGGAAACGATTACTCTATAATAATGGAGGCAGTTCGCCAGAAGGTGAAAGCCTTGATCTGTCTCGGTAAGGAGAACGATAAACTACGGAAAACATTTTCGGATGTTATTCCTACGATTGACGAGACGCAAAGCGTGAACGAGCTTGTGCGTATGGCGTTGAGACTTGCCAGCCCGGGTGATGTGGTACTGCTCAGCCCGGCGTGTGCGAGTTTCGATTTATTCAAAAATTATGAGGACCGGGGTGATCAATTCAGAGCAGCGGCGCTCGAATTGAAGAATGAGGTGGAGGCTGCTAACTAAAAGGAAAAACAATGTTGTTAAGAGTTAAATCATGGGCTGACAAAAACCTTCACGGAGACAAAGTGATATGGGCGGTGGTTTTTGGTCTCTCCTTAATTAGTATACTGGTCGTCTACAGTTCAATAGGAACGCTTGCGTTCAAGAGGTCTGCCAGTCCTGAGCAACTTTTAATCAAACACACTTTTCACGTGCTTGTGGGTCTGGCAGCGATGTGGTTTGCTCACCGGATTGACTACCGCTACTACTCACGGCTGTCGAGAATCGGCCTTTGGGTTAGCATTCCATTACTTATTTACACCTTTACGAACGGTACTACCGTCAACGATGCAGCGCGATGGATTCAGGTTCCTATTGTAGGGTCGTTTCAACCATCAGACTTTGCCAGCCTTTGTCTGATCGTTAACCTGGCCAGCATGCTTTCCAAAAGACAACAGAATATTGAGGATATAAAAGAGTCGCTCATTCCGATTCTTTTCTGGTGTGGAATGATATGCGGGTTGATTGCCCTAACGAATATGTCGACGGCGATCCTTCTGCTCTCTACATGTTTGTTGATCATGTTCATAGGGCGTGTACCGATGAAGTATCTCGCTATGCTGGTGTTCGTCGGATTGCTTTTCGGCGCATTGGCCTTCAAGTTCGGAATGCGGGGCGGTACCATGGTGTCAAGGGTCAACGACTACGTTGAGTTTGTCCAGGGAAAGAAGGATCCTCAGTTTCAGGCGAAGCACGGCCTGATCGCCATCGCCACGGGCGGAGTACTGGGCAAAGGCCCCGGCAACAGTGACCAACGAAACATACTTCCCAACCCCTTTGCAGATTTCATTTTTGCCATTCTTATTGAGGAATATGGGCTCGCAGGTGCGATGGTCGTGCTGATGCTTTACCTGACGTTGCTGCATCGCGGAATGAAAGCCGCGTATAATAGTGAAAGAGCTTTTGGTGGATTGCTTTCCGCCGGATTGTGTTTCGATATCGTGTGCCAGGCGATGATCAATATGGGTGTCGTTGTGGGGCTCGGACCGGTGACAGGGCAGCCCTTACCTCTGATATCAATGGGCGGAACCTCAATGGTTTTTACCGGGCTTGCGCTCGGTATTGTGTTAAGCGTTAGTCGCGGGGAGCAGGATCAGAAATGGGGCGAGAAGACCGGTTACGAAACAAAAAAGACGAGAGAACCAAAATCAATGACAACGGCAAAAGCCGCAGCCTGATTGAAGAATAAAGAACGATATCGCCTTATCATCAGCGGTGGTGGAACCGGAGGACACATCTTCCCTGCGATAGCTATTGCCAATGAATTCAGGGAACGTCATCCTGATGCTGACATCCTTTTCGTTGGTGCGGAGGGACGTATGGAAATGACGCGTGTACCCGATGCGGGATATAAAATTATCGGATTATGGATTAGTGGGCTGCAACGCAGACTGACGCTATCAAACCTCATGTTCCCGATAAAGGTGTTGGTAAGCTTTTTCAAAGCCCGGAAACTGGTTCGTGAATTCAAGCCACACGCAGTCGTGGGAACCGGGGGTTATGCAAGTGGCCCGATCATGATGGCGGCCACATCGGCTGGTGTACCCGCACTTATTCAGGAACAGAATTCTTTCGCCGGGCTCGCGAACAAACAAGTAGCCGCAAAAGCAAGCCGGGTGTGTGTGGCGTACGAGGGGATGGAAAAGTATTTCCCTAAGGACAAGATCGTAATCACAGGAAATCCTGTACGCAAGGATATCCTTACCACCCGTGAAAAAAGAGCTCAGGCTTTGCAGCATTTTGGATTTAGCGGCGACATGCCTACGCTGCTGATTGTCGGTGGTAGCCTCGGAGCAAGAACCATAAACGAAAGTATCATTGGCGGAATTGGAAAACTTCAGGACGCCCAGATCCAGGTAGTCTGGCAAACGGGGAAGGGCTACTTCGAAGCATACAAGGCGCGTCTTGCGCGAGTGGACCTCGCCCGGATTCGTGTGCAAGATTTCGTGAAGGAAATGGACCTGGCGTATGCCGCTGCCGATGTGGCCATTTCACGTTCGGGGGCCATCGCCGTTTCCGAATTGTGTATCGCCGGCAAGCCCTGTATACTCGTGCCTTCGCCCAATGTTGCCGAAGATCATCAGACAAAAAATGCCATGGCGCTGGTGGCGAAGGATGCTGCCATCATGGTTAAAGACTCGGAAGCCGAGGAAAAACTCGTCGACGAAGCGCTGAAGTTGATTTTTGATGTGGAGCGTCGCCAACAGCTCGAAAAAAATATCATTGCCCTGGCTAAACCGGAGGCGACTAAAGATATCGTGAACGAAATAGAAAAAATCATCGGGTGAGAATCGAAGAATACCATAACGTTTATTTTCTCGGAATTGGCGGAATCGGCATGAGCGCGCTGGCCCGGTGGTTCAAAAGGAAGGGTTTGCACGTATCTGGCTACGACAAAACAGCCACCCCGTTGACGGCCGAACTGCTTAAGGAAGGTATCCAGGTTCACTTCGAGGATTCGGTTGAAAAAATACCCGCCGGAGTAATCGACGATATTAATAAAACTCTCGTGGTGTTTACGCCTGCGATTCCAGCCAATCATACCGAGTATCACTATCTGAAGGAAAAGGGTTACACTATTCTGAAAAGGTCTCAGCTGCTGGGATTGATCACAGAAGGGTTTACGACTATTGCGGTTGCCGGTACCCACGGAAAGACTACAACTTCGTCGATGGTGGCGCACATTCTGTTTACGGCAGGTAAGGATATGGTTGGCTTTCTTGGAGGGTTGACCTCTAACTATGGCTCGAACCTCGTGATGCAGGGCGACGTAAATGATAAAACGCTTGTTGTGGTGGAGGCTGATGAGTTTGATCGTTCGTTCCTGACACTGCATCCCCGCATCGCCATTATTACTTCGGCAGATGCCGATCACCTCGATATTTATGGAGATCACTCCAATGTCCTTACGTCATTCCGCGACTTTATCGGTCAGATATCCGAAGGAGGGTCACTGGTTATTCATGAATCGGTCGCCGACCTTGCAGCGGATGTGAAACATATCACTCAGTATCATTACAGCATGAGCCGGGGACAATTTTTTGCCGGCAACATTACCGCAAGGAGCGGATTTTTTGAGTTCGACCTTCACGGTTTCGGGAAGGTTGAACATATCAGGCTCGGCGTCCCTGGATTTCATAACATCGAAAACGCAGTGGCAGCTTCGGTAGCCACTTCGTTGTGTGGCGTAACAGTTCGCGATATTAAAAAAGCACTTGAAACTTTTTCTGGTGTAAAAAGGCGATTTGAGTTTGTTCTTAAAGGTGAACGTGTGATTTTTGTAGACGATTACGCACATCACCCCAAAGAGATCGAAGCGTTTCTTAAATCCATGAAATCGATGTACCCAAGAAGGAAGGTAACGGCAATCTTCCAGCCACACCTTTATTCCCGCACTCGTGATTTCGCCGAAGGATTCGCTGAAAGCCTTAGCCTTGCTGATGAAGTAGTGCTATTGGATATCTACCCGGCGCGTGAGCTGCCTATACCCGGCGTTGATTCGAATATGGTATTTAAAAGCATCTCAAGTCCGTCGAAAGTGATGTGCGGAAAGAACGACCTGATGGAAAAGCTTGAAGAAATGGAGATAGATATTCTGGTAACGATAGGGGCGGGCGATATAGATACTTTTGTTGAACCAATTAAACAGATGCTGGTCAGACGTTATGAAGATTAAGTTCAATCTCAAACGTGAGCTTAAAATTTTCGCCGCCGTTCTGGTGGTGCTGGTCTTCATTGCTTTTACTGAACGTAAACACGAGGAATTTGCCATCCGCGACATAAGCGTGAGGATTGAGAACGAGGTCGATAATCATTTCCTCGATGAGGCAGATGTGCTTGGCCTCATGAGGGTGGATGTGCAAAACCTGAGAGGAGCCCGGACTTCGGATATTAACCTGCGGACAATCGAGAGTAAGATTAAAAAGGATCCCTTCATAAAGGAGGCCGACCTGTACACCGACCTGAAAGGAAATCTTATCGCTAGCGTGAAGTTGCGCAGGCCAGTGGCAAGAATCATCCGAACCGATGGACCCGACGGTTACATTGCTGAAGACGGGACGATCATGCCGGTTTCTGAAAAATTCACCGCGCGGGTTCTGCTGGTAAGCGGACCTTACGTTCGAAAATTATTGCAGCAGCCGAATATCAGTTATACTCCCGAAGGTGTTCAGCTGCTGAACCTGATCCATGTGTTAAAGGCTGATGAGTTCTGGAGCGCACAAATCGCCCAGATGGATATTGACTCGAAAGGCAGATTGACGCTATTTCCTCAGGTAGGGGACGAACGGATCGAGTTCGGAACGCCTGATAATGAAATCCCTAAACTAAAGAAACTGAAGATTTTTTATAAAGAGATTCTTCCGAAAGCAGGATGGAACAAATACCGTCGCGTGAGCCTGCAATACGAAGGACAAATAGTAGCCGAATAAAAAGCATTTAATCAGCGAAAGCAATTGAACAACCACTCTAATCATCATACAACCATGGAACAGGAGAAAATAGTAGTAGGTCTTGACATTGGTACAACGAAGATCTGTGCCATTGTTGGACGAAAAAATGAATTCGGCAAACTTGAAGTCCTCGGGATGGGTAAAGCAGAGTCGGAAGGGGTCGTTAAGGGGATCGTTTTTAATATAGACAAAACGGTATTTGCGATAGAAAAGGCAATTAGAGAAGCGGGAGATCAGGCAGGTATCGATATCGGTGTCGTGAACGTGGGTATTGCAGGGCAACACATCAGAAGTTTTATCCAGCACGGCGGGATCACCCGGTCTTCCAAAGAAGATGAGATCACCGTAGATGACGTAGAACGACTGACCCAGGATATGTATCGCATGGTTGTTCCTCCTGGAAGTCAGATTATTCATGTTATGCCGCAAGACTATATGGTTGATTATGAGGATGGCATAAAAGAGCCTGTCGGTATGTCCGGAGTTCGCCTTGAGGCCGACTTCCATATCATCACTGCGCAGACCAATGCGATAAACAACGTCAATAAATGCATTCGCCGCGGGGGGCTTGAGATTCAGGATCTGATTCTGGAACCGCTTGCCTCCAGCCTGGCCGTGCTGAACGATGAGGAAAAGGAAGCCGGAATCTGTTTGATCGACATCGGCGGTGGCACAACAGACATAGCTATTTTTTATGACAATATCATCCGTCACACGGCAGTGATTCCTTTCGGCGGAAATATCGTGACAAATGATATCAAACAAGGCCTGATGGTTTTGCCGCAGCAGGCCGAACAGTTAAAGACACGCTTCGGAAAAGCTATCTCCGAGGAGGCGAGTCCGAACGAGATCGTGTCCATTCCGGGAATAAGAAACAGGTCTGCAAAGGAGATAAGTGTGAAGAACCTTTCCAACATTATTCAGGCGAGAATGGAGGAAATCATCGAGATGGCCCATGCCGAAATTATTGCATCGGGCTACGAGAACCGGCTCGCGGGTGGTATTGTGATCACCGGTGGCGGAGCCCAGTTGAGCAGCCTCAAACAACTCGTTGAATATATGACCGGGATGGATACCCGGATCGGCTATCCTAATGAGCACCTGGGCAAAACCAAAATTGAACAGGTGAAGAGCCCTATGTACGCCACCGCCGTCGGACTGGTGTTGGCAGGGTTCAGGTCCCTTGACGAACGCGAAGACCGTTACCGGGAAGCACGCGAATTCGCGAAACCGGTTGCCAGGGTTAAGAAACCAGGCATCTCTTCCAAGAATTTCTTCAACGACATTCTGAATAAAACGAAGAGCTTGTTGATTGACGATCTTGACGGAAAAAATGAATACTAAGCCTGTACAACAAGAAACTATCAGGAGTATCAGCTAAGGATTAACGTAAACATGTCTTGTGTCTTAAGTCTTGCACCTTGATCAAAAATTGTAAACAACCACTAAATTAAATACCCTATGTTTGAAACCGGATCTTACAAATTCGAAGTCCCCAAACACAGCCAGCAAAAATCGATCATCAAAGTAATTGGTGTTGGCGGTGGCGGGAGCAACGCAGTAAACCACATGTACAAGCAAGGCATCAAGGATGTCGAGTTTGTGGTATGTAATACAGATAACCAGGCGCTCAACGGCAGCCCTATTCCAAATAAGCTTCAGATCGGGGCAAACCTGACTGAAGGATTAGGCTGTGGCGCGAATCCTGAAGTAGGCAAGAATGCCGCCCTGGAAAGCAAAGAGCAGATCCGGGAGATGCTGACAGGCACGAAAATGGTTTTTGTCACCGCTGGAATGGGTGGTGGAACGGGAACCGGTGCCGCTCCAGTTATTGCCAAGATCGCAAAAGACATGGATATCCTCACCGTAGGAATTGTAACGGCGCCCTTTGGCTTTGAGGGAAAGAAGAAGATGGCCCAGGCCGAATTGGGTATCGATTTCCTTCGTAGTAATTGCGATACCGTAATTGTTATACTCAATGATAAGCTGCGCGAGATCTTTGGAAACCTTTCCATCCACCAGGCTTTCGCTCAGGCTGACAATATCCTTACTACGGCGGCGAAAGGTATCGCCGAAATTATTACCCTCGCGGGCTATGTAAATGTCGACTTCCAGGATGTGCGCACGGTTATGCTTAATGCCGGTGCCGCCGTCATGGGTTCAGCTGAAACAAGAGGCGAGAACCGTGCTAAGTTGGCTGCTGAGGGTGCATTAGCCTCTCCGTTGCTCGACAACCGGGATATCATGGGGGCGAAGAAGATTCTCCTTTCAATCATCAGCGGTGTCGAAGCTGAATTGCAAATGGACGAACTCACAGAAATTACTGAATACATTCAGGAACAAGCCGGCGATGAAGCAGAAATGATCTTTGGTCACGGTGTTGATCCTGACCTCGGCGACAGAATCCGCGTTACAGTTATCGCTACCGGATTCAATAACAGCGAACTCAAGGCAGCGAGCGAAGCTGTAAAGACGGTCGAAGAAAAGAAAGTTCACAGCCTTGAACGGTCGCAGGGATGGTTGTTCCAGTCTGAAGCTAATGCAGTTAACAACTCGGTGAACGAATTCACTTCACGCGAAGTGGAACTCAAAAAGCCGGACCCGAAACCCGAAATCAAGGAAGAAGCCAGTCCGGCGCGTGAGATCCTGTTCTCCGGTCCGTTCACTCGTGTAGAACCCGTGAATGAAACCCCGGAAGAAGACGAAGGAGAAGAAAGCCTTTTCAATGAGGACGATTTCGATGCAACAGGGGAGCGTTATGGCGATCAGGTAATAAACGATGACGGAATGATGGAAATCAGATCAACAAAACAACGGCTCCAGCAGCAGGCCGAGGAGAGAAAGGAAAAAATCAAACAGGTCAGAAAGAGTGAAATGACGAAAGAAGAGTTCAATGAGAAATGGTCTCTTCCCGCTTATCTCAGGAGAGGCGTCAAAATGCAGGATGTACCCCATTCATCAGAGACGTTCATTTCAAAGTATAATCTAAACGACGATAACAATCTCCTGGGGAATAACAAGTTTCTCCACGACAATGTAGATTAATGCTATCAGGTCATGTATTACGAAAATACATGACAAAGATATGGTACCTCCGGTGCGACTGGTCATTTACTCCATTCGTAGTGGTTGTTGGTTGTAAATACTTTTAGCCGGTACCGGAGTACCAATTTTTCACATCTGTGGGCGCGCAGATTTTTTGCTCCTGATTTAGCTATTGGAGTGCGCAACGTAAATACCGGGTGTTAACCACATCCGGTATTTTTTTATATTGAACAAGCCTGTCTTTCTTTCTAAAACCCCTTGATTCCGGCTGTGCATCGCATTTCTAAAATCTGGCCTCTTTCTTGTTTACTGTAATGCAAATCCCTGAGATATGAAAAAATTAGCCTTTTTTCTCCTCGTTGCGGTTACACTAAGCTCGTGTATGAGCTATGAAGAAGAAATAAGACCGCGCTATGATAATCGAGATCGCTTTGTCGGTCATTTTGAAGTAGAGGAATACAGCAAGACGTATCGCGAATTCGTCTACTACAATATCTATATATCGAAGAACGGTTACAGCGGCAATGAGGTGCTGTTGCGTGATTTCTATGCGGAACATACAGATTTCGTAGGGTATGTGAACGGCGACCGGATTGACATTCCACTGCAGTCATCCAATGGATACGAACTTGAAGGCTCGGGGTACATCCATGCCGGCGAACTCTTCCTGGACTATCGCGTCTACGACCTGTATGGCACTTCCTATGTCGACTATTGCGAAGCGACTGCCTTCCGTTAATATTGTTTACCGTGGCCGTTGCGAATATTCTGGTGCCGGAAACACCCGGGTAGCATATTTCCGGCACGCCGCTTTTTGACCCTCCTAACCTGATATAACTCCTTTTTTATTAACTTCATAGCCTGTATAATTACCGTCGATCTTCCGCAAAATCTGTAATGACCCGGAATGGTAAGTAGGCTTGTATTTTTGTTTTTTGGGGTTTTTGCCGCTTTTGGCAGTGTGCAGTCTCAACCGGACCGATACAGATTCTCGCGTCTGGATGCGAACGATGGGTTATCCCACAATCAGGTGAAATCATTTTTCAAGGATCGGCAAGGTTTCTTGTGGATCGGCACAATTTCAGGTCTGAATCGCTTCGACGGATATCAGTTCAAGGTTTTTCGAAACGACCCGCGCAACCCGGGCAGCATCATCAATGATGACATAAACCGGATGTTTGAAGACCCGGACGGCAAAATGTGGATTTCCACCTGGAGCGGCCTTGATATATACGATCCGGTTACCGAGAAATTCAGATACAACCCTGCCGACATGATTCGACGCCTGGGCCTTCCAGACGGGAGTCTCGTCGATATCGTGAAAGGGCGCGAAGGCGACTTCTGGTTTATCCACCAATCACTTGGTCTTTACTATTATAAACCAGGTGAGCCATCAGTCGTACCGTTGCGCAACAACGACCAGGATTCAGCTTCCATAAACTCCAATCTCATTTCCTGCATGCGTGAAGGGAAAGATGGCAACTGGTGGGTCATACACCGCAATGGTGTGATCGAAGTATTGGACAAAAAATCTTTTCGGGTTATCTACCGAAACCGTTCACTGTTTTCCAGAAATAGGGGTACTGCTCTTGATTACCGATTTGTCGCCGACAATGACGATCATTTGTGGATTTATATCGCAGATACCAATCGGGGATTATTTCATTTGAATCCTTCGACGGGGGCTCTCGCGCATATCACACGGTCTTCTCAGGAACTTCGGCTTAATTCTGATATCGTGCGGGGCGCGGTGGTAGACAATAACGGCTCAGTTTGGGTCGCGACCGATCACGGCGGAATCAACGTGATCCATAAAAAACGGAAGTCGGTCGATCATCTTGTGAATTCGCCTGAAGACGAACGAAGCCTGGTCCAGAACAGCATCAACGCAATCTATCGCGACGATGAGGGAATTATCTGGGCCGGCACTTTTAAAAGAGGTGTAAGCTATTACCATGAGAAAATTATCCGATTCCCGCTGTTTCGCCATAGCTCTATTGACGATAAAAGCCTTCCCTTCGACGATATCAACGCTTTTGCTGAGGATGAGAAAGGAAATATCTGGATCGGCACCAATGGCGGTGGACTGATCTATTACAATCGCACGAACCATTCGTTCCGTCAATATCTCCACGATCCTAAAAATCCGAACAGTCTTAGCAACAATGTTATTGTCAGTCTTTACTATGATCAGAGCCGGCGATTGTGGATCGGTACGTACTTTGGTGGACTGAATGTTTTTGACGGCACGAACTTCACAAGGATCAGGCATGACCCCGCGGATCCGAATAGCATTTCGGACGATAGCATTTGGGAGATCTTTCAAGATTCCCGTAATAATATGTGGGTGGGCACGCTCACCCGTGGTGTGGATTTGTTCAGCCCGGAATTGAAAAAGATAAGATCCTTCCGCGTAGATACGAATGTGCCCATTCACGCCAGTTACGTCCCCGCGTTTTGCGAAGATAGCGAAGGGAAAATATGGATCGGGACGGGCTACGGCGTTGAGGTGTATAACCCTGAAACAAATTCATTCACACACTATTTGAGCGAACCCAATAATCCAAATAGTTTAAGCAACAACAGTATTCTATCCATCATAGAGGACAGTCGCGGGTTGATATGGATCGGGACGCACGGAGGGTTGAATCTCTTTAATCCTGTTACTAAGTCATTCAGCTTGCTTACCCACGACGACGGGCTCCCCCACAATTCGATTCTTACAATTATGGAGGATTCGGAAAAAAACCTTTGGATGACTACGCCTCATGGTATTTCAAATTTTGTGATCAAGAATGCGGAAAAGGATTCCGTCGACGGTGTCTTCCGGAACTACGATGAGTTCGATGGCCTTCAGGGAAAACAGTTCAACGAGAACGCAGCTATGAAAACCTGGAAAGGAGAAATGGTTTTCGGTGGTCCCAACGGATTCAATTTGTTTCATCCGGGGGATGTCGTTGATGCAGCGCAAGGTGCACCAGTTGTGCTTACTGATCTTCAGGTATTAAATAAAAGCCTTGCCATCGGTGAGGAACAATTCGGTAAAGTTGTTCTGGATAGGTCGGTGTCGCTGGTTAACGACATCACCCTGAAGCACCACGCCAACGTTTTTTCCCTGGAATTCTCTGCCTTGAGTTTCTATCATCCGGAGAAGATGATTTATCAATATAAACTCGAGGGATTCGACCGCGATTGGATTACCACAACATCTTCGCAGCGACGCGTCACGTATACAAATTTGGATCCCGGAACCTATGGTTTCAAGGTAAGAGCATCGGAAACGAGTGGTGAGTGGAGCGAACCCGGGCTGGAACTTGGGATAACCATTCTCCCGCCGTTTTGGAAAACCGGTTATGCGATGGCAATTTATATCCTGTTAATTCTCGGAGCTCTTTTTCTTACCCGCAGAATAATCCAGCAGCGGGAACGAATGAAGTTCGTCATTGAACAGGAGCGGCAGGAAGCCCAGCGCATGCATGAACTCGATATGATGAAGATGAAATTCTTCACCAATGTGAGTCACGAATTCAGGACACCGCTGACACTCATTCTTACTCCTGTCGAAAAACTCTTGCGCATCGGTGGGGATTCGGTACATCACAAACAGTACGAATTGATTTATCGAAATGCGAAACGCCTGCTGAACCTTGTCAATCAGTTACTTGATTTTAGAAAGCTTGAAGTACAGGAAGTAAGATTCAATCCTTCCGAAGGGGATATCATCACCTTCATTCGGGAAACCGTTTTTTCGTTTTCTGATCTCTCCGAGAAGAAAGATATCAAGCTGGGCTTTGAATCTTCCATCGGGCAATTTGAAACATTCTTTGATCGCGATAAACTTGAAAAGATTCTGTTCAACCTTTTGTCCAATGCCTTCAAATTCACTCCCGACCACGGTGAGGTTAGCGTACGTCTCGAAATGAAGGAAAATAATAATCTTGAGATCCGGATTCAGGATACAGGCGTCGGGATACCTGCGGATAAAATTGACCGGATTTTCGAGCGATTCTTTCAAAATGAACTTCCACTTAATGTTGTGAATCAGGGCAGTGGAATCGGACTTAGCATAACCCACGAGTTTGTGAAAGCCCACGGGGGAACCATTTCTGTTCAAAGTGTGCTTGGGAAAGGGAGTTTATTTACGGTAGTCTTACCGTTGAAACCTCTGCAGAGTACTGATGCACATCCGGCTGAGATCGGGGAGGGGGAAAAAACAGAGACGGAACTGATTGCAGATGAAATCCCTCTTGGGAAAGCGAAACTGCCAAGTTTGTTGCTTGTGGAAGATAATGAGGATTTTCGGTTCTATCTTAAGGATAATCTTCGTTTGCATTACAATGTGCTTGAAGCCAGAGACGGAAAGGAAGGCTGGTTAAAGGTACTTGCCGCGCTGCCGGATCTTGTTGTGAGTGATATTATGATGCCTGAAATGAATGGTCTTGAGCTGTGCAAGAAAATAAAGCATGACATGCGTGTCAGTCATACACCCGTCATTCTTCTCACGGCGCGAACGGCCGAGGAACAAAAACTGGAAGGGTTTGAAAGCGGTGCTGACGACTACATCACGAAACCATTTAATTTTGAAATTCTTCAGTCGCGGATACGGAATCTTATTCATCAACGGGAATTGTACCAGCGGGAAATACGCCAGAAGATCGATGTGCGCGCGAGCCATGTCGACGTCACGTCAATGGATGAGAAACTGATTAGCAAAGCACTGAAAATAGTTGAGGAGAAGATCGGGGATGCTGATTTCTCTGTGGAAGACCTGAGTCACGAACTGGGGATGAGTCGCGTCCACCTGTACAAAAAACTCCAGGCAATAACGGGTAAGTCTCCGTTGGAATTTATCCGAAGTATCCGTCTCCAGCACGCAGCTCAACTTCTTGAAAAGAGTCAGTTGACCGTATCTGAAGTAGCGTACAAAGTTGGATTTAACAATCCGAAATATTTCGCGAAGTATTTCCGCGAAGAATTTCAAGTGCTTCCTTCCGCCTACGCCGCCGGCAAACGCAAAGCAAAATAGCTTTCACTTTACTCGGTAACCTATACTCTCTACTCTCTACTCTGTACTCTGTACTCTCCCACTACCTTGCCCTTGAGACTTGAAACCCGAAACCTGAAACTAATGTCCAAAGATCGATTCAGCGTCCAACAGATCAACCTGATAAATTTTCCCCGCCTCCTCTATAGTCACGACTGAATCACAACGACCATTACCATAGTTTATGATGAACGAACCTTCCTTACCATCCTGGCGGTATTTGATAAATTCCCGTCCCGAAACATAAAAGGGAATATAATAGCAGTATAATGCAACCTGCGAACTGCTGGTAAAAAATCGTGAACCGCCGGCATATGGATTGCAATCACTCTTTGTTATCAAAGGTTCAAGCACCAGTGAGTAATAGTAGTTGTCACCGTTTCGGGTAGTGGACTCGCTTTCTTCAAGAACAGATTGCTCTGAATCATACCAGCTCTCAGACGATGCCTTGTAAGAATAGCTCACTCCGTCATACATATACGTGTTATCGGTTTCGTAGGTGTTCTCCCCGCGATATGTCTGAGTCCTGGAGTTGTACTCCGAATATCCCTGGGAACGCGAGGATCCGTTGCTGGCCCACTCGATAGCGACAGGTCCGTTGTAATATTTTCCGCCGTAATTTTCTGATACATAATCATAGGAAAAGCTTTCTTTCCGGTTGTGACCGGTGGAGTCGACTGCCGAGAAGTATGTCGAAGAATATTTTCCGTGCATGAAATATTTATAGCCTTCGTAGCCCTCTTCGCACCCTTCACCGTAGTCATACGTTATTGTAACACTTTTGTCCGGGTTTAATGTTTCCGTGACTGTAGCACAGGATGTCCATGGGGAGGGAACATAAACCGTATCAGTAGCCGTTGAGTCATTTGTTCGCCCGGCACTTTCTCGCCCGAATGAGGACCCGGAAGGGAACATCGCCGGCGCCCCGTTGTTTTGGATAGCGTTCATGTTCATTCCCGGACTGAGTTTCAGCTGCAGGTAATCTTTTACAAAGGAACTCAACTCGGCGTTGTCAGCATAACGTGGACCATCGTCTTCGCAAGACACGGCAAAGGCGATACAGACAATCAGGAGGGCCAGGGTTTTGAGGGTTCGCATAGGATTTGGTTTGATCATTTGACCAACGATCCCGCGAAAAGGTTGGAATACTACCGTCATCCGGGGGAGCAATTATTTTTAAGGAACACTCCGGTTTACCGTTCGGCCCACTGAAACGGCCATTCCATAAAAAATTTCCGACCGGCGTAATTGCCTTGCCGTTCCTCCTACATATTTTCTGTATGCTGAGAAACTTCATTAAAACCGCAATCCGGAATCTGCTTAAGTATAAAGTGTATGCCGGAATCAATTTCATCGGACTGACCGCAGGGATGTCGTTGGCGCTGTTGATCCTTACCTACGTCAGACATGAACTGAGTTACGATAAGTTCCACGAAAAAAGTGATCGGCTTTACCGCCTGGCGTATATCGCTCCCAACGGCCTGAAACTCGCGACAAGCCCGCCGCCAATTGCGCCCTCGATGAAAGAATTCTTCCCGGAAGTCGAGGATGCAGCCCGGCTCTACGGCCGGAACGTGAGTATTTCCATTCCTGGCGAGGACCAGGTGTTCGAAGAAAGCAACGTCTTTTTCGCCGACTCCGCCCTGATGAATATGTTTACTTTCGACTATGTGCAGGGCAGCTCCCGCAAGCCGCTGGTCGAACCGTTCACGGTCATTATCACTGAAGAGATGGCTGAAAAGTATTTCGGAGACCGCAATCCCGTTGGCGAGTCGCTGGTGTTCAGCGGCAGACATTTGTTCAAAGTCACCGCTGTGGTTAAGGAGTTTCCTGAAAATTCGCATGTGCAATTCAACATGCTGGCGCCCTACCACAGTATGTTCGATATAGAAGCGGAACCTGGTGCAACCATACTAAAGCAAAATCTTGATATCAATTTTGTCATCAGCCATTCGTACACGTACGTATTGTTAAAGCCCGGGGCATCGCCCAAGGCTGTAGATGATAATATGGAGGCGTTTCTTAAGAAGTATGCGAATCCGCAGTTTCTGGTAGGGCAGGTGTTTAATCTCTTGCCCGTCGAAGATATCCACCTTAAAAGCGACCTCCTCGCTGAGCCTTCGCCGGTAAACAACATGAGCAACCTGTTTATTTTTATCGGCGTCGGAATTCTTACGTTGCTCATCGCCTGTATCAACTACATTAATCTGAGTACGGCCCAGTCATTTTCCAGATTGAAAGAAATCGGTATTCGGAAAATCCTTGGATCACAAAAGGTGCACCTGATTCTTCAGTTTATCGCAGAAAGCTTTGTGTTTTGTCTCGGCGCAATGTTGCTTTCATTTGCCGTATTCTATTATGCGCTGCCGTTTATGAATCAGCTGTTGAATAAACATCTGGTTTTTGCCGAAGCGGTTGATGGCGTGCTGATTCTGGGTTCAGTCGTTTTGCTTCTGCTGGTAACCATCCTCGCGGGTGGATACCCGGCTTATTTTGTCTCCCGTTTCGAATCCGTCAATGTGTTGAAAGGATCAGGCCTGACTCAAACCGGTGGTTCGTTCATGCGAAATGCGTTGGTGGTTTTTCAGCTGACCATCGCGTGTATGCTTTTAAGCGGTGCCCTCCTTATCGTTAAGCAGCTCCGTTTTCTTGAGAACCGACCCCTGGGTTTTCAAAAGGAGATGGTGGTCAATGTTCCGCTGTTCAGTAATAACCTCAATGGCATTTTCAGGCAAAACGATTCGACCTTCCGCAGCAAGCTCGAATACCTCCGGCAGCAGATTGAAAGCCAGAGCGGTGTCAGGAGCACTACACTGTCGTCCAATGCGCCGGGCCTTGGAGCCGTTTACAGGGGGACGATCCCTGAAGGGTTTACGCAGGATGATCATTTGTTCGTGGCAAATATGTCCGTGGATTTCGATTTCCTGGAGACTTATGGAATGGAACTGGCCGCGGGCCGAACCTTTGATGAATCCCACGGAACAGATATCGCGGAGGCATTTATGGTTAACGAATCTGCCGTACGCGAATTCAACTGGGAATCCCCGGAAAACGCAATAGGGAAAACCATTAACCGCGAGGGTAAGGAAGGCAAAGTCATTGGCGTTCTCAAGGATTTCAATTTCTCCTCACTGACAACGCCCGTCTCCGCACTGCTTCTGGATATCGGACCGAATCAGTTTAGTACGCTTTCGGTGAAATTCGAGGACACGGATATCCGGAGTGCCATTCCGGCAATTGAAACGATCTGGAATGAGACCTTTCCGGAAAAAGCGTTTGAATACGTTTTCCTCGATGAACAATTAACCTCCCAATACGCTAATTTCCAGAACTTTGGATCGATAGTTCAGGTATTTACCGTCATTGCCATACTCATTTCATGTCTAGGTGTCTATGGACTTGTTTTGTTTGTCGTACAGCGCAAGGTCAAAGAGATTGGGGTCCGCAAGGTGCTTGGAGCCACAGAACTAAACATACTTCGTCTCATTTGTGTTGATTTTCTGTGGCTTACGATAGCCGGATTTCTGTTAGCCATCCCGTTATCGTATTACTTCCTTTCAAACTGGCTGGAAAACTTCACTTATCGCACGTCGATCGATCCACTGAGCTATCTGATAAGTCTGATTATTGTGGTACTTGTGGTTGGTTTGACGATCGGATACAAGGCATTCAAGGCGTCTCTGGCCAATCCGGTAGACTCTTTGCGCAGTGAGTAGCAGCGGCTCGAGGATCGCCTTAAGTTGTAACCGCCCGAACCCTGATGTAACAAATGATGTATTAATTTGTTACCGCCTCAAGGCCGATGCAACAAAACTTACCGTAATCTTAACGTTTTAGTGAACCTGCTAATGGCGGGCCGGGTCTATTTTTGCATTGCTCTGCTGAAAACTATGGAGAACCTAAAGCGAAAAAACCGGTTAATGCTATTTCTTGAAGTGGCGATCTATGTCATTATCGCTGTTTCCGTCGCTCTCCTGATCATTCTTTGACTTTGCTTTCGCGACGCCAGCGCCCGGGGCGCACTCCCCATACCTTCCGAAATCGTTATCGCCTAAAATAAGCGGGTTTTAGCCTTACTTAACAATTTCGTCCCTATTAGGAAACAAAAGGATACCCCCAGTTAACGGCCTGCCACCTTATCCTGAACAATTTCATACCCTCTTCCGGAGCCGGAACACCTAAATTTATGCAACCGATTACGAAAAAAATTGCACTGGCGTCGGTTGCAGATGAACGTAAACCTTAACCTTCTTATTACAGCCCTTATCGGGGCGGCCTGTCTGGCTTCCTGCGGAGAGAAAAACTCTCAGTACGAGCTTGTTGAAGGCGGGGTCGTGGTCAGCATCGACCAGTCAGAGGTCAGGAAAGTCAGACTCATTGCGGTAACGGACAAAATCATTCGCGTCACTGCGTCGCCTGAAAATCAATTTTCTACAACCCAAAGCCTGATGGCGGTTTCCGTTGATGAAAAACCGGATTTCCGTGTCGATGAATCGCATCAGTCAGTTGTGCTCAAAACGTCAGCCCTTCAGGCCCGGGTGAATACCAAAAGCGGAGAAGTGGTTTTTCTGGATAGCACCGGAACCGCGATACTCAGGGAAAAGCAGGGTGGAGGAAAGCAATTCATCGCGTCTGCAGAGGTGCCCGGGCGGTATCAGATACGCCAGATCTTTGAATCCCCGGCTGACGAAGCTTTCTATGGGCTTGGCGGCCACCAGAACGGCCAGATGAATTACAAGGGTGATGACGTGGACCTTGTGCAGCATAATATCGTGGCGGTCGTGCCTTTCCTTTATTCCACCCGAAACTATGGAATTTTGTGGGATAATTACTCGAGCTCAAAATTCGGCGATCCGCGAGAATATGAGCCTCTGTCGGGCTTACAGTTATATAATAAAGAGGGGCAGACGGGTGGGCTGACCGCAACCTATTATGTGCATGACCGGGTGGTAAAAACCGGGGTCGAGGATAAAATCGATTTCGAATACCTGGAAACACCGCAGGTTGACCAGTTCCCAAAAGACATCGCGAATGACGGAAAGGTCATCTGGGAAGGGGCTGTTGCTTCCGAGATCGAAGGCGAGCATAAGTTTCTTGTCTACTCTTCCGGTTATATAAAGGTTTGGATTGATGGCCAGTTGATTTTGGACAAGTGGCGCCAGAACTGGAACCCCTGGACGAATAAGTTTCGGGTGCCACTCAGTAAAGGTGAACGAAAAACTATCCGGATTGAATGGATTCCGCAGGGTGGATACCTCGCAGTAAAGCACCTTGACCCGGTTTCAGCCGAAGAACAAAATCAACTTTCGCTTTCGTCGGAAGTCGCCAGTCAGATTGATTACTATTTCATCAAAGGCAACAACGCCGACCAGGTCATCAGCGGTTACCGTGCCGTTACCGGGAAGGCACCGATCGTACCGAAATGGGCGATGGGATATTGGCAAAGCCGGGAACGCTATCGCACACAAGCCGAATTAATCGATGTGGTGAAGCAGTACAGGAAACGTCGGATTCCCCTTGACAACATAGTGCTGGACTGGCAGTATTGGAAAGATCCCGAGTGGGGTTCTCATGAATTTGACGAGTCGCGTTTCCCTGATCCAAAAGGCATGATTGATCAGCTCCATAATGAATTGCACACAAACCTGATGATTTCCGTCTGGCCGAAGTTCAACGTAGGAACCGATCATTACAATGAAATGAATGAGAAGGGGTTCCTTTTTACAAGAAATGCCGCAAAGAAACGCAAAGACTGGGTGGGCCCCGGATATGAATCAACATTCTACGATCCCTTCAATCAGGAAGCCGGCAAAATGTTCTGGGCACAACTTGATGAGAATCTCAATAGCCTGGGCGTTGATGCGTGGTGGCTGGATGCGACGGAACCCGATATGCATTCCAATCTCTCCCTTGTGGAGCGAAAACTTAATATGAGCCCCAACGCCCTGGGATCAGGGGCTGAATACTTCAACGCATACTCCCTTATGAATGCCAAAGGCGTTTACGAAGGTCAGCGCAGATCAAGTCCGGATAAGCGGGTTTTTATTTTAACACGCTCCGCATACGCTGGTCAGCAACGCTATGGCGCCGTCACCTGGAGCGGAGACATCGTTTCGCGCTGGAGTGACTTCAAAGATCAGATCTCAAGTGGGGTCAACTTTTCACTTTCCGGTATTCCATATTGGACGATGGACATCGGCGGCTTTGCCGTTGAAAGAAGATACGAAAACCCAAATGCACAAGACCTCAAAGAATGGCGGGAGCTTAACACGAGATGGTTCCAGTTTGGGGCCTTCTGTCCCGTCTTCAGATCGCACGGCCAGTATCCCACCCGTGAGATTTTCAATATTGCGCCGGCGGAACACCCTGCCTATAAGAGCATGGTATACTATACGAACCTGCGGTATCGGTTAATGCCGTACTTGTATTCGCTTGCCGCAAGTTGCTACCACGACGATTACACCATGATGCGCGGCCTCGTAATGGATTTTCCCGACGATCCGCGCGTGCGCGATATAGCGGATCAGTACATGCTCGGACCTTCGATCCTGGTAAACCCTGTGTACGAATATGGTGCAACGTCAAGAAAGGTTTACCTGCCCTCATCGTCGGCATGGTTCGACTTCTACACAGGAGAGTATCTGAAAGGCGGACAAACGCTTGAGGCAAATGCCCCTTACGAACGAATGCCACTTTATATAAAGGCGGGTTCAATTCTTCCCATAGGCCCTGAGTTGCAGTATGCGAACGAAAAGAAAGCGGACCCGATCCGGCTATACGTGTTCACGGGAGCCGATGCAGCCTTCACCCTCTATGAAGATGAGGGAGTTAATTACAATTATGAGCGCGGATTGTATTCAGCTATAACCATGAAATATGAAGAAGAGACAAAGACACTAACGATTAGTCCCCGGAAGGGAAGTTATAAAGATATGCTGGAGGAGCGGACCTTCCAGATAGTTTGGGTTAATACAGATCATCCTGCGGGAGCCGGTCTTGAAGGACTGGCTTCTCAGGAGATCCGTTATTCCGGAAAGGAAATAACCCTCAATTTGAAATAAGACATTAACCTTCTCCAAAGAGGTTAACCTAAGACCAAATAACTAAACTCAAACAAAAACAATGAAGATGAAAAAAATCTACAGAGGCATTCTCCGGATCGCTTCCGTGTTTTTGTTACTGCTCATGGCGAGTACAGCGTATTCGCAGTCGAGATCAGTGACAGGAACCGTGACCGACGAGTCGGATTCCCCTATGCCAGGGGTGAACGTGATCATCAAAGGTACGACTGTGGGAACGACTACAGACGTGAACGGAAACTACACATTGCAGGCTAACAGCGGCGACATAATCGTTGTTTCTTTCATCGGGTACACCGCCCAGGAAATTCAGGT
>JAEZEH010000108.1 GCA_023417785.1 Bacteroidota bacterium
GCCGGCGAATACGTGCAAATCGACTTCTGGAGCATGATGTGGGACATCGTAAAGATTATCATCTTTCCAGTAGGGGCCGGGTTGATTTTTAATCACTTCCTGCACAACCGGTTTACGTTTCTTCAAACAGCCATGCCGCTGGTGTCCATGATAAGCATCGGTGTTATCATCGTTATTATCACCGCCGCGGGACGGGATAGTTTGCTTGATGTCGGTCCGCTACTGATCGTTATTGTACTAATGCATAATATCTCTGGTTACGTGCTAGGTTACTGGCTTAGCCGCGCGGCCCGAATGCCTGAAAAGGATTGCCGGACTATTGCGATAGAAGTAGGCCTTCAAAACGGCGGGCTGGCATCAGGGTTAGCCAAGGCAATGGGCAAGCTCGCGACTGTTGGTCTCGCACCCGCAGTGTTTGGACCAATGATGAATATTACGGGGTCTACACTCGGTTTGTGGTGGCGTACAAAACCTATTCCGGGGGAAGAGGAGACTCCGTAGTACAGGGTAGTGGGTAGTGAGTGCGTAGATGGAGGTTGTAACCGGTTGCCAGTTGCCGGTTGCCAGTTGCCAGTTGCCAGTTGCCGGTTGCCGGTTGCCGGTTGCCGGTTGCGGATTGTTCGGTGGAGACATCGCCTGGTTGGTTTTTTCAGCAGTACCTTCGGCGCCTTCCGTGAGATAGCGAGAACCTTGGTATCTATTCCCTTCCGCGGATCTATTCGGTCTTGAGCACGTCAGCGGGGTTTGTTCGGGACACTTTGATCGTGTGGCTGCCTATCATCGCCAAAGCAATGAACAGCACCACGAGAACTCCGACAATGCCTTCCCATATTGTCAGGGGAGCGGTGTTTGCCAGCTGCGGGAGAACTACGTTCGCGAATACCAGATAGGTGATTGGAAGTCCCAGAATTGAGGCAATGAACAGGAGGGAAACAAATCCTTTCGATAATAGATATAGCAACCCCGTCTCGCTTGCCCCGAGCACCTTACGAATACTAATCTCCCGGAGCCGCGTCTCAGTGGTGAATACCACCATTCCCAATAATCCGATTGATGCGATGCAGATCACCATGAACGCGAGAAATCCACCAACCTTCATTGAAGCTTTCAACCCCTGATAGGCTTCTTCAATCTGAGTATCATAGAACTTCGCGTCGAGTGGGTGCACCGGATCGTTCTTTTTCCAGATTGACTCAATTTTGCTCATGGTGCCCGGCCAGTCGGAAGATTCTATTTTCACATTTAAATATTGGGCCTTGTCGGGTGCATGACGAAGCATGACTTCCTGTTGATTACGTTTCGTGTCGGCCTTACCGTATTCAAAATTTTTGGCAACGCCTACAATTGTCAGGGGCTTTCCATTTACGAGTATTTGTTTCCCGATGGCATCCTGCGGATGGTCATTTCCGACATCGAACCGTTTCAAGAAATGCTCGTTAACGATAAGTTCACTTTCCTCCGTACTGTCCGCTTTACTCGTGAAATTTCTTCCGGCAAGGAGCGTGAAATCATGCAGATCAAGATAACGCGCATCGATGAAATTGTAGAAAGCCGTACCACTGTCAAGGGGTACATCGGAGTTCTTCACACCTGTTCCCCAGAAGTTGCCCAGCCCCTGAATCAACGCACTGCGGGATATTCCGGAAACTTCGTGCAACTCGGACAATTCCTTCTGCAGCACGTCGGCGTTCGCTCCCTGTAGACGGATATTGACTACGTTGGCGGTGCTGAAGCCAAGATCGAAAGCGATAAAGTGTTTGTACTGTTTGTACATCGTGAGTGTAGCCGTGATCGCGACAATCGATATGGTATACTGGAACACGATGAGTGCCTTTCGAAGGGTCAGCTTCCGCGTCTTCAATCCACCGGAAAGATTTTTCAACACTTGAATGGTCTTCAACCGTGAGAAGAATGTTGCGGGCAAAATGCCGGCAATCAGACCTACGGCCACTGCAAAAACGATGAAGAGTGCAATGAGGTTGGGGGTAAGATTTAACACCAGCATTTGCTGAAACGATTCTTCGAGACCAATGAAATGGGAGCGAAGAAAAAGGAATATTCCAAAGGCCAGGACAAGCGCCAGCAGGGAAATGAAAACCGATTCGACCAGATATTGCATTGTTACGTGGCTCTTTGAGGCACCCACGGCTTTCCGAATGCCCACTTCCCTGGACCGTCTGAGCGTTCTGGCTATCGAAAGGTTGGTGTAATTGAAACATGCAGACAGAATCACCACTGCGGTTAGCACCGAAAGAATTTTAACTACCGTTGATCCGACAGTCGGCCCAATCTGGTTACTCTGGCTTTCACCAGCCACGATATTTTTAAGGGGAAAGAGCGATAGTCCAATATGCGTATGTTCTACGGTTTTGTCTTCACGCTCACTGAGCGCGTCAAGGTTTCGCTGAAACAGGGCAAGATCGGTACCCTCTTTCAGAAGAACGTAAGTCCAGGCGTCCCACATGTTGTCCCACGCCATTTCATATTTTTTATCGTCAATGATAATCTCGCGCGTACTAATTGAACCCAGAACGTCAAACTGAATATGAGAAAAACCCGGAATATCTTTCAGGATGCCGGTGACAGTCCATTCGCGTTCATCGTTGAGTGTAATGGTTTTACCCACTACATCGGTCTTGCCAAAAAGCTTTGCAGCTGACTTCTCAGTAAGCAACACCGAAAACGGTTCCTTCAATGCAGTTTGGGGATTCCCGTGAAGCAACGGAAAACTAAAAACGGATAAGACGCCTTCATTGGCAAATAAGCCCGACAAGGGGATTGTTTTGTCCTGGAAAGTAAAATCCCCGGACAGATCTCTTTGCAATATGGCTACATCCTCGACTCCGGGAAATGTATTCCTGATCTCGAAAGCCGCCTTGGGGGAACTCGTTGCAAAAGGGTCATTCTGAAACTCACTCTTGTTGAGAAGATACTGGTGTCTGCTCGTGAGCCGATAGATTCGATCGTAATTCTCGTGAAACCGGTCATACTCACGCAGGTCGTGAAGCATCCCAATTAAGAGCAACCCTACCGCCATGCTCACCGCCAGTCCGACAATGTTAATAAAAGAGAATAACTGATTTCGAAGGATGTTTCTTCCTGAGGTTTTTATATAACTCGTGAACATGATGAAATGAATTAGTGAGCCGGCGACTTTCGGTTTGCGCAAAGTATATGGCCGAATGAATTTCAGCACATCAATAATGTAAATTATCCGGGCTGTTCTTGCGCCCCTGGCGAGGACGTTGCGCTCAAAGTATTCATGGAGATCTCCTTCGAGATCTTCCAGCAACGCGGGTTTGCAATACCAGGCGAGGAAGTTCCTGGCCCAGGTAGGAGGAGAGGTGCGCGGGTTCGGCTTCATATATTCTTAAGTGCGAAGTCCGGAATATTCGACCACAATTGATCCCGCACTTCTTTGGCTTTAAGAAGGGCAGACTTCCCGGCATTCGTTACGGTATAGTACCTTTTCCGTTTACCACCGCGGACATTCGTTGCTTCGCCAAGACTGCTCTTGACAAGACCCTTTTCCTCAAGCCGGTTCAGTACCGAGTGCACGACACCAAGCTTCGCGTCGCGCCCGGTCTGCCTTTTCAATTCATCACAAATTCCCACACTATAGGCTTCATTCACCAGTGCCGCCGTTACAAGCAGCACTAACTCCTCGAATTCACCAAGATTGGTACCTTTCATAATCGATTATATACGTAAATGTATGTATTATGTTGGGATATTATCCCTTTTTGTATGTAAAAGTTTGTCACAGGCGCTTCGGCCGGATTTTTTTTAACATTTTCCATAATAGATGTAGTTTTTCAAAACAATCCTATACTAACACATCGACTGTGAACATCGAATCTCATGAGCGAGAAGGATAGCGAAATTTTACTACGGCAGATAAATAATCACCTGGGCATAGCCCATAAAATCAGCCGCATCTATTTCGACAGCGAGGATGAACGGAAGGATGCCGTCCAGGAGATGATGTACCAGCTTTGGAAATCCTATCCGTCGTTTGATAATCGCTCAAAATTCTCGACGTGGATGTATCGGGTGTGTCTGAATACGGCGTTGACTTTCCGAAAAAAGGAGAACCGGCGAAAAACCGAACCCATTCGCGAAGGTCACTACGAGATCGCGGATCAGGGAACTGATCCGAAACAGGAAGAAAGCCAACTTCTGTTCGAGGCGATATCGCGGCTACCCGGGCTGAACAAGGCTATCATTTTCCTTTACCTTGAAGACCAGAGTTACGATGAAATTGCTGAGGTAACGGGCCTAACCAAATCGAATGTCAGTGTCAGACTTGTTCGCATCCGCAGGGAACTGGAACAAATTATAAAAGAAAACATTAAACAGGTTTAACACATGGATCTGGACGAACTCAAACGCAAATGGCAACAAGATAAAACCGGAACACCGGCGCCATCGACCTATGATGCCGAATCGTTTGCCGCGGTAATAAAATCACGTTCAAAGAAAAACAAAAATACAGCTATGAGATACTTCTGGGGATCATTCACCTTTCACCTTATTGTCTACGGTTTTCTCGCGCACGTAATGATAAAGTACGGCGCAGATAAAGAAATTCTAATTGCCGGTATCCTTGGTTTCGGTATCACCATTCCTTTCACGGCGGTAATGATGAAGCGCTTCAAGAAACTGGCCGTGATCCGGCTTCGCGAAACCTATGCCGCGTCGATTCAGGCTTACGTACAGAAGCAATATGATACGCTGGGTGGATTTTTTTCTTTTAAGAAACGCTACGAATGGTTTTCAATACCACTGCAATGTGCAATAGGCGTGTTCATTACTTTCCGGATATTCGTCCCGGGAGGTGTGACGGAACATGCGATGGGTGCCTTCATTATGTATGCGCTAACTCTTTGGAGTTGCGTGGCAGCAATCCGTATGGAAAACAAACGAAGCTTTGAGACCCCCTTGCAGGATCTTCGACGGATTCTTGACGAATTCAAATCAGTCTAATCCTTATCAAAGATCAGAGGTACTCACGCGCGTCACTCTAATCACCAGATAGTGGCAGCGTGTACAACCGCTTTCCCGTGGCGTTCAGGATAGCGTTGCGTATAGCCGGAGCGATAGCGATGATCGGGGTTTCACCAGCTCCTGCAGGGTCAATGTCTTTTCTGTTAAGGAGTACTACATGAAGTTCCGGGGTATCGCTGAAACGGGGTACCCGGTACTTCGACAGCGACGAGTTCAGTATCCGCCCGTCCTTGAAATCTATCTTTTCAAACAGCGCGCCACCCAATCCCTGAATGATTGCCCCCTGCACCTGATTCTCCAAATGTTCGGGGTTGATGATCGCTCCACACTCAAAGGCAACCACCACACGATGAACTTCCGGCGCGCCTTCATCATTGATGGAAACTTCAGCACATGTTGCCACGAAGCTGGCTTTCTCCGTTCCGCAGGCGATACCTTTTCCGGCTCCGGCCCGCGATGGTGTGAAACTGCTCCAGCCGAATTTCTCCGCAGCTGCTTCGAGCACCGCCTGCATTCGGGGTTCAGCCAGATTCTTCATGCGGAAGGCCAGTGGGTCCATTCTGGCAGCAAGAGCGAGATCGTCGATCGTTGATTCCCGCGCAAACACATTAGCGGGTGCTGCGAGTGCACGGTACGAACCCTGACGCAAAGGCGACTCCGAACGGTGAAATTTGATATGCTCTTGCTGTGCTTTATATGAATTCGCAATACCAGCACCTCCCGAGTTAAAATTATGGAACTCCCACGACAGCAGCAGTCCGTCGGAAGAGCAGGAAGCCTTCACTTCGATAACCCCTGCGGGACGGAGGTATGCCCAGGTGAATTCCTCCTCGCGGGTCCAGACCACCTTAACGGGTTTGCCTGCCGTTTTTGAGAGGCGTGCAGCCTCAATTCCGGCCTCGCCGGTGTGTTTGCCGCCATAGCCGGAGCCGGTATCGGGCTGAATAACGCGAATGTTTTCCTTTGGCATGTTGAACACCTCCGAAAGTTCTTCCTGGACACCAAAGGGGCGTTGCGTGCCCGTCCAGACCGTCAGCTTATTGCCCTCCCAGGTCGCTATCCCTGCACGTGGTTCCAGCGGAACATGGGCAATGTAATTGATGCGGAAACTCTGGTCGGCCCTGATAGGTGCCGCAGCGAATACCTGTTCCAACGCCGGACTGGCGGAAGGCTCCTTTTCGGCATGCTGTTTCAAATAATCGAATATCTCGTCGCGGGAGGGTTGTTTTTCAAAACGCCATTCTGTCTTGATCGACGCGAGGGCGGCCCGTGCCATTGCGGGAGTCGGGGCGGTAACTCCGATGAAGTCGCCATCCTTTATGACAGTAACCCCATTCATAGTCGGCGCTTCCGACACATCGGCGGAAACGAGAGTGCTTCCATACGCAGGAGCGCGTAATACTTTTCCGTAAAGCATTCCCGGAAGCTTCATGTCGGAAACAAACTTGTGTTTTCCATTCACGAATGAAGGGCCATTAACCTTTCGTACTGCGGTGCCTGCAATCTTCCATTCGCTTACAGGCTTCACCTTAACATTTTCGCTTACGGGATAAACCAGCTTTTTGCCTTTGGTTAGTTCGCCTGCTGAAATGGATTTTCGCCCATCCCGGCTTTTAATCATCCCGTTTTCCATTACCAACGTGCTTCGTTGCAGCTTCCATTGTGCGGCTGCCATTTCCAGCAGAACCTCACGTGCCGACGCCGCGGCTTTTCGCAGCTGCGGCCCCATGAAGGGTGTGGACCTGCTGCCAAATGTTCCGCGATCGTACGGCGTAAGCACGGTATCGCCCATCACCATGGTTATCGATTCAAAAGGCACGGGTAATTCCTCCGCAACAATCTGCGCGAGGGAAGTGCGGATATTCTGACCGACCTCGGCTTTGCCGGTGAAGACTGACACCTTGCCATCGTTTCCGATATGGATCCATGCAGAAAGCTGATCTTCCGGAGCGGCATCGTCGCGTATTATTGAAGCCCAGGACGATGCCGACGAAAATGTGACGGCGATGCCTGCGCCCATGAGCTCGAAAAAGGTACGTCGGTTCACGGAAAACTTGTATGCAGGTGCCGTATGCATTTCATATTGCTCCGGCGCCAGTTCGTCGTTCGTTTTTTTTGTTGACATGCTCCCGGATTTGACCCTAAACATTCGTGACTTCTTTGATGGCTTCGAGAATCCGCGGATAAGTACCGCAGCGGCAGATGTTCCCCTGCATGGTGGAGATGATCTGAGCGCGAGTGGGGCGCGGGTTCTTATCCAACAGGCCTACCGTTGACATGACGATCCCTGGTGCGCAGTAACCGCATTGGAAAACATCGACTTTCAGAAACGCTGCCTGAACGGGATGGAGCTCTTCGTTTTCTTCCAGGCCTTCGATCGTGGTAATCTGTTTTCCCGCCAGGCTTTCTATAGGTGCTAAGCAGGATCGGGTGGGGGCGCCGTCTACAAGCACAGTACATGCCCCGCATACGCCCTCGCCGCATCCATATTTGCTCCCGGTCAAATCAAATTCATCCCTCAACACTTCCAGCAACGATTCGCTGCCAGATGATTGTGTAGAATATGTCTTACCATTGATTTGCAGTTCCATAATCCGACTGGTTTGTTAATTCGATTTCGCGGCCGCTGGCCGGTTTTAGGAGATGAAATCAAGTTACAGAAAAAGTCCGATTACCCGAATGAATTCCCAATGTGTCATGAATGAAGGCCAGACAAGAAACTTTGCTGATAAACTTGGTGTTCTATATCAAATGACGTATATTGAAGTGTCAAATGATAAATACATGAAAGCAAAGAAAACCAAAAAACCGGGGGATACTTTTCAGGAGGGAAGCCCATCACTTTATCGGCCAGGGAAGTCAACTGCCCGGGCTGAAGAGGCTGTTCCAGTCCTTTTTAAGGTAACTCGCGGCGGGAAACATACCAGTTACCCTGTGCAGCGCGGTTACGGGTATTTTATTCCGTCACTTCGCAAAGCTGAGAACCTTACTCAGGTCGCGTCGGTAATTGAATCCGGTATTCCTTCAATAGAGATCCAGCCCATTGTCGAATATCTCGATCTTAAAATCCCTGAAGTAGCCAAAGCGGCGGCCGTCTCGTCCAGTACGGTTTCGCGATGGGAGGCCAATACTTCTATCGGCGTGCCGGGTTCGAGCCAATTTTATAAGATTGACGAAATCATAAAAAAAGGTGTGGATCTTTTCGGCGGGCTGGACGAGCTGAAAAACTGGTTAACCCTTCCCAACATAGCATTGGGTAACGTTGCCCCTGTAAGTTTGTTACCATCCCTCATAGGCATTGACCTTGTCGACGAAGCCCTTGATGCCCTCCATTATGGCAATGTAATGTAGCAGGATGCGGTGTTATCGGATTATGTCGGATAGCTATTACAAGAGTCCGTATGGCTGTTCTGCGAATGCCGGAAGGTGGAATCCTAAAGGCACGCGAATGATTTACGCGGGCAGCGCCCCAACAGTGGCCCTGCTTGAATACCTGTGTATCAAAGGCCCGGCCGTAGGTTCGAAGCCGTGGTACATGATCGTTTATGAAATTTCAGATGAATCGTTAGTGGGTACGCTACAGACTGCAGGGTTACCCAAGGATTGGTCGGTAATTCCTCACGGCAGGGCTACTCAGGATTTTGGCAAGTCGTGGCTCGACGCGCGGGAATTCCCATTTCTACGGGTTCCTTCGGCACGGGTCAACATCAAGTTTTATCCCATGGAATGTAACCTCCTGATCAACCCGGATTACCCCGGACTGACCAGTTTACTTAAGGTAGTCGAAACTATTCCGTTTACGTATTTGCTTGACCCGTGGAGCAGCGCACTCAAGAAGGAATGAAATCCAGTTATCGGATCTGTATCAGAATCTGTAATTAAGTTTAACTCCGAACATCGACTTCTTGAAATCGTCCGTAAGGAATAATTCCGGAACGATGTTGAGTTTCTGACTCCCAATGTCTGTTTCGAGAAAAATCCTTAACGTCTTCCCCTGAAAAAGATCGGACTTGTTATGAGCCAGATAGCCAACTCCAAGGGCAGTCCAGCGGGGATTGTCTTTAGCGAAATTCAAGCCGTAAGAAAAAGACAAAAACGTAGCGGGTGCCAGAGAGTGACCGCCGTTTTCATTGGTTTGAGAAAACAATTTCAGGTCATAATTGAACATAAACCTGTGGCGATAGGGGTTGGAACGACTACTGAAATACAACGCAGTGCTAAAATTGAATTCAGGATACCACTTTTCCTGGAGCAGACCGACACCTGCACCGGCATGCAGTCCGAGCATATCGCCCGGCAATCGGTGACTGGTTGTTGCAGGAGTGATCTTGCCGTCGGAAAGAATGACCCGGGAAATCGTACCCATCCGCTTATGATGAAAGGTATCCGGATCTGTGTCAAGGTGAGAAACAACGGGCCCCAGATTAAGAACCGAAAGCTGACGAAGCCTTTCGATGTCCGGCGCATAGACATGGATCGTGGCCTGTTTATCCGTTATGGTTAAGTCCCACCCGGGCGGTATCAACTGTACTATGGCATCGCTGGCGACGGTGATTCGCGTTTCTGTCTGTTCCGTTGAAATAATGCGGATTGAAAATTCGTTTTCACGATCCTTTGCGCTTTCATAAGTCACCTCAACAGTTTGTGGCTTCTGCTGCTGAGCCGAAGGAATGCTTTTTTCAATATGGTCCAGCAACCGCGACAACCTTGCCGGCAAGTCCGTAATGATTTTTTTGTCGTCAGTATACCGGTGGAGTTCAAAAATAATGAACGATTCCTGGTGCGGTAGCTCCACACGGATTGAGTCGGGATATTGTTTAGGTTGCGCGAAGCTCAGTACAGGCAGCAGCAACAGAATGACCGTTTTGATTTTTTTCGACAATAGTCTCATATTCGAAAGTGTTTTCGTTGATTGAATTCGGGAATATTATGCTTATTTCTTCCTGGCCAGAATCAGTGTATTAGATAGTGGGGGAGTCCATGATTCAGTCTCGTGCTGGTCGAGTTTGTAAAGCTTCTTTCGTCGTTTATTGTTAGCCATCGCAGGCGCCGGGGTGTTTGAATAAATCACACCGATCACGGGTCGGATCCTTTCTTCCGCTTGTTCCTGGGTTTCGGTTTCTGCAACGATTGGCTGACGGGACAAGGATGTCGAATCAATACCCTCATTCTTTTGCTGCTTCACAGTTCCAATGTCAATTGCAGCTTCCCGTATCTCGCTTAAGTTGTTTTCTGGTAAAGCTTGCTGTGTTTTCCTCTCTCGCTTGTTCGGGGTGACAGACCTTTGCAGTGGCAATGGTTGCCCTACTTCGGATGGTTCGGAAGTTACCTCTTTCGATTCCGGTTGATACCCGATTATTACTTCCTGCTCACGCACAATCTTGGCTGCGTTATCAACTGTGAAATACGAACCTAGCATGAGAAGTATTGTTGCCGCAGCAGCAACATAGTACCAACGGGACCGCGCAGGCTGGATCTCGTCGTTGATCCGTCGCCATACTTCCTCTTTATTCCATGACACCGGTTCGCGCTCGACGCGCAGGATCCGATGCGATAACAATTCGTCTTTATCCGGTTCCATATTGAATGTCCTCCTGTTCAATTTTACGTTTTAGCAACTGCTTTGCTTTAAAGAGTTGAGACCTTGAGGTGCTCTCGGCTATGTTCAACATTTCTGCAATCTCATGGTGATCATACCCTTCAATCACATTCAGGTTGAACACCGTTCTGTACCCTGGTGGCAATTCCAGAATCAACTGATACAGGTATTCGGCATCGACCTGACCGATTGTCCCAATACCGTGTTCAGGGTTGTCGCCATCAATTGTTTCGGTGAGATTGAAATTGTTTCTCTTCCGAAGCCACATCAGCGATTCATTGATCACAATCTTTCGCATCCAAGCTTCGGCGCTACCCTCATCGCGGTAGCTGAATGATTTTATTTTTTTGAATACCTTGACAAACGCCATCATTACAATGTCCTGAGCGTCGTCCTGAATCCTGACATATCTTAACGCAAGGCGATACATGCGATCCGAGTGCGCATCAAACAGCGCACGTTGCGCGTGGGGGCTGCCCTTCTGACAATGTCTTACCAGTTCTGATTCCGTCACAATGAATGTGTATTCAGTTATATAAATGCAGTGCTTTGCTGTTTCGCTGCTTAACAGGATGTTTTTATTTCAGAAAAGGTTGAACGCACCCAAAAGTAGGGCAAACGCTCACCGATGATTAAGACCAGGAGAATAGTGACGGGTACATGATTTTGAAAGGGCAGGAGAAAAAAATACCTCACCGTCCATTTCCGGTGAGGTATTATTCTGAGAAATTCGGTGCGCTTAGTGGTCCTTCTTCAAAAGCTCCTGATCCGCTTCATATTGTTCCTCCATTAGTGAGGTACCGCGAAGGGCGGAGTACTGCGTCAATTTATCCTGACGTTCCTTGGCTTGCTGTACCCATTGGGGCACTACTGAAGTGATGAACTGTTTTTTCTCCGATTCCATTTTTTCCATTGGTAGTCCAATATAAGCCTGTGCTTTTTCCTTTGTCGAAATATCGGGCATAGGTATCTCACCGGTGTGTCCTAATTGTGCGGCAAGGCGAGCCAGTTTGACCCGCGCCTCCTGCGATTTGGTTATGGACGAAGCAAGTAACCTGAGGCTTTCGGTTGGCGAGTGCGCGCCGGAGCCGTGACTCGCTGCCGAAAAGTCCCACCGCCATTGTGAATGACGAATCAACGTGAGTATTTCTTTCATCTGTTCTTCCGTCGCACCCAGATCCCAGACAAACTTTGCTTCGATGTGTACTCTGGCAAGATTGTCCTCCGCAGTGAGTCGGGCCTCCATAGTTTTAGTCATGTTGGAGACCACGTTGTTCCTTAGTTCGTCCTCACTCTGGCGGTGACATACCTGACATGAATTCGCAATGTTATTCAAAGGGCTTTGGATATGATGGTCGGTGGACTTCACTCCACCGTCAGATTTGTAGGGCATATGGCAGTCTGCGCAAGTGACACCGCGTTTGGCGTGAATTCCTGTCTGATAAATTTCATAATCAGGGTGCTGTGCTTTCAGCATCGGAGCGCGTGACAAAGCATGTGTCCAGTCTGAAAAACCGATTTCGTCGTAATAATTTTCCATATCCTGAATGTCCGTGCCCTTATCCCATGGAAAAGTAAGATAAGCAACACCTTCCTTGGGAGAAGATTTATTGAAGTAGTACTCCACGTGGCATTGCGCACAGACCAGGGTGCGCATCTCATTATGGGTTGCCTTCGTGATGTCCTTACCCATCCGGTCGAAGGCTTCGATTAATGCAGGGCGAGTTATTTTGAGATTCATCGTCTGCTCGTCGTGGCAATCGGCGCAACCAATACCATTTACCACCTCACCCCCGAGCGCTGCCCATTTGGGGGTGTAGAATTCTTCGACTCCCATCTGGTTCATCAGTCGCGGAACATCAGAACTTTTACAGGTCCAGCATGTAGCAGGTTGGTTACCGCCATCCGGTGTCATGGGTGCTCCGACACGCAGCGTTTTGCGAATGTCACTGATTGCGTAATAATGTCCCTGCGGTTTGGTGTAATCCCACGCGAAAGCATAGCCTGCCCAGAGTATGGCGAGCTGTGGATAATTTCCGAGCACATCAGCCTGCCCCGGACCATGGCTCGATCCACCGTAAGTCGTATCCTTTGTCTGAAGGAAAGACTCATATTGCGCCGGGTAATTCAGTCCCCAGACTTCACTTCGCGGCTCAAGCGGATCTATTTTCACAATGGGGCGATCTATGTACAACGCTTCAGTCCTTCGCTCCATAACGGACGATGCCAGAAGACCCAAAAGAAAAATTACAAGAGCTGTTGACGCAAATAACAGCCAGCCAACCCAGGGTTTACGGTCAATGATTTCGCGAATTTTAGCCATAGTTCACTCGTTCGTTTGTGAATTTTTATTCTCGTCTTGCAGATTCTTCAACCATTTGGGTACCGGACTTCCCGGCAACGGAACCCGTGCGTGAGGTGTTGAAGATAAACTCTTAACCCGTCCGTGGGGTACTTCCCGATGGCATTCCCAGCAAAGCTTGCCCTCTCCGTGCAAGGTATTTTGATATGTCACTTCAGTGAGGCCGACACGCTCATTTGTATTTGTGTGACACCGGATGCAATTCTCCTGCACCACCGCGACTCCGGCGTCCTTAATGCGAATAACTTGAGGTTCAGCTCGTAACGTAAATATGGTAGCGTGCCGAAGACCATCCTGCGCCTTGAAATAATAGGTTCTGAATATGTTGTCCTGAGGAACATGACAATCATTGCAGGTAGCTACTTCGCGGTGTGCGCTGTGTTGCCACGTCGCATATTGCGGTGCCATGAGGTGACAATTGATACACGTCTCAGGGTCGTCGGAGAGATAGGAGTGCGCCCGCGACACATAGAACAGGTATGCTGCAACACCTGTGAACACAGCCAGCAATCCCCACACATACATTTTCCAGTATCGGGGTGGAAGAAAAAAATCGAGAACTCGTTTTATCCCCATTTCAAATTGAGATAAGAAATTTGTGCCGGCTTTAAAATTGATATCTTCCACATTACTTGCGCCGCATTACGATTACAACATAAATTAACTTCGTAAAAGAAGCAACAAACCACAAGCGAAACTTTAAGACACAGTATGAAGGTCTCCTATTTAATAGGTCTCATTCTCCTGGCAGCAATAACTGCTATCCTGATTTCGACGATGACCACGTCGTCAACTTACGCTGATTTTGAAGAAGCGTTTTCTCATCACGGTAAAGAATTTACCGTAATAGGTCAGCTGAGCAAGAAGGACGAAATCGTATATAATCCTATAAAAAATCCTAATGAAGTTATCTTTAAGATGATGGATAAGGCCGGAAATGAACGCACAGTGATTCTCAGTTCAAGCAAGCCTCAGGATATGGAGCGCTCGGAAGACATCGTCGTCAAGGGCAAAGCTGATAAGGATGTATTCCTTGCTCATACAATTTTGTTGAAATGTCCCTCCAAATATGAGGAACAATCCAAACTAACCTCCGCCAGCAACTAATGGATTATTTGAATGAACACACCTGGGCCGGGCAAGTCGGCCATATTCTTGTGATCATTGCCTTTATTACCTGCATTTCGGCAATGTACGGCTACTGGCGTGCGGCAGGTGTAACGTTGCGCGATCATACTTGGCACACAACAGCGCGTACTTATTTCATGATACACAGCCTGGCGGTTTTGGGAGTCGTCATGTTGCTTTTTTTCATGATCGCGAACCGCTTCTTCGAATACCATTATGTCTGGAAGTATTCAAACCTTTCGATGGAAGGTAAGTATATTTTTTCCTGTTTCTGGAGTGGACAGGAAGGAAGTCTCTTGCTGTGGTCTTTCTGGATTATGGTGCTGGCCTGGATCTTCGTCACTGTATCGGGGAAGTCCGCGAGCCCGGCTATGCCATTCGTTTTACTGGTTCAGGCGTTCATCTTTTCGCTTCTCCTCGGTGTATATGCGGGTGATGTAAAGATTGGCAACTCACCCTTTATTCTTATTCGCGAACTCCCTGAAAACGCCGGCATGCCCTGGGCCCGGATGAATGATTATCTCGTGAAGATTACATCATTTCAAGACGGTGTCGGCCTCAATCCGCTTCTTCAAAACTATTGGATGGTGATACATCCGCCGGTTCTTTTTCTGGGTTTTGCGGCCACTGTTTTTCCATTCGCGATTGCCCTGGGTGGAGCCGCCCGTGGCCAGGTGTCCAACGGCTGGACTAAGCGCGCTATGCCCTGGAGTATTTTTACTGTGCTGAGTCTGGGGTGTGGTATCTTGCTTGGGGGTGCCTGGGCCTATGAATCTCTGAGTTTCGGCGGTTTCTGGGCGTGGGATCCCGTGGAGAACGCCTCACTGGTTCCCTGGATTATAATGGTGGGCGGACTTCATGCACTCCAGGTTACCCGTAAAAGGAATCGCGGCCTTTACCTTTCACTGCTGTTTACGATAGCTCCGTTTCTTCTGGTATTATATTCCACCTTTCTTACGAGGAGCGGGATACTGGGTGAAAGCTCAGTTCACAGTTTTTCTGAAAACGGTTTATTTATCCAGCTTCTTTTGTTCCTGTTTACCATGCTGACCGTAGCCACATGGTTCATATTAAGGCACCGGAAGTTGCGCTTTATCTTCCTCTTTGGCTCAGCTTTATTATTCGCGGCGTTCTTGATTACCGGTAGCATCATGTACACCTTGCCGGTATGGCTTATTGGAGTCGCAGGTCTTTTGATCGTCAATTATGAAAAGCATTTCGAAAACAATGGTGGCGCGATAAACAAGAGCTCTCGCGAGTTCTGGATGCTGGCGGGAGTGTTGCTCATGCTTATTTCATCCATCCAGATCACCATCTCAACTTCAGTTCCGGTATTGAACAGGATTTTTGGAACTCAACTCGATGCCTTCACCGAGATCACTTCGCGAAATCTGTTTTATCACAATTGGCAAATTCCCGTAGCGATTATCATTACTTTTCTGGTTGGTCTTACCCAGTTTCTCAAGTACCGCCAAACCGAATGGAGGAAAGTTCTTCAGCTGCTTTGGGTTCCGGTCCTCATCGCAATTACTTGCACAATTGTTTTAGCCCTGATATTCAGATATCATCCTATTCGAGAATGGAATTTCTTCCTGTTGCTGACAGCGATTATGTTTGCCATTGTTCTAAATGCAGGCTTCGCTATTCGGATCTGGAAACAAAGTCCGTCGGAGCATGGCACAACCATCGCCCATATTGGTTTCGCTGTTCTGCTACTTGGCGCACTGATTACCGGTTCGCGCAAAGAAATCATTTCCGAAAATCGTTCCGGCTTCACACTTGAAGAGTTGAACAAAGATTTCCGAAATCAGGAAAATATACTGCTTCGCCAGGGGGATACGGTAAGAATGAATGCCTACTTCGTCAGCTACCGCGAGCGTTATAAGGAGGGCAACAAACTCCACTACGCCATTGATTATTTCACGCCGGAAGCTAACGGTTCCGGTCAGAAGCCCGGCGATCATGCCTTCACGCTTTATCCCATGGTTCAGCTCAACGAGCAGTTTGGCAACGTCGCCGAGCCTGGAACCGGCCGCTTTCTGACGCACGACATTTTCACACATATCAAATACGCAGATATGGAGCCCTCACATCTGCAAGACGGATACAGCAGCGATGGATTTATGGGGGAGAGTATGTATCGGGTCAAGCGTAATGCCAGCTTCAATGTAGAAAACCTTGTGTTTGAACTTTCCGACATATTTCTTGTAATGGACCCCGCTGAAAAAAGCAAACTCAATTTACAGGCGAGTGATATTGTGGTGAAGGCGGTTATCAAGGCTGATAATATTGAAACTCCGGCCGGACCGGAAATCATCGAACCTCTCTTCGTTGTTCGTGATTCAACCACGGTGATATTTCAGGATGTTTATTCCGCTGAGCTTGACACGCGGGTGCGTATCGCTGAGCTGTCGCAGGAAGAAAATACTCTGGTACTCGGCATTCGTCAACGCGAGTTCGTGGTTATGCAAGCCCTGATTTTCCCTGGCATGAATGTTCTTTGGACTGGCTGTGTAATGATGATCCTGGGTTGTGCCATCTCCCTTCGGAAATATTTCGCAACGTCACCGAAACGAAGATCGTCACTCACGCCAGCGTACAATCCAACTGCCATTGAAACCCGACCTGGAGACATGGCGAAGTAAAAGTCTCGGTCTATCAACGTCACACCGGCGCGCGCCAGATTTTTTATGGAATCAGAGGATTGCGTACATTTAGTTTTCATCCCTCCATATGAAGCTCATATACATCTTCTTAGTTGCCCTCATTCCAACCTTTGCTTTCGGCCAAAATCCCACGCTTACATTGATCCGAAACGTCAATGTTGTTGATGTCCGAAATGGTAAACTGCTTCCCGGAACCAATGTTGTAGTGGAAGGAAAACTGATTCAAGATGTATCAAAGAAACAAATGAAGCTTCAGGCCGGAACAGAGGTTATCGATGGAACAGGCAAATACCTGATGCCGGGACTGACCGATGGTCATATTCACTTCTTCCAATCAGGTGGCTTGTACACCCGTCCCGATGCCATCAACCTTACCAACGTCGTTTCATACCAGGCTGAAATTGAAAACGGTAAACGGGCGATTCCCGATTACCTTAGCAGATACCTTCGGTTGGGAATCACGACCATCTCGGATGTGGGCGGACCTATGCGAAATTTCTCGATCCGCGATTCCCTTTCAAAAAACCATCTTTCTCCTGACGTGCTTGTCACCGGCCCTTTGTTCTCCATGGTGAGTAACGATGAAACAACCATCGGTTCCGACGCACCCATTGTAAAAATCAGTACGATTGCAGCCGCCGACTCCCTGCTCGAAATAATGCTTCCCCTTAAACCGGACTATATCAAGATCTGGTACATTGTTACCCCGGATCTACCCGCCGATAAGACTTTTCCCGTCGTAAAGCATATTTCCGACAAAGCACATCAGGCCGGATTGAAGTTGGCGGTCCATGCCACCCAACTCCAGACCGCCACGCTGGCCGTCGAAGCTGGAGCCGATATTCTTGTACATAGCGTTGACGACGGCCCAATCCCGGAATCGCTGATCAGGATTATGGTTGACCGAAACGTTTCGTACATCCCGACCCTAACTGTTTTGGGTAACTACATCAAGACATTTACTGGCAAGGGATACCAAAACGACCATGATATCGCTTTTGGCAATCCTTTCTTTTACGGCTCACTTTCAGATCTGGAATGGATTCCGTCGGAACATATCCCGCCTCATATCAAAACAATGCGTGAAAACGGAGTTCCGACAATTATCGAACGAATGGATTCCATGATGGCCGCGAACCTCAATGCATTGAGCTCAGCGAAGGTGAATATCGTAGCAGGCACAGACGCCGGAAATATAGGAACAATGCACGCATCCTCTTATCTGAACGAACTCCTCGCTATGCAGCGTGCCGGCATGACGGTTCCGGATGTTTTGAGGTCGGCCACCCTCAATGGCGCAAAGGCTTTCCGTACCAATACCGGTTCAGTTGAAAAAGGCAAAGAGGCTGATCTGGTGTTGTTGAATGAAAATCCATTGGAGTCTTTGGAAAACCTGACGTCGATTTCTCATATCTTTAATAATGGCGTCGTTTTGAAGGCTGATACCCTGATTTCGGAAACCCCCGAAATGACGGTTCAACGTCAGCTTAACGCTTATAACGCAAGGTCAATAGAGGCGTTCCTGGATACATATTCAGAGGATATCGAGCTATACACCTTTCCAGATAAACTTATATCAAAAGGGAAGGATGCTCTTCGCACAAACTATGACGAAATGTTCCGCAATCTGAATTATCTGCATTGCAAGATTGAGAAACGCATCGTTCTCGGAAACAAAATCATCGACCACGAACGCGTGAAGTTCAATGACCAGACAGTCCAGGCGGTAGCCGTGTACGAAGTTGAGAACGGCAAAATCGTGCGGGTAACTTTTCTGGAATAAGTTAACTGCCTAAATCGCCAGTGTATTTAGAAAAGCGATCAATTCGTCCTACGATGCGCATTCCTTCCAGCCAAAACATGTTTTTCCAATCAGATTGTGGATTACTTTGTGTAATTGTGCACAACTACCTGTCCGCCTTAGTCAACTAAAGAATGAGGACCGCGTACCCAATCAAGATCTCCGCAAAGTTCTTTGCTACCTCATCTGTAAGTCGGTTAACAGCCTTATACCCCCAAATTCCTGAGGCACTGTATATTAATTCAAGACCCTTTTAACACAGAATCAATAAACGCGGTAAATGCCTTGTATCAAATGCATTAGACTAGCATTTCAACCATAGTATCTTAATTATCAATGCATTATACCATATATTTCAATTGATAATTAAAGTCCCGCCTGGACAATATCTTGCCACTTTGAATTCAAAAATTCCTGGGGACTCGCTTTCATCCTAACTTTTTGTTTCCTCCGGCTCCTTCAAAAGTTGCTCTTCAATCACCTGTTTGAAAACATTCTTCGGAAATGCACCAGGCTGGATCATCGGAGCTCCCTTTGCCGGGATAAACAGAAAAGTAGGAATACTCCGGATTCCAAAAACCGATGAAAGCTCCTCTTCCTTTTCCGTATCAACTTTGTAAATAAGAACCCTGCCTTCATATTCTTTGCCGAGTTCTTCGAGGACCGGTGCTACCATTTTACAAGGGCCGCACCAGTCAGCATAAAAATCAATTATCGCAGGAAGGTTGCCTTCATATTTCCATTCCTGTGATTTCGTATAGTCAAACACCTTTTGCTTGAATTCCTCTGTCGTTAGCTTGATAGTCATATGTGAATATTTTGAGTACAAAAATCCTAAATCACTAATCCAGTTTCTGTAATAAAAATCACAGTCAGCAAAGAACCCTTCATTTATCGTTCCGCAAATTCTCTGGTTATGGATGCTCGTTAAGATTAATCCTATATTTTAATATATATCATATAAACTCCTGTTGATCAGCAAAATAATAATATACTAATTTCATCATATCTATTTTACTTAGTTGGTATTAAACTAATGGTATTAGTTTTTATATTTGCTCTATGTAAGTCAGGAAAGACATGAATGAGGGGAATAAAGAAAATATCATTGCGGCATTGCAGGCAGATATTCTGAAGCTGCAAGGCTTTAAACAGCCCGATGCCGGGGGCATTGATCCGGGACTGGGGCCGATAAACGCGGCCTTTCCGAATCGAACATTCCCGACAGGAGCAATTCATGAATTCCTGGCCAACAGCCCTGAAGATACAGCCGCAACTTGTGGTTTTGTTTCCGGAATACTTGGCTCTCTTGCCGGAGATTCAGGTAACGTATTATGGATCAGCACTTCGCCCAGGGTATTCCCACCAGCGTTAAAACGTTTCGGCATAAAGCCAGAGCATGTCTTTTTTATTCACCTGCGAACTCAACAACACATTCTTTGGGCTATGGAAGAAGCGTTGAAATGCAGGGCGATTTCCGCCGTGATCGCTGAGATCAAAGACCTGAGTTTCACCGCATCGAGAAGGCTACAATTGGCAGTTGAAGAAAGCCAGGTCACCGGATTCGTCCTTCGTCAAAATGTAAAAAGCCTCAACACCACGGCTTCCGTTGCCAAATGGAGAATCACCTCCATCCCCAGTGAACCCATTGATGACCTTCCGGGACTTGGATATCCTTCGTGGCGGGTCGAGTTATTGCGGATCCGAAACGGAAAACCTGGTGTATGGGAAATGAAATGGACTCCTACCGGATTTAAAGCCGTAACGCAGGAGGATTCAGTTTTTTCGATACATACTCAATCACAAAACAGAAAGACGGGATGATATGCAGAAGCGTTTTGTATCGGTGTGGTTTCGCCATCTTATGACGGACTGGTTCGCGATCCGCGATCCTCAGTTAAAAAGTGTACCCTTCGTACTTCGGACTCCCGTTCATGGCCGGATGATTATTACTGCTGTCAATGAAATCGCTCTTGAACAGTCAATAACCATGGGCACTGTACTGGCAGATGCCAAGGCGGTTATTCCTGATCTGGTGGTCCACGACGACCTTCCTGATCTTCCTGTCAGACTTTTAAATCGTGTCGCGGAATGGTGTATCCGTTTTTCGCCGACAGTAGCTATTGATCCTCCCGATGGTCTTCTTCTCGATGTAACGGGCTGCGCTCATTTGTGGGGTGGGGAAACCCAATACCTGGAGGACATCAACACCAAGCTAAGAAGGAGAGGCTATGTGGTAAGATCCGCCCTTGCAGATACGCCCGGACTCGCCTGGGCTATGGCCCGGTTTGGCAGCAAACCCCTGATTGTTGAACCGGGATCAGTTTTAAACGCCCTATTACCATTACCACCCGAAGCGCTGCGGCTGGACGCGGAAACAATATCCAGGCTTCACCGCCTCGGTCTTCATCAAATCAAACAGTTTTTGCAAATGCCTCGACCTGCGTTGAGGCGTCGTTTCGGTCCCGCTATCCTGCATCAGCTGGATAAAGCCCTTGGTCAGGAAATGGAAATCCTCAATCCCGTTATTCCGGTTGAACCGTATCAGGAAAGGTTACCCTGTATGGAACCGGTTCTGACTCTCCCCGGGATTGAACTGGCCCTTCAGCAATTGTTGGAGAAACTATGTAACCGGCTAAAAGCTGACCAGAAAGGATTGCGATCTTCCGTGTTCAAAGGATATCGGGTCGATGGGAAAATGATTTCGATCGATATCGGCACAAGCCGGCCATCCCATCATGTTACCCATTTGTTCAAATTGTTCGAACTCAAAATTTCAACCCTTGAACCCGGAATGGGTATCGAACTATTTGTTCTGGAAGCTCCCAAAGTTGATGATCATCAACCCAGACAGGAAAAAATGTGGGATGCATCCGGCGGGCTGGAAGATATTCGTCTGGCGGAATTGCTTGACCGCCTCGCAGGAAAAATCAGCGCACATTCCATTCACCGGTTTTTACCCGACGAACATTACTGGCCCGAACGATCGGTTAAAGAAGCTGCTTCGATGGAGGATAACCCCGGTACACACTGGCAATCAGGAGTGCAAAGACCCGTTCAACTACTTCGTTTACCGGAAAAGATAGAAGTAACGGCGCCGATCCCTGATTATCCGCCCATGCTATTCAGGTATAAAGGAAAGATTCACAAAATCGTGCGCGCAGATGGACCCGAGCGTATAGAGCAGGAGTGGTGGATCCAACAGGGACAGCATCGGGATTATTACTGTGTCGAGGACGAAGAAGGAAAACGGTACTGGCTGTTCCGGCTAGGCCATTATGACGATAAGGTCTACCAATGGTTCCTACACGGTTTTTTTGCCTGAGTTGAAATGGATTTTTCAAAACCAATAAACATGTACACCGAACTTCAGGTCACTACAAACTTTACATTCCTGCGAGGGGGGTCGCACCCTGAAGAACTGGTGGATCAGGCTGCGAAGTTCGGTTACCCGACCATTGCCATTACGGACCGAAACAGTTTTGCCGGAATTGTAAGGGCACACGTCGCCGCAAAAAAGCTTGGCATGCGCATCATTCCGGCGTGCCGGCTGGATCTGGTTGATGGACCCGGTCTTCTGGCTTATCCCACCAACCGCAATGCTTATGCGCGACTAAGTGCATTACTAACTCTCGGCAACAGGCGCGCAGAAAAGGGCAAATGCCACCTTTACAAAGCGGATGTTTACCAATATAAAAGTGGTTCATGGTTCGTGGCTGTGCCTCCATCTGTTTTGAACGACTCTTTTGATTTTGATCCGGCGTACAAGAAAATCCTCCATGAATACCATAGTGTTTTTGGGGAACGAATCGCCATTGGTGCAACAAGACTTTACAATGGTGATGACGCAAAATATTTGCATCGCATAAATCAGCTGGCACATGAAGTCGGAATCCCTATGGTGGCAACCAACGATGTCCATTACCACAATCCAATACGACGTGAACTGCAGGATATCCTGACCTGTGTCCGGGAAAAGTGTACCATTCACAATGCGGGATTCCGGCTCCACGCCAACGCTGAACGTTACCTTAAACCAGCGGACGAAATGATCAGGCTTTTTCGTCATTATCCGGAGGCGATACAACAAACCCGGATCATTGCAGATTCATGTCGATTCTCTTTGGATGAACTGAAGTATCAGTATCCGAGGGAAGTTACTTCCAATGGAAGGTCCGCTCAGGAAGAGTTGATCCACCTTACATGGGAGGGAGCCCGAAACCATTTCCGAGAGTCAATACCAGAAAAAGTAAAAGCAACCATTGAATACGAGCTGGCCTTTATTGAGGAAATGAAATACGCGGAATATTTTCTCACCGTATATGATATAGTCCGCTACGCGCGAAGCAAAGGAATTCTATGTCAGGGACGAGGATCCGCTGCCAACTCAACGGTATGCTATTGCCTCGGGATTACTTCCGTTGATCCCTCCAAATTTGATTTATTGTTCGAAAGATTTATCTCTTCCGCCCGTAATGAACCTCCCGATATTGATGTTGACTTCGAACATGAACGTCGCGAGGAAGTAATGCAATACATATATCGGAAATATGGTCGTGACAGAGCTGCTGTTGTTGCTACAGTAACCCAACTTCACCATAAAGGCGCTATTCGTGATGTCGGCAAAGCTATGGGCCTTTCACTTGATACGATAACCCGCCTATCGGGGCTGATATGGGACTTTTCCGATGAAGGTTTTGACCGTGACCGAATAATAAGCCAGGGGATCAATCCTGATGATCCCACAATCCGAAAAGTACTTCAGTTAACCGATCAATACATCGGATTTCCTCGTCAGCTCGGGCAACATACCGGGGGATTCGTCATTACAGATGGCCAGCTCTCGGATCTTTGTCCAATACACAATGCCCGCATGGAAGACCGTACCTGCATTGAATGGAATAAAGATGATATTGAAGCGCTGCGGTTTCTGAAGATTGACGTCCTCGCGCTGGGGATGCTTACCTGTATCCGGAAAGGCTTTGACCTGATCAAAAATCATTACGGGATTGATTACACACTGGCCACTATACCACAGGACGACCCGCTGGTTTATGATATGGTAAGCCATGCGGATACCATTGGTGTGTTTCAGATCGAAAGCCGTGCGCAGCAATCGATGTTACCCCGGCTCAAACCCAAATGCTTTTATGATCTTGTTATTGAAGTAGCCATTGTCAGACCAGGGCCAATCCAAGGAGACATGGTACATCCTTATTTGAGAAGAAGAAACGGTGAGGAACCGGTGGAGTATCCATCCAAAGAACTGGAAGAAATTCTGGGCCGGACACTAGGTGTACCGTTATTTCAGGAACAGGCCATGAAGATCGCCATTGTGGCTGCCGGTTTTACACCAACTGAAGCCGATGAACTGCGACGGAGCATGGCAACCTTCAAATTCAAAGGGATGATGAGCCACTTTGAAAAAAAACTTGTGGATGGCATGACGCGCAAAGGGTATACTGAAGAGTATGCACGCCGCGTATTCAGACAACTGGAAGGTTTCGGTAGCTATGGTTTCCCGGAAAGCCACGCAGTAAGTTTTGCCTTGCTGGTTTATGTTTCCTCATGGATCAAATGCTATTTCCCGGATGTTTTCGCCTGTGCATTGCTGAATAGTATGCCTATGGGATTTTATCAACCTGCACAGATCATTATCGATGCCCGAAAGCACGGCGTGGAAGTCCGGCCCGTCGATATCAATCATTCTGAATGGGATAACAAGCTTGAAGAAAAATCCGGAAGGTATCATCCCTTGCGTCTGGGATTCCGCCAGGTTAAGGGTCTTCGTGAAGAGGATATGAAGGTTTTGGTCAAGTCGCGGAAAGCGAGCTATAAATCTGTTCACGAGGTACGGGAAGCGGGTCTTTCTGATGCAGCTTTGGAAAAATTGTCCGACGCTGATGCATTTCGTTCCATCGATCTGGACCGGAGAAATGCTTTGTGGAATACCTCAACGCAGGATCATCAACCCAACTCACTTTATACCGAAAATCATATTAAGGATCCTGCCGAAGCACAGATCAGTCTTCCTGACATGACCCTTTCAGAACATGTGGTTCATGATTATGCCACAACGTCTCTGTCACTTAAAGCCCATCCGGTAAGTTTTGTACGGGAAGAATTGAATCGGTTTCGTGTACTAACGGCATCGGCGCTGGCAACGGCCAAAGAAGGCGATCTCGTTAAAGTCGCCGGACTGATTCTCGTACGGCAACGGCCTGGCACGGCCAAGGGAGTTTGTTTTATTACCCTGGAGGACGAAACAGGAACGGCAAACCTGGTGGTTTTTCAGAAGCTCTTCGATAAATACCGGAAGGAAATAATACAATCCCGGCTTCTTATGGTTGAAGGAACATTTCAGCGCGAAGGGGAAGTCCTTCATGTTATTGTTAAACGTTGCTTTAATATGTCACGGCTTTTTCAAAGTCTTATTCCCTCAACACAGGAAGAACCTTCCTTTTCAACCTTTGCGCGTGCCGATGAAAGAACTGGGCCACCGAGAGATACACGTGTCGACAAAGATGAACGTAACAAACTGGTTCAGGGAAAGATTTTTCCGGATGGACGAAACTTTCGGTAAATCAAATCCCTTTATTTCTCACGGATCGCACAGATCACACGGAAGAATACGCTGAACGGGTACAAGCATTTTCCGCGGCTTCTTCTGCGTCTTCAGCGTGTTCTGCGAGCGATTTTGGTATCCCTTTTTTCCTATCTTTGCCAAAACTCATTATCCTATGAAACGCCTGCTTTCGTTCATCCTGATTTTCGTATCAATAACCGTACTTTCACAGGATCGTATGACCCCCGAGCTACTCTGGAAACTCGGCAGAGTCGGTTCACCTGGTATAACCCGCGACAACCAACGGATTCACTATTCAGTTACTTATCCAAATACTGAGACAAACAAGAGTACCACAAAATATTATACCATCTCCGTCAGCGGCGGAGAACCGGTGGAAGTAAGCGACATAGAATCCATCTCTTCAAACTCCACCATTTCACCCGATGGGAAACACCAAATCATTCCACAGGAAGTTAAACTTCAAAAGGTTTACGGAAGCGATTTTTATCCCGAGCTAACGAATTCCAATGTAATGATTTATGAGAGTCTTAATTACCGCCATTGGGATACCTGGGAAGACGGACAATACAGCCACCTCTTTGTTCATCCAATCGTGAATGGTAAACCCGGCGAGGGAAAAGATATTATGGCCGGGCAGATGTTTGATTGTCCGACGAAGCCTTTTGGCGGAGACGAAGATTTCACATGGAGTCCTGATAGCAAGAAGATCGTTTACGTAACCAAACAAAAGACCGGGACAGCATACGCCATAAGCACCAATACCGATTTGTTTGAGTATGATCTCACCTCGGGCAAAACAGTGAACCTTACAGAGGGCAGAATGGGCTATGACACACACCCTTCATTTTCAAAGAATGGTGAGCTTGCGTGGTTGAGCATGGCCCGTGATGGTTACGAATCGGACAAGAACGACCTGATTGTGCGTAAAGGTACCGTTACCACCAACCTTACACAGCATTGGGACGGAACCGTATCTGATTACCGGTGGAGTGCGGATGGAAAGAAAATATATTTCACGGCAGCTGTTGAAGGGACGGTGCAATTATTCGAAGTAGATTATCCGGGACTAACCAAAAAAATGCCGGTCATCAGACAGATTACCAAAGGAGAGTTTGATGTCACCTCTATCGGCGGACAGATTGGTAATTCATTGGTTGTTTCGCGAACCGATATGAATCACGCCGCGGAATTGCACAGCGTAAATATTGGCAATGGCGAGATGAAACAAGTCACACATGTGAACGATGCCGTTTACACCAAGTTAAAACTTAGTAAAATCGAAAAACGTAAAGTGAAAACGACTGACGGCAAGGAGATGGTGGTTTGGGTAATCTATCCGCCGGATTTTGATCCCAATAAAAAGTACGCGACGCTGTTGTATTGCCAGGGTGGTCCGCAATCTGCGCTTAGCCAGTTTTACTCCTTCCGCTGGAATTTTCAATTGATGGCAGCTAACGACTACATTATTGTTGCCCCCAACAGAAGGGGAATGCCGGGATATGGCGTTGAATGGAATGAGGCCATCAGCAAAAACCATGGTGGTCAGGTGATGCAGGATTATCTTGCTGCCATTGACGATGTTTCAAAGGAGGCTTTTGTTGATAAGGATCGTATAGGTTGTGTCGGCGCAAGCTATGGGGGGTATTCAGTGTTCTATCTGGCGGGGATTCATGAAAAGCGGTTCAAATCGTTTATCGCACATGATGGTATCTTCAATCTGAAAAGTATGTACGGAACAACGGAAGAGCTATTCTTTGTTGACTTCGATTATGGCGGACCATACTGGGACAAATCAAACAAGGCAGCTCAGAAAACATACGAGGAATTCGATCCGAGTAACCTGGTGAAAAAATGGGATACACCGATTCTTATATTTCAGGGTGGGAGAGACTATCGTGTCCCGGATGGTCAGGCGTTCGAAGCATTTCAGGCAGCGCAACTTCTCGGAATTAAAAGCAAACTTGTTTACTTCCCGGAGGAAAACCATTGGGTTTTAAAGGCACAAAATGCCTTGGTATGGCAGCGGGAGTTTTTTAAGTGGCTGGAAGAAACGCTTTGATAATTTCAAATTTCATATTTCATATTTCATATTCTGCGGCTTCGTCTGCGTTTTCTGTGGCTTCTGCGAGAAATTTTGGTAACTATGCTACTGCTTCCGTTTCCAGGACTGGAATCGTCATTCTGGCTGCCTGATAGATATAGCTAGTGATGACGCATCGGTCAGAATAAGACACCCCGTCTTCCGTCTCGCCAGAATTAATGTTAACCAGCACAACACGTCGCTACTTCTTTTCGACAATCAATATCTTTTCGTGGGTTAATGAATCAACTTCGACATTTAGTGAATAGGTACTATCGATCGTGTGTGAAATTTCCAAAAATTCTTTTGTGGAATATTCCCTGCCTTCGAATATTACCTTCCCAAGATCACGGCTATGAAGCGATTGCTCTACGCTTTGGATGCGGCCACTTTCCTCAGATTTGCCCAAATGATAAGCAGGCAAGGTATAACCATCATTTTTATCAATTATATAATTTTCCTTTTGCGTTCGGCAACT
>JAEZEH010000169.1 GCA_023417785.1 Bacteroidota bacterium
TAACAGATAACAGATAACAGATAACAGGTAACCGGAAACCGGCACCCCCTTCACAACACCCCCTTCTCCCCCAACCGGTCTTTTATCCCCCTGTGGTCAATCCAGAACTGGTCTTCAATCTTCTTCATGATTTTCTTGAACTCCGGGTGATCCTTGAAATTTTCCATTAAAGGATCTTCAGGCAAAAGAAGGGTTAGCGCCGAGAAATTGTCCTGGTTTGAAAAGGCGTTCAAATGATCAAGCGCTTTTTCGATGTCGTTCCGATACACGTAATACATTGCCAGATGGAGTTGCTTGTACCGGGTCCTGGATTCGTCGGCGAAAGCTTTATATTCAACAACGAGGCGTTCCGCCTCCTCGATCTGTCCGACTTCGCGAAACGCCACGGCTATAGTCAGGTTCTCATGTAAGAAGATATTGAGCTGGTACGTTTCGCGAAGTTTCAGGAATTTTTGATAGTACTCACTGGCCTCTTTAAAATCCCGCATAAAATAAGAAACCTTTCCAACCTCCTGCAGCATATCGAGGCGGCTGCTATCCTGCCTGAAAATTTCCAGCAGCTCACGCTTTGTCCTGGCCAGGTCACGATGCTTCATGAAACGGATATAAATTCTGAGGTAACCCGCGAACGGATTGCGTGGATTGAAGGCAAGTGATTTGTCAGCATACATCAGCGCCTCATCAAAAAAACCGGTCTGAAATAATGCATTACTTGCATGCAGATATTTGAAACTGGAAATGGCTGAATCCGGCGAGCCAACGTCTAACTGAACACCACGTAACGCATATTCAAGGTATTTTCCAGTGTGCGGCATCCTCAGATTATAAAACTCCGCGAGGAAGTCGAGGACGAGACCCGAGGTTGGATTATATTCAAGCGCCTTCTCCAGATACGGCACCGCGGACTCATATTCATTTTTATGAATGTAGTACAACGCCTTTGCCACAAGACTCTCACCAAGTGTCGGATCGTAAAGCCATGCTTTGTCGGAATAATTGCTCATTTCCGCTCCGAACTTCTTCTCCGTCTGAAAGATGTCGAGATAATAGTAGACCATCGTTACAGTGGCATATGCGAGCGCAAATTCATTATCAAGTTCAATAGCTTTATGAAAAAATGGTATCGACGCCCTCATACTTTCCCCGTCAGACTTATAGAACAAGTCCTTGGCCCGGAGAAAATAATCGTAGGCCTCGGCGTTCTGCGTGGGAATTTTCGCGATACGCTTCGCTTCCTCAGGCGTAATGATCACCCGGATCTCTCCCGCAATGTCTTTGGCAATCTCCTGCTGAAGTTCGAAAATTTTATCTGTGGTCCGTCTGTATTGCCGTGACCAGAGATGCCGGTCTGAAGCACCTTCAATCAGCTGAATATTTAGCAAAATCTGATCGCCAATCTTTTGACCGCTACCCTCAATGAGATACCTCACGTTTAATTCGTCCGCCACCTCGGGCATCGACTTGGTAGTATTGCGATATTTCTCAGCCGAAGTTCGGCTAACGACTTTAAGATCACCAATACTCTGAAGATTGTTTAATGTCGACTCCATCAAGCCATTCATCAGATACACATTCGACGAATCGTTGCTGTCGTTCTTGAATGGCAGAATGGCGATTGATTTTTCACCACTTTGGCCTCCCGGACCAGATGTCGATAAAAGGTATGCGACAAGCAGCACCACAACTAATCCGGCAATGCCTAGTGGCATAGCCCACCTTCTCCGCGACGATATCGCACCACCGCCAGGGGGAGCCTCTGTCGAAGTTCCCGTATGGTGATTCTGCGGTTCCGCTGCTGCAACAGGGTGTTTTCCGGCTTCCCCGGGCGGGTAGCCATAGAATTCGCGAAAACATTTGATGAAGTATGAGGTGCTGTTAAATCCAACCTCGTGCGAGACTTCGGAAACATTCAGCTTCGACTGACGCAGCAGTTCCATCGCCCTTTTCAGCCGCGCCTGACTAATCAGCTGACTTACTGACAGTCCGGTTTCCTTCTTCACCTTTCGCAAGAGATTCGACCGGCTCATGTTCATTTGGGCCGCGAGTTCCGAAACACCAAACCGCTCATCGCCCATATTAGCGCGAACGATCTCCGTTAAACGGATCGAAAAATCTTTATCTACAGCAGGAATCTCAGACATATAAACAAGCTACAGACCGGCATCACAACCATCAAATCTAAGTCGAAAACAGGCCAAATGCATCAAAAATGATATCGATGCGCCATAATTTATATCGTTTCCCGCAAAAATGACGGATTTCGATGCAAAGGTGATTAACCGTAAGGTCACACGCAGCCGTTCTTTACCTCATCAAAAAATCATCGAAACACCAAAACATCCACTCATGAAATCATCCAAATTCGATCTTCTTACAACATGTTCCTTTATTGTCATTCTGGTCTATGCCACTGCATGTAACGTTAGAGACACCTCGGCCAACGGAAGCGGCGATACATCATCAAAAGTGAAGGCGCCGGATACCGACATTCATACAGCGGTGGTGACCGACAACCTCGAAGCGGTGAAACAGCACATTGAGGCGGGTACAGACCTGAACACCCCTGACCCGTTTGGTGGCTCAAGCCCCCTGATCAGCGCTGCGGTCTTTGGAAAGACCGAGGCTGCCAAAATCCTTATCGAGGCCGGGGCCGACCTTGATTTTCAAAACAATGACGGCTCTACCGCCCTCCACACCGCATCGTTCTTTTGCCGTCCCGAAATCGTAAAAATGCTTCTGGATAAAGGCGCCGATAAATCAATCAAGAACAAATACGGTGCAACGCCTTACGAGTCAGTAGCAACCTCCTTCGAGGATACGAAGGATGCCTACGACATGATGGGTCAGATCCTAGGGCCTATGGGACTCAAGCTGGACTACGATTACATCCGCAAAACACGTCCCGAGATTGCCGAAATGCTGAAGTAATAACCAATCACATACCACGTAAAATGACACCATTGAACCGCCGGTACGACATTGACTGGATCCGCGTAATCGCGATTGGACTGCTGCTGATTTATCACGTCGCGATTTGCTTCCAGCGCTGGGGCATCATGATTGGATTTATCACAAACGCCGAACCATGGGAACCGCTTTGGTATCCCATGGCCGGGCTCAACACCTGGCGGATTCCCCTGCTGTTCTTTGTGTCGGGAATGGGTGTTTACTTTGCCATGGGGAAGCGCAATCCCTGGCAACTCCTGCTGGAACGCGGCCGGCGGATATTGATCCCGTTGCTGGTGGGCATGGTCACCATAGTACCACTTCACTTTTACCTATGGCGCATCCATTATAACATGGAGGCGCAATATATCCCGGGCCCGGGACATCTTTGGTTCCTTGGGAATATTCTCGCGTACACCGTGGTACTATTGCCGTTGCTCTACTTCCTGAAACGGAATGAAGGTGGCCGTGTAGTCATGGCGTTGAAGAATCTCCTCTCATCGCCACTCGGACTCCTGCCTTTCTCGGCACTATTCGTTGCCGAAGTACTCATTGTGAAACCCATTCCGTTTGAGCTGTACGCGACCACACTTCACGGATGGGTCATCGGTTTCCTCGCGTTCCTCACCGGCTTTTGCTTCGTCCTTGCCGGAGAAGGATTTCGCACTATGTTGATGCGATGGCGATGGCTATTCCTGCTACTTGCCGGCGCATTGTTTGCATACCGCCTCAGCCAGTTTCCATCATCTTCAGGTTTTCTTATCGCACTTGAATCAAACTGCTGGGTGTATGCTGTACTTGCATTCGGCGCGCGATACTTGAACCGTCCAGGGCCGACACTTTCCTATCTGAGTGCCGCAGCCTATCCGGTGTACATACTCCATATGGCACTCCTTTCCGCCGGTGCGATGCTTTTGTTTCCGCTAGCCATCGACGTGAAACTCAAATTTGCCTTACTACTCGCGTTCACGATAGTGGGATGTTTGCTTGTCTATGAATTCCTTATCCGGCGATTTGCTGTAACGCGTTTCCTCTTCGGGCTTCGGCCCGGGAGCGGACAAACTTCCAAACCGAACCCTTCGCCGGGCCGAATCGCGTCGCTAAGGTAAACGTTAGTGGGACGCCAGGGTGCAGTGCACCTTTTCAGTCGGCTTTTGACAGAACTATCAGTTGGCCTGTGAGACGTTTGGGACACTTGAGGGTTCGCATTCCTTTTTCAGGGATTCGTTCATGAGTTTCACAGGCCAATACACGTCTTTAAAAACTGGCCCACCCAGTCGCTCTAACCGTCCGTGACTATTCAAACCAATACGGGCTTGATCCACGGACAACTTTTCCTAATTTTAGTTAGCCAAATGAAATATATCCAGATAGCCTTTACTTTTTTGACGTTATGCGTTAGCCTTAGCAACGACGGTTTCGGACAAGTTATCGACGTAACCGGCTTCCTGTACGATTCACTATCCGGGCTACCAATTGAATCCGGCCACATCTTCATCGAGGATTCTGCCGTTGGAACAATTTCCGCCAAATCAGGCGAATTCGAGTTAAAGGTGCCCAATGGATACCGTGATGCAATGGTCACGATATCCTGCATGGGCTATAAGCGCAAAGTCCAACCAGTCAATACCTTCGCCAATAACCAACGCATAATTCTGCTGGTACCCGGAGTAACAGTCTTAAATGAAGTGAACATTACATCGGAAATAGATTCAGGGTATTTTATTCTAAACAAGGCAATCAAAGCAGTCGAAAATAATTACCCACGGAAGAGGCATCAATTGGAAGGGTTTTACAGAGAACTCTCGGTAAGGGATACAACTTATACGCGGCTCATCGAAGCGAGCATAATAATTGAGGAAACGGGCTATCAACGTACCAGCTTTGACAGGAATGACCTTGACATGACAAAATCTAAAATCAAAATCAGGGAGCTTCGCAAGAGTGACGACAACCGAACGTACGACAAGATTGGTGCATTGTATAATTATGTGTTTGGTGAGAAAAATGACCTTTACGAAATCCTCGAAGATAATTACATCAGATTCCTGGGTACGAAATCCGCGCATTTTCTGTCAACCAATTTCATGAAGGAGTATGATATACGATTAGCCGGTACAACCGAACACAATGGTAAGAACGTCTATGTGATTATGCTTGACCTTTTAACAAAAACGTTCTTCCAAAGAAACGTTAAATTTTATATCAATAAAGAGGACTTTGCATTCTTGAAAATTGAAAATGAAATGACGTTGAGCGTCAACGATGAAAAAATGCAGCGGATGGCGATAGATGGGAAGTACATCTATCAGTCTGAAGTCCACTATAGAAAAGTTAAGGATCGCTATGTGCCCTTTACTATTCATTGCAGGAAGTATGCGTCGAACACCAATCCTATCGTGACAACTGGTGAAAATACTCACCTGCAGTACATTGATCTGGCCTTTCTGTTAACGTCGGCTAACGAGGACAATTTGGATAAGATAAGAAGTAAGGAAAAATCGCAACAGGATGCTGATATAAATAACGTTGATTGGCCATATAACAAAGCCTTTTGGGAGAGTTACAACATACTGATATTGAATCCACCAAATCCGAAAGCTGTTACTCATTTAGAACGGATTCGCTCGCTGGAAAAGCAGTTTGAAAATCATGATTGAAGACGTACTGAATTCCCGTCTAAGTACTTTGATCTGGTTGTTCTTGTTCGCCTCATTTATAATCCGGTTTTTGGATTATTCTCTTCTATACGTACCCGTGATGATTGTGGGAAACCCCGAAAAGGCCGGGTTGCTGATTTTTACTGTTTTCAACTACCTGCCCAGGATGCTGTATGCCGGAATTAAAGTCACATTGATCGCATCTGTGCTGTATGGTGCTATCCACTTTGTCGGTGTTAAGCCGGAGAATGGACAGCCCGTTTTTGTGTCGCTCTTTAAGACCGTTCTTGCAGCTGAGGGAATTTTCCTTTTACATTTTCTCGCAAGGTTAGGCTATTTTGTGATCTTCGAACCAGATTACACCCTATCAGACTATTCGGAGTTCAACCCCCTTTCTATCGGTTCACTTTCACAAGTCGAAAGCCCCCTATTTGCGGATTTCATGAAAAACCTGAATATCTTCAAATTATTCCAGGTACTGATCTTAATCTTCGGTGTAACGAAGACCATCAGCAGTTCGATTCGAAAATCTGTCGGCATTGTCGTGTCATCGTATGGAGGCGCCTATTTTGTGTGGGAGATGTTTTGGGCGTACCTATACTTGTAGAATCCAATCAAATCGTTTCCCCTCATCAAATCAGTCAACGAACCAATGCGCGTAGCCTTGGGGGTGCCCCGCCATACAAGTTCACTCATGGGACGCGCCGGTTGAGTGCAGCCTATCAAAGAAATGGTCCAATCAGCATGAACGCTTCCAAAATCAGGTAGATGGAAGGCGCGCCCGTCGAAGCTTGTGGGGCGGGTCGCGCTTTCCGCTATACTCCTCCCCCGCCAAATTCGTGTTCGTCATGCTCAACGGGCACGCTTCTGTTGCAGCGTTGAACACCCAATCCCGGGCACTGTCCGGCGGGGTGCGGGGTGCCGCTGCAATCGCTCACCCGGGTTCGCGGCTGGGGTTTGAGTGTTCGGTGGTTTGATGGTGTATAATCTCGCGTGAAGTAACCCCTGGTGGGACACTGGTGTGCAGTGCACGCTTTTGGTCGTTTCTTAGGAGAACTTAATTAATTATTCTGTGGGACGTTTGGGACACGTGAGTGTTCGCATTCTTTTTTCAGGGACTCGTTCATGAGGATGAAACCGTCGCGGGTTTTGTTCAGCATACCTTTCATCAGCGCGACTAATATCCCGCTGAAATTCTCGCCGTGGATAAACCGTGTTTGATTGGCAACGGCCTCTTCAAGAATAAAATAATGCTCGCCGTCAAAGATTCCTTTTATGCCAAGCTTGCCTTTCCATCTGAATTCCCGCGGCGGATCAAATTTCAGCACCACCGGCTTGAATGTCATCCCGCCACCGTCCGGAGGTTTGATGGAAACAACGAGATTCTTTCCGGCAACCTTTTCACCTTTAATCGATTTGATGAACGGGTTCCACCGTGGGTGATCTTCAAAATTCGTTAGTACAGACCAGACTTTTTCAGGAGTGGCTTCAATCAGAATCTCTGTTTCAATTTTCGTCATGCGTAATCAGTAAAATGCAAAGATAACGCATAC
>JAEZEH010000001.1 GCA_023417785.1 Bacteroidota bacterium
ATTATCAGCATTTCTTCAAACGAGTTGAATTTGGTATTGGCCAAACGGACGCCGTGTTTTTTCCAACGGACCAGCGACTTAAATCTGTGCAGCGTGGAAATTCCGACCCGGCATTGGTTGCACTATATTATCAATTTGGTCGGTACCTTCTGATAAGCAGCTCCCGGCCGGGAAGCCTGCCAGCAAATCTTCAGGGTATCTGGGCCGATGGATTAAATCCACCGTGGGACGCGGATTACCATATCAATATCAATATACAAATGAACTACTGGCCGGCGGAAGTCGCCAATCTTCATGAACTCCACCGGCCCTTTCTTGAATTTTTGCGCGGCGTTACCCGCGATGGGAAAAAGACAGCCAGGGACATGTACGGGGTTGATGGTGCGGTAGCTCATTTTACTACAGATGCATGGCAGTTTACTGAACCTTATGGCGAAACACAATGGGCGTTGTGGCCGATGGGACTTGCATGGAGTGCAAGTCATCTATGGGAACATTATGCATTCCGCACCGACAATGATTACCTTTCGACACTCGCATATCCCCTAATGAAAGAGGCTGCCCTTTTTTGTGTGCAGTGGCTGGTGAAACATCCCCGCGAAAAATACCTTGTTTCGGGGCCGTCGATTTCGCCTGAAAACACGTTCCGTACAGAAGAAGGGGAGGTCGCCACAATGGTGATGGGGCCGACTATGGATCATATGATTATCCGGGAGTTGTTCACCAATACTATTAAGGCATCAGAAATTCTTGGTGTCGACGTTGCGTTTCGAAAGCGACTCCGTTCGTCACTGGCCAGGCTGGCCCCGACGCGAACAACGTCGGATGGAAGGATCATGGAGTGGACTGAGGAGTTCGAAGAGGCTGAGCCCGGCCACAGGCATATTTCTCATCTCTATGGACTCTATCCCGGAAGTGAAATCAATCACCAGACGTCTCCCGAACTGTTACAGGCTGCACGTAAAACCATTGCACACAGGCTCGAGCATGGTGGTGGTCATACGGGTTGGAGCCGTGCATGGATCATCAACTTTTTCGCGCGACTTCACGATGGTGAATCTGCCTATCAGAATCTGAATGCGTTGCTTACCCACTCGACCCTCCCGAACTTGTTTGACAATCATCCGCCATTTCAGATTGATGGAAACTTTGGTGCGACTGCGGGTATTTCGGAGATGCTGCTTCAAAGCCATACAAATGAGATTCATGTACTGCCTGCACTTCCCGGCAAATGGAGCGAAGGTTTTATCAAAGGACTATGCGCGCGCGGTGGGTTCGTAGCTGATATCGAATGGGAGGGTGGTAAATTGAATAAGATTTTCCTTCATTCGCTTGAAGGCAACACTTGTTTCCTTCGGTATGGCAATACTCGAATCCAGATCGAAACCAAGGCTGGTAAAACGTATGTTTTTGATGGCCAGCTGCATATTATCAAATAAGATAAGCAATCTCACAGCTATTTCCTCCTCCGGTTCAGGCAATAACTGACCGGTAACCCATCTTACAAATGTTGAATTCCTTTTGGTTTTGGGGTATTCTTCTATTTGTTGATGCTTCGTGTTCGTGCTAATCGCAACTGTGTAAGGTTCGTCACTATTTGCCTGTCCTACTGTCGGTAATTTGATCAATATTCGTATTACAAATTATCGACAATGAAAACAAAAGCATTATTATGGTTCGTCTGCGTCTCTTTGGTGCTTTCGGCATGTTCGAAAGACGATGACGCTAAGCCGGAAACAAAAATGACTCACGTGGGTGAGAAATGGGTGATTTCATCACTCGACTACACCATCGTGGATCAGAGCCTGTCCAATCCAGCAGAATGGGTTAAGAAAGGTGTGGCGACGAATGCCGGAGCATTCTATTTCAATGGCACGGAAGGAAGTTTTGATATTGTGATCGACAAGAAACATACGGAAGACTACTTTGGTTACACCGAGAATGAATCGGGAATCACTATTGTCACCGTTGATCAGAATATTTCAGCATCGCGTTTCAGCCAGAATGTCATAGCCATCACGGGTGATGTTGACGAAGGAACAATGACTATTTCAGGTACAATTACCAGGCAGAATGTAGCACAACAGTACGTCTTCAGCGGAAGCTTTACACTTACAAAGGAATAGTTCTGGTTGGTGTTTGAGTTTGAGTTAAGGGAGTCTTTAGCGGCTCCCTTTTCTTTTCGACTTCCGGTAGGAGTAATTCTCTTACTAAAGACGTTATACTCCTCATTCCGGGGATTCAATTAGCGTTGGATGTTTTGCTGAGTATCGATTGATATTCCTGATAGAACGCGGTGACCATGCGGTCGATACTGAATGTGCTCTCGATCCTTGCACGACTGTTTTCCCCCATCCGTTCGCGAAGATCTTCATTGGATAAAAGCCCGTCAATTCGATCGGCGAGCTGTTGATCATTGAAAGCATCGATGAGATATCCGGTATTGGCGTCAAGGATAAGTTCAACGGAACCCCCGTAATTCGTCGCGATAACGGGTTTTCCAAGAGCCATGAACTCCAACAGCGCGTTCGAGATACCTTCGGCATGATTACGAACATCAGTAACCAGCACCCCGACATCGCAGATGTTCATAATGGATTCAACCCGACTTTGCTTTCCCAGAAAAAGTATTCTCCCGCGGTTCTTTTCGGTAACGTTCTCCCGCAGCGATGCAGCATCCCCTTCACCGACACACAGAAACGTGACGTCGTTGCGCTTTTCTAGAACGCGCTGGGCGGCACGGATATACGTAGTGTAGTCTTTATAGGGAGAAAGCGTGGCGACCATTGCTACTACGTAACGCGTTTGGATATTAAATGCCTTTCTTACTTCATCTTTGTCACGCAGAGATTCTAGTCGTTTAAAATTAAAGCCGTTGTAAATCACTCCGCTTTTTTCAGGTGGTGCATTATACGCTTTTAGTCCGGCTTCTGTATTGGCAATTACCCTGGCGGACATTTTGAACGTGATGCTCTTGCCGAGGGGTTTCAGGTTTGGCGTCGCGTCGGTAATTTGATTGTTTAGCATGGGTATGCCCAGATGCCATACCGTTGGTACGGCATAGACGGCTACCATATTTCCCCATACGTGAACAATATCCGGTTGAACTTTTTTAGCAACCCGATAGAATTTGAAAAAGAGCAATGGATCTTTCTTAAGATATTGGCGTTCGATGATGTGTAGCGGAATATTCAATTCAAAAAACTCTTCATAATGGATCTCGTTTCTGGTGAGAACAATTTCCAGATCGATATCCTTATACCGTTTCAACCCCTTAAGGAGTTCGAGAATCCTTCGTTCTTTTCCTCCGGCCCGGAGACTTTCAATAAAGAAGAGTATTTTCATTTGATTTGCCCGCTGTCAAGTTCGACCAATAATTGTTTTAATTCTTCACCATAACTGTGAAGGTCGAAAAACTTCCTGCCTGTTTCATATCCGCGTCTTCCGATCTCTGCGGCGACCGTTGGTGATGTGACAACAAGATCCATTTTTAGCGCGAAAGCTTGTGGAGCGTATTCTTCTGCCACCAGAGCGTTCTGCATATCTGTGAAATAATACGGGATTTCGCCGTTGCGGGTAGTGATAACAGGATTTTCCGACGCGAGATATTCCGAAATCTTTTGCGGGAATCGGGCTACGTCAGTTATGTTGCTGGTCAGGGGTATGAGCAAGGCTTTTGCCTGCCGATACATTTCTATTAACGTTGAATATTTCAGCTTCGAAAAAGTTTTGACATAATCCCGCTTTCTCATTCCCCGGATTGTTTTTTCAACGGCAATCATGTGTTCAGTCGAGCCATTGACTACAAGATATAAATAGAAATCAGAGTCCAATGTTTCGTCGAACGCGCGTGTAATGAATTCGATTGCGTTGAGGTACGCAGCACTTCCTACGTAAAGAAAGAATTTCTCCTGTGCCGGAGGCGCGTCAATTTTAAACTGGTTGAAGTCAGTTAGCGGTGGAACCTTAAGGTAACGTCCGTGATAATGTCTTGATTCCAGCTGACGTATAAGAAACTCACTGATGGGTAATACGGCATCTACAAACCGCATGAAATATTTGTCATACAGGCGATGCTTTAACTGGTCGAACGCATTGATATCTTCAACAAATGCTGTTCTGAATTCGACGTAATGAGCTATTAGTCTTATCCCAAACGTCTTTGAAACTGCTCGATACATAAGGAGTTCGAAGAAAGACCCATTGGTGGGATAGTAAAACATAAAGTCTATTGAACGTGTTCGTCCAAGATCTACCAGCAGACAGAACTCGCGGATCCTACCCCAAACCTGTGAGAAGTTTCTGGTAAGAAAAGAGTCTGATCGGTAAGGGGAATATGACGTATAGACGTACTTCATCCTATTGATTGTGCCAGCCTTTTTTAGCGGTACCGGAATGTTTTTTCCGTGCACGGCGCGGTTGTTGATTATCAGAAAATCGACATTATACGGAATGAGACTCTCATATACAGCAAGGCATTTGTTTATTGCGGCAGATCCGAAAGGGAATCCTGATATTCCGACGTGAACAGCGTTGAACTTCTTATTCTGAGTAACCGCCTCAGCGTTACCTTGATTCATATTTGGGATGTTAATTTCAAACAGATTGCAATTGGTTTTCAGCCAAAGCATCCTGCTCCTCGGGGGCTGTAATCGGGAAATAAACCATCGACAGGAATATCAGGGCTTTGAAGAATGGGAGGTCGAACAGAAGCTCGGAGAATCCCATCAACCAAAGGAGGAACACCCCAAACAAAGCGGTCGATACCCGCGTATAGCCGTGGTAAGAATAAAAAACCTGGTTAAATGATCGATATACCAGATAAAAATAAAATGAAAAGTAAATCAAGCCATAATCCCGTAGGAAGTTTGTTAGTCCATTCGGGCGCCGTGTGGCTTTGGATCGTTGTTGGGTGTCGAAAATTACTTCGATCCGGCGGCTCGACCCGATTAGCGGGCGTTTCTTTATATCCTTCCAGTCCATGATCGCCGCGCCGAACCTGTTATTGGTTTCAGTGCTTTCCTCCAGTTGGGCTGATACCTTTTTTCCCAGGTATTCAACATTGATAAATGTGACATAAAACAACGGGAGAATCATCGCGAGAAACAGGAATTTGACGTTGGTTTTGAGTTTCAGTGTAAAAAAAGTCAGCAGGACCACCAGTGTGAGAAATCCCATCGTTGACGTCGTTGATAACACGGTAATAATCAGAATCACCGACTTCTTGTCGAAGAGATCTTTTACAACAACTATTTTCTTAGTGATGTAACGAAGGTAGAGGGAAACGTTGAGGAACACAGCAAACGCCCCACTCTCCCAGAATATGCCGGCGTTTCTCGCGTAAGTGAAATGACCTTCAAAAAATTGTGGATGAAACGTGTAGACAAGAAGTGTTCTCGGAATATAATCCTTGTTAACATCAAGAGGCATCGGAAATAACTCCAGGGCCAGATCATACAGGAACCAATTCAATCCCGGCACATAGCACAACGCGGTAAATATCCAGCTTACAATGCTGATTATTATCATGGTGTTAATCAACACTTGTATGAATCTGTCACGCAACAGATGCACAACACTGAATCCGAGCAGTAGCACGAGTGTCAGCTTAATGATAGTTCTTGAATAGTCAAGCTCATAAACCACCGCGTGCATTAACTCGTAGCCCAAAAGGAAGACAAAAATGAAAATAGTACGATACGATATGGGGCGGAACGAATTCTTGTAGACGTAGTAGATCGTTATTACCGCACTCAGCATGACAATAAGGTCATACCAGGTGGTGAAGAACGGATTCCCGGTAAGCATTAGAAGGAAATACATCAGAAGCATTTCCGGAATTCTGACCGGTTCTTCCTTTTCCTGCGCTTGCTCGAAAAGCGGACTAACGAAGCGGGTTCCGACTGGAAGTGAATATCTCATAAATGATTAGGCGATCTCGGCTTTTTTTGCCAGATGGATTTGTTGATTGTCGGCGTAAATTCGTTCTGCCATTTCCCGTCCCACCGTCTCCCAATTATAGTAAGCCCGCGCGATACGATAGGATTCTTCACCCATAGCCTTGCACTTAGCGGGGTTTTGGAGCAGTTCAATCAGTACATTGCTATAATCGTTGACATCGTGTTCGAGCAGGTAACCGTTTTCAGCCGTCACCAGTGATGGAGCTGCACCCATATTGTTCGTCACGATCGGAAGTTTATTCAACATCGCTTCAATGTAAACAATACCAAAGGGTTCTCTTACGGTAGGAAAGCAAAAGACGGAAGCCTTTCGATATAGTTTGGCTACTTCGGTGAGATCGACCTCGCCATACACCTGACAGTTTCTTACATCTATCTTCGGCGAACAGCCCACGATGGAAAGCGTGGCATCTGGTACGGCGCTGATTACATCTCTGAATGCTTCCACCAGCAAAGGCCCGCCCTTTCTTTCCCAATCCTTTCCTACAAAAATAATATTCTTGTTATGGTATTTCGAATTGTCGTGATGATCAGGCGGAGTAGTGTTGCTTCCCACGTATGCCATTGTGATCTTCTGAGGTTCGACGCCATACTGCGTTACGAGAGAGTCACGGATATTACGACTCATTACAAATATACCGGTAGCATTCAGAAAAGCTTTTCTTTCAAGCTCCACATACGTTTGCGTTCGTAAGTATTTGTCGACGGAAGTCCATTTATAATTCAAATTATTCAGGTTCGTGTGATCGGTATAGATGTAGTTTGGAACGCCCATTCCACTGCTATCGCACAGACATTGTGTTTGAATTATGACATCATACCGCGTGGCGTATAATTTCCTGGCTACAATTCGCGACAGGTAACGGAACAGAAAGGTGGTGCCGAGGAAATGATATTTAAAGTCAGTTATTTTCTTACGGAGGGTAATGAAATCCAGGAAAAACTCGGCCAGAACGGTGAGCGAATTCCACACAATAATTAGTGGCTTTTTTTTGATCTCCGGAAGAAGATCGTAGAGTTCAATTTCGGCTCCGGGAAAGTGCTTCTTGAGTTCAGAAATAACACTCCTGTTAACGTGCAGGAACCCGACCCCCACCTGGATATATAGAATTCTCTTCATTAAGTACGTCGGTTGAACGAATCAGCCAAATTGAACCGGTAAAAGTAGCAGTTTATATAATACATTAGTTGTTGGTAACCAAAATCTAAAACATTGTGCCATTGCCGCTCAATTGGAACTGCAACAAACGTTTTCGGCGAGTTGGCCGAAGCATGTTTTCGGCTTTTCTGACTGGCCGGACTGTCCTGGAATTATATTTTACGTGCGGTCAATGTAGCAGCCGAATTATTTGATAGAAACCGGGGTGGCTTTTACTTTTGAGAAATTTTTCTCCACAAAAAACGCAGCGGAGCACGGCAAGAGAGAGGCTCAATCATGATGGTATATCTCGCAAAGGCGAAGAAACTGATTCTTGGGGGCCACGCCCGATCAAAAAAAGTAAACAAGCATATTATCTATTCCTTTTTGATAAAGGGGTATGCTATGTTTATTCAATTCGCACTCGTTCCGCTTACGTTGCATTACCTCGATAAATTTCACTATGGCATCTGGCTGGTCCTCGCGTCGTTGCTGGAATGGTTTAGCTATTTCGATATCGGTATCGGGCATGGTTTACGAAACAAGCTCTCAGAATCTCTGGCCAGAAAAGATTTCGTTCTTGCACGCACCTTTGTGAGCACGGCGTACGCCCTGGTTAGCATTATCTTCATCTCCAGTATTGGTGTATTTGCGCTGGTTAATCCTTTTCTGGATTGGGCAGCAATCATGAATGTGCCTCACGCAGTAGGGGAGGAACTTCGGGAAACAGTGTTATTTGTTTTTGCATTTTTCTGCATCCGGTTCATACTCAGCATTCTCTCTGCTGTACTATATGCCAAACAGGAACCTGCGATAAACAATGTAATCGGTTCAATGGGCAGTACCATATCGCTCATATTGATTTACCTGCTCTCGCAATATGTGGAAAGCTCTTTTTTCTGGGTGGCAGTGGTGTTCAGCGGATCACCACTACTGGTCTTTTTGGTGTTCACCGTTATACTGTTCTTATCGCGGTACAAGGACCTCCGGCCGGGGTTCCGGTTTATTGATTTCCAGTATTCGAAGCAGTTGCTCGGACTTGGCGTCAACTTCTTCATTATTCACATCTCCATGCTGGTAATGTTCAGCAGCGCAAACATGATTTTGACGCAGATTTTCGGGCCCGGGGAAGTTACCGTCTACAATATCGCGTATCGCTATTTCACCATAGCTATACTCATCAACGGAATAGTGACGCTGACCTACTGGTCACCGTTTACTGAAGCGTACGTTAAAAGGGAATTCGATTGGATACGGTCGTCAATAAAGCGTCTCGAGTATATCTCGCTTTTCCTTATTGCTATGCTTATTATTTCAGGCCTGCTTGCAGACGAGGCGATCAGGTTGTGGGTCGGTGACGAGATATTCGTTCCGGATCCCCTCAAAATTTCACTTACGGTTTTTGTGATTATTCAACTCCTTGCGGCCCCGTTTATCATTTTCATTAACGGGACAAGCAAGGTCCGCATTCAATTGTATACGTCAATTCTGGCAATAGTAATTACCATTCCGTTAGCGCTGATGTTTGCGAAAGTGTTTGATTTTGGACCGGCAAGCGTAGTACTTGCGATGATTTGTTCGACTTTACCTACAAGTATCCTGTGCCGGATTCAGTACCATAAGCTGATAAATGAGAACGCTACAGGAATTTGGAATAAGTAACTGCATCTGAAAAGAGAGGGTCTTTTCAGATGCAAATGAAAACGGCCTAGCCGTAAAAAGGATCTTTTCCGAAAATTGCCCGGCGCCGGTCGGCCTGGGTTTTTCTCACAATGTACTCTTCCAAAGAAGGTAGATATTTTCGGATTTGCCGCTCAAGCAAGGAGGAGGAATTCTCATCCTTAACTCGGCGCGGGTTGTTTCGTACAGTAATTTCCATAGACAGACATACTTTTTAAGTGAGCGATTAAAGCGACTGGTGCCCAAGGGCAGGCTCACGAAATACAATCGACTTCAAATCTACAACTTTTATATAAAATTCTTTGCCAACGGAAGAAAATATTACATAGTTATTTTAATGCAATCGGTTGCTGAATGGTCGTGACCCGAATTAGCGAGCTTCAAAAATTACGCGAAAACAGGTTGTAACATAGGTTTTTTACCGTAATCCCTTCAAATTAGGCACTTATTTCCTAAATTTGCCCTAAATTATTTGTTGTGAGGATCGACTCGCAGTCCAGAAACCTTACACGTGTCTTTTGTGGGTAATATTCCTCAAACTAATTAGCGGATTTTAGCCGAATGGCATAGTTATTTGATCATGATATTGCGTTCCTTTTAAATGACATTCGCCAGATTTTGCCTATTTCTCTTCTTGTTGGGGCCATTCGTAGGCTTCGCACAACAAGTTTTTCAACCAGATAGCGATAAGTCGACCGGGTTGCATCCACATCCGCGTATTCTTTTGTCCGAAGCAGACGAAGATTTACTTCGCCGGCTGGTCAGCGAAAACGAGGTCTTTCGCAAGATCCACAATACCATTATCTCAGAGTCAGACAACATCCTGAAAGAAGAGGTTGCGAAATACAATCTCATCGGCCGGAAACTGCTTGCCGTTGCTCGCGAGAGCCGCCGGAAGATCTTCTACCTGAGCTATGCGTGGCGAATGACGACGGATGAGCGGTATTTGCAGAGGGCTGAAGCTGAACTGCTAGCCATTGCCGGTCTTCCCGATTGGAACCCTTCCCACTTCCTGGATGCCGCCGAACTGACCATGGCCAGTGCCATCGGGCTTGATTGGCTTTATCCTTCCCTGTCCGGTAGCTCGAGGGACGCTATCGCTCAGGCGATCATCAATAAGGGGCTGCTTCCCTCGCTTAATCCCGAAAACAGCAAGTGGCTCGAATTTGCCAATAACTGGAATCAGGTGTGTAATGCGGGGATGGTCTTTGGCGCGTTGGCCGTTAACGATCGCATACCTGATCTGGCAATGAATATTCTGAGGCGCTCAATTAAATCCATTACGACTGCGATGCGGGTTTACGAACCGGATGGAGGGTATCCGGAAGGCTATGGCTATTGGACCTACGGAACCACCTTTAATGTTATGATGATCAGTGCTCTCGAAAAGGAAGTCGGCCCCGGCGTCATTCCTTTGAATGCTGGCTTTCTCAAAACCGGGTATTACCTGCGCCATATGGCCGGGCCATCCGGCCAGAATTTTAATTATTCTGATAATCACCCCGTTGTGCCCCTGAATCCGGCTATGTTCTGGTTCGCCCGGAAAAACAACGACCCGAGTCTCCTCTTTAACGAAATGAGGTTATTGCGCGAGAGCCGGCACCTTCACCGGGTTCGTGAGCTGCCGACTGTCATGCTTTGGGCAATTGGTATTGACTTCAATCAGGGGGCAGCGCCGAAGGAACTTGTTTGGGTCGGAAAAGGCCAGAATCAGGCGGCCACATTACGCTCCGATTGGTCTGACGAAGCTTTGTTCCTTGGGCTTAAGGCAGGCTCACCCCGTTATCCACATGGCCACATGGACGCGGGCTCATTTGTATTCGATGCCCTGGGGGAGCGGTGGGCAACCGATCTCCCGCCGCAGAACTATCACTCACTTGAAAAGGAAGGGCTGCGAATCTGGCGAACAAAACAGGATTCGGATCGCTGGCGGGTTTTCCGGTTATCAAACCACTCGCACAGTACCATCACGATAAATGACCAGCCCTTGATTGTTGACGCCGAAGCGCAAATTGAGTTGATTTCGGATCGACCGGAATTCATGAGTTGTGTCTCGGATCTTTCATCGATGTATGGACAACTGGTCCAATCCGTGAAACGCGGTGTAGCGATTGTCGGAAAAAAGGAAGCGTTTGTTCAGGATGAGATTGTATTGAGAAACTCCGGGATGATGAACTGGAAGATGCTCACCACCGCCAACGTTGAGATCCTTGGGCCAACCACGGCGAGACTAACCCTGAACGGAAAACAAATCAGGATCGTCTTTGACGTGCCCCCGGGTATCCGAATCAAAATGTGGGGTGCAGATCCGCCCGCAGCGTTCGATGAACCTAATCCTGGTCACAAATTCATTGGGTTTGATGCAAAGTTAACCGGGGGTAAACCCTATACCTTTCGCGCGACGTTTGAAGTTGAAACGACTTTAAATGAAAGGGCCATCATTCCCATCGAACAATGGCCCTATTAAATTCTTTAGTTCTTGACTTGGATTAATTCGACACGCGCTCAACCCCTCTTAGTTGCGCCCAACTCAACGACTTCTCGAAGATGATCTCGTGCAGGTATAGTGCAAAGGTGTAATAGACCATTATTTCGGAAAACTCACCGATGTTGTTTGCCAATCCTGCATCCGGGCGTATGTTTAACAAAACGGTAAAGCGAGGAATAAGGTCGGATAAGACTGCAATGATCACCGTCCCGACAATTAGTTTTTTAGGTGTCAGATATAGCAAAAGTGGATTGGTGAATCGATGCCGGAAGAGTGGAAATATGATGAAAAGCGCTGCCATAATGATGTACACAGGGCGCTTGAACCATTTGGCATTATCATTCTGATTGTGGATGTTGGTGCTGCCTGTAAGCTCAGAAAAAAACGTATCCCTCGTCCCGGTTGCAGCTTCGATAAAATGGGCTCCCCAGTCCATCTCTTCGAAAAACACCAATAGTGCAAAGAGGGCAAGAAAGAAGAAACCAACTTTTTCTATGATCCACGTTTTCCGTTTTACGGCCATAAAGCAGATTACTACCATATACATCAGTGTAACCAGCTGAAGATTTTCAATAAGCCCGTATTCACGGTTCGCGGCAGGACAAACGATCTCAACCATCCAATGTACTCCGGAGAAGTAAAAGACGATTAAAGGCACCAATACGATGATTGGCAAATACCAGTAAAAGAAACGCTCCTTTTTTAGCTCATCCATAGACATACTTTGATCAGGCTTTGACGTCAACAAGCTTCCTTCTGTCTTCGTTGTAATAACCATAGCCGGGGCGTTGCTTAAGCCCGTTAACGGCGACTAATACGTTCCTTAGAACACCTTCATGGTAAACCTTGTTAAGTTCGGCCAGGTTTTCTTTCATGCTGTAATTCAGCCGTACGAGGAAGAGGTTGACGTCGGCATTCATACCGACCATTGTGGCATCGCTGACAACACCGACAGGGGCATTATCGAAAACGATGTAATCGAATTGCTCTTTTACGGAATCAAGAAATTCAGTTATCAATCCGTTATTCAGAAGTTCAGCCGGGTTATGAGGAATTGTTCCGGACGAAACGAAATACAATCCATCGTGGAAGGTAGGCTGAATCACTTCGTTGATGTGCGCTTTGTTATTCAGAAAATCGCCAAGGCCTTTGGCGTTCTTTCCTTTTAAAACGGTGTGAAGCCTTGGTCGGCGGAGATCGGCATCAATCAGCAAAACGCGCTTGTTGCTGATGGCCAGCACGAGGGCGAGGTTTAGCGCCACAAAGGATTTGCCCTCTCCGGAGATATAAGAATGCACCGCAAGCACCTGATGGTTTTTGAAGTGGTTCTGTAGATTTATTCTAAGACCGCGGAACGATTCCGTAATCGCCGATTTGGGGTATTGAACCACCGGCATCTCACTCTTGAACCGGTTTTCGGTAATCGAACCGGAGATCGGGAAATCCAGCACTGAGGATATTTCATCCGTCATTTTGATCTTGTCACTAAAATATTCACCCGCAATAACTACCAGCAACGTTACGATCAGGGTTGCCAAAAGAGCGGTAAGGTAGTTGCCCACCTTCTTGGGGCCGATTAACTCGGCAATTCCTGCATCTGCCGGGTCGAGGATCTGCGCATCCGGACTGTTTGATGCCCGGGAAATATCCGCCTCGGCTCGTTTTTCCAGAAGATAAGTGTAGAGCTCGTTATTGAGGTCATAGTTCCGCTTGATCCCGATCAGATCCTGCTCCGTTTTAGGAAGCCGAACGATCTTGGAATTGGCCTGCTGCTGTTGTTGGCGGACCGCCTTCAATTCCATATTCGTATTGGCGATCTGCTGACTCACCTTGTCGCGGATGATTCGCTGAGTGAACTGAATTTCATTATTCAATGAAACCAACGTCGGATTCTTCTCCTGGACAGTATACGACAGTACCTCACGACGCGTGTACATGTCGTTTAGTTTCGCGACCATGGAGTTCAATTCGTCGTCACGAACTCCGATGATTGAAGGCGCAACCAGATCTTTGATATCCTCCCGGTTTTCCAGGTAGTACTTCAGGTTCGTATAGTATTCAAGTTTGAGGTTAAGACGTTGCTGTTCCGTATCCAGATCTTTGAGCTGATCCATAACCCGGGTGGCTTCATCGCCCAGGTTTACCGTGCGATTCCGCGAGCGGAAATTCGTAAAGTTGTTTCCTGCCAACTGAAGCGAATCGTTAACACCCTCAATAAGGTTGTCGATAAACCTTACCGTATTGTTGGCGATCCGGTTTTTTTCGTCGAGGCCCTCCTGAATGTAGTAGGAGGCAAGCTTGTTCAGATAGTCTACATCCCTGTGAAGTTGTTCGGTCTCGAGCTGGACCACGATCAAATTTGAATTTTCATCTGCCTGTGTAACTTCCAGGCGATCTTTATACTGCTGGGCGATTTTGCCAATATTATTAAACTGTAATACGTAACTCTCGCCGCGTTCGTAGGTGCGGTCCCCCTTCTTGTCAAGTACGAAATCGAAGTACTGATTTTTGAACGGCTGGCCAAAAGTACCTTTCTGCTCAAATTCAATCAGCCGCTCCTGGCCATTGATGATGCGTTTTCCTTTCGCGGAGACGGTGTAAAAGTTTTCCGATTCTACTTCGATGGTTACCGGAAGCTGATCGAATTGAATGCTGGACTGCGGAATAGTTAGCTCAAACGGATCTCTGCCGTAAAGGTCAGCCTGGGAAAAGAATTCCTTTTTTGCCCAGGAATACGTCCAGTTCAGATTTTGAGCCGTTTCCAGGTTCAAACTGTACGATTTAATCTTTCCAATCTGATCCGCCAGCACCGCACTTGGTTTGCCCGGGCGTTGCTGGTTCTGAAAAACATCGAAAAGCTCAAGAACCTTGGCATCGTTCTTAAACAGCACCGTCGCTGAAATCTTATACCTGGGCTGAGAGCTACTGTTGATAAAATAGGCAGCACCAAGAAACAGTATCCCGAATATCAAGAACAGATACCACTTTTTTATGGCGTTGTTCTTAATCTGCGAAAGGGTCAGTCCCTCAGGCTCGTGCGGCACCCGCGACCTTCCGTTTAACTTGCTCTTTTCCATTCGTTCGTGTATTCAGTCAGATTAATTGTTGGTAATATAATTCAGGACCAATAAGAAGGTTGTGACCGTTGAAAGTGCAACGGTATATATCGGTAATCTTAACTCTACATTTTTATACCTGGAAGGCTGTACCACGACCACATCATTCGGTTCCAGAAAATATCCTTCCGACCCCAATGATGAACGCGAGTTCAGGTTGAGCTTGAAGGATTTACTGCCTTCGCTGGTTTGCCTCAAAACCAGCACATTTCGCAGATCGGCCGCATTATTGATTCCTTCTGCGGCGCTGATCGCGTCAAGGACCGTGTACTCATAATTGTAGTTAAAATAAACGCCAGGTTGCTCCACCTCACCCATTACCGTGATTTTATAGTTTATAACCCGGACTTTGGCAGTAACTTCCTTCAGATACTGCTGGGCGGCCTGCCGGATTGTCTCTTCTGCCTCTCGCATTGTTTTACCGATAATATTAATTTTCCCCACAATGGGAAGTGTGACGTTTCCATCCGGCTCGACCACGTATCCCTGAATCAACTGCCCGGCCTCAGTTTGCCAGATATTGTTGATCGCCCGGGAATTACCTACTGTCGCCGGGTTGTAAAGTTCGTTCATTTCTGCATTGGATGAAATAATACTGACATAAAGATTGTCGTTTGCCTGAATCCGATACTCAGCTTTCTTAAGGGGAACGCCCTGCATAACCGGAGTCGCATCAGCCATGACTGTGAGGTGCTTATTGGACCGGCAGGACGTGAATAAGATTATAACAAGTGACAAATAAATGGCATACTCGGATCGGAAGGGAAAAGGCGAATTTTTCATAGATTGTCGAAATAAAGGAATTAAGGTATTGTATATTAAGTAGTTAATATTAATTAATGTATTTTCTAGAAGGCATTTTCTTTCGTCTTTTTCCCGAACACGGTTAGATAGATGATGTAAAGATCCAATGCGAATGACCAATGCTCGATATACCATAGGTCGTGAAGCGTCCTCGCTACATACTGATATTTCGTTTCCGTCGGACCGCGCCATCCGTTTACCTGTGCCCAACCGGTTATGCCTGGCTTTATGTATTGCCGAACCAGATAATTCTGTGCGTTTTGCTGGAATCGCTTGTTAAGGTCAACGCGATGGGGGCGGGGCCCAACCACAGACATCTCGTTCTTGAGCACGTTAATCAATTGAGGAAGTTCATCGAGGCTATGTTTGCGGATAAATTTCCCGACTTTGGTGACTCTTTCGTCATCCTTCGCGGTAGATTTGGTCTGGACTTCTTTAGAATGTCGCATCGACCTGAACTTATATACCGAAATAGGCATACCTCTTTTCCCTATTCGTACAGGTCGATAAAAAACGGGGCCGCGGCTGTCAAGTTTGATAATTATCGCGATAATCAGGAATAATGGTAGTAGCATAATCAATGCCCCCACAGAAAAGACAAAATCAAACGCTCGTTTTCTTACCCTTGCCATATAGGAATCCAGTGGAACTTCCCTGACGTTAACGATAGGAATTCCGCCAAGGTCCGTGATCTCGAAGTTCCTTCCGAAAAGCGAATAATAATTAGCTACGACTCCTGGCCTTACCCCGTTGTATTCAGCCACGTTCACCAGATATTTTATTTCCCCTTCGCGCGATAAGGGGAGTGTAATAATTACTTCGTTAAAACGGTACTCATCATACACCTTCTGAAAATCCTGAAGCCCGCCCAATACCCTGAGGTTCTCATTGTGAGCACGGTGATCATCGAGGAATCCAATGATAGTACCCTTGTCAGCGCTTAGATTATAAAAGCTGTGAACAGCCGTCGCCACTTTGCCGGTACCCACCACGAGAATTTTGCTGTTATACGGTCCGTCTTTTCGGTGCGAAACCAGATAAACCTGAGCGAAAGAGAAAAGAATTTTCAGCGTAAGGTAGATTAAACTAGAGCCCAGGAACATGGCGCGCGAAATGTGATCAAGATCGAGCATTACAAAAAGAAACGCGCTGAAGGAAACGTAAAATCCGATACGCTTGAACAAGTCCCGCGATCGCCTGACCACATTGTCAATATCAAAAAACTTGTCGTTGAGGTTAATTACGTAGGTAAGTATCCAGGTAAGGTTGAGCAACGTCACCAGTATATTGGGTGTGAGCATCTCACCATAGTGAAAAAAGGATGCGATGACCAGTGACGCATTCAGCAGGATCAGATCAATGACAAGGAACAGATAAATAAGTGTCCGTTTTCTAAAGGCCATTTTTTACTATCTGATTACAGTTTGGTAAACTTCAGCATAATTATTGGCAATATTTGACCATACATAATCGGTGTAGACCTTTTTCTGGCAGTTCTGTGCGAGCTGTTCCATTTTATTCCGGTTTGTCAAAGCAAATTTTATTTTATCAGATAAGTCGTGCTCATCACTTACCTTAAAATATAATACCTCACGCTCGCTGAATACCTGTGTATTTTCGGGAATGTCACTGGCGATAATTGGCGTGCCCGCAGAAGCGACTTCCAGAAGCATAATCGACATTCCCTCCGTTTCTGAAGGAAAGATGAATAATTCAGCGCGTTCAACAAAAGCAAGCAGAGTCTCCAAAGGATTGACAAAGCCAAGGTAATGAACCCTAAGCGGATGTCCGATGCGCCTTAGTTCTTCCAGGTACGTCTCATTATGGGTTAACTCTCCGGCGATAAATACCTGACCGGTGTATCCTATGCGGACCAGCGCCTGAAGCATCGTATGACAGCCTTTAGTTTTCATGATTCTCCTGGCGGAAAAGAGAATGAAGGGCTGATCCAGGGATGCGCCATCGGGAACGAACGCGCGGGCACCCGAATAATTGAAATCCGCAATCGATAACGGATTTATTCCATTAGGAATAAACACCACATCTTTATTATACTTTCTGCGGTAATACTCCGTAAGCGGTTGTGAGATGCACGTGCAAAGGTTCGCCGTGCCAATGAATATCCTTTCCACCGCATGAAAGTATGCCTTCACGAGTTTGTTCCATTTATCTCTTTTGTATGGCGCCTCGTGGGATGTAGCAACTACCCGCGCGCGCAGGCGCAACAGGGGAATAAAGAACGCCGCGTCCGTCTTGTGCAGATGAATCAGATCGGCCTTCTGCGTAAATAAAATATGCAACGCCGATACAAAAAAGTAAAGGAAAGCCCCTAACGCACCGCGCGTCAAAGGTTTAAATTGAATAACTTCCACCCCCGGGATGTGGTCAGACGCCAGAGGGTCCTGATAACAATAAAGCGTAATATGGAACCGGTCTTTTAACTGCCGAATAAGGTTTTCCGCGACACGGTCCGTTCCACCCTTTGAAGGAAAGGTTTTTACACCAAAGAAAACGACTCGTTTCATGAATCCTTTCCTCCTTCTCTCGGTGACATAGTGCCCACAACCTGCCGGTAAAATTTAATGGTTTCCAAAGCGATTTTTTGCGGATCAAATTTTTCCAGTGCCTCGGCCCGCGCCGCTTCACCTATACGATTGCCGTCAGCGAGGTCAAAGACCTCAGCAAACGTTTGTACCAAATCATTTTTATCATTTCTCATAAAAAGAAATCCGGATTCTCTGTCGGTGAGCATTTCGCGAATTGCGCCTACGTCGGAAGCAATCACAATTTTGCCCTGCGCCATCGCTTCGGCAATGCTTACAGGAAGCGTTTCCTGCATAGATGGTAAGACGAAAAGAGGGCAGATTTCGTAAAGTGCCCGGATCTGTTCCTGCTTGAGCCATCCATGAAAATGAATCCTGTCCTTTAGTCCAAATTGATCTACAACTGACATGACCTCTTCCTCATAAGCCGCTTCCTTAAAACCTCCTGCCACGTGCAGTTCGAAAGAATATCCCTGTTGATTCAACTCGTGCAGGGCTTCAATCACCAGTTTGATATTTTTTCTCCGACTAAGCACCCCAACGTACAGTAAATTATTCTTCTTTGATTTCGCGGCGGTTACCTTTTCAAAAAAGATTGGATTTACCGGGTTGAATATTTGCGTTTCATTCGATGGAATCCCGTCATATAGTCTCCGATTGTACTGCGAGATAAAAATGATATTACGAAACCTGGGGAAAGCATACCTTTCAACAGCAGCCTTGAAAAGACACTTGAGCCGCTGCGATACACCCGAAGCGTATTTAAATTCCTCGGCCATAATGCCATGTTGCGTCACAATCACCCTTTCTTTGGGGAAAGTAAGAAACCGCAAGAGATGCGGAGTGATTTCCTGAATGTGAATGATATCGGCACGTTCTTCATCAATGATCCGGTTAAGGGTTTTTCCGTTGATGATATAATCCACCAATTCCAGGGGGATTATGAAAGGAACGAACCTGATCCGGACGTTGTCGGATAAGGCTATCGTAGTTTCTTTTCGTATTTCTTTTGAAAAAGCCAGGTGAGTAACATCAATGTTTCCTCCCAGGAATGTGAAGCTTTTCAACAGATTGAGGATAACAGCTTCAACGCCGCCCTTCACTTCTGCGTGATCAACGGGTAAGGCGCCAACCATTATGACTTTCAAAGGAATGACTGAGGATGTTCTCTGGTTCACGTTTCGGGATTTCTTCAGCTTTTTGACAAATGCCTTTTTTCCGGGAGGACGTTGCTATTGTCAAATAAATCGTGGTGCGAAAAAATGCTTTTTTTGTCAATAATCATACTTATTTGAACTTGAATTGCGAGCCAGTACACATTGCATTTTGTGGAGTCTGTAACGTCATTTTAAATTTTGATACCCGGCATTTCACACGACGGTGCGCGAACCTTACATATGCGTTGTACGACACAGGCTCGGCGGAATTGCTAAAACGCTTATATTACCTCACTTATCCCTTAGGGGCGTTATTTTTAGTTTAACAGGTTTACTTTTTTGACCGGACTGACCCGGTGGGCCTGGACAAAGTCAGTTAACGATGGGGTGTATATCGAAAGTTTATCGCATTGCAGCTTTGGTTTATGCTTCGCTTCCGAAGATATCCGGAGTGTTTGCGCTATTTCTCCTATCATTTTCAACATGGGCGGGTGGATGTCCGTGTCCTGACGTGTGTAGCCCATGCCAGGGAAATCTGACAACACTTACACTCATTTACACCGGTGAGGAGTCCGAATACATTGAAGCATGGGACAGAACCTCACGACTAATCAGAGGAACCTACGCTAAAGGCGACACTATCCGTATAAGTGGATCGTTGCCGAATTCACTTTTCAGAGGGCATCAGGTAACGATGATTGTTGATGGTGATGCGGAACCTTGGATGGGCACACAATGCAGTGACTTCGAAGTAAACAAACCGGTTGGATCGTTCGTAATCATCGCAGCCGAAAGTCTCGTAGGTGGTCCGGTATGCTGCCCAGCCGTCATTACGCATGACTATGTGGGCCCTGAGTTTCTTTCTCAACCGCAAGATATTGTAGTGGATGCTCGCAATGGTTGCGAAGCAATAGCAAACTGGGATAATCCTGACGCTACCGATTGCAGTGCCTTTACCGTTACCAGTGATCCTCTTCCGGGATCGGTTTTACCCGTAGGCGAAACTACGGTGATCGTAACAGCCACCGATGCGCGAGACAATACAACCACAACATCTTTCAAGATCCACGTACGTGATGTAGTAAAACCCGTATTCTCCTATTGCCCAAAAGACATAGAAGTCACCGCGACGAATCTACTTGGAATTCCGGTTACCTGGCCATTGCCCAGGGCGAGTGATAACTGTGAAAGCCTGAGTCTTGAAAGCAACGCACAACCCAATGACATTTTTTTACCTGGGTTTCATACAGTAACATACAGCGCACGCGATGCGGCAGGAAACACCAATACTTGTTCCTTCAAAATCAGAGTGCATTACAAACCACCCAATGAAGAACCACCAGGAGAGGAACCTAATCCCATTGGAGAATTGATCGTCTCAAAAATTATTACGCCGGACGGAGACGGGATTAATGATTTTCTGGAGATTTTTAATATAGAACATTACCCGTCCAACAAAATCGTCATTTTCGACCGGTGGGGGAACACCCTCTTCTCAAAGACAAACTATGATAATATCAACACCGTATGGAGGGGCGACGGACCCAATACGGCAAAACTTCCTACCGGAACTTATTTTTACTCTTTAGTTGTACAGTCACGGAATCGAAAAACAGAGCTGAGAGGATTTATCGAACTGATCAACTAAAAAATGGCAAAGGCGTTTACACGTACTCTCGTCTCCGTGGTGATCATGTTGTTCACCTGTATATCCGGCCAGGCTCAGCAGCGCCCACTGTATTCTCAATATCTTTTCAACGGGTTGGTTATAAACCCCGCATTTGCCGGGGCTCATGAGGCGTTGAGTTTATCCCTTTCAAATCGTAGTCAATGGTCAGGATTAGACGGCGCACCCCGAACATTTGCGTTCGCTTCTCATGTGTTACTTGAACCTCAGCAAATAGGTCTTGGTATTGCATTGAACAGCGATCAGATTGGTGTTCACAAGAACCTCTTAGTTAACGGCAGTGCGGCATATCATTTACAAATTTCTCCGGATGATGTTCTTTCATTCGGACTTCAGGCTGGTATCCGAAATCATAAGGTTGATTACCTTTCCCTCGTTAATAACCAACCGTATGATCCGCGCATAGCGGCGTCAGCTCCCGGCCGGACTTTCTTCGACGTTGGTGCCGGGGTATATTTTCGCAGTGAACACTTTGAGGCCGGGGCCTCGGTTCCGGGTATGATACCCTCCGATATGGCCGCGGCTGACTCGGCCGAAATGCGTATCAGAAATGCGCACTGGTTAGTGTTTTCGAAATATACTTTTGCGCTGAATCATTTTTTGGATTTTATACCCTCCGTATTTGTACAATATTATCCAGGCGTTCCCGTCAGCGTCGACATGAGTGCAGGGCTGTTGTTCCATAAGGCAGTGTTCACCGGCGTCTCATACCGAAGAAACGAATCTGTTGACTTTCTCCTTCGCGCCAATGTAACCCCACAGCTAAGCGTTGGCTATTGTTATGACCTGGTGATCGGAAATGCCAGTATTTTGAGTAGCGCCTCCCATGAAATTGGCGTGAACTACCTGTTCAAATTTTCCCGGCATAAAATCGCGGCACCAAGATGAAGACACAGGTTGTCATGCGCAACTTTCTGGTGAGAGCGGGATTTATCGTTCTGACGATAACTTTGATCCAATTGCCTATAGCCCTGCGTGGACAGGAATCGGTGATGGATGTTGCCTATGGATCTGAGAAAAAAGCAGATGCCTATTTTGCTGACGGGAGCTATGCCATGGCTGCCACGCTCTACGAAGGCCTTGTTTCTAAAAATGTTGCATCCGCCGCAATACACTTGAAGCTCGCGAAATGCAATTATTATCAGGGGGACTTCCATCAGGCGTACCGGTGGTTCGATGAGGTTTTGAAGCGACAGAAGGAACTTAGGGATTCAGACAGAATACTGTATGCCGAAACGCTTGCCTCCCTTCGACGTTATGAAGAGGCTGCTGAACAATACTCCCGGATAGCCGGGCCCGATGACAAAGACCTTTGGATCAAAAATAAGATATGGCGTTTTAAAAGTACCAACTTCCTTTCGGAGGATAGTGCGCAGTATTCCGTTCGCAGACTTGGAATTAACACCGCAGCCGGTGAGTTTGGCGCTGCACTGCTGGGAAAGGGACTGGTCTTTCTATCCAACAGAAAGCCACGCAGCCTAGTCAGGAATGTGGATGCCGCTTCTGGGAACGGATTCTTCAGGCTGTATCGTTCAAGCGCCGATACTACATCGGCGATTAACGATTTCAGTAAACCTGAACCGTTCCATAAATTATTTCGGTCGAAATATCATAATGGGCCGGTTTGTTTCTACAGCGGAGGAAACAAGGCGGCTTATACGGCGTCGTCAGAGGCGCCTAACAAATCGGGTGAGCGTAGACTCGAGATCCGTTTCGCAGAACGAACGAAAAACGGCTGGAGTAAAGGAGCGGTATTTGCGTTCAACGACAAAAATTCCTCGAACACTGATCCGTTTATTTCAGAAGATGGACGTGTATTGTATTTCTCATCGGACCGCAAGGGTGGCTTTGGCGGTAAAGACCTTTACCGATCAGTTTATCGGAACGGTCGATGGGAGGCTCCTGTAAACCTCGGCGAAATTATCAATACCCCGTTGGATGAACGATTTCCTTTTGTCGATGACGGCATACTCTACTTCTCATCGAATGGTCAACCGGGTTTGGGTGGTTTGGATATGTTCAAGTCTGCAATTACTTCCGAAAGTTATGCAGAGGTGATAAACCTAGGTTATCCGGCAAATACACACGCCGATGATTTTGGACTTGTTCTCACGGAAGGCGGATTCAAAGGGTATTTCAGCTCGTCGCGTTCTGCGGGTACGGGGGACGATATTTTTGAGCTTCAGATAGACCAGCAAAGTTATCCGCTGGTAATTGATGGAGTCCTTAAAATAAAGGAACACAGTTGGATTACCACCGACACGCTCAAGGTTCTGTCGGGCGCGGCAATTTCGCTCATCGATCATACACGCAATATCAGCGTGGGGGAGGCCACCGCGGACGAAGCAGGCCGTTTTTCGCTGAAGATTCCCTATTTTAGTTTTTATCGGATCCGGGTCGTTCACCCTGATGGATCGGAAGCGTTTGTCAGTTTCGAGATACCCCGGAAGAAGAAGGAAGATTATTTTCACGAAATTGTAATTGTACGTGATGCCTTTAGTGGTCAGGACGAAAAGCAGGGGGATGAGTAGCCTTCGGGCATGGTTAATGATTTTGGTCATTCACGTGCTGGCAGCCAATGCGTTGGCGCAGGACAAAACCGCTGTTCAGGTCAAGACTTTCGATGAGAAACTAAAAGTATTCCCCAACGTCGAGATAAGCATTAATGGCGGACCATTCGTGGCGATCGGAAACCGGGGCGTGGGTTTTACAGACGTCTCAACCCATGATCTTCCACCTGTGTCTGTGACGGTGAAAAATGATGCATTGGAAGCAGCTTCCTGGAACTACAGTAAAGGAATACTCGAAGTGGTGGTCAGGAAGAAAAGCTACCGTTTACATACGTTCAGGCTGCAGACTACCGGTGGTGAAATCCTTCGAAACATTGAAGTTTCCTACTTTGGAAAGGATACCATCAAATTGTTAACCAACGCCCAGGGCTCTTTTGAAGTTCCTGTCCCCAATGATGGTCGGAAACCGGGTATTAGTCAGTTTGCGATTAACGGGTACAAACTGGAAAAACACACTCCTTCCGAGCGTGAGGATATCCTTTCCGTTGTAGCCGTACGGCGAGGTACGACGTCAAAACCAGTGGCTTCAAAGGATGCGTCTGAGTATTTCCAGCATTTTGATTTGCGCAATTTGGATTCCATCCAATCTCTTACGGTGTTCTACGCTATTTTCAAAAACTATCAATTCTCGAGCCTCGATAAAGCAACACGCGATCGCATTGATGCTAAGTTGTATTCCCTGATGGGTAAAATGCTCGACTCAGTCAAGGTCGAAACCAATCCATTCGTCACGCGGATATCTGATTCGACCTTTGTCAGTGATGATTTACGAACACTGCTACATCAGGCTGAAACCGAGCAAAAAACGTTAACGGAGTTAAGGGCTGCGTTCGATAGCAAAATTGAACTCATCAACCGAAAGCTCGAGGGTGGAATAGGGGACCTTGATCCTCTCGTGCGTGAACAAATATGGCTGGACATTGCCAGACTGGAACAAATCCTGAAGGAAAACGAGACACGCTTCTATCGAAATCAATCAGACTACTTCAGCGTACTGGCGACGATGAAAGAGAAATTCTTCGATGTCACGGACCTTGAGGAAAAACTCTATGTTAGCGAAGCGCAACGAATAGAAGAACGCCAGAAATTCAAGCGAAATATTCTCACAGTAATTCTGGTCACTGCGGTGTTCGCCTTGCTAAGTGTTCTTTTGATTCACATTAGCAGCAAGCTCAGGAAGAAACAGGGAGAGCTCGTGACAGCAAATGATCAGATCCGCCGGATGAATGACAACCTTGAAACGCTGGTATACCAACGTACTGCGCTGTTGGAAAAGGCCCACAAGGAGATGGATATATTCCTTTACAAGGCGAGTCATGACCTTCAGGGGCCGATCTGTTCAATAATCGGCCTGTGTAATATCGCGACGCATACCATAAAGGGAGAAGGTAGTGAACTCGTACAGCGGACCTACAATACGGCATTTGCAATGGACCGTATGTTAAAGAAGCTGAAGTTGATAAGTGAGATAAATCGTCCGAGAGAGCCATCGGAAGTGAATTTGTTGGATGAATTTTCCATGTTGCAATCGTCATTTAGTCAGTTTGCACGCGACAACAACGTTCGGCTAACCATCGATTGCAATAAGGCGATAACTTTTGTTGCACACCGGGATCTCCTTCATATTGCGCTTCTGAATCTGGTTGAAAATGCGCTCCATTTCAGCGCTTTAAGGCGTGACACGGTCCCTGAGGTCCAATTGAAAGGCGTATCCCAAACGAATTCGATCCAGATCAGTATTATTGACAATGGAATTGGAATTCCAGACGACGCGCGCGAAAAGGTCTGGGATATGTTTTACGTAGGCAACGAGCATTCGGTGGGGAACGGGTTGGGACTATACATTGTGCGGAAGTGCGTACAGGCCATGAATGGTTACATTTCGATGGAATCACAGGAAAACCATTTTACCCGCATTGTGATGGTAATTCCCGTCATGTTTGAAAATATTCAGATTCCGAAAGAGGCGACTCCAGCCGTTGTTTCCTGAACACGATTGCAATTGTGACAAACGTCTTTCGGCGCGCTGACCTCAATCATTTGTTACCTTGTCTTTCTGTCTGATATTCGTATCGTCAAACAACAAATTGTACTATGATTACGAGAATAGGGAATATAAGCCAACAAGTGTTAGCTTATGGGAAGTCAGACGAGAAACGTGAAAAGGAGTCTCCCTGCAAACTGGAATCGATCAAAGCCGGGGAAAAACAACGTAAACTGTTGTTGTCTATCATGTCGGATCTTCCGGCTGATGACGAAATCTACACCCACAACTTCGACTAACCGACAGAAAGTCGAATTCAGCACCGTAGAAGGTAAGTTTTCTAATTCCGGCGTTCGATATCCCGGAGGTTTTCCATTTTCTTGTTGGCAAGGAAACCGTTGATATCTTCGAAATGCTCGCGAATCCGCTTGCTGCCGAATTCAAAAACTTTTCCCGCCAGACCATCCAGGAAATCACGATCGTGGGAGACCAGTATCAATGTGCCATCGAATGCCTTTAGGGCATCCTTCAGAATATCTTTCGTTTTAATGTCCAGGTGGTTCGTCGGTTCGTCGAGGATTAGCAGGTTGACCGGCTGAAGAAGCAATTTGATCATGGCCAGCCTCGTTTTTTCCCCACCCGACAAATACCGGACTTTCTTTTCTATTGTATCGCCGCTAAACATAAAGGCACCAAGGATGTCTTTGATCTTCGTCCTGATGTCACCTTCCGCTATGTAGTCGATAGTTTGGAAAACGGTTAATTCTTCGTCGAGTTGAGAAGCCTGGTTTTGGGCGAAGTAACCGATCAGACAATTGTGCCCAAGCTGAAGATGCCCGTCGTAATCAATCTCGCCCATGATGGCCTTCACAAATGTCGACTTTCCTTCACCATTTTTTCCCACAAGGGCGATTTTTTCACCGCGTGCAATGGTGACATTGGCTTCTCGAAATACAACGTGATCGCCATACGATTTACCGAGTCCTTCAGCGATCACGGGGTAGCTACCCGACTTGGGCGCCGGAGGAAATTTCAGGTTGAGTGCCGACGTATCCACCTCGTCAACCTGAACGAGTTCCATCTTTTCCAGCATCTTTACGCGGGATTGCACCTGAAGCGTTTTTGAATAGGTGCCCTTAAAACGTTCAATGAAAGCCGTAATGTCAGCGATTTCCTTTTGCTGTTCATCATAATGCTTTTGTTGTTGTTCCCGTCTTTCCTTGCGCAGTTGCAGGTAATGCGAATAGTTGGTCTTGTAATCGTAAATCCTCCCCATCGTTACCTCGATAGTACGGTTCGTGAGATTATCTACGAACGCCTTATCATGGCTGATTACCATAACTGCCTTTGCATTGCTTTTAAGGAACTCTTCCAGCCACTGAACCGATTCGATATCCAGGTGGTTGGTCGGCTCATCGAGCAGGATTAAATCAGGTTTTTGCAGAAGTATTTTCGCCAGTTCAATCCGCATACGCCAACCGCCACTGAATTCGCTGGTAGGTCGCGTAAAATCAGACCGTACGAAACCAAGCCCCATCAGCGTCTTTTCGACTTCAGCATCAAAGTTGATTTCTTCTATCGAATAGTATTTTTCGCTCAGTTCAGAAACCTGTTCAATAATCCGCGAGTATTCGTCCGACTCGTAATCCGTACGCGTCTCCAATTGCGTATTCAGTTCGTCAATATCCTTTTTCATATTAATGATCTTGGAAAACGCTTTGGAGGCTTCTTCGAATACGGTTGCATCGTCCTCTGTAAGCAGATGCTGCGGCAGATACGCAATTACGGCATCCCTCGGGGCGGAGACTTTTCCACGTGTAGGCTTGGTTGCTCCGGCAATTATTTTCAGGAGGGTCGATTTCCCCGCACCGTTCTTTCCCATCAGGGCAATACGGTCATTTTCGTTGATGTTGAACGTGATGTTGCTGAAAAGGGCGGAGCCGTTGAACTCCACAGTGACTGCATCGACGGATATCATGGATTGTTAATAAGCCGGCAAAAATAGAACATTTTTTTAAATTGGAGGCTTTTCTGCAATACGATGAATATGAGCATTAAGGGCGATTACAACGCATGGTCCGCCAATTACGACACCAACCACAACAAAACCCGGGATATCGAGGCCGTTGCCCTGCGAAACATTCTTGGTCAGCGACGGTTCAAAAAGGCTCTGGAAGCGGGTTGTGGTACAGGCAAGAATACGGTGTGGCTGATGCATCAATGCGAGCAATTACTTGCCGTCGACTTTTCGGCCGGTATGCTATCCGTTGCCCGCGGCAAAGTCCGGGGTGGAAACGTCACCTTCCAGCAAGCCGACCTTTTGGAACGTTGGCCTTTTGAGCCAAATCAGTTTGATCTGGTCCTCTTCAGTCTTGTGCTGGAACACATTGAAAACCTGAACCACGTTTTTGCTGAGGCGTCCAGGGTTTTGTCGCCAGGAGGCATGGTTTACGTAGGAGAATTACATCCTTTTAAACAATACACCGGCGCCAAAGCCAGGTTCGGATCAGATGCTGATACGCGTGAATTGACTTGCTACACACATCATATTTCTTCGTTTTACACCGCGGCAACCGATGCCGGGCTTGTGCTTTCCGCGATTGAAGAACATTTTGATGCGGAAGCCGGAAAGCCGCCCAGGTTGCTGACGCTGCTTTTCGGGAAGAATTAACGCCTTGTGCTATTTCGAATATGGATAATGTTACCTGAGCACTTCGCACTAAAATCGCAGCGCTATCGGATGCCTCATTCTGTTCGAAGGGAGTTCACAGGGTTTGTCGACGCCGCTTTAAATGCCTGTGTGCCGACAATCACCAGCGTAAACGCGAGGGTAATAAGGCCCGCCGCCGGCAGAACCCAGACAGGGAAATCGATTCGGTATTGGTATTTGCTCAGTACTTCGTTGGCTCCCCACCAGGCAACGGGCGTGGCTAACAGGAACCCGAAGACAACCAGGATAGCGAAGTCTTTCGACAATAACAGAATAAGATTGGAAACTGAGGCACCGAGAACTTTCCGTATACCAACTTCCTTGGTGCGTTGTTCCGCCGTAAAGGCAGCCAGACCGAAGATGCCCAGTCCCGTAATACATATGGCGAGAAATGTGAAGATGGAACTAAACCGGCTAATCAGATTGATTGTCGTGTATTTCTTGGCGAACTCCACGTCGACGAAAGCATACTCGAATGGGTAAGCGGGATTATGTTTTTTAAAAATTCCCTCAACCTGCTTCAATGAGTTTTGTAAATCATCGGTTTCACTCAGGCGTATTGTAACGGCACTGACCCAGTCCGGCATCTTTACCATCATCAAGGGCGCAACTTCCTGAAAGAGCGATCCCATCAAAACGTTTTCGGTAATTCCGATAATCTGACGTTTCGTGCCCCACATTTCCACGGTTTCCCCAATGGGATCGGTCAGCCCCATCACGTCAAGCGCAGCCTTATTGAGGACAATGGCTGACGTGTCGCTGGGAAAGTCTTCTGAAAAATCACGGCCAGCCAACATTTTGATACCCATCGTGCGAGTGTAATCATATTCTGTGGCTATGGTGGAAAAGATCACTTTCAGGTCCGTAGGTTTTCCTGGCCAGTCCAGAAAATTATTTGAATAAATACCTGTGATCGGGCTATTTGATTTCGTCACCGATTCGACAACACCGGAACTCAGTAGTTCTTGTTTGATGGTTTTATAATTTCGACCAATCTCAGTTGTATAATCAACGGTGATGAGATTCTCCTGTTCGTAACCAAGTTGTCGGCCTTGTACGTGATTGATTTGCCGCTGAATGACAATGCTGATCACTACAAGTGAAATCGAAAAGATGAACTGCATGACGACAAGCACCTTTCTAGGAGCGACCGCACCTTTACCCAATTGGACCTTTCCCTTCAAAACCCTGGTAACATTAAACGATGAAAGATAGAGGGCCGGATAGCTGCCTGACAATATTCCGGTAATCAATACGATGGCTACAGCGAATCCCCAGAATTCAGGTGATAAATAATCGATAGATAATTTTTTCTCCAGCAACGTGTTGTACGCCGGCAACGATATTTCCGCCAGGATTAAGGCGATCACAAATGCGATCAGGGAAATCATTATGGATTCTCCCAGAAACTGAAAAACGATTTCTTTCCGTTTTGAACCAACGCTCTTGCGAATGCCAACTTCACGGGCGCGGCGCTCGGATCTTGCCGTAGCAAGGTTCATAAAATTTATACACGCGATGATCAAAATGAAAATGCCGATCAAGCCAAACATGTTAACATAATCGCTTAATCCTCCGGCTTCCTTTCCATTTTCGAAGTTTGAATAGAGCCTCCACCGTGCCATGGGGTGTATAAAAAATTCCCGTTTGATATCAGTCTGCCCTTTTTCGGCAAGTAAATTTTTGATATTCTCTTCAACCAATTCACGCGACGCATTTTCGTGCAGTTCCACATAAGCAGGCCAGGAATAATTTCCCCAGTTGTCTTTGTTATCTCTTACCCATTCAGTTTTCTCATACAAAGAAAAGGGAAGGAGGTAATCGAATTGGAAGGAGGAATTGTCGGGTATATTTTTCAAGACACCTGTAATCTTCACGTCATGGGTGTTATCAACGCGGATCACTTTATTAATCGGGTCTTCTGAACCGAAAAGCGCTTCAGCTGTCGATTGTGATATAAGAATGGAGTAAGGGTCGCTCAGCGCGTGTTCCGCTTGCCCTTTTAAAAGTGGGAATGTGAACATAGTGAGAAAGTCGTCGGTCACAAAAAAGCCGCGCTTGTTAAAACGTGTCTCCCCATGCGACAGAAGATGGTCGCCGCCCCAGTCGGTGGTAGCTGCATATTTAATATTGGCATCCTTCTCCTTCAAGGCTTCAGCTGTCGGGAGCGGAACCGATGTCCAGGAATTCACCTTACCGTCAAAGGTGGCGTTGATCCAGACCTGGTAGAGTTGATCCAGATTGGTGTGGGATCGGTCGAATGAAACTTCATGTGATACCCATAGCGAAATAACAATACTGCACGCTATACCTACGGACAGGCCAAAGATGTTGATGAAAGAATATATGGCGTGTTTCCTGATACTACGCAGGGCGATTTTGAGGTAATTTCTAAACATTTTTTTTGATAAGGACCCGGCGTCCGAATGAAGGTTGCAAATCCGAACGCGAAAAAAAACAACAATGATGCCTTTTGTTAGGAAGAGACGTAACGATCTGTTATGGAGGGTTAGACCAATGTATAGTGATCATTTCTGAACATTTCATTGTCCGCTTTTGCGCTTCAACGACAGGCCCCTTATTTTTAGGGAAAGCTCAAACCGAATTCATGGCCAGCATCAGGAAAAAAATACTTCGCGCTGCTGCGGGAGTAGAACAGAAATTTGATGATCTCATTTTTGACCTTCGCCAACGACTTGGATTGAACGATCCTATACAGGTGGTTACTTACCGTACCTACGGAACGGTGAATAATCTTTATGTCAAGGGTAGGGTGCTTGAGGATAAATCTATCCGAAAGTCATCGTCCTCCGACAGCGTTATGCAAAACATCGCGGCGATGTACAGGCGATTCGAAAGTGATGAAGTGCCAGGAACTACACTGGGAATCACTTTCGCAAATGAGGAACATACCGTAATCTCGAACAAGGAAGGATATTTTGTGAAGACCTTAGCCACGGAGCAGTCGATACCGTGGAATGATATGTGGCATGAGGTTGAGGTCCGGTTGATTGATGCACCAATTCCCTTCCCCGAAGGTTTGTCGACTATCGCGGAAGTGCTTGTACCTCCCGCCGACGCAGAATACGGGGTCATCAGCGATATCGATGATACGATCGTAAAAACCGGTGCTACCAGCCTGTTAGCAATGTCCCGAAACACGTTCTTCCATAACGCGCATACGCGTCTCCCGTTTGCCGGGGTCGCTGAGTTTTACAAGGCCCTGTTGCTCGGGCGAAATGGCAAACGCAACAACCCTTTCTTCTATGTTTCGTCCAGTCCCTGGAACGTATATGATCTATTGACAGACTTTATGGATGTCAACGATATTCCGCCGGGACCGCTTCTCCTGAGGGATTTCGGGCTTGACGCCGACAAGGCAGGAAGCAGCGATCACATGGGGCACAAATCCAAAGAGATCGAACAAATTCTGAATGCTTATCCCCACCTCCCGTTCATACTGATCGGTGACAGTGGTCAGGATGATCCGGCTATTTATCGCGAAATGGTAAAGAAATATCCCGGGCGGATTCTGGCCGTGTACATCCGTGATGTAAAGCTCCCCGACCGGCATCGGGTAGCGCTGGAAATCAGCAGGGAAGTAGCTGGCCACAAAGTGGAGATGGTAATCGTTGAGAACACTGTGCAGGCCGCCGAACATGCCGCAGCCAACGGACTGATCTTTACCGAAGCCATGCCTGAAATTGAAAAAGACAAAAAACAGGATGAGGGCGAGCTGCCCGGAAAAGAAGAGATGACGGTGGATGTATCCGAGTAAGGTTTATCACTCGTTCGCTCCTTATAGTATCTGGTTTCCTTCCCGTATTCAGTCGATGAACCTCTAGCTATTTATTGTATCAGGTTTTCTGATCCGGTAGAGCATCAACTCTTCTTCTTTGCCTGACGTGGCAATCCAGATATCGCGTTCGTATGTGAGACCAATCTTATTCAGCAACCTTTGGGCACGGACGTTCTCGTGCATCGTTATGGCAAAAATCGATTCGAGGTTGAAGTGATTGAATCCGTGTCCGAGAGTTGCATTGGCGGCCTCCGAAGCGTAGCCATTCCGTTGATATTCGGGGAGGAACGCGAACCCGACATCGGGATGGGCAAGTCCCTGCCTTTTTAAAAGTCCGCACATTCCGAGTTCCGCCCCGTCCCCGAGGCGACTTACATGCCACATCCCGAAGCCGAATTTACGATAGCTCTCAAATGGGCCATTAGAGAGGTAGCCGAGGGCATCTTCAGGACTGTCTACCTTTTTGTCGCCTATAAAATTCAGCCATCCTGGTGTGTTTACCAGACGGACGATAAAAGACGCGTCATTGGGCGTGAACTCCCGGACTTTGAGACGGGTCGTTCGGAAAATATTGAGGCTCATTAGTAGAGCCAAAATAACAAAACCAGCCGAAACGAGGGAGTGTCGCTACTAGTTCGCCCTTGCCAGCCGCTGTCTGTCCGCCCAGCAGCCTCAACTGAAATGTTGTCCGCCGATGCAACGGGGTGATTATACGGCGGTTGTAGAATTATTCAGCAGAATCTACATTTCTCCCTTAGAAATCCTGACGGGGGGCAGCGCAGCAGGATTGTTTGGGCTATCGCGTGAATCGGCATCAGCTTTTAATCTGGTAAGGCAAAACAATGTTGAATTTTTAAAGAATGTATACTATGAAAAAAATAATGATAGCGTGTGTGGCGGCAATGTTCGGGTTTGGAACCGTCGCTATGGCACAAGAACAGGATTCTATCAGTTATTCTACAGAACAACAAATAGAACAAACTGGTGATGAGGTAGAGAATGATATGGATGAGGCTTCCAATGAGATCAGACAGGAAGCTGACCAGGCAGAAGATGCAATTGATGAAAGTGCTGAGTCAGTAAACGAAGGTGCGGAGTCTACTGAAGAGGAGTTGGAAGAGGCTACTGACCAAATGGAAGACGCATGGGAAGGTTCACGTGACGAATCGGCTGATCAACTTGAGGAAGCTCGTGAAGAGGTAGAGCAAGGTGCAGAAAAAACCGGTGCTAAAGTTGAAGAAGGTATTGATAACGCAGGCGAGGAGATCGAACAAGGTGCGGACAGAGTTGGTGAAGAAACAGAAGAGAGTGCCAATGCAGTTGGTCAGGACGTTGAACGAGGAGCTGAAAATGTTGAGGAAAGTGCAGAGTCGATTGGTAACAAGACCGAAGAAGCTGCAGATGAATCAGGTAATGCAGTTGAGAGAGCCAGCAAAACAGGATCTGCTCATATTAAAGACGAACAATTCGAATCAAAACAGGGTCCTGATGGTGAAACAGTTTTTATTGACGAACACGCTCAGTATTACTATATCAGTAAGGAAACTGGTGAACGAGTGAATGTTGACAAGTCTGAGTTAAAAGATAAGGAATAATTCATATAAAACAGGCTTTAGTCCGTCACTCGAATTGGGTGAATCAGGGAGCTTCGGCTCCCTGATTTCTTATGTCACAGAATCACAGAATCAATCATTAAATCCCCGGTCTTTCATCAACGCCTTGATGTCGGCATCCCGGGTTCGAAAAGCGCGGTAACCTTCAGCGGGATCGATAGTGTTCCCCGATGAGAATATGTATTTCTTCAACCTCTCGGCTACCGCCTCATCATATGGTCCACCTGCCTCGAGAAAAGCTTCGAAAGCATCGGCTGTAATTACATCGGACCACAGATAGGAGTAATAACCCGCCGAATAGCTATCGCCGGCGAAGATGTGCAGGAACTGCGGAGTGCGGTGTCGCATTACCAGTTCTCGTGGCATTTTGAGTTGGTCCAGTGTCTCCTTTTCGAATTTATCCGGATCTATTTCATGATCCCCGGACAGGTGCAGTTTCATATCCATCAGCGCGCTGGCGAGGTATTCAGTAGTGGCAAAACCCTGGTTGAATGTTGCCGTGTTCTCGATTTTTTTCACCAATGCCTCCGGGATAGGCTTTCCGGTTTTATAGTGCAACGCATATTGCTGCAATACTTCAGGCGTTGACAACCATCGTTCGAGAAGCTGTGACGGAAACTCAACGTAGTCACGAAAAACAGCCGTTCCCGCCAGAGACGGATACGTTACATCTGACATCAATCCGTGAAGCGCATGGCCGAACTCGTGAAAGAGCGTTTTCGCATCATCCCACGAGATCAGAACCGGTTCGCCGGCCTTGCCATTGATATAGTTGGAATTGTTAGATACAATGGTTGTAATTTCCTTATCCATGCGCTCCTGCGAGCGATAGGCATTCATCCATGCGCCGGATCGCTTGCCCTGCCGCGCGAATGGATCGAAATAAAACAAACCCACCTGCTTACGAGACGTCTGGTCTTTCACTTCCCATACCTTAACGTCGGGATGAAATACCGGCACATTATTGACCGGACTGAATTCCAGGTTGAACAATCTTCCAGCGACGTAAAACATGCCATCGCGAAGTTTTTCGAACTGCAGATATTCTTTTACTTCGTTCTGGTCAAGGTCAAACTTTGCTTTCCGCACTTTCGACATATAGTAATGATAGTCCCATGGTTCGATGGTAATTTTATCGCCTTCCTTTTGGGCGAGGTCCTGCATATCACGAACTTCCTCGTGTACAGTTCTGACCGCGGGTTCCCACACCGCTTCAAGTAACTCAAGCGCACGTTCAGGAGTTTTAGCCATTGTGTTCTCGAGTCGCCAGTGAGCGTGCGTTTTGTAGCCGAGAAGCTGCGCGCGTTCCTGCCGCAGCTTCAGGATTTCGGTAATTAACGCATTGTTGTCAGTCGCGCCGCCGAGGTCACCACGGCTCACAAACATTTTCCAGACCTTTTCACGCAGGGGCCGGCTTGCCGCATATTGTAAAAAAGGGTCAACGGAAGAACGGGTATTGGTGATCACCCACTTTCCGGCAATGCCTTTGGATTCGGCTTCAGAAGCCGCCGCACTTATCAGTGACTCAGGCAGGCCCTGAAGATCGCTCTGTTTTTCGATCACAACGTATTCGTTGCTTTCATCCTTCAAAACATTAATGCGAAATTGTGTGAATAGCCTGGCAAGTTCCTGGTTTATGTCGCCGAGGCGTTTTTTTGCCGTCCCGTCGAGCTTTGCGCCGGCGCGGACGAAGTTGTTAAAATATAGCCAGGCAAGACGCTGCTGTTCCGCCGTAAGGTTTGATTTTTCCTGTGACTGGTAAACTGCTTCAATCCGTTTAAAGAGCTTTTCATTCTGGATAATCTTATCCTCGATAGCGGATAACTTCGGCGCCATTTCCATTTCGACGGCCTGGTACTCCGGTGTACTGAGATTGGACCCCCAGATTCCATATACGGTCAGCACCGGTGACATAATGTTACGGGTCCTTTCCAACTCTTCGATTGTGTTGGCGAATGTTGCCGCCTTGGGATTTGTCGCGATTTTTTCTATCGCCGCCAGCCGGTCAGTCATCACTTTTTCGAGGGCCGGCTTAAAATGTTCGACCTTAACTTTATCGAATGGCGGCACTCCGCCGAAAGGACCCTTCCATGGTTGAAGTAGGGGATTTGAATTGTCGCTTAATGATTGAACATGGTAGCGTTCCGTGTCTGCTTGCATGGGTCCCTGATTAAATGCTGGTATCGCTAGCAATACAAAAGATACCAGCCAAAGGTTTCTGGCTTTCATATGATTCATTTTAGGTCAATGGTCTGTCTAAGCTTTCCGATTTAGAAAAAAATGCTGACGTGGGAAAGGATTTCCTGCTGGCCGGGGAACGGAATGTCCTGTCGGTTATTGAATAACGTCTGCGTCTGAAGGATTAGCTCCATTTTCCTATTTTTACACAAACCATCGGCATGAATCAGAATCTGAAAAGCAATGAGCGTGAGCTAGTGAAAGTCGCAACTTTCTTCAAAAGGCAAAGCCGGAAATTGATCGATGCCGGCAAATTGGGAGAGGAACACCACCAGGTCGCCGATGCTGTGGATCGGTTTATTGCTCAGATGGAGGAACACGCCAATTCCCGGGCGCATCTCCTGGCGGAACGGGAAACCTTAAAGAAACTCGTGAAAGACGATGCAGTTTGCCCGAGGTGCCGGACGAATGAGAAACTTAAACCAGCTGGAACAGAAAAAGATAGCCACGGCTGGACAAGCAACCGTTACAAATGCCGCAAATGCAATATTCAATTCACGTGGAACCGGCCTAATAATCCGTGGGATATGATTGGGTACATTGAGGCGGTTATTGCCGAGTTCGAGGCGCGCCTAAATGGCGATGGTGTCGGACAAGCAGAGCGCGACCAGCTCACGGCCGGGGTCGCTTCCATGAAGGCAAACCTTGATCAGCTGAAACCGGTAATCGAAACACATGACCTTGAATTTAACAAGCTGAAGGAACGTGATCTTGAAATGGAAAAGATCATTCATGAGTTTAAGAACTCCCTTCTCATTGAAAAAATTAAGATGAACACCTGGGAGAACAAACACTCATGAATGGGCCTCTTTTGGCGTGCCGGGATTTGTCTCTCAAATGGAGTGACCGACGCGTTCTGCACGATATTACATTTGAACTTGAAAAGGGGAAGCGACTTGTTGTTGCCGGCGAAACTGGTTCAGGAAAGAGTAGTCTGCTGAAAATCATTGCCGGGCTTCTGCAACCAGAGAAAGGTACAATACTTCTCGAGGGCCGGCGAATCGAAGGCGCGCACGAGAAACTTGTGCCTGGCCATGCCGCGATTGCCTACCTCTCGCAGCATTTCGAACTGCCCCGTTTCCTGCGTGTTGAACAGGTACTATCATATGCAAATACCCTTACCGGTGAAAGCGCAGGCAACCTCTACCAGCTTTGCCAGGTAAATCATCTGCTTCAACGGAAGACCGACGAACTATCCGGCGGTGAGAAACAGCGTATAGCCCTCGCGCGATTGCTGACCACATCCCCAACATTGCTATTGCTCGATGAGCCCTTTTCCCACCTCGACATGGATCACAAGAAAACGCTGAAGCAGGTTGTGGCCGATGTTTCCGATGCACTTGGAGTGACGTGTATCATGGTATCCCACAATCCTGATGATACGCTGCCGTGGGCGGATCATATTCTCGTTCTCAGGGGAGGGGAAATGATTCAGCAGGGAAGTCCCCGGCACATCTACTTTAAGCCTGCAGACGAATACGTGGCCGGGCTGTTCGGTAATTATAGCGTAATCAGGAATGGGGCGGAATCGATTCTGCTTCGGCCGGAACAATTCAGGATACACCCGGAAAGCCGGGGTTCTGTTAGAGGAACAGTCCGTGACGTACTGTTCTTCGGAAGCCATTCACTTTGCAGGATCGAAACTGAGACCGATGACGTGGTGCTGGCAACTATTTCGCCGGAATTAACGATCAGCCAGGATCAAAAGGTTGGCTTGTCGTGGGACGTGGTCGCGTAACGGAAAAGATTAAAGCTTGGTACTGGAACAGCCGGTAATGTACAGCTAAAACACGAGGAGCGGAATATCAAGGTCAAAGACGAAATCTTCATTCGCGCCCCGTCCGGTGATTCTTTCCACCAGACTTTTCCTGCGATTAGGTACGATTAACAGATCCGCATACCGTTCCTGAAGAAGCAGCCGGAGACCATCGGCGGTATCGGTGTTATCGTACTCTTCAAAGCTGATGTGCGGGTAGTCAACCTCTGACCTGATGAGTTCTTCAAAATCTTCACGGAGGCTGCCTTGCATCCAGGCCGCCGATCTTTTCTTGTTAACATGGATAAGCGTGATGACCGCATTGAATTTGCTTGCGAAGGCTGCAATGCCACGGATATCCTGAATGTTGCTATAATTATAATCGGTGGCGTATACGATCCGCGCAAATGACTTGAAAGTGGAACCTTCCGGAAGGGTAAGTACAGGCACCGAAGAGAGCTGCATTACTTCGGCAGTGTGACTACCATACAAGTGTTTCCGCAGACCAGTGTTTCCTTGTGTACCCATCACAATAAGGTCGGCCTTAACTCTTTTTGCTGCCCTGATAATCTGGTGAGCAATGTCTCCCGGCAGAAGGTCACAGCTGGTGCGAACATCAGTCTTGCGACGGATTGCTTCCTGAAGTAAAGAAATTTCACTTACGGTATTGTATTTTGCTTGTATCGTCCGGACAGGCATGTAATCAGGTTCTTCCTCCATGGGTACCAGTACGTGAACCAGATGAAGATTGCCTCCCTGGGTCTTGACCAACTCGGCGGCATACAATGCGGCTTCTTTTGAGTGATCCGAAAAATCTATGGGTACTACTATGTTCATTTCCTTAGTGTTGATATAAACCAATGCCACGGCGTAGTCAACGTTGCATTTCCCTCGCAATGGTGGTTGAGTTTACTACCCCCGGTTGAATGCAAATCGAATCTGCCTACCATGGTTAACGAAAGTTTATGCCAGGTGTTCCAAAAGTTAATGCTTTCCAAATACTGTTGGCGCAGGCAACATGAGACTGCTTCTCCACGGAAGGCTCAAAAAACACAGCACCGAAAATGTTGAGTGGATGTCCCGGCTGTGCATGGGGTTTTCATAGACCCCTGATCGAAGAATACTTATGCCTTCGCGGGAAATGGAGGGTAAAAACTCAACGAGAAAAAAAACGTAAAAATTTTTAAGTGATTTTTGTCAGCACAGCTCCGATCAGAGAAATATTAAAAACAAACTAAGGGTCTTGCAAGGTACACGAAGGCAGTGCTGTTAACGGGTTCGTCCCCACGGCGGATGGTCTTGATTAAAAATGTTGAATTTCATCCGCGGGCGGATTTGACCGCTACCTACTCCGATGTGATTGTCTTCATTATTATTCCGTGATCCCGCAAAGGTCAAACATAAACGCGTAAGCAAGGGCGTCATCCTTGAGCCGTTCGAAACGGCCATAGGACCCGCCGTGGCCCGCAGTCATGTTCGTTTTGAACAGCAGGGTGTTATCATCGGTTTTCATTTCCCTTAATTTAGCCACCCACTTTGCAGGTTCCCAGTACTGTACCTGACTATCATGGAAGCCGGTAAGCACAAGAATGTTTGGATAATCCTTAGCCTCTATGTTGTCGTATGGCGAATAGGAGAGCATGTACTCGTATTCTTCCCTGATATTCGGGTTTCCCCATTCCTTCCACTCGAATGTAGTAAGTGGAATAGTTTCATCCATCATAGTCGTAACGACATCAACGAAAGGAACCCAAGCGATCATGCCTTTGTAAAGATCAGGACGCAGGTTTGCGACGGCACCCATCAGAAGTCCGCCGGCACTACCGCCCTCTGCAAACAGGTATTCCGTAGACGTATACTTGTTTTCTATGAGGAACTCGGAGCAGTCGATGTAGTCGGTAAACGTATTCAACTTTTTCATCATCTTACCCTCGTCATACCAGTTTCCGCCCATTTCCTGGCCGCCGCGGATATGCGCCACGGCATAAACGAAGCCCCGGTCAAGGAGGCTGAGACGTTTTGAATTGAAGTACGGATACATCGAAGCGCCATAGGAACCATACGCATACTGGAGGCATGGGTTGGTTCCGTCTTTCCTGAACTTGTCCTTTCGATAGACGACTGATATGGGAATCTCCTTCCCGTCGCGGGCTTTGGCCATCAGGCGTTCCGTGGCATAGTCGGCGCTTGAAAATCCACCCAGCACCTCCTGCTGTTTCATTAACTTGCCATCGCGTGACGTAAGGTTATAATCGTAGGTGGTAGTCGGAGTGGTCATTGATTGATAGGTGTACCGTACTACATCCGTATTAACTTCCGGATTGTAGCCGAGGCTTGCCATGTAAGCCGGCTCATCGAATTCAATAAAGTATTCCGATTTATCGCGCCAGCGTATGACGCGGAGCCGGTCGAGGCCTTTACTGGACTCCTGCAGCACCAGATAATCTTTGAACAATTTTGTGCGTTCGAGAAAGATGTCATCACGGTTCGGAATAACATCTTTCCAGTTGGCGCGCCCGGGTCGAGATACCGGAGCTTCCACCAATCGGAAATTCTTCGCCTGGTAATTTGTACGAATGAAGAACTTGTCACCCAGGTGGTCGGCAAAATACTTTACGTTTTCCTCAAAGGGTTCGATTACCGTCGGGCCTGAACGCGGGATATTGGCATCGATATACCGCTGATACGAGGCGTCTGTTCGGGAGGAAGTGATCAGAATAAACCTTTCAGATGCTGTCTTTTGAATAGAGCACTCAAGCGTAGGATCGGTCTCTTCGTAGACCAGCACATCATTGGCCGGGCTGGTACCCAATACGTGGCGATATACTTTGTTAGCGATCAGGGTGACAGGATCCTGCTTCGAGTATAAGACCGTTCTGTTATCGTTGAACCACACTACATCGCCTTCAGTACCGGCGAGCTTGTCTTGTAACATCTGGCCCGTTTGCATGTCTTTGAACATGATCGTATAAAGTCTTCTTCCAACGGTATCGACGATGATATTGGCAATGCTGTGGTCGGGGCTTACATCAATATCGAAATCAAAAAAACTCTGCCCTTTACTTAGTTCATTGCCATTGGCGATGACTTCCTCAGCAGCATCCAGCGATCCCTTCTTCCGGCAGTGAACAGGATATTCATAACCCTCATCATATCTCGTATAATAGTAGTAGTCGTCAAGTCTGAAAGGAACCGATTCGTCTTTTTCCTTTATCCGACCCTTCATTTCCTCGAAGAGTTTCTCCTGCAGATTTTTGGTATGGGCCATTATTTCTGAGGCGTAACGGTTCTCATCCTCCAGATATCGGATCACAGCCGAGTCCTCGCGGTTTCGCAGCCAGTAATAATTGTCGATACGCTTAGCCCCGTGCGAGGCTACGATTTCAAAAGGTTTCTTTTCTGCCTGAGGTATCTGTGTGGCTTTGGTAGTTCTGCTTTCAGGGGATCCGCAGGAGATCAACATAGCGAATGGGACTACCAGAGTGAAAACAAGGCTTGTAGGTTTCATAGAAGTGAAATGAATCCCGGAAAGATATTGCATTTTTTAGTTTTTGAATGGCGAGAGCATATTCTTTTACCAGGGCCGGGTTGCCTTCGCCGGAACCTAATACTTGAAAAGATTTGGGAAATTCGTGAAACCTGAATAACTTAACACCGTTAATTAAACTTCGTTATGACCATCGCAACAAGAAAGGAACGGCAGAAAGAGGAATTGCGGACTAAAATCCTGCAAAGTGCGAAGGCTTTGTTCATCGAAAAGGGATATCAGGAAACTTCAATTCGCAGCATCGCGGAGCGGATAGAGTACTCACCAACCACAATCTATCTGTATTTCAAGGATAAAGATGACGTTTTTTACGCGCTGCACCAGGAAGGGTTCGCGCTGTTGAATCAATATTTCAAGCCACTCGCATTTGTTGAGGATCCCTATCAACGACTGAAAGCGGTGATGAAAGCATATATCCGTTTTGCCCTTGAAAACCGTGAATTCTATGATCTTATGTTCATTAACAGGGCGCCGATGAACGCACTCGACGATAAATGCAATGAAGAATGGGATGAGGGGAAGCAATCGTTTCAGGCTCTTGTTAATACGGTGACGCAATGCATTTCGAAAGGGTATTTCACAGGTATGGAACCCGAAAGCCTGTCATTCACGCTTTGGGCAATGGTTCATGGGATTTGTTCGCTCGAGATTCGTGAGCGGTGTAATGTGCTCACCGAAGAAGTACAACAAGGCCTTTCTGATCGGGCGTCGGCTATCTTATCAGAAATGTTTGATCGTATGCATCCAAATGGACCTACATAAAAAAATTTGCCATCCTACTTAACAGTGTAAACTTTAATTTCTATGCTAACCAGAACCCGCTATCGGCTTCTCATCTTCGCCATGACTGCCATCATTCCAGCCGGGGTTACCGGACAGTCCCCTCTCGCTGACTACCTACGTGAAGGACTTGAAAGCAACCTGGTTCTCCAGGAAAAAAAGATAACTCTGCAACAGGCAGAACTCTCATTGGAAATTGCACGAACCTGGTTTCTTCCCGCGGTCAACGTCATGGCTGACTACACGTCGGGTAAAGGCGGGCGAAGCATAGCCATTCCGATTGGAGATCTGCTCAATCCTGTTTACACGACATTGAATCAGTTAACAGAATCGGGCGCATTCCCGCAAGTGGAGAACGTCAGCCAGGATTTCTTTCCCTACAACTTTTACGATGCACGAGTCCGCACATCTGTTCCTCTGGTAAATACCGATCTCCATCTGGCCCGCAACATTGAGCGGCAGAGGTTACAACTTCAGGAATACGACTTGGTTGCCTACAAAAGACAACTTGTATTTGATATCAAGGCCGCGTACTACAATTATCTCGCGGCCCTTGCCTCAGTTGACGTCTACCAAAGTGCCCTGCAGCTTGTTGAAAGGAATGTGGAGGTTAATGAATCCCTTATGCGAAACGGCACAAATCTTCCCGCAAATGTATTGCGGGCGAGGAGTGAACACGAAAATGTCAAGGCGGATCTCAATGACGCGCAAGTGAAAACCGTAAATGCGCGGAAGTACCTGAATTTCCTTTTGAACAGACCACTGGATTCAGGAATTCTGGTTGCTGCTGATACACTTTACGGTGAAGCAGGAGAGTCTTCTGACATCGACATCTCGGGAAGAGAGGAACTGGCGATGATAAACATGAGCCGTGAGATCCAGCTTTCGACACTTCAGATGCATAAACTCTCCGCCCTTCCAAAGGTTAATGCTTTCCTGGATCTAGGTGCTCAGGGAATGGACTGGCAGGTTAACAATCGGTCAAAGTATTTTCTGTTTGGAGTTCAGGTATCAGTTCCGGTTTTTCAAGGCTTTCGAAATAACCTGCTAATAAAGCAAAGCCGGTTCAATCTCGAGAAAACCGACTTGCATCTCAGAAACACAAATGCACAGCTGGAAGTAGCTGCATCAATTGCGTCCAATAACCTTCTTGTGGCGAAGCAGAACTTTCAGGCCGCACAGGAGCAGCTCCGTTCCGCCAAAGGTTACTTTACACTTATCGAAAAAGGGTTTCAGCAAGGCGTAAACTCGCAGATCGAATTTATTGATGCCCGGAACCAGCTCACACAATCGGAACTTAAAGTCAATGTACGCCAGTTTGAAATGCTAATTGCCGCAGCACATCTGGAACGCGAAACATCTTCTTTCAAACTAAAATAACCATTCATTTCGTATGAAAACGTTTATCACCATCCTGTCCGCCGTCTTGCTCATTATGATTACCGAAGCATGTACAGAAAGCAAAGGTAATCATCCCGCCGTTCCGCGTACCACTGAAGCAATTCCCGTTAGAATTATGCCGCTGCAAAAATCAGTTCATCATAATGAAATCAGGACCTCTGGAAATATTACGACCGATACCGAAACCCTGTTAAGCTTTAAAGTGGGCGGTGTAGTGAAACGAGTTTTCGCAGAGGAAGGGCAACGAATAGCCAAAGGCCAGGTTCTTGCCGTGTTGGACCTGACGGAAGTTAATGGTTTTGTAAGGCAGGCAGAGGCTGGTTATGAAAAAGCGGCCCGGGATCTTGCACGTTCAAAGAATCTTTATAAGGACAGCGTTGCCACACTGGAGCAGCTGCAGAACGCGCAGACGGCTCACGACGTAGCACTGGCACAACTCAATACCGCGAAATTCAACGAGGGCTTTTCAGAGATCAAAGCCCCGGCTAATGGATACGTATTAAAGAAATTTGTCAATGCGGGCCAGTTGGTTAATCCTGGCGATCCGGTCTTCAAAACTAACGGGGCTGCGACCGGGGGCTGGGTACTCAAGGTGGGAGTAAGTGACAGGCAGTGGGCTGATGTTCGGATAGATGACAAAGTACAGATAACGCTCGACGCATTCCCGGGTGACACCCTGTCGGGACATGTTCTGCGTAAGGCGGGTACTTCCGATCCCGCAACCGGTGCGTTCACCATCGAGATTAAGGTCCCGTCGGGTGACCGGCAACTGGCTTCGGGTATGTTTGCTTCGGCTACCATTCTGGCAAGTTCTGAATCAGAAACGTGGGATGTACCCTATGAAGCTGTTCTTGATGCCAGCGGTAACGAGGGGTTTGTTTTTGTGGCAGATGACGACAACCTGGCCATACGAAAACCTGTGGTGATATCATCATTCAATGCTAATACCATACAGGTAGCCTCCGGCTTAGAGGATGCGTCGAATGTAATCATCTCGGGGAGTGCCTATCTGACTGATAACTCTCCGGTTAATATCGTAAAATAATCTGAAAGGAATCCTTTGACGATGTAACCACGAGGTTACCGGGACTTCTATGTGCAAAAAATGCCACCCATCAAACCATGTTTATGAAAATATCAGAATACGCAGTTAAGAACTATCAGTTCACCCTCATTATGTTCCTGATGGCGATTGCTCTCGGCGTGACCACACTGTTTACGATGCCGAGAAGCGAGGATCCGGAGATTGAAGCGCCTCAGTTTTCGATAGTCGTTGTCTATCCCGGTACAAGTCCCAAAGACATGGAGGAATTGGTCGTAGACCCGCTGGAAGAGAAGATTCACGAACTTGAGGACATGAAACGCATCAAGACCACCATCAAAGACGGACTGGCGGTTTTGAACGTCGAATACAAATACGAAAGCAACCCCGATGACAAGTACCAGGAGATCGTCCGAGAGGTGGGAAGCATCCGCAGTCAATTGCCCCGGGACATATACAGCATTGAAGTAAAGAAGTTTCAACCATCCGATGTAAACATCTTGCAGGTGGCGCTGATCTCGGAGAACAGCTCCCGGAGCAACATGAAATTTTATGCCGAGGAACTTAAGGACCGCCTCGAAAAAATCACTGCACTGAAAAACATCGAAATACAGGGATTACCTGAACAGATCGTCAGAGTCGAGTTGAGGCTGGAAAAAATTGCACAGATGCATATTCCACTGAACGCTATTCTTGGAAGTATACAAAGCGAAATGGCAAACATCCCCGGAGGTAGTGTGATTGCTGGTTCGAAATCGTTCAGCGTAAAGACGAGTGGAAACTATACTTCACTGGATGATATAAAAAATACGATCGTGTATGCAGCCGATGGTAAGAATGTAGTACTGAAAGATATTGCCGAAGCTTATTTTACCTTTGATGAAACAAAACATATTACCCGGCTGAATGGACATCGGGCGGTTTATGTTGTGGCTGCGCAAAAGCCAGGTTTGAATATCAGTGAAACGCAGAAACAGTACAAACCGGTGATCGAAGAATTTAAGGCCGGGCTCCCTCAGAACATTGACCTTGTACACCATTTCGATCAGGCGGATAATGTAAATGGCCGACTTGCATTGTTGGGCAAGGATTTTATTATAGCCATTCTGCTCGTTTCTATTACGCTGTTGCCTCTGGGCTTTCGCGCCGCGGCCATTGTAATGATCTCCATTCCATTATCATTGTCGATTGGTCTGGTGTTGCTCAACCTGATGGGAATAAGCCTCAATCAATTGAGCATCGTTGGACTTGTGGTCGCTCTCGGTCTGCTCGTTGACGACAGCATTGTCGTAGTCGAGAACATCGAGCGGTGGATGCGGGAAGGACACAGCCGGATCGAGGCCACATTGAAAGCCACAAAACAAATTGGAGTCGCTGTTGTGGGTTGTACTTTTACGCTGATTATAGCGTTCATTCCGCTGGTTTTCCTGCCCGAGGGTGCGGGCGACTTCATTCGCGGATTACCCCTTGCAGTAATCATGGCTGTTCTGGCTTCAATGGTCGTCTCATTAACCGTAATTCCATTTTTGTCCAGTCGGATTCTGAAGGATCACGGAAATCATAATGGCAACATTTTCTTAAGAGGTTTGCAGCGACTGATTTCAGGTAGCTATTCCAGATGGCTTGATAAAGCGCTTAAGTATCCGGTGATCACGACTATTATCGCGGGGGCGCTGTTCTTCGGGTCGCTTCAATTGTTTCCAGTGATAGGGTTTGCCTTGTTCCCGGCGTCGGAAAAACCACAGTTTCTGGTGAACGCAATTACGCCACTTCAAACAAATCTCGAGACGACTGATGTAGTGGCCCGCGACGTCGAGAAAGTCCTTGAGCAGATACCGGAGGTTGAATACTTCGCTACCAACGTTGGCAAAGGCAACCCCCGTATTTATTACAACGTGATCCAGGAAAACGAGAGTGCGGATTTTTCCCAGACGTTTGTTCAGCTTAGGAGTAATGTTTCACCGGATCGGAAGCTGGAGATCATCAACGAACTGAGGGATAAGTTTCGTTTGTATCCGGGTGCGAAGGTCGAAGTCAGGAATTTTGAGCAGGGGCCCCCCGTTGTTGCACCGGTTGAAGTAAGACTTTTTGGTGATAACCTGGATACACTACGGGCTTACGCAGCACGGGTTGAGAAGCTACTGAAGCAAACAGAGGGGACCATTTACGTAAACAACCCAATTAGCAATCTGAAGAGTGATCTGCGATTGAGCATCAATCAGGAGAAAGCGCGGATGTCAGGTATTCAAACCGTTGACATCGACCAAACGGTGCGGCTTGCGGTGGCAGGTCTCGAGATGGGAACTTTCTCCGACGAAAAAGGCGACGATTATGCGGTCTTCGTAACCACGCCCAAGAAAGAACGCCCGACGCTTGAATCCTTCCAGAATGTCTTCGTCAACACCCCAATGGGTTCAGCTGTACCGCTTGCGCAGATCGCGTCACTCAGGCTTGAAGCAGCACCCTTGCGTATCGATCATTATAATAAGATCCGAACCGTTTCCATATCGGCTTTTGTCGACAAGGGCTATCTCAATGATCAGGTAATCGCCGGCGTTATTGAAAAAATGGAGAGCCTTTCGCTCCCTAAGGGATTCAGTTACATGATGGGTGGCGAAGTCGAGGCAAGTAACGAATCTTTTGGCGGCCTCGGCACGATCATAATTGTAACCGTGTTTCTTTTCGTCGCTGTGCTTGTCCTGATGTTCAAAACATTCAAAAGCATGTTGATTGTTTTAAGCGTCATTCCGCTGGGTGTTGTCGGAGCGGTAATCGCATTGATGATTACCGGAAATCCGCTTTCCTTCGTAGCTATTATCGGATTGATCGCGCTTGCAGGAGTTGAGGTGAAGAACTCGATCCTTTTGGTGGATTTTACAAATCAGCTTCGTCAGCAGGGAAAATCCATTGATGAAGCCATTCGCGAAGCAGGAGAGGTCCGGTTCCTTCCCATTGTGCTGACTTCGCTTACAGCAATCGGTGGGTTGATTCCAATCGCCATTTCCGTTAATCCGTTGATTTCGCCTTTGGCGATTGTGCTGATTGGTGGGTTGATCAGTTCGACGCTGCTTTCACGGATAGTGACTCCGGTCGTCTACAAACTTATTCCGCCTGCCATAGAACCGACAGTGGCAAAGTAAGACCCCTTATAGTACGTCGACGATTTGCTGAGAAACTGATATCAGCTTCTTCCAGCATCTGTACATGATGCAGGAAGAAGTTGATATTCATTCATTCATCTAATTATTCCCAAGGTTTTTTATTGCAGCCAATTCGTTCTTCAGTTCTACCAATGAGATAATGATATCGTCCACGTCGGATTCGTCAATCTCAAGGTAGTTGGTTTCCTCAGGGGCATGGTGATTGTCAACCTGTAGTGTGATCGACTGCTTGACGTAGTCCATATAAAACTCAAATCCTACTCCTTCCTTGTCATAAAATTTAAGTGCTCTCATAGTTTTGTTTTTTTATGAAGGTACGGGCTCTCCGAAAATTGTACGGCGATTTTGTCCACAACCAATAAACAAAATAAGTGTGCATAACTTTTTGGTGCGGCCGAGCAACCTGCCGTTTAATTCACCAAAACCGAAATTCCCTTTTCCCAGTGTTTTAGCTCCCGGTAGATTTGGCCAGAGTGCATTCCCGTCCTGTAGGGACAGCCTGTTTGTAGAAAAAGAAAGATACGTTAAGCCCTGTCCCGGCGGGACGGTATGGTAACGGCTACCTCATTTGGAAACGAGCACAAAATTATCAACGGGAACCACGACCGGGGAGCCAACCGGATGTGTAGAAAAATATCGAAATCGTTCATCTTCGGTGGCTAATAAAAAAAATCACAGCCCCGTTATGGAATCCCGGTTTGAAGCTGTGTTTCTGAACGAAAACATTCAGACTATGTACAAAGCAGAACAACGAATTTCAAGGTTGCTTACCTTTTTCAACAGTCATTGCAGTTGTGATATCGTGCCTGGGTTTGTATGGACTGTCCGTTTACATCGCGGAGCGGAAGACCAAAGAGATCGGTATACGAAAAGTGGTTGGCGCTTCCGTGCAAAGCATCGTGTCCAGACTTTCGAAGGAATACATTCAACT
>JAEZEH010000011.1 GCA_023417785.1 Bacteroidota bacterium
TCTGCGCGATCTGCGCGATCTGCGAGAGAGAAAGGAAACTAATAAACTCCCGGAAGCCACGGAAAACGCAGACGAAGCCGCAGGAAGGAATTAATTCTCAACGTCACGAATGGATTCCCGGGTATCGTTGGGATCGCGGCGCTCATATTTTATTCTGAATACGTTGAGATCCGGGACGTGTTGGCGGGGCCGCTTCTTTTCATATTCATAAATCGTTTGCCCCAATTCATACAGGAATGGCCAGCCCGCGGTTTCGTATTCGTACTTGTTATCATTTAGCACGCCGTCGCTGTTCACGTACACCGTTGACGTCAGCATGAACTCGACTTTGTTTTCAAAATCCGCGACATAAGACACGTCAATCAAAAATCCGTACGCCCAGCCAACCTTATTGAACACACGAACACCTTTCGGCATTTGCCGGCTTCCATTGCGGAAATAAAATTTTACATAGCTATCGTAATATTGTGACGTATCGTATTTGGGATAATTCGTTTCTGACGGATACTGCGAGAGGTATTGGTACAAAAAATTGTAATCGTCTTTCGACAAGTTGAAACGCCGGTCCGCAGGAAAGGCTTCAGGAAACATGACGGATTGGAGCAACTGCTGAAGGTCCGCCAGTCCTACATTGTTTGTCCGTGTAAAATCGATAGGCTCGTGAATGAGGCTGTCGCGCGAATTCATGTGTGCTCGTCCGACTTTGATGATTTTTGAATAATCAAACGGGTCAGGGTTATAGGCGGGAGGCTGAGTATAGATTACGTTACCATTTGCGTTGAGGAAACGTATCTGATTCGTATGCCGGTTTTGTTCTTCCGAGAAACCCATAAATTGTCTGTTGATCCGTGTGTTTCGGTAACCTCTTTGGTGCAGCGACCTGTTAATGGTTTGTTGTCCAACGAACTGGTACATGCGGTTATACGCATCATTATCGCTTACAAGAAACGCTTTACTGATATATTGGGCGATCGAGGGCAGACCCGTCTCCGCGGTCTCATCGGAATACGCCGGTACCTGCCCCTTAAAGGTGCTGTCGAAATGCATGGCGGTGTATTTGTTCACGCCCTTGATTTTCATTTCGTTCAGTTTTTCCAGGGATAGCAATGCAACATGTAGCTTGACTGTCGACGCGGGGTTGTAATACAGGTCGGGGTCAACATTGAAATGAAAGTGCTCAAAGGAGGGCTTGTTGTTTTTATCGCGGTCTATCCGTGTATAAATGACCTGCAGCCGGAAGCTGTCCTTGTGGGTGATTACTTTTCGAACCAATTCGCGCTGACTGCTCATAAGCAAATCTTCAAGAAAAGGATCGGTCTTCGGCTGGCTCAAGACAGGCTGCATGACCAACAGCAGAAGGGGCAGGAGGGTAGATAAACGCACGGTATGAGTTATTGAAACCCAATATAGCGACTTGATGGATATCTTCACAGGCATCGCGTGTACTGAATAAAAATAACCGTGACGAATCCGTCGAATGGATCGGTCAACCCTTCCGCGTCTTCTTCCGCGTGATCTGCGAGCAAAAAAAACGGCTACTAATCTTTGCAGAATCCAAGCCGTCGAATGGATCGGTTTACCCTTCCGCGTCTTCTTCTGCGTGTTCCGCGCGATCTGCGAGCAAAAAAAAGCGGCTACCTAATCTTCGGCAGAATCCGTCGAATGGATCGGTTTACCCTTCCGCGTCTTCTTCCGCGTGATCCGTGTGATCCGCGAGCAAAAAAGTGGTTAAACCCGAAACCGAAGTCAACGTCGCTTCACGATTCGCATATGCACCTGTCCCGGTGTGCCCGAAAGCTTCACAATGTAATATCCTTCAGGAACATCAGAGAGATCAAGATACTCAGTTGACGGCGTCAGCGTAAATTCAGTAAGTACACTTCCCTTGGTATCCAAAATCACCGCCTTTCTGAATCTCGAAAGCACATCACTATATAGGTTGTCGATTACCGGATTTGGGTAAGCCTGTACTTTTTGCGCCAGTGATTCCTCCACATTAGTCACGACAAAACGCAACTCATCAACTTTGATGTCGGTGACTGAAATCCCGGTTGCCGACGTACCCAGGTCGAAAACAATTCTCGCCGCCGGATCGGAGGGCGAAGTCATGGTGAATGTGTACGAGTACGTTGACAACGTCATTCCAATGCTGAGCCCGGAGTATCCACTATACGCGTTCCATGGATCGGATGCCTTGCCGACGTAAAAAGTTGCGCTTCGGTCGGCGATGGCCTGAGCCTTGAATGAAACGCGGTACAGTTTATCCTTTTCCAGATTGATACCACCTTTGACCAGCTGAATATGCCATCCCTCGGTACCGGCAGTGGTAAGCGCAACGTTCAGTATCCCGTTTGAAGTGCTTGCCGTTCCGGATGCGCCGCCCTGAGTGGAAAGTGTCCAGCCATCGTTGCCCGAGGTGAAATTACTGTGGTACACAGGTACGGCGAATATGGGTGTGGGTTCCGGCATCTCGTTATGTTGCAACGCATTTACCAGAGGTGTTACCAGTTGCTTCGTAGCGGGATTATAGATGCCGAAACCCGCGCTGAATTCCCAGTACGCCCAGCTCATGCCCTGTTCTTCAAACCAGCGCGCGAGGAACGTCGTCCAGCGTTCGCGCGAAGCGATATCGGCGGTACTATACGCACCGAATTCGCCGACGTGAATCGGGACCTTATTGTTCTCAGAGAATTGCAAGGCGTAGCTGAATTCCGTTGCCACGGTTTCCCTATCCGCCTCTGTGTCGAGCCACTCCGTTCCGAGCCACTCATCCGCCTGTGGGCCAACCCATTCGGCGCCCTGATGCGTAAAGTTGAAGGGATTATAGTAGTGTGGTGAAACGATGATGTATTCATCGTCAGGGACCACCAGCTGTGACAATCCGCCGAGGCCACCAAATTCGGCGACCCCCATGATGACTACCCGCGTAGGATTCGTTTTTCGGATTTCCGTTAGTGCGTCACTGAAGAATTCGTTCCATAGCTGCGGTGTCACATTTCCGTGGGGCTCATTCAGTACTTCAAACAAAAGCAGATCGGGATACTCCTTGAAGTATTCTGCGATCTGGCTCCACTGTGAAATAAACCGTTCTTTTTGTCCGGCCGGATCTTCAAAGAGCGCGTCGTGATGATGCATGTTGACAATTATGTGAAGATCGTGTTGAATCGCTTTGTCTACGACTTCTTGAATACGACCTAGAAAATCAGGGTTGATGGTGTAAGGTGGCGCGGCCATGCTCCGTGCGGCGGGCTCCCAGCGCACAGGAAGACGTACGTGATTGAAACCGAGGTCCGCAATAATTTCAAAATACTCGGGCTTCCAGGGGTTGCCCCATTCCGATTCTGAAGGCGCCTCAAAGGTATTGCCCATATTAATTCCCCGGCCGAGGCGTTCATTCATTTCAAATGCAGGCACGCGGTTTTGACTAAAAGCGGCTGAACCGCAGGAAAAACCGATGATAAAAAATAAAATTCCTCTCCTGATCATAACTTATTCAGACGTGTATCCTTAAAGGTCAGTAATCTGGCGCGAGAAAAAAAGACTGTAAAGCGCGAATTTTAGTCGCTGGCCCGAATATTTGCTGGGGCCAAATGCAAAAAAAGGCCAGGGAGCATACACTCACCTGACCTCGGGCTCAACACACCTCAAAAAGTTATCCTTCTGCGAGTCGGATATACTGACTAACCTTCCACTGCCCGTTCCAAACCAGGCTTTTATCCACCACGAGACTATACGATTTCCCATTCGATAAAAATCTTATCGACACAGTCACAAAAGACAGCGTACCCTGTGGTTCATTTCCTGTGTCAATACCCGTGACTTCAATAGTCCGCCAGTCAATACCATGCTTCTTACTTTGGTGGATAAGATTGGCAAATGCTTTCTTAGCCTGCGGTATGACCTGTGTCGTGTACAACGTCGAAAATTCCTTTTGTGCATCCGCGATGTTGCCGCCATAGAATCCGGCGTTGGCGCTCATTATACCGTGGAAATCGCTTACGGATGGCAGCAAGGCCAGGAACTCGGACTCCGACTGATCAGCGACAGCGCGGATAATTTCAAGACCGAGTTTCTTGGAAGAGTGGATCCGGTTGATTTCAGAACCATCTGACGTCGTTTTAAACGAACTAAGTGTAGTGATGATCATAAATGCAGTGATGAGTCTTTTCATATCGTGTTTTGTATTCGTTTTGTTGATGCGAAGATTATTTCTTGCTAATCACAGTTTGTGGTGGAACCGATGCGGGGACTACGTTCTTTACCTTAGGCAGTGATTTGAGATAGGTAAAGACAGCTCTTAAATCCTGGTCCGTCATCTGGGCGACCATCGGCCACGGCATAGGTGGCAGGAGAGGACGATTTTGTTCGAGTCCTTTGAATTTCCCTTTACGTATGGCGATCTCAAATTGTTGGTACGTCCATGCGCCAATTCCGGTTTCGTCGGGCGTAAGGTTCGCGGCAAAGGAGACACCCCATGGTCCGGCGGCTGCTGTCAATCCGGGGCTGAACATAATCCATTGCGCGTTGGCCGGAACTTCCGGCAGGGCTTCATCAGCCGGGTGGCCTGACATCAATCGCGTTGTGTCCGGCATTGGGCCCAACTCGGTAAAGACTTTTGGCGAATGGCAGTCGTTGCATCCTGCCACAGTGGTAAGGTACTTTCCGCGCTTGACGAGCTCTTCCTGCGACAACTCCGGCGTGGTCCCCGAAATGAATGGCTGCGTATTGCATGACATGAATGATACCAATAAAGTCACGGCAGTCAGTGATGCGATAAGGGTCGTTTTCATTATGGGTTCGACTTTTATAGGGATCATAACGGAAACCGTCGTACGCGTGGCCTACGCAAAACGGAGCATGACCTACGCAAAATCACTTTTCTGATTATCAGGCTGGCGTCGGCGCATTGTAACCCATTCCATGCCGTTTACGTGAAAGCACCATTGCTTTAAAAGCTACCGGAATGAATCAGAAGTATAGTTACGTTACGCTCGACAATCCGAACATTTCTCTTCGCGACCCGGCAACTTCCCGCATACCTTTGGGTGAATACATTACAACCCCCAATCCGCCCGCCTGGGAAGAAGAGATCGTCAGTGCTGTTAGGTCTTTTGATCTGTATCTTCCGAATTTTTCCCTGCGGGAATATCAGGGAATGTTCAATCGGCATGTGGTTCTCAGTAACAATGAAGGGATCGGTCTGGACATGCTGGGGATATGCCTTATCCTGAAAGGTGAAGTGAGAACTTACTACGATTCCGCTGAGGCATGTGAGCCCTCCTTCAACCTGTCTCAGAATTTTAAATATGACCCACAGAATGAATTCAAGCATCTCGTTTCTGACGGAAAACCTTTTCATGTCGCGCACTTTGAGGTAAAGCCCGAATACTTTATGCCGTTCCTGCCAGAAACAGACTGGGCTGACGCGCTTATAAATGTATTTGAAAAAAAGAGCCGTATTTCAGGAAAGCGGTTCATGCCAATCCTTTCCGCTCAGGAGCGCGCGATGCAAAACATTCTTGATTCGCCCTTCGAGGGAAAGATGGCCTATATGATGATGGAGGCGTCGCTCATACAAATCATGTTGCTTCAGTTTCATGCGATGTTTGGTGAAGGCGCCGTCGCTCTTCCGCGGAATAATGCGCGCGAAATTGAATTAGTTCACGGCGTACGTGACTTCCTGAAAATGCATTTCCTGGATGATCACTCGTTAACGTCATTGTCAAAACATTTTGCAACGAACACCAACAAGCTGATGCGGCTTTTCCGCGAGGCATTCGGTGAAAGCATTTTTGATTACATAACGAATCTGCGGATGACCCACGCGAGGGATCTGCTTCGCTACGAACAACGTCAGATAAATGAGGTTGCGAGAATAATCGGCTACAAAAATCCAAACCACTTCTCAACAGCATTCCGAAAAAAATTCGGGTTGCGTCCTTCTGAGATCAGATTCTGAACTTTTGTTCACTCACGGAACTCAGCCTGCTGATTCCTGAACCGGTTTCAGCAAATGAAAACACTGTCGCGCGATCTCAAGCTCTTCATTGGTTGAAATGACCAGAACTTTCACGGGTGAGTCGATGGTGTTTATTTCAGTTATGCCCTTGCCACCTTTTTCGTTCCTTGCTTCATCAAGGTGAATGCCCAGGTACTCCAGGTTTTGGGTCGAAAGCCTTCGGGTAAACGCATCGTTTTCTCCAACGCCCGCGGTAAACACAATTGCATCAAGTCCCCCGAGAATGGCGGTGTATGCGCCGATATATTTTTTGATGTGATAGGCATACATCTCGTAGGCCAGGATAGCCTCATCGTTACCACGGTCGCACTCGGCTCGCACGTCACGCATATCGCTGTATCCGGTCAAACCCAGCATGCCGCTCTTTTTGTTAAGGATTGTATTTACCTCGTCGGGTGACAGGCCTAACTGGCTGATCATATGAAAAATGATGGACTGGTCTATGTCGCCTGTGCGCGTGCCCATGATCAGACCGTTCATGGGACCGAACCCCATGCTGGTGTCAATACAAACGCCGTCGCGCACCGCACTCATGCTACATCCGTTACCTAGGTGGATTGTTATGATCCTTGATTCAGCCTTGTTCAGGTGCGCGATCGCTTTTTCAGTAACATACTTATGACTCGTTCCATGAAAACCATAGGCGCGAATGCCGTGTTCATCATAGAATGATTTCGGAATAGCAATGCGGTATGCCACGGGTGGCATGGTTTGATGGAATGCTGTATCAAAGACTGCAACCTGCTGCGCGCTGGAAAAGATGGTTTCGGCCACCTCGATACCCAGATAGTTCGGCGGATTATGAAGAGGGGCAAGGGGAAATAGTTTCTTGATCTTATCCTTTACTTCCTGGGTGATGATGCTGGTTTTGGAAAAACTTTCACCGCCGTGAACGACCCTGTGGCCTACCACTTCGATTTCCTTTGGATCGCGGATTACACCATGTTGTGAGTCAGTGAGTAATCGCGACACCTCCTGCAGGCCAGTGGCGTGATCCTGAATCGGCAATACTTTTTTGATAACTTCTTCGGCGCCTCCGCGGTAAATCTTATGCTGTATGGTAGACTCCTGCAGACCAATACGGTCTACAAGTCCGGAACATACAACTTCCGACTCCGGCATACGGATAAGTTGATATTTGATAGAACTACTTCCGGAATTAATAACGAATACATTCATGAGTATAGATAAAAATCGGTTTATTGCTGGGCCTGAATGGCGGTAATTACTACAGTATTGAAGATGTCGGCGACGGTGCATCCGCGGCTAAGATCGTTAACCGGCTTGTTCAGACCTTGTAGCATCGGACCGATTGCAAGTGCGCCGGTTTCCCGTTGCACGGCTTTATAGGTATTATTTCCCGTATTCAAATCCGGAAAGATCAATACACTGGCCTGGCCAGCCACCTCTGAGTGCGGCATCTTTTTCTTACCCACGGAAGGATCCACGGCTGCGTCGTACTGGATGGGGCCTTCAACTTTCAGGTCTGGCCGGCGCTCACGGACGATTTCCGTCGCTTTACGCACTTTCTCTACGTCTTCGCCTTCGCCCGATGTACCCGAAGAGTAGGACAGCATCGCCACCTTGGGTTCAATGCCAAACATCTTGCTCGTATCCGCCGAGGAGATAGCAATCTCCGCGAGTTGTTCCGAGGTCGGATTCGGATTTACCGCGCAGTCGCCGAATACCGACACGCGGCTGGGGAGACACATAAAGAATACTGATGAAACCGTTGAGAAGCCTGGCTTGGTTTTTACAAACTGAAGTGCGGGACGAATTGTGTGCTGCGTTGTATGTGCTGCTCCGGATACCATTCCATCGGCGTGGCCTTTGAAAACCATCATGGTTCCAAAATAGGAGACGTCAAGCATGAGGTCGTGCGCCGTTTGCAGGGATACATTCCGGCTTTTGCGCAATTCATACAGCGTGTTCGCGTAATCCTCGAAGAGATCCGACGCTGCGGGATTGATTATCTTTACTTTTTCAGGATCGAGGTCGACATTCAACCGCTTGAGCGCCGCAAGTATGGCCTCGTTGTTTCCAAGTATGGTGAGGTCGACAACATTCTGTTTGATCAGTTCCGCTGCTGCGAGGAGAATACGGTCATCGTCACCCTCGGGCAAGACGATATGTTTTCTTTTTTCCTTAGCTCTCTTGACAATCTGATACTGAAACATGCGCGGCGTAATGCTCTGTGTCCGAAAGGTCACGATCTTCTTCTCAAGCGTTCGTACGTCGACGTATTTGTCGAACGTGGCGATGGCCAGCGAAATCTTTTCGGTGTTATCTGACGAAATCCGGGATTGGGTGTTGGCAACCCGGGTGACTGTCTTGAAGGTGCCTGTCTCTACCTGTATGATAGGAACCACCGTGTCAAGGCCTTCAATCAGATTCATAATTGTTTTCTCGGGCATCAAACCCCCGGTGAGAACAAGTCCTGCGACCTTCTGGTAATTCTTCGACAAATTTGCCTGTAGGGCCGCCAGTATGATATCACCCCGGTCGCCCGGGGTTACAATGAGGGTGTTCCTGCTAAATTGCGCGAGACAGTTATGAAGTTGCATCGCACCCACAATCGACGCGTCAACCTGATTGGATAGCAGATGCTCACCAAACAGTAACCGGCCACCAACTGATTCATAAATCTCTTTCATCGTGGGGCTGCCCAGGTCCTTATCCGCCGGAATACAGGTCACTATGATCTCTCGGGGCAGCGCCGCTGTCAGTTGGGCGCGAATCGCATCCATATCTTCCGGCGCGATCTTATTGGCCACAACGGTCAGGATCTGAACGCCTTCCGCGAGAAAGCTTCGGGTGGCAGAAACCGCAATGTCAACGATTTCCTGAACGGCTTTGCCTTCACCCTTGACGATAATTGCCGCCGGAATACCGAGATTCTTTGCGATTGTGATATTACCGTCGTATTCCACGTTCGTTGTGCTCCCCATGAAATCCGTTCCCTCTACCACAACAAAATCATTTTGCTCCTGAAGCTTTTTAAACCGGTCAATTATCGCATCTACTAAATAGGCTTCGTTACCTGAATTAATATACTGCAAGGCTTGATTCCGGTTAAACACATGCATCTCCCCATAGGAACCAGCCAGGTTAAAATGCGTTCGAATCATCTCAAGACGGCGATCGGGGGTATCTTCCGGGGAACTGATAACCGGCTTGAAATAAGCGATTCGTTCCGTCTTGGAAGCCAGTAAGTTAACTAGTCCAAGTGCAATTATTGATTTACCTGAATAAGGTTCTGTGGTGGAGAGATAAACAGCATTCGTCATAGGATATCAAACTAAATTCAGAAACTCCAGTGCCAAGGGAGCGATAGTATATTTCAAGCGCACAAATGTGATAACATGTATTTTTCTGGTGTATGACCAAAGTCATCCGGACAACTGACTTTTTCAAAACTGAAGCGGGGGCGCAATTGAATTGATCGAATCCAATAAATTGCTGTCACGTTTTTCACTCCAATAGTGTCTTGTCAATTCTACCCGAGGGCAAACTATGGAACAAATCAAAAAACACAAAGCATTGAATCCGGGATATGAACATTACCAGACGAAACTGTTTCCGTTCGCCTATAACGTTATTGGTGACACTCAGGAAGCTGAGGATGTGGTGCAAGAGGTTTTGAACCATCATTTCCTTTTTCCAAATGATGGGATCGTTAACACCGACAGTTATCTGATCCGTTCAGTGATTAACCGGTCCATCAACGCAAAGAAAAGGATGAAAATCAGAAGGGGAGAGTACAATGGGCAATGGTTGCCGGGTCCCGTTAAAACGGAAGAGAACATCTACGCCGAAATTGACAAGAGACATATCCTGGATTATTCGTTGCTGGTATTGCTTGAGCGACTGTCCCCAAAAGAACGGGCTGTTTTCATTTTGAAAGAATCATTTGCGTATTCGCATAGTGAGATCGGTGAGATGCTTGATTTTTCAGAGGAGAGTTCGCGCCAGCTGTATCGACGGGGTAAGAAGAAACTCGGTGACGTGAAGGTAGGACATTCAAAACGTATTGATGAGACACCGATCAGACAACTAACGGAAGCCATACTGGCAAGGGATCTTGATCAAGTGAAGGCACTACTCGCGGAAAATATACAATCTCTTTCCGATGGCGGGTATAATATGCGGACTGCCCGCAACATTATCGCCGGGCAACACGATGTTGGCCGTTTCCTTCTGGCGCTCTACGACAAGTACCTTTTACCGGGAACCGAAGTGACTTTCGCTACGATAAATCACGACCCGGCTATCCTGTTCATGAGTCAGGGGCAGGTGTACCGTTCTATGACATTTCAATTGGCCGATGGACTTATTGAAGCCGTGTACATTGTAATTAATCCTGATAAGCTTCGCGCACTTCAACCAAAATGATGTCACGTTCTCTCCCGGCAAGGTGTCATTGAGAAAACTAAAATTATCTATTATGGAAACTATGGAAAAAGTGCGAATCAGTTTCGCGGAAGTGCCCAAAGGTCTCTATTCTGCCATGCAGAACACCGAGAAATATCTTCGCGAATGCGGACTCCCTCACAGCCTCGTTGAGCTCGTAAAAATCCGTGCATCGCAGATTAACGGCTGCGGTTTTTGTCTTGATATGCATCATAAGGATGCGTTGAAGGCGGGTGAGCGTTTTGACAGATTATACCTGCTTCCCGCCTGGGAGGAAGCGCCGTGTTTCTCTGAAGAAGAGAAGGCTGCGTTAAGGCTCACCGAAACGCTGACTGAGATATCGAAAAAAAACCCGCATGCCGTCGAAGAGGCGTATGACCTCGCGGCTCAATATTACTCAAAGGAAGACATCGCGAATCTGGTGTTGTTGATCTGCCAGATTAATTCCTGGAATCGGATTGCGATCTCCTTCGGTACGGTCCCAGGGACGTATCAACCCGCGTAGCGCACACACGTGAACCGGATCAGCTCGTTGGTCCGGTTTAATTATTTTTTTAGTCAGGAATTGATGGTGAGGGCGGACTAGGTTTTCGAAGCTGATTTTGGTAATATCAACTTGGGAAAAAAGCCGTAACCCGATGATCACTGATGTAAGCGACAAGCTGATTGTGCGACTCCGGGAGGAGATTCAGAAAAACCTTACGAATGAACAGTTCGGCGTAGAAGTTCTGGCCACGAATATGGGGATGAGTCGCTCCCAACTCCATCGGAAGCTTAGTAACGCCACAGGGCAATCGGTCACCCAGTTCATCAGAGAGTATCGTCTGGAGCGTGGTTTGGAGATGCTCATGGAAGGTGACCTGACCGCGGCGGAAGTCGCACATCGTGTAGGCTTTGGCAGTCCGACGTATTTCAGCAAGTGCTTCACGGAATTCTATGGCTATCCGCCCGGGGAAGCAAAGCTCCGCTTCGTTCCAAAGCATGCAAACAGACCTGCCAGCAATCTCAGGCCACCCGAAACACCCGCCACGCTGCAGATCAGAAAGTCACTGCTCGTAACCGGGCTGATCGCCTTTCTTATCATCGTATCGGCCGCTTTTTACTTTGTTATTCCACGTGGACCGGACAATGGTCCGGGAATCGATGCCCTTTTGCGGGATCGGTCCGTTGCCATCCTTCCTTTAAAGAACCTCGATGATGCCAAAGACGGCACCGCGTATTTTAGTGAAGGGGTCGCCGAGGCAATTCGCACAGATCTTTCGAAGATCGGCGACCTTCGCGTGATATCGCGCACCTCGGTTGAACAGTACCGTGACGGGAAAAAATCCGCCCGCGAAATTGCACGCGAACTAGGGGTGGCAGCGTTGCTTGAAGGGAGTGTTCAGCGGAATGGTAATAAAATCAGGATCGATGTGCGATTAATTGACGGCGTTTCGGAGGGCCACCTCTGGGCAGAAACCTATGATCGCGAATTCGAGGACGTTTTTGCGATACAAAAAGACATCTCACAAAAGGTCGCCGCGGAACTTAATGCGAAACTCTCGCCTGACGAAAAGCTGAAACTTGAATATGCCGACACCCGGAATCCAAAGGCATACGACCTGTACCTTAAGGGCATTTATGAGTATCGGACGTATACGAATAGTGGTGCGCACAATGCCATTAGACTTCTTTCCCAGGCCATTGCGCTGGATTCGGGTTACGCGCGGGCGTATGCTTTTCTTGCAAACAGCTACTTTGGTCTTGCCACCATATGGGGAGCGGAACTTACCGCGATAGAAGCCCTGGAGCGGGGCAAACCCCTTATTAAAAAGGCCCTCGACCTGAATCCGGCGTTGGAAGAAGCCCACATGCTGATGGGATTTTATAAGCTCTACCACGACTGGGATTTTGCCGGGGCGGAGGCGTCATATAAACGTGGCGTTGAGTCTGATCATCCCGACGGTCTGGCGATATATATCGATTACCTGAATTTTATGTCGAGACATCGGGAAGCGTTAGATTTAACGGAGCGCCTGAACGCCGTGGATCCGTATTATCCGAATAGCAGAATGATGTTCTCCCTGTTCTATAACGGAAAAATTGAGGAAGCCTTGAAGTATGCGGAAGGACGGTTGAAGGTATTCAGCAACTACAATATATATGACGGCTACGGATTCCTGCTTCTAAACACCGGTCAATACCAGGAAGCTCGAAAGTACTTCAATGAGGCAATTGCTCTTGAAGGAACACGGTATCCGCGGATTCTCGGATGGATGGGGGCAGCGTACGCCCGGGATGGCAAGCGGAAAGACGCGTTGGGGATCATTGACGGACTCAAAGCACGGGAGCGACAGCAAGAGGGCGGATCCATCTCATTTTTCATAGCCGTGATCTATGCTGCACTTGGCGAGAATGCCGACGCAGTGGAGTGGCTTACAAAAGCATATGAGAATCACGACATGGAAATGCCGTGGCTAATGACTGAACCTCAATTCTACGACCTTCACAGCAATCCAGCATTCGAATCACTTTCCAGACGGATGGGTTTCCCGGAACAAAACCCTGAATCCGACCGATAACAGCCTGTCCGGATCAATTCTTCCAGTCTTTAAAAAAAAGTTTAAAGCATTTGCAACGATGGTTAAATAACATTGCCTCGACGGTGGGTCAACTTTGAAACGGCAGGGTGATCCGTGCTCCGTTTGATTTTATTTCACTTTAACCCATTAACCGTCATGAAAAAACTGCTTTTTCTGTTTTACGGCGTTATGTCGTACCTTATCTTCTTTGCAACCTTTTGTTACGCCGTTGGATTTGTGAGTTCGCTTTTTGTGCCGAAACATATCGATAGTGTTCCGGAATCACCTTTCGGCTATGCGCTCATGGTCAACGCAGCACTCCTCTCGCTTTTCGCTGTGCAACACAGCGTGATGGCGCGTCCGGCTTTCAAACGATGGTGGACGCGGTTTGTCCCCGAACCCATTGAAAGAAGTACGTACGTTCTGCTGGCCAGCCTTTGCCTGATTCTCCTGTTCTGGAAGTGGCAACCCATGGGCGGCGTAATCTGGAACTTTGAATCGGAAACTGCCCGGGTTATACTTAAGTCCTTGTGCTTGTTTGGGTTCACGATTGTGTTGGTGAGTACCTTCCTGATTAACCACTTCGACCTTTTTGGGCTACGGCAGGTATGGCTCTACTTCACTGGCAAAAGGTATGAACACCTTCCATTCCGAACGCCTCTGTTTTACAAGTATGTGAGGCATCCGCTTTACCTGGGATTTATGATTGCTTTCTGGGCAACACCAACCATGACCGCGGCACATTTGTTCTTCGCGATCATGACCACTTCTTATATGTTAACCGCAATCCAATTCGAAGAAAATGATCTGATTCGTCACTTCGGTTCCCGTTACCGTGAGTACCGCCGAAATGCCCCGATGTTGATACCCTTCTCCAAATTTTCCAGAAACCGAAAGGTGGGGAAAGAGATGTTGGAAGAAGCTCAGAAATAAGTTGGCTACCATTTTTAGAAGGTGCAACGCGGAGGTCAATTTGCGACCATTGGCTTTCGCGTTGCTTATGTTTTGTTCCGCGCAACACACGGCATCGGCGCTAAGCGGCCTCCCGCGCAGCGATTCATCCAACCATCGTTTGGTATGGACTATCACTCAAAGGCTCAACTCATCGGGTCACTTTCCTTTTACAGGTTCGCCGATTAACCGGCATATCAATGCAGATTTCAACCTGTTTTTTGAATATCGAAACTGGGGGATGTTCCTGTTCAAATCTCATGACCTCCAGGAGAAATATTCTCCGGTAAATTATTTTCAACCCGGTATTTTTCGAACAATCCGTTTAAACCCACAGGTTGATATGCGGGTTTTTCTCGGCTACGTGTTTTCCCAGGCGAGGTCATTCCGGGATCCGGACTCGGATTCCTACGCTGCCCCGGTTATTTACTGGACCATCAGCTCCAGTCTGAAACTCGAGAACTGTAGCCTTTTTTATGACCTTCGTTCCAGTCCCAAACTCGCTAATCGTGTCAAACTGATGTGGACGATCCGTTCTTTCAGGTTTGATGCGTTTATGTGGCAACGTTGGGTTATCGAAAATGATCAGCATGCCACTTCTGCCAGTCTTGCCATGATTCTGCCAGGTTTCCGTATCTCAGATTCGGCAGAGGTTGAGTTGTCGATCTCGTACCAGGGATACGTCACCCGGGCAAAACCGGAATTCGCTCTGCGCGACGGATTTCTTTTCACCCTGGCAGCCACCATAAACGGATCAAAATAGTCGAATTTTCAGGGCCGGCATGGAAATATAATGGCCAGTCATGTAAACTCATGAGTGGACGCTGATGACCTGGTATAAAACTATTTCCTTCAGAACGATTCTGGAAAACGTTGTAAAGTGGATCCGGCAATTCGCCAGGGAAAAACTGAATGTTCAAAACCCTGATTTGCCGTATTATATTACCATCGGCGTGGCCGCTGTATTGTTTGGCCTTGCCTTAAACGGATTCATTGAACTCACGGAGGAAGTCGCGGAAAACGAACTTGGTGCCTTCGATCGTAGCATTACCGATTTTATAATATCATTCCGAAGTACAGCGCTAACAGGGTTCTTTTCGGCAATCACGCGGTTAGGAGAACGCATTCCATATATCGTGATTTCCGTTCTGCTTGCAAGTGTTCTCTACTGGCGGTATCGGTCTTTGGCAATGATTCTCCAATCCGTCGCCGTATTGATACTGGCTTCGCTGTCGAATATTGCTTTGAAGCAATCCATAAGCCGTGCGAGACCGGACGTAGAACACCTGGTTTACGTTGACTCAATGAGCTACCCAAGCGGACATTCAATGAGTGCCATGGCGTTTTATGGGTTCCTGATCTATCTCTGTCTGAAACTCGCGATGCCCGGATGGGCTAGGGTCATGCTTGTAACGGTGCTTGTTTTTATTATCGCCGCAGTAGGCATCAGCAGGGTCTATCTTGGGGTTCATTTTCCGAGTGATGTGGCGGCTGGATTTATTGGTGGCCTTATCTGGGTTAGCTTGTGTATCGTAATATTCAACCTCATTTTCCTTCTCAGGCGAAAGAAGACCGGCGTTGAAAATGTTGATGATCTTTAGTCAACGTGTAACAAAGGCGGAACTGGAAACGTCAACCTGTCTTAACTTTCTGACGTAATTTGTTTCATGAGGGCGATTCAATATACTCGTTATGGCGGCCCCGAAGTCTTGCAATTGGTGGAAAAGGAAAAGCCGAACCCGGGAAAAGGGGAGCTGCTGGTCCGCGTTAAAGCAGCATCCATCAATTCGTGGGACTATGATATGATTCGTGGGAAACCGTGGTTCGTTCGAATGTGGGGTGTTATTAAACCCAAGTTCACAATTCCTGGCGCGGATATCAGCGGTATTGTTGAGTCTGTGGGCTCTTCCGTAACACGGTTCGTGCCCGGCGACGAGGTCTTTGGGGACCTCAGCGATTCGGGCTGGGGCGGGTTCGCGGAGTACGTGGCCGTTCCCGAGAAATCCGTGACATTCAAGCCGCGGGAGCTATCTTTTGAAGAGGCTTCATCGTTACCCCAGGCGGGGCTTATGGCGCTTCAGGGCATTCGGGATAAGGGAGCCGTGCGGCCTGGACAATCTGTTCTGATTAACGGCGCCGGCGGCGGTGTCGGCACACTCGGTGTGCAGCTGGCCAGACTTTACGGCGCGGAGGTCACCGCCGTCGATAGCGGACCCAAACTTCCCGCGCTGACGTCCCTCGGAGCTGATCACGTCATTGATTATACCCGGCAAGACTACACAAATACTGAAATTCGCTACGACCTGATTATTGATGTCGTAGCCGACAAGTCGCTTGCGGCTTACAAACGCGTTTTAAACCCCGGTGGTCAGTTCATTATGATAGGCGGCACTCCTTCGTCAGTGATGCAGGCCATGGTGTTCGGTCCCTGGGCATCCCGAGGCGGTGACAAGACTGTTGGCATTCTGTCCTACGCCACAAACTACGGCCTCGACGATATTGCCGGACTGTGCAAGGATGGGAAGATCCGACCTGTTATTGACAAAATATTTCCGCTAGCCGAATGCCGTGAGGCGATTCGCTATTACGCCAGTGGAGCTGCAATTGGTAAGGTGGTCATAACAATGTAAGCAGTTGCAATTTTTCATGTCCTGAATTTTTACATGAGGTGAGTCCTGGTTCGAAGCCAATAAAAAAGGGGACGTGCCTAACACATCCCCTTTGAAATCTATTCATAATTGAATTCTACCTTCCTCTCCTGAGATCACTGCTGTTCTGCCCCGAGGAGCGCTGCGATTGCGACTGGCGCGACGGCGCTGTGGAGCTCGGTCTGCTCATCTGCTGTTGCCGCTGTACTTTTGGCGCGCTGTTCGAGTTTCGGTTGATATTCGAGTTGCTCCGCGACGGCGTTGAGCTTCTGTTTATCGTGGCCGGAGCCTGACGTTCCCGTGTAGCAGGTCGCTGCACTTTAGCAGGCGCTTCGCTGGATTTTCGGCTGAAGTCCGATGTTCGCTGTGTCGGAGTTGTAGTAGTTTTAGTGCGTGTCTCCGGCATCTGACGAGTCGCCTGACGTTGTGTGTTTTGGCGGTTCTGATTGATCGTTGTTCCACGATCGTAATTCTGTTCGGAAGTTTTCGCCCGCGTGCGGGTGCCGGTACTCTGTGGAGTTCCTGTAGCCGGAGCATCGGACTTCTTCACATTGTAGGAATTACGGTTTACCGGCACATTGCGCTCCCTCGATGCCGGACGATTTGTTGCAGTTGTGGCACCCCGTTGATCAGACGATTTCCTGTCGACGTTGTAATCGCTCCGGGTTCTGCCCGCTGTACTGCGCCCGGAGGAGTTGCCCTCATCTGTGAAGCGGGTTCTGTTGTCGTTTCGGGTACGCCCGTTACGGGAATCTGCATACGTTTCCCGGTATTGCCTAACCTGACGGTGATGTCTGTTGTGTACAATTACCGATGTAGTGCGATACGGGGCGTAGATGCGGTGGCCATGAACAACACGTCTTGTGTGACACACGGAATAATAAGGTCTGTATGGATTCCAGACAGAATAGTAGTGTACATAAGTAACCGGTCTCCAGGTACGCCACCATACCGGGCGCATATGCCAGCTCCACGGAGACACCCACACCACGTAACGGGGACTATACACGTACTGAACCGCTGGCCAGCCCCACACATCCACGACCGTACCAGACGATCGCGTACCTGCATAAGTACGGACCTCCTTCGTGGGCTCGATGATAGTCGTTACGCCGTAGATGTCTTCATCGCCAACAATCTGCAAAACAGCTTTGCCGTTGGCAAGTTTCTCCAACTCTATTACAGCAACGTCCTGGCTTTCATGATCAGAGACGACCGCTTGAAGGATAAAGAGGTGAACATTGCCTTCCTCCCGGTCGAGGACGCGGATATAGTCAACGTACCCATCGCCGTTCAGGTCGAGGTTATTCACCTTCGCATCGGGTGAATTCAACATCTTCTCAAACTCTTCCGGAGACGACGACTTCTTGAAAAGCTCAAGAGCGCCTTCAAGGCTGAAATGATCACCGGGAACTTCAGCATCCTCCCCCTGAGCAAAAGCCGGCATCCATCCTGCGAGGAGGAGCACCAGCACCGAAAACCTTGTAATTGCTTTCATAATCCCATTGTTTCCGGTGAAAGTGCAAAGAACGAGCCAAAGGAATTTCAAATTTCAGGTTTCAGTTTCGAGGATGCCTATTCCGCGGTTTTGTCTGCGTTTTTCCGCGGCTTCTGCGAGAGATTAATGTCTTCATTTTTTCTCGCAGATCGCGCGGATCACGCAGAAGAATGCGCTGAGGGTACTGCTCCAATCTGTGGCTTCTGCGAAAGAATTCAGCCATGCCTGAAAAGCCTCTGGATCGGGGCGAAATAACAAGTCGAATGAAACGCTCACGAATTGGCGAGGGCGATGCGAATATGTTCGAGGTGATGTTGAACGTGCCATGCACTCATCGCCACCGCTTGTTTCTGATTCAATGATATCTTTCTGATTGGATGAAAATATGTCTTCTCGAGTTGTGCTTCATCGAGTGAGCGGATCAGAAAGACATGCCTCCTGGCCAGGGATTCGAACATGTCGAGCGAAACGTCGATCGGCGAGTTCATTCCATCCGGGGCGAGGGCCCATGCGTGCTGGTCGACGATCGTGATCACATCGTAGTCAGGTTCGGTGATCGCGCGTTTCATCCGAAACAGATGAAGGAGCTGCATGTCAGCGACGTGGTTTACAATTTGGCGGATATTCCATGCACCTTTACGATAGCTTTTCGCCAGGTCGTTATCCGGCAGGCCCTGCGTCAATGCACGGTATTTTGCGGGAGCATCGTCAATGGTTGTGACCAGAGAATCAAGTTCTGCTCCATCGATATTGTCAGGTGCCTTAAAAGGACCGATGGGGAACTTCAGTCGCGTGAGTTGTTCGTCAGTGAGCATCATGTTTTTGGGTTAGTTACGAAGATAGCCGGTGAGGAGTTACAAGTACATAGCCAGGGCGTCACCTTTGCGTATCACGATTCTCAAGGGAACAGACTTTCACTGGGCGTTAATCAGAGTTTGAGCCTCCACCCAATGAGCATCATTTGCACTGACACTCATCGGGTGGGCCTCAATTAAGTTACTCTTCCGCTATTGAAATTGACATGGGAACACCTTCACGGGCTTTCTTGTACTCATCGGGATCCGTATCGAAAAAATCTTTACCGAAAAATTCATGTGACCGCTCCTGGTAAATTCGGTAAAATGCTTCCCTGATGTGGTACGTGTCGCGCAAATAATCGTTGAAAGAGTCCGTGTTATTAAACTTCGCGCTAATAACATATTCTTCTGAGCCCCTGGCGATGTGGCCTTTTACAAAACTGTAAACATCTTCTTCGATTTTCTGGGGATCCTCGCTGCCGATCAATACTTTGAACAAGTCGATTTCACCTTCGCTGGCAAGCTTTTCCGGATCCGGTAGGGCAACCTTCTCCGGATCAGGTGGTAATACCAACATTACTTCGGTTCGATTACCCTCAGTCGTTGATCCGAGATAGAGCAACTTTCTCCGGTCGGCCTTCCGCAACGCCATGTGTATGCGGCGTATAAAATCCATCTTTTGATCCTTATCCGCCTCAATAACTATGGGAATGTCCCTTCCTCCGGGTGTGCCTTCAAACAGGGCCGATAGCGCATCAACACTCACGGTTTCACCGTTCACTGTAAGTACATCGTTGAAAATACGGAATCGGGGCGCTTCCGAAAGATCACCCTTGAACCGGAATCCGGATGCGGGCAAAACCGGGACGGAAACGGTTTCATTTTTTTGAACGGACTGCGACGTAACGGACATATGGTCGTCGTCGAATTTCGAATTACACTGGACAATCGCAAGACTGCCCAAAATTGCCGTGACGATTGTGAGGGCCAGTTTCGTTTTTCCGGCCCATCCTGATTTTTTATTTTTCATCATGGTTATTCTTTGTTTGATAAATGAAAGATTGAAATTGTGTACCAACTCACGGGAGTTGTTGCTGATCAACTGCCTGAGAAGTAGAATCTGGTACGCCGTGGCGGAATAACCTGCATTGATGACTTTGTGATCTGCTATATATTCATGTGTGGCTTTAAGGGATTTCATCAGGTGCCATATTACCGGATTGAACCAGAATATCGCAGCCATGAGTTGAACAATAAGTGAATCAATTGAATGCTTCTCCTTTGCATGAATCCGTTCGTGTGCGACAATCAATTCAAAGTCGGTGGTTCCGACGATCGATTCCCGAACAAAAACGTAATTGAAAAAGGAGAATGGACTCGTTGATTCGGATAGGCTCACAATACGTAGTCCGGCAATGTTCCGGGCCGGATTATGCAAGATCAATTTCCGAATCCAACGCAACGTCCAGGCGGTCCTGGATAGACAAACAAGTAATCCCGCAAAATAGATTACGGCAATCAATGTAATGATGCCTCTGCCGAATCCCGCATCGCCGATGAAGGCATTGTTCGGTGTTGCGGTGTTTCGCTCGAAATCACCCCACTCCCAGGCGGAAAATGCTTCGTAATAAGTGTTTCGAAGTTCACTGATTCTTTCAATCCGTGGATTTGATATCACCTCAGAAATTTCCCGATTCGCACTAAGCGCTGGTAACATCAACGAGATGGCCGGTATCGTCAGGAGATAGAAACGGTTGAACTGAAACAATTTCTCCTTTCTCAAGACGACGTAATAAAGACAATACAACATCAGAAGCGCTACACTCGAATCGACGAGATAGAATATGGCGTAAATCATTTCTTTCCCGATTTTAGTTCCTTGAGCATCTCCAGTACTTCGTTGAGCTCTTTTTCATCGAGTTTCCTGCTTTCTGAGAAGAAGCTTACCACCTCCCGTAACGAATTGTTATAGTAGTCTTTCACCAACCGGGAAAGCTGTCCTTTGCTGTATTCTTCACGGGAGATCAGCGGGTGATACTTGTGCGAGTTGCCGTAAGCGGTGAAGCCCACGATCTCTTTCTGAACCAACACCCTTACAATGGTGGAAACCGAATTGTAGGGAGGTTTAGGGTCGGGGAATTGCTCGATTATATCCTTGATAAAACCTTCTCCAATTCCCCAGAGGATCTTCATGATCCGCTCTTCCGCTTTTGTAAGTGTTACCATTTTTATCTCCGTTGATCAGCAATACAGAGGTACAACTTAAAATTAAGTTTATCAACGTAATTTTAAGTTAATTTTAATCCATTGGGTAAAGAAAGAGCATAATACGTTGATAAATAAAGCATTACGTGACGATGAGGCCTTTGCTTTTTTGACAAAAACGCGGTTTGCGCGGAATGACACACTGAAGGGTCAACCGTGCTTTCCGCGGCTTCGTCTGCGTTTTCAGCGGCTTCTGCGAGATTTTGTGGTATCCATTTCTTCTCACGGATCGCGCAGATCAAACGGAAGACTACGCGGCAGGGTAAGGCTTTCCAAGGGCATACACTTCTACCGGTTTGGAAATTCCCTTAAGGTGCGTTGAAATCGGGCCCTGGAA
>JAEZEH010000061.1 GCA_023417785.1 Bacteroidota bacterium
ATCATTACCCTGGCCGGAGCAGTAGTAACGATCCTGGCAAACTATCTGTTAATTCCGCGTCTTGGTTATGAAGGTAGCAGTTGGGCCACCCTTATATGCTACTTTTTTATGGCGTTAATATGTTACCTCGCGGGCCGGCGATATCTGGCGATCCCGTATAACGTAGGGACCAATTTGTTATACATTTTAGTTACAGCGCTTATCGTTTACTTCGTAAATAAAGTAACCATCTCTAACGCCTGGCTGGCATCAACTTTTCATATGGTTGTTGTCGCGCTCTTCGTGTTGGTTGTGTTTCTTGTTGAGAGAAAATCATTCCGACGGGCGTTAGAAACAAAATGAGGTATTAACCAGATAAAAAGAAAAACCCTACACTTAACTATGAACATTATTATTCCGATGGCGGGTCTGGGAAAGCGCATGCGCCCGCACACATTGACCGTTCCGAAACCCCTGCTTCCTATTGCCGGCAAGCCTATCGTACACCGGCTGGTAGAAGACATTGCCAAAGTCTGCCCGGAGAAAATTGATTCCATCGGATTCATCATTCATCCGAGCTTTGGGAAAGACGTGGAGGAAAGTCTGATCGCCATCGCTGCCGAAGTTGGCGCGCAGGGAAAAATTTTCTACCAGGAAAAAGCAATGGGAATTTCACATGCATTGCTTTTTGCCAAAGAACTCTTCAAGGGAAAAGTGATCGTGGCGTTTGCCGATACGCTGTTCAAAGCCGATTTCAAACTTGATACTTCCCGCGATGGGATTATCTGGGTGCAAAAGGTAGATGAACCGTCGCAGTTTGGCGTGGTGAAGCTGAATGAAGAAGGCGAGATAATTGATCTGGTCGAGAAGCCGACTTCGTTTGTGTCAGATCTGGCCATTATCGGAATTTATTTCTTCCGTGATGGAGAAGCACTTGCCAGTGAAATGCAATACCTGATCGACAACGATATCAAAGACAAAGGGGAGTACCAATTCACGTCAGCCTTACAGGGTTTGAATAAGAAAGGAGCAAAGCTTATCCCCGGACAGGTGACCGAGTGGCTTGACTGTGGGAATAAAAATGTGACCGTTCAGACGAATCAGCGGTACCTGGAATATATCAAGGACCAGCAACTTGTTTCGGACCAGGCGCAACTGACAAACACGGTGATCATTCCACCCTGTTTCGTCGGGGCAGGTGCCAAAATTGAAAATTCCGTAATCGGGCCCCATGTTTCTGTTGGCGAAAAAACCGTGATCGCAGACAGCCGCATAAGGAATTCCATCATCCAACGGGAGAGCAGGATTTCAAGTGCGGTACTGGAAAACAGTATGTTGGGGAATTTCGTTATTTTTGAAGGATCGCCGAAAGATTTGAGCGTGGGGGATTACAATACCATTTCGTGACTTCAAAAAGACAACATATTCATTTTTTCCTGATCGGGCTCCTGTTGATGGGCTCAGTAACTGGTTTTGGACAGAAAAAGAAGAAGGGGCCTGAAGAAGTTCAGGCTTCGGCTTCCCGACTGCGGGAGGCGGAATTCTATTTTACCGAGGGAGAAAAGTTTTTCATCCTCGAGGATTACGCGAAAGCGCTTTCTTACTACGAAAAAACCCTCGAAATAAATCCGGACAATGCGACAGTTCATTACAAGATCGCGGAAGTTCAGAGTCAAAGTGGGCGGCCCGAGGATTTGCAAAAGGCGGCTTTGAGTATCGATCATGCGTTGCGCCTGGAGTCAAAGAACAAGTATTTTTATTTGCTGGGCGCGAACATTTACGCGGCCCTGTCGCGATACGACAAGGCAGCAAAAATATACGAGACGCTGATTCAGGAGGTTCCGGGATCGGAAGAGTATCTCTACGAACTTGCAGCCGTCTACCAGTTTGCCAATAAATTCGACGAAGCGTTCAAAACGTATGAAAAAGCTGAAAAATCGTTAGGCGTCAACGAGATTTCGTCGCTTCAGAAACAACGCATTCTGATGGAGCAGGGCAAAGTGCGGGAGGCCGTTGCAGAAGGGGAGAAGTTGATGACTCATTTTCCCGGTGAGGAACGGCTCCTAATGGGCTTTACAGAGTTCCTTTCCCAGAATGGCATGCGCAAGCAGGCGATCGCCTACCTTGAGAAATTTGCTTTAGAAAACCCGGACGCCGTTAATACCCGCATACTACTGGCGGCATTCTACCGTGAAAACAACCAGGAGGATAAGGCCAGACCAATGTTGCTGGGGCTGTTTGAGCACCCGGATGTCGATGTTAACAGTAAGCTTCTTATAATGGGGGCATATAACGCCGAGTTGAATCTGCTTCGCGCAAAGAATGGCCTCGACAGTAATAAGTTTGCTTTCGCTGAACAGCTGTTTAATAAATTATTGGAAAGTTCAACTACCGGGGCTAAAACACATGTTGTCGGAGGCGATTTGTATCTGGCGGGAGGGAAATTCGAAAGAGCAAGGGAAGAGTATTTGAAAGCCATTGAAGAAGGCGACGTCACTTTTGAAGTCTGGCAAAACCTTTTGTCTTTGGATCAGCAATTGGGCGATTCGCGGAATTTAGTCGAGCACTCGGAGGACGCGCTGGAGATTTTTCCAAACCAGGGGATTCTGTACTATTTTAATGGAGAAGGCCATCTTCGCTCCGGCAACTACGATGATGCAATTGCCTCTCTAGAGCAGGGAAAGCGACTATCCGGTTCGAATCCAGCTCAGTTAGCGGACATAAATGCCGGCCTTGGTGAGGCTTATTATTTCAGTGGGGACGCTTCCCGGTCCGACCAGGCGTTTGAGCAGGCCCTGGCGCAGAATGAGGCCCGTCCCGAAGTGCTGAACAGGTATGCCACGGTGTTGGTTGCGCGAAAGGAGAAGCTTGAAAAGGCAGAACAGATCACTGCGCAGCTGGTGAAAGAACATCCTGAAAACATCGCGTTTCTCGATACGTATTCGCTGGTGTTATATCACCGGGGCAAATTTCAGGAGGCAAAAAAAATAATTGAACGGGCGATCAGCCAGGAGAATGTGAAGGCCACGTATCTGGAACATTATGGTGACATTCTTTACAAACTTGGCGAAATTGACGCTGCTGTTGTGCAATGGGAAAAGGCGCGGAGCCGCAATACAAACAACGAACTCCTGAATAAAAAAATAGCCAACCGGAAAATCTATGAATAGGTCCCTGAGCATCGCCGTTTTGTTCATTTGCACATTGTTCTTTTTTTCCTGTAGCCGGAAAATCGTCGCGCCTGCTGTGAGCGAACCGGCAACGACTAAGGAACTTCATATTGAAGGGATTGATTTTGGCTACTTTCAGGGCAAGGCGCGAATGATCCTGCGCGACGCGAACAAAGAGCGCGAGGTGAAGGCAAATATTCGCATCCGTAAGGACAGTGTCATCTGGATGACCTTTTCGGTAATCGGCGTGCAGGGCGGGAAAGCCCTGATCAATAAAGACTCTATCACGATTGTAAGCAATATGGATAAAGAGTATTTCGTTTTTGAATACCCGGAGCTATCGAAACGGTACAATTTTGACATTAATTACGACGTGATTCAGGCTGCGATGTTGGGCAATCTGATTCTTCCGAGGGATCCGGATACCGAGACCGTTACGCCGGAATCTTCGATGTTCATCCTGAAACAGGAGGCCGGAACCGTTGAAGTATCGAACTTTATAAATGCTGCCAGTACCAAGATCGAAAAAATTGAGATGAAGGAACAGAATTCGAGCAATTCACTCGTTATAAATTATTCGAATTTTCAGCCCGTGAGCGACAAGGTTTTTCCCTATAACGGAACCATCAGTCTGTTCTACAAGACGATGGCGGGGGTTCTGAATACAACTATTATATTTGAATACAGTAAGGCAGATGTTGGAGACAAGGAACTTAAGTTTCCGTTTAATATTCCCAAGCGATATGTACGCCGGTAGTCGTATCCTGGTCCTTCTTCTTTGCTGTTTCATTATCACGTTTTCGGCAACCGCCCAGAAAAAATCCAAGACACAGCTTCAGAAGGAACGCCAGCAAAACCTGCAAAAGATCAATGAGGTTGAAAAAATTCTTACGCAGACGGCGACCCGAAAGAAGAATTCCCTGGGCGAGTTGAACGCCATGAATCAGCGCATCCGGGAGCAGGAGAACCTGATCGGCAGTATTAAATCAGAAATTTCCCTGCTGGAAACTGAAATTGACGAAAACAATGATATCATCAATGCGCTGGAGGACGATCTCAAGAAATTGAGACAGGAGTTTTCGGCCATGCTTTACGCCGCGCAGAAAGCAAATAACAACACGACGAAATTGACTTTTCTATTCTCATCCGAATCTTTTGACCAGTTGGTGATGCGGCTGCAATATATGGAACAGTATGCAGCCACCAGGAGACATCAGGCGCAGCAAATCAGGAAGGTACAGGAAGAACTTTCCGGGCAGGTGGAAGTTATCCGCGCACAGCGTGATGAAAAAAATCTTCTGCTGAGTGAACAGATGCGGGAAAGCGAGAATCTTGTTTCATTAAAAGACAAACAAAACAAGCTGGTTCGGTCTCTTGTGAAGGAAGAGAAAAACCTGAAGCGTGACCTCGATAACACCAAGCAGGCTGTTGCCAAACTTGATAAGCTGATTGAAGCCGCCATTAAGGAAGAAATGGCGCGGGCTTCAGCTAAAGCGAAGTCAGCCGAATCAGTGGCTTTGTCATCGTCTTTTGAAGAAAATAAGACCAAATTTCCTTGGCCGGTGTCGTCGGGTTTTGTGTCGTTAGGTTTCGGGCGGCAAAACCATCCGATCCTGAAGGGCATCGTGATCCAAAACAACGGTGTAAATATCCAGACGAAGGAAGACGAAAAAGTAAAGACCGTATTTGACGGTGAAGTGCGGAAAGTGGCGTTTATCCCGACCCTGGGGAGCACAGTGATCATCAATCACGGAGAATACCTGACTGTTTATGCCGGGTTGAAAGAGGTGTTTGTAAGGGCTGGTCAGAAAGTCTCTACCAATCAGGAGATTGGAAAAGTGTTCTCAAACAACGAGGGGGTATCCGAGCTGCGATTCCAGATTTTCAAGAATACAACGGCGCTTGATCCCCAGGTTTGGCTGCGTAATATGTGAGATGCCGGGATCAAGCGCTAAAAGTTCCGCAGATTTACTAATTATTCTCACCTGACCCCTCGTAACAAGTCATTTGTTCGTAATTTATTTTAGGCTAATTTTGTTATTCATAAAATTTAATGGCCATGAATGCTACACTATTGTTTCTGAGCGGGGTAGGTTTCCAGGAAATACTTCTCATAGGATTATTCGTTCTTGTATTCTTTGGCGCACGGAAGATTCCTGAATTCATGAAGGGGCTGGGTAAAGGTGTGCGCGAGTTTAAAGACGGAATGAAAGATGTTAAGAAAGACATCGAAGAAGCGGGCAAAATCGAAGAAGGGAAATAAGTGATCGGCCCGTACGCTACATTTCGCGACGTCCAGCACGATTTGCGGCGTGGTGACATTACCTGCAAGGACCTTGTAGCGTACTACCTCAGTAATATTCACGCGAATGTGCATCTCAATGCTTTTTTGAGTGTGTATGAGGAGGAGGCACGCGCAAAAGCTGCAGAAATCGACCAGAAACTCAAAGATGGCAGAGCCGGCAGGCTTGCCGGCCTCGTGGTAGGTATAAAAGACGTCTTCGCGTATCAGGACCATCCCTTGCAGGCGTCCAGCAAAATTCTCAATGGTTTTACGTCTCAGTACAATGCTACAGTAGTTCAGCGGCTTCTGGATGAAGACGCTATTATTATCGGGCGCCAGAACTGCGACGAGTTCGCTATGGGGTCGTCGAACGAAAATTCTGCATTTGGACCGGTTCTTAATGCCGCTGATCAATCCCGTGTTCCGGGTGGCTCATCAGGAGGTTCGGCGGTTGCGGTTCAGGCAAATATGTGCCACGTTTCACTGGGATCCGATACAGGAGGTTCTGTACGTCAGCCCGCCGCTTTTTGTGGGGTTGTCGGGCTTAAACCCACCTATTCGCGAATCAGCCGCTATGGTCTGATCGCTTATGGTTCATCCTTCGATTGCGTGGGTATTTTTGCCAGGTCAGTGGAAGACGTGGCGCTGGTTCTCGAAGTAATCGCCGGGCCCGACGAATTCGACAGCACCGTGTCGAATGAGGAGGTACCTTCATATGCGAGTGCTTGTGCCCTTCCGTTAGAGAAGAAGTATCGTGTCGCTTACCTCCGCGAAATTGACGAATCGGAGGGACTTCAGCCCGAAATAAGGACCGCTATTACCCGTGCGCTTGAGCAGCTGAAGGAGCGCGGTCATTTCGTTCAAGTTATTGATTTTCCATTGCAGGAGTATGTTCTGCCCACCTATTACATTCTTGCAACAGCGGAAGCGAGTTCAAATCTCTCTAGATTTGATGGTGTAAGATACGGGCATAGAACAACAGCCCCCGGCGACCTCCTCAATATGTATAAAAAAAGCCGATCCGAAGGGTTTGGCAAGGAAGTTCAACGAAGGATACTTCTCGGGACGTTTGTTCTCAGCGCGAGTTATTACGACGCATACTATACGAAAGCTCAAAAAGTAAGACGAATCATCAGGGAAAAGACCAAAGAAATTCTCAAGGAATTCGATTTTATTGTCATGCCGATAACTCCTACTACAGCATTTAAGTTAGGTGAACATTCCGAAAATCCGATCGAGATGTACTTGGCGGATCTTTTCTCCGTTCAGGCTAATGTAGCAGGTGTGCCGGCGATCGCAGTTCCATGTGGTGAGGATAGTTCAGGACTACCGATTGGAATGCAGATTATCACCGACGACTTTGAGGAGTCGAAGCTTTTACGCTTTTCCAACGCGTTAAAAAATATGAATTGAAATGAGGAAAATTGTTCTCTTAACCGCACTTACCTTCTTTTCGACTTTTGTCTTTGGTCAGGACGAAAGCGAAACCACCGTGATTGATTCTCTTGAGGTGGCTGCAGCGGAAGAGGAAATCCTATACAAGACTGACACTACGGACTACGTTTACTATGCCTTGCCGACGGATCTCGAATACATTCCGGGAGATGATCACCCGGCCATCATTGAAGATCGGCTCCGTTGTCTGGAAAAGAACATGCCCCTCCATTACAACGACAAGGTGCATGCTTTCATAAATTACTTTACGATCCGCGACAGAGAGTATACGAAAATGATGATGCGGAGGAAGAACCTTTACTTTCCCCTCTTCGAAAAGTATCTGGCTAAATATAACCTGCCGGACGAACTGAAATATTTGAGTATTATCGAATCGGGGTTGAATCCGCGAGCAGTTTCAAGAGCTCGTGCCGTGGGTCTTTGGCAGTTTATGTCGGCCACCGGAAAATATTACGGGCTTTCCAATGATCGCTATATCGATGAACGGATGGATCCTGAAAAATCCACCGATGCGGCCTGCCGGTATCTGCGGGATTTATATGGCATGTTCAAGGACTGGGAACTCGCTTTGGCGGCGTATAATACCGGCCCCGGAAACGTAAGGAAATCGATTCGAAAATCAGGTTACCGCAATTCTTTCTGGGAAATTTATAAATACCTGCCCAAAGAAACGCGGGCCTATGTACCTCAGTTTGTGGCAATGATTTACACCATGAACTATCTCGACGATCACAACTTCATTGAAGGTGGCGAGGAGCTACCTGTAGTTGCGGACACGTTGCACGTGAAGAACCACCTTCATTTTGAAACGTTTGCTGCTTTGACAGGTACGTGCCTTGAAGATCTTCAGAAACTTAATCCTTCCATCCTTCATGCCGCGGTTCCGGTTTCCGGTAAACCTTTCGTTATTAAGGTGCCTGCGACGGCCAAAGAGCGGCTGTTTGACAATAGGTTAGCCATCCTTGATTCGGCAGCCAGAGCCGGACGGAAAGAATTGGATGTTATTGCGCGGGCTTACGCGGCGCAGCAGGAAGAAACTCGTGTGGTGTACAAGGTGCGTCGGGGTGACGTGCTGGGATCGATTGCCATCAAACACAAGGTGAGTGTCGCTCAGATAAAAAAATGGAATAACCTAAGAAGCAACATGATTCGCGAAGGCCAGTTGCTTAAGGTTTATACCAAAGGCTCGGCACCCGCTGCGAGCACAGTCGCCAGCAACAGCCCGCAACGCCAGCCATTGAATGGAACCCAGACTTACACCGTTCAACCGGGCGATACGTTATGGACGATTTCCCGTAAATTCGACGGATTGACTATCGAAAAAATCAAGAGCCTGAACAACCTCGAGGGCAACAAAATTCAGCCTGGCCAGAAACTCATCCTGGGAATATAATTTAAGCCTCATTTAGCCGGATTCCTTATTTTTACGAAACCCACTTGCATCGTGGAGTGTTACCTGTGTGACTTGACAGTTTGCTGTGCATTACTGTCTTAAAATATTTGCCCATGAGATTATATCTGCCTTTAATTCTGATAGCTGCCATTGTTTCGTTTCAATGTTCATCTGATAAAAATGAAGCGTACTTGCAGAAGGCCAACGGTAAAGCCGGCGATGTTCTTCTTGTAATGGACTCGGTTCAATGGCGTGGGGAATTAGGCAAAGAAGTGCGTCGTATATTTCAGGCAGAGGTGCCCGGGTTGCCGCAGGCTGAGCCGATGTTCAATGTACTTTGGGTTCATCCGAGCAAAGGATTCACCATGCTGACCAAAATGCGGAACCTGGTGTATGTGTTTACAATGGACCAGGATACTCAAGGATCGAGAATTATTCGCGATCAATTTTCCGAGGAAACACTGAAGCGGATTAACGCCGACACGACATTTACACTTACTACACAGTCGAACGAATACGCACGTGGGCAGGAAGTCATGTACCTGATGCATCGAACCGAAGAAGGCCTGATCAGGTATTTGCAGACCCACAGACAGAATATTATTGACTATTTCAACCGTACTGAACGGCAGCGGATCAGCCGTGAGATTCTAGGAACCCGTTCGACACAAGGGGTGGCTGATTTTCTTCGGGAAGAACAGCAGATTGAGTTACGCGTTCCTGTAGGATATCGGTTAGCCGACAAAACCGGGGATTTTGTGTGGCTTCGGAATATGACCGCCGAAACCGACAAGGATATTTTTGTTACCTGGAAACCATACGAAAGCGAATATCAACTGCTTCCCGACTCGCTCATCGCGTGGCGTAATGAAACATGTAAAAAATATCTTTATGAAGACCCGGCAAGGCCCGAGACCTTTCTCCTGACGGAGGAGGAAAACGCGAAAGTAACTGCCCGCCAGATGCGCCTCAACAACCATTTCGCTATGGAAATCCGTGGCCTGTGGCGATCAAATATTTATACGATGGGCGGCCCGTTTCTCGGCTATGCACTGGTGGATGAACCACGCGGAATTCTGTACTACATCGAAGGATTTGCTTATGCCCCCGGGAAAGATAAACGTGAGATGATGCGCGAGCTGGAAACGATTCTGTGGACCTTTAAGACAAGCGCAGAACTGAAAAAATGATACGTTACTCCAGTCTGCGGTAAAAATAAAGGTCGTGGTCAGGCAGGCATTCGGGATGGGTAATTTTGACCAGGTCCATTAATATCAGGTCCGGGCGAAGATAACCCAGCTCCAGATACTCATTTCCCCCCTTTTCGCCTTTGCGCGCATCGTAGTTGTAAACGTTCTTATTTTTGAATGCGCCGATGTTCTTATACCGATGATCGCCTGCTGAGAGTTCCTCCAGGGATGCGAAGGGGCCAGTTCCTATCCAGAATTCAGCTTTGCTGGCTTTTTCATAAACGCTTTCAAAACTGAGTTCGAGATAACCTGACGATGGATTATCTTCCCACAGATAGAATCCTCCCGCATCCTTGAGAATTCGCGATGCATAATTCTGACCTCCCGGGAGGAACCACGCGTCTCCGTACATAATGCCACTAACGACAGTGGGCCTTCGTTCTGCATCGGCGCATAGCCGCGAAGTTGTAACGTAATTCGCTTCTATCGCAGAGAATACTGAATCTGCTTTGGCTGGTTTATCAAAAAATGCAGCCACGTATTTCACCCACTCTGCTCTGCCCAGGGGGTGTTTTTCCAGATACTCGGCGTTCAGGATAACGGGAATGCCGAACTCCTCAATTTTTCGGAACTGACCATAGTCAGCGCTCATCGTATATCCCATGACAAGATCCGGCTGCAGGGCAGCGAGCCGTTCAATATTCAGGCCTTTGTCTACACCGAGGTCGACTACGTTGCCGGCATCAATGCGTTCCCGCGTTTTCGGCGAACTGACATAATCAGTCGTGGGAAAACCTACCAGTTTATCGGTGAGATCAAGGTAGTCGAGCAGGGGAATATGGGTTGTCGAGGTGCAGACAATAGTATTGATTGGCGTTCTGATCAGCCGAACATTATCATCGTGTTCCGGTACGTCTGCGCCCTCCGGAACAAGGAGATAGCGATATCCTCTTTCGGCTCCCTGGAATGGTTTCTTCACTTCTACAAGGGTCCATGAATCACCTCTGGTTATCGAAAAACCTTCGGCGTATTTCAATTGAACTTCTTCTCCGTCAAGGCTGAATTCGGACGGGTTCTTTCTCTCCTTGTTACAAGCGGATGCTATCAGCAGCAGGACGATCACATTAAGGTGAACCCGCAATAAATACTTCAGGACAAGTTTTAACATGGCTGTGACAATGATAATGAATTATCCTTTTTTAATTTTGGGTGATTCAAAATCAACAAAGCCCTTCAGCTCATTATTTCCCGAAAAAGCGTCTTATGAAGAAGGATAAGCATGATGGACAGAAAGACGCGCCGTTATTTTATATGGAAAACGGTTTGGTAGTCTTTACAGAGGCTTATCATCTGAAACGGGGATATTGTTGCAAGAACGGCTGCCGTCATTGCCCTTATGGGTTCACGAAAGAAAATAACAGTAAGCTGGAGCGGGGGTAAGGACGCGGCCCTTGCCCTTGACCACGTATTCAACAGTAATGAATTCGAGGTTGTCAGCCTTCACTGTATAATTACCAGCGAAACGGGAAGAGTAGGTCTGCATGGCGTTCGCGAACAACTGATTGATGAGCAGGCCAGGGCGATCGGTATACCACTTGTGAAAAGCTACCTTACGCAGGATGCGTCAAATCACGCATACGAAGAAATGGTATCTGGTCTTTACCGGTCATTTCATGATGAGGGGATCACGCATATTTTATTCGGCGACATTCTTCTTGAAGATTTGAAAACGTATCGCGAAGCCCTGCTTCGAAAAGCGGATCTTGAACCGATGTTTCCCTTATGGGGAAGGTCTTCACGAGCATGTGTGGAGGCAGTGGTTGAAAGGGGCTTTCGCACAATAATCTGCGCTGCCAATGAAACCTGTTACACGCATGGCTTTCTCGGGAGAATAATAGACGCTGATGTTATTCGACAACTGCCTGGAGGGGTTGACGCCAGCGGCGAGAACGGAGAGTTTCACACCTTTGTATTCGACGCTCCGTATTTCAAATCAGCAGTAGCCTTTTCGTTGGGCGAAGTAACTTCACAAACTTACACGGTGAATACCATCAACCTTCTTAACGATGCGGGCACCGTAAGATTTTATTTTCAGGATCTCTTGCCTTCGATGAAAGACTTGAATGCCTCGAACAGCATCTGACCACCCTGCGTCGGTGACAGGTTTTTGGTGCTTACCCTTTTCTCCAACTCCGCCCTTACATTCTGGAGTTCTTCGGAATTCTCAATTTCCGATTTAAGCAAGTGTTGGAAGCGTTCGTGGAGATGAGCAATATTCTGGAGCCTGCGATTCTCATCGAACAACCTGTTATCACTTTGAAAAGTGATATAATTTTCAATTTCGGTCCACGTTTCAGCAATTCCTTCATTAGCTACGGCGGATGCAGTCATCACCTTGGGCGTCCAATTCTGGTGACTGAAGAGCAGGTGGATTGCATGTTGAAACTCGTTTTTAGCTTCGTTCGCGCGCCTGATGTTGTCGCCATCGGCCTTTGTAATTACGATCAGGTCGGCCATTTCCATTATCCCCTTTTTGATTCCCTGTAATTCATCGCCCGATCCCGCGAGCATCAGAAGGAGGAAAACGTCTGTCATGTTCTTGACAGTAACTTCCGACTGACCCACGCCTACCGTTTCAATCAGGATTACTTCAAAACCTGCAGCCTCACACAGGAGAATTGTTTCTCTGGTTTTGTGAGCTACGCCCCCGAGTGCATCGGCCGAAGCTGAAGGACGGATGAAGGCATTCGGGTTGGTGGCCAGTTCTGACATCCGGGTTTTGTCCCCCAGGATACTGCCTTTGGTTCGGGGGCTCGACGGGTCGATCGTAAGGACGGCGAGCTTCTTATCATTCGCCACGATGTGCTGGCCAAACGTTTCGATAAACGTACTCTTGCCCACACCCGGAGGACCGGATATGCCAATCCGGACAGACTTGCCTGTGGCATGAATGACCTTTTCCATTATTTCGGCGGCGAGTTGTTGATCGGAGAGCAGCGTGCTCTCAATCAATGTAATCGCCTGCGCAAGAACTATGCGCTCGCCGCGCAAAATTCCGGCAGCATAATAGTCGGAACCTTGTCTCATTTTCGTAGCTTGCTTCACTCTTTTTCCTAATAAAAGGCCCGAATTTCATAAATTACCCAATAGTATTCGCAGTTTATGAAGAAACATTTTTGGACAGAGGTGGCCCTGGCAACCCTGCTCGTTTTCGGGTTGATGGGAGGAATTTACGGAATTCTTCAACTCAATTTCTTCAACGCATTCGATTCTATCGGCCGCGCTCTCGGCGATGTTGACCTGACCGATTATGTCTTTTGGGGATTGCGGGAGGAGGTGGAGCCGGAAGAGAATGTGGTCATTGTCAACATTGGTGCATTGTCGCGGGCAGAGATCGCTGAGCAGATTAACATTTTGAGCAAAGCAAAACCCCGGGTAATTGGCGTTGACAGCTTTTTCTTCTTTCCGAAGGACGAGGATCCCATGGGCGATGCTCTTCTTAGAAATGCCATTGAGGAGGCCGGAAATGTTGTGTTGGTAACGAAAGTGGACCGAACACGCGCCATGGTAAAAGCCAGTGGCGAGGACTACGATTCTCTGATTCGCTCTGCGCCAATATTTGCGGACGTTGCTTTTCGGGACGGATTTGCGAATCTTGAAACGGAAGCCGCATATCAGGATGATGTAAAAACATGTCGGTCATTCACCCCGGTGGTGGATGTCAATGGCCAGGAGCATCTGGCATTCCCGGTAGTACTTGCCTCTATTCTTGATTCTGCAAAGGCTGCCGCCTTCCTTGAACGCGACAATGAATCTGAACTTGTTAACTACCGCGGCAACGTCGTCGATATCTATGAACAATCCAATGAGAATTATCGCAATGTTTTTCCCGCGATTGATGCTCAGCAGGTGTTGGACAATGCCTTCGAGGAGGACATAGTGAGAGACAAGATCGTATTGATGGGATACCTTGGTGATTATTGGGGTGATACGTCGTGGGAAGATCGTTTTTATACACCACTGAACACCAGCCTTGCTGGAAAGACTAATCCCGACATGTTCGGCGTGGTGATCCACGCCAATATTATTTCCATGATCTTAAACGAAGATTACCTTAACTCTATGGCGGATTGGCAACAATACGCTATGGCATTTATTCTTTGTTTTTTCAATATGGCATTATTTTGGTTGATCTACCACAATCTTCCGGCATGGTATGATGGAATCACAAAAACGCTTCAGTTAATTGAAATGTTCGCGCTCACGGTTTTGATGGTTCAGATTTTCCATTGGTTCAGTTTCAAGCTCGATGTTACTATAACACTGGCAGCAATTGCCATGGCGGGAGATACATTTGAGATCTTTGAAGGGGTTATCAAGCAATCTTATCTTAAGCTTCGTGGATATTTCGGGTTTACCAAACCGTCGGAAGAAGTATTAACACCCTAAACAATTTTCAATGAAAGATCATCTCAAAACTGTAACAAAATTTTCCACAATGTTAACCGCAGTCGCGGTGTTGTGCTGCGGTGTTGTTAATGCGCAGGATTATACGTTTAAAGTATTGGCGTTCAAAGGAGCCAACGAGTACAAGGTTGGAGAAGAATGGAAACCCATGAAAACGGGTACTATTCTGAGGAGTGACGACGAAATAAAACTTACTGAAGGTGCCTACGTCGGACTAATGCACCACACGGGCAAACCTTACGAAATGAAGGAGCCTGGGAATTACAAAGTCTCAAAACTGGAAGAAAACATTAAACCGGGAGCGGGTGTGATGACCAAATACACCGACTTTATTCTGAGTAGCAATTCAGCTGAGGCAAAGAAAAATAAGTTGAGCGCGACAGGAGCAGTGTCGCGTGATATTGCTCAACCGCTAAGTCTGATTTTACCCGAGAATCAAAACTCAGCGATCTTCAGTTCCACCGCTATCATTTCGTGGGAAGGATCAAAAGTCGACGGTCCTTATATCCTCACTGTTCGCAACATGTTCGACGATGTCCTGGACAGTTTTGAAACAGCAGAGAAAAAATTTACCGTAGACTTCTCGCGGTTTCCCAAACAGAATGCCCTTATAGTGCAGGTGCGTTCCAAATCATCCTCCAAAGAAGCAAGCAAAGACCACCTGATCAAAAAACTTGCTCCTGCAGAAGAGGAGAACGTTCGCAAGTCTCTTGAGATCATCGCTCCCGAACTAACTGAGCCAACTGCGCTGAACAAGCTAATCCTCGCTGGTTTTTTCGAAGAGAATCAACTGCTGATAGACGCGATCACCGCTTACGAAGAAGCTATCGCACTTGCTCCTGATGTGCCGTCCTATCAGGAAGCTTATGATGATTTCCTGCTAAGGAATAACATCAGCCGATAAAGACAAAGGAAACCTGTACAGGATGTATTTCGTATAACCATTTCAAGATGAAATCAAAAAAAACTCTCCTACTCATTGTATTGCTATTCTCCGTTCACATCTCATTTTCGCAAAACTTCGCTTTTAAAGTATTGGTGAACAAAGGGAAAAATGAAATTAAGAAAGGCACGGCATGGCAGCCGTTGAAAGTCGGTTCGGTCTTAAATAAGACCGATGAAATTCGATTGGTCGATGACGCTTATCTTGGTCTGGTTCATCAGTCGGGTAAAGCCGTGGAGATAAAGAAACCCGGGCCACACAAGATATCCGCTCTCGAGGAAAGCATGTCGCCAGGAAAGTCAGTCCTCGTCAAGTACACGGACTTCATCCTTAGTTCAAACAGCGATCACAAGACAACCCTGAATGCAACAGGTGCGGTAAGCCGCGGCCCTGAAAATATTCAGGTGTTTTTGCCCACGTCGCCATCCTTTACGGTGGTTTACGGCGAAAAAGTAATAATCAACTGGGATAAGGAAGAGATGAAAGGTCCTTTCAGGGTAACCTTTTCCAACCCGTTCGGCGATGAGCTAAACGTATTGGAGTCGGAATCCAATAGCGTTTCTATTGACCTTTCGGATCGCTACTTTCAATATGAAGATAATATCCTGATAAAGATTACTTCAAAGACTGACAGGAAGGAGTCACCGGATCAACTCATGATCAAACGTTTGTCGAAGGCCGACAAGGAGCGTGTGAAGAAGCAGCTTGATGAGATATCGTCTTCCACGGAAGAGGAAACTGCACTCAATAAGCTCGTGCTGGCCGGATTCTTTGAATCCCAGAATCTGTTGATTGATGCTTCCACGGCGTACCAGCAAGCCATCGACCTGGCGCCGAACGTTCCGGAGTACCAGGATTACTATCTGAATTTCATCACCCGTACCGGCATCAAGACAAAATAGCCCTGGGTTAATCATAAAAAATAAAAAGCTCCATAGTGGGGCTTTTTTTTTGATTTGGCCGAATTCTTTATTCTCCTATTTTTGTGGGTCTCTAAAAAAAGCATTTCATGAGTGTACTGGTTAATAAAGATTCCCGCGTAATTGTTCAAGGCTTCACCGGTTCTGAAGGAACCTTCCACGCAGGTCAGATGATTGAATACGGAACGAATGTGGTTGGAGGCGTAACACCCGGAAAGGGCGGTTCAGCGCACCTTGGAAGACCTGTTTTCAACTCTGTGAAAGAAGCCGTCGAGAAAACCGGTGCGGATGTGTCAATAATATTTGTACCTCCTGCCTTTGCGGCGGATGCGATCATGGAATCCGCCGAAGCGGGAATTAAGGTCATTATTGCCATAACCGAGGGTATTCCGGTTAAGGACATGATGATTGCCAAGAAGTTTGTAACGCAGCGCGGTGTTGTGCTGATTGGGCCAAACTGTCCTGGAGTAATAACGCCGGGTGAGGCGAAAGTAGGGATAATGCCGGGTTTTGTTTTCAAGAAAGGCCGCGTGGGCATCGTGTCCAAATCAGGCACATTGACTTACGAAGCTGCCGATCAGATAGTGAAAGCCGGTCTGGGGATTTCCACGGCCATCGGTATAGGGGGTGATCCCATCATCGGAACTCCCACCAAAGAGGCTGTTGAACTGCTCATGAACGATCCGGAGACAGATGCGATTGTTATGATCGGTGAAATTGGTGGAAACTATGAACCGGTTGCCGCGCGTTGGGTTAAGGAGAATGGAAATAAAAAGCCGGTGGTTGGATTCATTGCTGGTCAGACGGCCCCTCCAGGTCGGAGAATGGGCCACGCCGGTGCGATCATTGGTGGAGCGGAAGATACGGCAGCGGCAAAAATGGCGATCATGAAGGAGTGTGGAATCCACGTCGTTGAATCTCCAGCCGAAATAGGCGAAACGATGAAAAAGGTATTGGGCTAGCCTTGACGTTTAGAAACTTGCCCTGAATTCCTTTTCGAGATAGCTGTTCAGGTTGTCGAGCCCTTCAAGGGTACTTACTTTTTCGGGTTCGTTGTCGGCATCATCGTTTTGATATAATACCTCGATGAAAAGATCTTTCAACATATATATATAGATCTTTCGGCCTTCCTTTGCGCGCGTACCCAGAATGATTCCCTTCTTTTTAAGGTAATTTACCTGTTGACGGGCTGACATTCGGTGGAAGATAAACTTTTCAAACATGACCAGGTAGTTTCCTATTCTCCGGCTAAATGCAAGCCAAAGTTTGAAATGCTTCCTCACGCCTGAATCAAGCGATTTTCTTTCTGCCTTAATCTAATTTTGGGAAAATTGTTTCAATTTGAATTATTGGCAAACCGGAACCCCACCGGCGTCTTCGGTCTCTCCAAACCATACAAGACCGTAGTTACCCACTATGGCAACGCCAATTGCTTTCCATTGTACTTTCTCCCAAATACCGGAGTTGATAAGCAAAGGGTTATGTCCCGGACTTTTCTTCCAACCAGCCAGACCCTGTTCTGCGGTAGCGCCGGCAGAGTGGTAATAGGCGATTTCATATCCGGCAGAAGGGTAACCGGCAATTTCCTGCGGCTTATTCCACATGCACTCCGCTTCTTTGTGGTCGCTGGTATAGCAACATGCTGTCCAGGTGCCTTTTTTTGACCAGCTGTGCGGGTTGCATTTATCGTTCGGGTCGAACGTATAATTGTCGCTCAGATCCCGCCCATGGACTTTAGCGACATGACTGAGTTTTGAGGACATTGCTATGGGCGGAAGTTTCTTTTGCTTCCGATACTCCATTATCAGATTATAAAGCTTTTGTTCTTCTTTTGAGAGGCATACCGTCGTTTCTTGCTGAGGCGGCACGCCGGTGAAAGACAGCAGGAAGACAGGAATCAGGTAAACAAACGATTTCATAGAGTTTTGTTCTGTAATTGTTAAGCAACGCAAACAAAAATATCTTCGTTTATGATTTGATTTTTTTAATTTTCGGCCCCCTTTGAAGCGGGGTACTCTTGCGCGAGGGATTAACCAAAAATTTAACTTCTACCAACGATGAGCGATCAGAAAATCAGTATCAGTAACGGGAAACTAAATGTTCCTGATAATCCTACTATTCCATTTATTGAGGGTGATGGTACCGGCGTTGACATCTGGCCTGCTTCCAGGCTGGTTTTTGACGAAGCCGTAGAAAAAGCATATGGCGGAAAGCGTAAAATCAATTGGAAGGAAGTATTGGCAGGAGAGAAGGCATTTAATCAGACCGGCAACTGGCTGCCTGAGGAGACGCTCAATGTATTCAAGGAATATCTTGTCGGGATCAAAGGTCCACTGACCACGCCTGTCGGAGGCGGAATCCGTTCCCTGAATGTGGCCCTTCGCCAGGAACTGGACCTTTATTCTTGCGTACGGCCAGTACGTTGGTTTACAGGCGTACCTTCACCGGTGAAAAATCCACAAAAGACTGATATGGTGATCTTCCGCGAGAACACTGAAGATATTTATGCCGGAATAGAGTTTCAGGAGGGCAGCGAAGAGAACAAGAAGTTTCTTTCTCTCTTCCAGGAAAATTACCCCAAGCTGTTTAAGAAAATCCGTTTCCCACAGTCTTCAGGAATTGGAATTAAGCCTGTTTCCAAAGAGGGCACAGAGCGCCTTGTGAGATCTGCAATTGAGTTTGCGCTTCAGCATAAGAAGCCGAGTCTTACGCTGGTTCACAAAGGAAATATTATGAAATTCACCGAGGGTGCGTTTCGCGATTGGGGGTATGCACTTGCCAAGAGCGAATTCGGCGCGAAAGACCTCGACGGCGGTCCATGGCAGGTGATTGAAAAAGACGGTCATAAACTGATCATCAAAGATTCGATTGCAGATGCCTTCCTTCAACAAATTCTGCTTCGTCCAGATGAGTATTCCGTTGTGGCTACGCTGAACCTGAATGGCGACTACATCTCTGATGCTTTAGCTGCGATCGTCGGAGGAATTGGGATCGCGCCGGGTGGAAATATCAATTATACAACTGGTCACGCAATTTTCGAAGCGACACACGGTACAGCGCCGAAGTATGCAGGTCAGGACAAAGTAAATCCTGGTTCTGTTATTCTTTCCGGTGTAATGATGCTGGAGTACATGGGCTGGCAGGAAGCTGCTGACCTTATCATTAAAGGTCTTGAAGGAGCTATTTCCTCCAAAAGGGTAACTTACGATTTCGAGCGTCTTATGGAAGGAGCGACTCTGCTGAAGTGTTCAGAGTTTGGAAAGGAAATCACTAAGAATATGTAAAGTGCAGACTTCTGTAGAAAAAAGGCTGTCCGAAAAGGGCAGCCTTTTTTTTTGTCAGAACTCCATCATTCGTAATGCGGTGATTGCTGCTTCTTCGCCTTTGTTACCGAGTTTCCCGCCCGCGCGGTCGAGAGCCTGTTGTTTATTGAGCGTGGTGATCACACCGAAGATAACCGGCTTCCGTGTTTTAAGGCCGGCCTCCGTGATACCATAAGCTACGGCCTGGCAGATGTAATCGAAATGCGGGGTGTCGCCCTGAATAACGCATCCCAGGCAGATCACGGCATCGATGCCTTTTCGTTCGGCCATCCACAATCCGCCAAGAGAAAGCTCAAAGCTTCCGGGAACATCCTTGCGGGTAATATTTGTCTTCTTGATTCCATGCGCAAGCAACGAGGCAACGGCGCCGGCATAGAGGGCTTCAGTGATTTCTTCGTTCCATTGTGCCACCACGATGGCGATCTTTTTCTTGTGGAGTTTCTTTTTGGTGTCCACAACACCGGAGGTCAAGGGTCCTGCCATATTCGTCTTAATAAAAAAGGGATAGTGTGCCTATCCCTTAAAGTTATGTTAAAAGTTCTTTACGACGGCTGCCCTTCGAGCCGTGCTTTAAATTTCCGGGCTTTCTGGTACTCAGACGAATCCCAGTACTGCGTTATCACCCTGTCGTAAGTTTCCTTTGCTTTTTCAGGTTGATTAGCCTTCTCGTAGGCAAGAGCCTCCTTCATCAGATAGATTGGTGAGAAGAACTTATTGGGCTTGTAATTCGCAGCCTTGTTGTACATTCCGGCGGCCGCGGTAAAATTGTTCTCCTCCATGTACGTGTCGCCGATAAGGCTATAGGCGCGGGCCTGCACCAGGAGGTCATCAGACTTAAAATCCTCCAGGTAAAGTCTGGCTGGTTCGAATTTCCCTTGTTTCAGGTAGATCACGCCTGCGTAATAATTTGCGAGGTTTGCTGCGTCAGTAATGCCGTATTCATCAATGATATCCAGAAAACCGAGATTGTTGGCGTCGCCATTAAGGGCCTGTTCCAGACTGTCGGCCTCGAAATAGTAAACAGCCTGAAACATTTCACGCTGCGCCTTTTCGTTTTGGCTATCCTTGTAGTACTGGTATCCAAAGAAGCCGGCCACGATCAATGCGGCGGCCACGGCGACACCAGCGATGACCTTTGAATTGCTTTCGAACCAATGTTCGGCTTCAACGAGTTTATCCTGCAACGCCTCCGGATTCTCGAGGATCTCGTTTTTCTGATCTTGTCTTTTACCCATGATTATTAATGTAAAACCCCTAAGTGGGAACTTAGGGGCGCAAAACTACGAATTAACTTTTTCCTAACAAAGGTAGGGGGTTAATCCATGATAAAAGGATAGTCGGTTTGTACGTAGACATCTGTAAGAGCCTCCGCCGGATCGGGGAATTTTGATTCTTCCGCAAACTTGACGGCTTCGTTGACCTGCTCAACGATTCGGGTGTCGATCTCTTCCAGGTCCTTTTCGGTAGCCAGCTTCTTATCCAGGATTTTCTTGCGAACCACCTCAATCGGATCGCGCTGCTTGTATTGTTCAACCTCTTCTTTGGTTCTGTACTTCTGAGGATCAGACATGGAGTGGCCCTTATACCGATAGGTTCGGAATTCCAGCAAGGATGGTCCTTCGCCGGCGCGTGCGCGTTCGGCAGCCTTTTCCACGGAGATGTGAACATCTTCAGGGTTCATGGCATCCACCGGTTCAGAAGGAATATCATATGCCTCGCCCAGTGTGTAGAGCTCATGAACATTTGACGTGCGCTGTACACTGGTACCCATGGCGTAACCATTGTTCTCGATAACAAAGATCACGGGAAGTTTCCAGAGCATGGCGAGGTTCAGCGCCTCGTGGAACGCTCCCTGACGCACCGCTCCGTCTCCCATATAACAGATGCAGAGATTCCCTGACTTATTATATTTCTCCGCGAAAGCGATGCCGGCTCCAAGGGGCACCTGTGCGCCCACGATGCCGTGTCCGCCGATGAAATTCCGTTCCTTGTCAAAAATATGCATGGAGCCGCCCTTGCCCTTTGTGGTTCCGGTTTCTTTACCGTACAATTCAGCCATAATAGCCTTAGGATCAGTTCCCAGCGCGATTGGGTGGCCATGGTCGCGGTAGGCCGTAATCCATTTGTCACCCTTCTTGAGGGCGGACACCGCGCCTGAAGCACACGCTTCCTGGCCGATATATAAGTGGCAGAATCCTTTGATCTTTTGCATTCCATAAAGCTGGCCTGCCTTCTCTTCAAATTTCCGCATTAGCTGCATGCTTTCGTACCAGTACATGTACGTTTCTTTAGAAAACTCAGTCTTGCTGGCTTTCTTTGGAGCTGCAGGCTCATTTTTAGCTTTTGTTGTAGCCATATCCCTATTTTTGAATCCGAGGTGCGAAAATAACCCGCCCACAAAGATTCGCCAAATTTTCCAGGTATTTCCCTTTATGCATTTAGAAAATCTCAGTTTGCTGAATTTCAAGAACTACGAGGAGTTGAGTCTGACCTTCTGCAACGATATAAATGTGTTCCTGGGGAAAAACGGAAGCGGTAAAACAAACTTGCTTGACGCCGTTTACTTTCTGGCCTTAACCAAAAGTGCATTTTCGGGCAATGACCAGATTTGCATCAGGCACGGTGAAACATTTTGTATGTTGAAGGGCACATTCCAATGGCCGGGAACTACGCTTGAAATTTCGAGTTCATTGCAGTCCGGCGGCAAGAAAGTATTTCGCGAGAATCAACAGGAGTACGACCGTATTAGTGATCATATCGGGAAAGTTCCACTCGTGTTGATCAGTCCCGACGATACTGATCTCGTTAAAGAAGGGAGCGAACTGCGACGCCGGTTTTTTGACGGGATTATTTGTCAGCTCGACAAACCGTACCTGGAGGCACTGATGAGGTACAATGCCGCCCTGAAAAACCGAAACCTCCTTTTGAAGATGTTTGCCGAAAACGGACGAACCGATCTTCTTGCGTTGGAATCCTATGATCGTATTCTGATCGAATCCGGATTCCATATATATAGAAGGAGATCCGGGTTTATTCTTGAATTTCAGCCTATCTTTCAGGATATATACAGGCAACTTACCAGTGATGCCGAGTCAACCAGGCTGACGTACGTGTCGCCGGTTCACGAAAGCGAAATGAGTGAGGGGTTAAAGAAAAGCCGTCAAAAGGACTTAAACCTGCAACGGACGAGTTTCGGGGTTCATCGCGACGACTACGAATTCGGTCTGGATGCCGGTGAGATGAAGCGCTTCGGGTCGCAGGGCCAGCAAAAATCTTTTGTTATTGCGCTCAAACTTGCCCAGTTCCAGATTCTGAAAATGAATAAGGAACGCCCGCCGATCCTTTTGCTGGACGACATTTTTGACAAGCTCGACGATGTACGAATTGACCAGCTGCTATCGTTGATGGAAGTCGGATTTGGGCAGTTGTTCCTTACAGATGCGCGGCCGCACAGGACGCAGGAGCTGCTGGCCAGAACAGCCAGGCCGGTCCAATTATTTGAAGTTGATAACGGGAAGGTAAACCCGAAGTAATGATGAAAAAGAAAGATGAGTTTCAATCCGTGGGTCAGGCCATTCGTGACCTTCTCAATTCATATAATCTAAGCAGCCGGTTTGATGAAGCGAATTTGCTCAGTTCGTGGGAACGACTGGTTGGAAGTCCCATTGCCCGGCGAACGAAGAAGCTTTACATAAAGAATAATGTTCTCTTCGTTGAATTCGACTCCCCGTCGATGCGCCACGACTTTGAATTTCACCGCGCGCACGTGCTTGAGATGTTCCGGAAGGAGTTTGGGGCGGGGGTTATTTCAAACATCATCGCCATGTGATCAGCCCTGGGACGCCGGTTAAGATTCTTTTTAAAATCTGTATTTAAGTTTTGAAAAAGTAGAAAACCGTATAATTTTGCACTCCTGTTTTTTGGAGCACATCCGAACAACGGCAAGCGAAGTTCTTTTTTTGTTGAAAAAGCGGGGGAATACCAAAGCGGCCAACTGGGACAGACTGTAAATCTGTTGTCTTATGACTTCATAGGTTCGAATCCTATTTCCCCCACGTGGATCTCAAATTCCATATTTCAGATTTCTGATTGAGGGTTGCTTTCATTAACATTGTGACCTCATTTCGGGATTGAAAGCTGGACGTGCGGGGGAATAATCTGAAATTTGAACCTGAAATTTGAAATTAGAATGCGGGAGTAGCTCAGTTGGTAGAGCGATAGCCTTCCAAGCTATAGGTCGCGAGTTCGAACCTCGTCTCCCGCTCGAAAAGATAGGTCGTCCCGACTCGTCGGGATCTCCCGCTCGAAAGGAAAAGTTTGGTTGCTTCCTGAACCGGTAGCGACTGAAAGAGCAACTTGAGTTGCTTGTTTGATAGAGGCATTGGTATCGGATTGAACGGAACCGGAACTGATGCCTAACGGTTTGTAAAGCTGTTGTAGCTCAAGACTGGAGAATCGCCTGAGAGAGGTGTTCTACGGTAGCAGAAAAACTAAGCTGTTGTAGCTCAGTGGTAGAGCACTTCCTTGGTAAGGAAGAGGTCGTGAGTTCAATCCTCATCAACAGCTCAGGAGATTTCAGATTTCAGATTTCGAATTTCAGATTGGGTAGCGTCTCTCTGGAAATTTGAAGAGTCAGATTAGGAATAATCTGAAACCTGAAATTAGAAATTTATGAATTGAATAACCCTTATTCGAAAGGCTTAAAATGTTTAGGGTGTACTTCTCTCCAGGGAAGAAAGGCTTAGAGGAGAAACATTAAATACTAAACACTTATACACTTTAAACTTTAACTGGGATTTTCAAATATGGCTAAAGAAACATTTGATCGTTCAAAACCACACGTCAACATAGGGACCATCGGTCACGTCGATCATGGAAAGACTACGCTAACAGCGGCGATTACCAAAGTTCTGTCTACTAAGGGACTTGCATCAATGAGAGATTTCTCTTCCATTGACAACGCACCTGAAGAGAAAGAAAGAGGTATTACTATCAACACGTCTCACGTAGAGTACGCAACAGAAAAAAGACACTACGCTCACGTGGACTGTCCGGGTCACGCTGACTATGTGAAGAACATGGTTACGGGTGCTGCCCAGATGGACGGCGCGATCCTTGTTGTAGCTGCTACTGACGGACCTATGCCGCAGACTCGCGAGCACATTCTTCTTGCTCGTCAGGTAGGTGTTCCTGCGCTGGTTGTTTTTATGAATAAAGTGGATTTGGTAGACGATCCGGAACTTCTTGACCTAGTAGAAATGGAAGTTCGCGAACTGATGTCGGCCTATAACTTCCCTGGCGATACCATGCCTGTGATCAGAGGTTCTGCTCTGGGTGCATTGAACGGTGAGCCGCAGTGGGTTGAAAAAGTAGAGGAATTGATGAATGCTGTGGATGAATTCATTCCTATTCCTACCCGTCTGGTTGACAAGGATTTCCTGATGCCTGTTGAAGACGTGTTTTCAATCACAGGTCGTGGAACCGTTGCTACCGGCCGTATCGAGCGTGGTGTAATCAAGACTGGTGACCCTGTTCAAATCCTGGGTATGGGTGCTGAAAACCTTAGCTCTACTATTACAGGTGTAGAAATGTTCCGTAAGATCCTCGACAGAGGTGAAGCGGGTGATAACGTAGGTCTGCTGCTTCGCGGTATTGAAAAAGAACAAATCCGCCGCGGGATGGTTATCTGTAAGCCTGGTTCAGTAACCCCTCACGCAAAGTTCAAGGCTGAAGTTTACGTACTTTCGAAAGAAGAAGGTGGACGTCACACGCCGTTCTTTAACAAGTACCGTCCTCAGTTCTATTTCAGAACAACCGACGTTACCGGAGAAGTAATGCTGCCTTCAGGTGTTGAGATGGTTATGCCTGGCGATAACATCTCTATCGAGGTGGAACTGATCAATAAGATTGCTATGGAAAAAGGTCTTCGCTTCGCTATCCGCGAAGGTGGTCGCACCGTGGGATCTGGTCAGGTTACTGAAATTCTTGACTAATAAGGGCTAATCCTTTGAAATAAGGCAGAAAGCAGGGATCAAAACTCGCTTTCTGCTTTTTTTTTGAGGGTTTGAGGCTTTTAATAAAATTTCCGAATAGCTTTTCAATTTGTAGTGCATTATTCCTACCTTTGCAGTCCTTTTTAGCTTTGTGGGGTATTTCGGTGTTATCCAGAGGGGTTACCAGGTTTTCGCGAAAGCAAAAGGTGAAGGGGAGAGACGGACGGCCAGGAGGAGAATCGATACAATAAACGGGTGTAGCTCAATTGGTAGAGTAGCGGTCTCCAAAACCGTTGGCTGGGAGTTCGAGTCTCTCCACCCGTGCTGGGCCAGAGGCCCCAAAATCGGAAAACATTGCCTGAGTTTAGGCTTTTCAAGATAAACTGATGGAAAAAGTCAAATCCTATATTACCGACTCCTGGGACGAGCTCAGGAATAAAGTTTCCTGGTCGAAGTACAGTGAGCTTCAGGGGAGCGCTATTCTCGTGCTGATCGCATCTGCCATTTTTGCATCGGTGATCGGCGCCATCGACTGGGTATTCAAAGTCGGTATTCAGTGGTTTTACAAAGAAGTATTTTAAGATAAGGGTATGGGCGAACTGAAATGGTATGTTCTCAGGGTCGTCAGCGGCCAGGAAAAAAAGGTAAAATCTTACCTGGAGACTGAGATCGAACGCTCAAAACTTGCCGATTTCATTCCGCAGGTATTGATCCCTTCTGAAAAAGTATACGAAATGAGAAACGGGAAAAAGCGTGTTCGTGAGCGCAACTTCTTCCCGGGTTACGTTCTTATTTCGGCAGATCTCTCGAACGGGGAGGCTTATCACGCGGTAAATAGTATACCGGGTGTGATCGGGTTCCTCGGCAACAACGGCACCGGGGCTTCCAAGGATCCCGTTCCTCTTCGTCAATCAGAGGTAAACAGGATTCTCGGTAAAGTTGATGAGATTGACGAACTCGAGGAGAAACTCGAGACACCATTTATCAAAGGTGAGTCTGTGAAAGTAATGGATGGACCATTCAGCGGATTCACCGGAACGGTTGAGGAGATTTTTGAAGACAAGAAGAAGCTCAACGTAATGGTGAAAATCTTCGGCCGGAACACACCGGTTGAATTAAGTTACATGCAGGTTGAAAAGCTAGATTAAGATAACAATGGCAAAGCAAATTATTGGTTATCTGAAATTACAGGTAAAGGGTGGTCAGGCTAATCCGGCACCTCCGATCGGACCGGCATTGGGTTCCAAAGGTCTTAATATCATGGACTTTTGCAAGCAATTCAATGCACGTACGCAGGACAAGCCGGGCCAGGTATTGCCGGTGCTCATCAGCATCTACAACGACAAGTCATTTGACTTTGTCATCAAGACCCCGCCCGCAGCCGTGCTGATTTTAGATGCAGCAAAGAAACAAAAAGGATCTCCGGAGCCGAACCGTCAGAAAGTTGGTTCGATCACCTGGGATCAGGTAAAGACAATTGCAGAAACAAAAATGCCGGACCTCAACGCTTTCCGTGTTGAGTCAGCTATGAAAATGGTTGCCGGAACTGCAAGAAGCATGGGTATCACAGTATCAGGAACTCCCCCCTGGGAAAAATAAGAACAGCGATGGCGAAGATTTCTAAAAACAGAAAAGCAGTCCTTGCGAAGTTCAATCTCGACAAGGAGTATTCACTCGAAGACGCAACCAAGATGCTGAAGGATATTTCCTTCACCAAGTTTGATGCATCTGTTGACCTTGATATCAGACTGGGAGTTGATCCCAAGAAATCTGACCAGATGGTCCGGGGAGTGGTATCACTACCTCATGGTATTGGTAAGACTGTTCGCGTACTGGTTCTTTGTACGCCTGACAAAGTTCAGGAAGCAAAAGACGCTGGTGCCGATCACGTAGGTCTGGATGATTATATCCAGAAAATCGAAGGCGGATGGACAGATATCGATGTAATCATCTGTACTCCGACTGTAATGGCAAAAGTTGGTAAGCTCGGTAAAGTACTCGGGCCTCGCGGACTAATGCCGAATCCTAAATCAGGAACTGTTACGCTCGAAGTTGGTAAAGCCGTGAAAGAAGTAAAAGCGGGTAAAATCGACTTCAAAATTGATAAACAAGGTATCATCCATGTCGGCATTGGAAAAGCTTCCTTCCCCGCGGACAAAATCCGCGACAATGCTGCAGAAATGATCCAGGTGGTGTCAAAGCTAAAACCGTCCTCAGCGAAGGGAACGTACTTCAGGAGCATTACGATTTCCACTACGATGAGCCCTGGGATTTCTATTGACACGAACTCGATTGCTGGCATTTAAGAAAAGAAACACATGACCAGAGAAGAAAAAGCACAGATCATTGAAGAGCTTTCAGAGAAGTTTGCCAATCATGCACACTTCTACATTACCGATGCGAGCGGTTTCACCGTAGCACAGGTAAACAATTTCAGAAGGCTGTGCTTCAAGAGCGGTATCGAGTATAAGGTGTACAAAAACACGCTTATAAGGAAAGCGCTTGAGAAGCAGGAAGGCACGGATTATTCTCCCTTGTTTGAGACGCTTAATGGTTTTTCAGGAGTAATGTTTTCGAAAGAAACAGGAAACCTGCCTGCGAAGATCATCAGAGAATTTCGTCTGAAGCTTGAAGGTAAGCCCGTTCTGAAGGCGGCTTCGATCGACTCAGACCTCTTTATAGGGGATGAGAATCTTAATATGCTGAGTGAGCTGAAGTCTAAGAACGAGCTCATCGGCGACGTTATCGCATTGCTGCAATCACCTGTGAAGAATGTTATTTCAGCTCTTACGAGCAGTAAGAACACCGTTGCGGGCCTGGTTAAGGCACTTGAGGAACGCGGATCTAAGTAATTATTAAACAAAAAGAACTTATTAAACTTTACGAAAATGGCTGATATCAAAGCACTTGGTGATCAACTTGTTGAACTCACTGTAAAAGAAGTAACAGAACTCGCTTCTTACCTGAAGGAAACCTACGGCATCGAGCCC
>JAEZEH010000054.1 GCA_023417785.1 Bacteroidota bacterium
AACAATCCGAATTATGACGACCGAAAACTCACCTATGGTTTTCTGATCGGCCTGCACACCACTACCTACCAGCTCAAGTATTCAGATGCCTTTGTTGATTCGTCGCTTTACAATAATATGCATTCCATCACACCGCGATGGAAACCGGGATTCTCTCTCGGATTCATTGTCAATTACCGGATTAACGAATACCTGGACTTCCGCCTCACCCCAAAAGTTGGTTTCTATGAGCACGAAGTAAAGTATGCGTTTACCGACAATACGCCCGATGAAACACGACTTGTTGAAACCACAATGGTGGAGTTACCGGTGTTGCTGAAATATAAGTCGGAGCGGAGAGGCAATGTGCGGATGTACATGATCGGCGGATTCAAGCCGGCGTATCAGGCATCCGGTCAACGTGAACTTGAAAACACTGAATCACTTGAAGTAAAGACAACCAACCTGAGCCTGGAGGCCGGATTCGGTTTCGATCTCTATTATCCGCTCTTTAAGTTTTCGCCGGAGATCCGATTCTCCCGGGGTATAGCCGACATTCTCGAAAACCGATCAAATGCCTTTGGTCATCCTTTGAGACGGGTAAATACGAATACGATCACGATCTATTTCCTCTTTCAGTAAATACCGTATGAAAAAAAGAGTTGCCGTAATCACCGGTGCTACTTCAGGAATAGGCGAAGCAACGGCAAGGCTACTTGCAAAGCACGGCTTTCGCCTGATTCTTACTGGCCGAAGAAAAGAACGGCTTGTGACCATTAAGGGTGAATTAGAACAACTTACCGATGTTCATGCCCTCAACTTCGACGTGCGTGATCGGGAACAGGTTGACAAAGCGTTTCAATCACTACCCGCGGGTTGGAATGAAATCGACGTTTTGATTAATAACGCCGGCAATGCGCATGGATTCGATCCGGTGCAGTCGGGAGACGTTGCTGACTGGGATGCGATGATGGACATCAATGTTAAAGGATTGCTCTACGTGTCCAAGGCAGTAATCCCCGGAATGGTCGGGCGAAATAAAGGTCACATCATCAATATCGGGTCTATTGCTGGCAAAGAGGTTTATCCAAAGGGCAATGTTTACTGCGCCAGTAAGTTTGCAGTGGACGCATTGACCAAGGGCATGCGACTCGACCTTAATCCACACAACATCAAAGTCACATCAATCAATCCGGGACTTGTCGAAACCGAGTTCTCGCTGGTTCGTTTTAAAGGCGACGAAACTACGGCCAAAGGACCGTACGCGGGAATGACTCCTTTAACAGGTGCCGATATCGCCGATATTATTCTTTATACACTTCAGGCCCCGCCACATGTGGTGCTAGCCGATATTACGGTTTTGCCCGTTGCACAGGCAAGTGCCACGATAGTCAAAAGAGACGTCTAGACGATCCGTAGCAGGGTGCTCTCATCAATGTCATGGCCTCCGTGGTAATCCACGATCCGCGATGTGATCCCGAGTTTAATTGAGAGCTGGTTCATTTCCGCAAATCTTGAGTCATTCATGAAAGGATCTTCGGATCCTTTGACGAAAATCGTTTCCTTGTCTTTGAGGTTGTTTCCTTCGGGCAAGGCAAGGTCCGGCGGAAGTATTCCACCCCACAAAATTAGCCGCTCAAATTCAATGCTACCTTCGCATACCCATCGTGAAACGGTGGCTGCTCCCTGACTGAATCCCAACACGGTAACGGGAACACTACTGGCAACTTCTTTAGAATAAACACTGTTGAGGAACGTAATGTAATTGGCGATATCACTGAGCCGGTCTTCGCGCGTCATCCAGGTGGCGCCGACGCGGTTGCTTCCCGATTGCGCGCGTTGGTTAATATCTTCGAGGTAGAACCGTGACAGACCCTCAGGCGCGACAACGTAGATATTATGCTGTTCCAGTACGCGGAATTTGCGGATAAAATATCCGGCGAGCTGACCGTAACCATGGAGCACGAACCAGATCTGTCGGGCCGTGGCTTTTTCTCCCAGTGTAAAATACCTGCCCGAAAAAGAAAAACTGATGTGATGTTCCATATCCAAATAAAAACAAAAAAACCTCCCTGTTTGGAAGGTTTTTCGGATAAGGTTGGAATACCGATTAACGTTTGAATCCGAGCGCGCTGCCGCCGCAATAGTTAGCGGAGCCGTCGAATGTATATTGTATGTAATAGATTCCGGTGGTGTTGCAAGGGTATGCGATTGCCGAAATAAATTGCCCGTTCACTTTGCTGGTAGCCACTTTGTTGCGATTGGAATCAAAAAGGCTGACAATGATCCCGTCAGTAGGCTGTTCCGGCGCGCAGATGTTGATCATATATTGCGTTCCTTTCGTAAATACATATGAGTATTCGACGTAGTCCTTTGATCCTTTTTCGATCTTATAGCTTTTGAGGAAGTTAAAGCCTGTTGCCAGTTTGGGGATACACTGGTTGCTAAATGCTTCCGAGTTACACTGCCCAATCACTTCTAACGCACTGAGAACAAAGACGGCTAAAACACTAATTATTAACTTTTTCATAAGGCTCCTGATATTATAACAAATTAGCTTGTGATCTTATTTCTAATTTTTGAGGTGATGGTCTTGATATTGGAGACATCTTCGTCGGTAATATCAATTGTACTTGTGCTATTGTCTTTGATGACCATCACGCCATCCTTGATCTCAAACGTACTTTCTTTGTAAGTGTAAGTTATGTTTACTTTTTCATAGGCCTTTTTTAGCTCCTCAAAGTCTTCCAACAATGATGCCATTCCGGGATCTTTGTCTTTGTAAAAGGAGAGCAGCAACATGATGTTCTCAAGAATGATTTTTTGGGTTCCGATCGTTTCGCGAAGTTCCTGATTATTACTGTTAGCGGCAACCTCAGTAGTGATGTGAAGAGCTTCAAGCCATCCCCCGGTAAGGAGAAGAACACTCAGGTTCGAACGGTTCTGCGTCTGCAGATAGTGGTTGATCTGATTAAAGTTTTGCGTCGTGATCAAAAGCAGGGAATCGAGGTTTTTGCTGTTTGTTGCGAGACGTCCGATGGTTTCGATGTCGAAAAACCTTCCGATGTTGAGTCCGTCAGCAAGTTCCTTGATTGCGCCCATATATTTCACTCCGTCTTGATTCTGTTCGTATATGTTAGTGTAACCCAGATCGGCACCATAAATTCCCAAATTGAGTGCGCGCTTATAATTGGAGTTGTACTTGGATGTGAAATCAGGCGAATTGAGGAAACCCACATCATACTTGTTTCCTGATTCTTTCAACAGCATTGAGATCTCCAGTGGTTGAGGAATGGATTCAAGGATACTGCTGATAACCTCTTCTGAAATTGGAGGACCCTCGACAGCCGCCGAGTCAAGTCCTTCCAGGAAGGCTTGTTCGTCCGTTTTTTTGCTTGATCCGCAGGCTGTGATGATGGCCACAATAAGCCCTGCAATTAAAATTCTCATAGAGATAAATTTATGCGTTTCCAAAATTATAAAATCGGCATTCGGTGCCAAAATGTTACTTATATGCTTTATTTCCGGTCACCTTTTTCGGAGTCGGATTTGCCGAATCTTCCTCCGAAACTATCAAACGCGTTGATAAACTTACGTAACCATTCGAAGTACAAGGTCATATACAAAAGCACTGTCATAATCCAGATGACAAGGAGGTTGAAACCAAATGTGCTCATAGGGATTCCAAACAGATACTTCTGCGGCGCAAAGAAGTGTGCACGATAATCGAAGGCATTCCGTGGTTTTGGATCAACGAAAACTGGATTGATTTGCTGGAGCAACTCGCCATCATGTTCGAGAATACGTTCTTTGGTGTTTACATTCCTGACCAGATCAGCAAGGCTTTCATTGTAATAGCGGTTCTTAGCCTCGTTGATTGAGTATCCACCCTTTGCCTGATTTTCGAATTCGAACAGGGAAGCCTCACGACTTTGCACAGCCCGGTTATACGCGTCCTGATAATAACCCTTGTAGGCTTTCAGGAACTTTTCAAGCTTTTCATTGAATTCTGGCGTGAAGGTTTCCGGGGTCCAGGACGTTTTCAATTCCTCAGCGATACCGGTCTTGAAATGGCTCTCGATCAAGGTGGATTGAATTACGCCTATATCTTTTTGAACCAGTGCCTTTACCGAGTCATTCTGTTCGTTTCTGTTTTCGAAAATGAATTTCCTTTTCTTTTCCAGTTCATTCACCAAAAAAGATGACTTGAAATCAGTGGCTGCTTCGAGCTTTTCCCATTGGTAAAAAGGCTTTTGGAAAGAGTTCTCCTTGAACTGGTGAACGGCCAAAGCTTCATACGCCCACCTTGACGCCATCAGGTCAGCCACGACGGGAACCTTCCCTTTTGTGCTGATGATATTATTGAGCTTGTCGAAACTAAAGAGAAGACCACTGAGGATCATCTGGGGAATCAAAAGGAGGGGGATCAGAACATATACCGTTACAGCGGAATTGAAAGCGGAAGATATGTTCAATCCGAGTACGTTGGCGAAACACGAAACGGTAAACAATACGATCCAGAAGGGGATAAGCATGCGCCATTCTATTTCGAGGATCATGTTTCCAACAAGCACGAAGAGCAGTGTCTGGATAGCGGAAAGGATGAATAGTATTGAAAGCTTCGACGTGAGGTAGCTGTTCCAGCTGAGATTGAGGAACGACTCGCGCCGGAGAATTTTCCGGTCGCGGATTATTTCTTCGGCACTTACGGTGAGCCCCATAAACAGAGCCACAATAATGCTCATCAGCAGGAATGCCGGGAAATTGTCGTTGAACCGGAACAGGTACTCTTTTTCGCCAGGAGCACTCTTATACTTGATAATAAAAGCCAGAATAATTGCCAGCAACGGGGCCTCCAGCAGGTTGATCAGCAGATATTGTTTGTTGCTAAGTTTGGCAAGCGTGTCCCGCGTTGCAAATATCAGGGTTTGTTTGAAACGGTTAGGAGGATTTAAACTGTGAGGTGGTTCTTCGCGAACATCTTCAACGTGGGAAAGATTAAACCGTTCCTTATAGAGGTCGAACCACTGCGGCGGACTGATTTTTCGCTTATTGGTCGGCTGACCATATTCATCGACTACTTTGGCTTCGATGATGCTGAAAATCTGTTCCGGGTTTACGTTACCACAGGTTTCACACTGGCCGCGGTTACTGTCGACCTGGTGGGTGGAGCGTTTGAAGTACGTCACCGCTTCAACGGGAGGGCCATAATACGCCGGATAGCCCCCGGTATCCATGATGATCATCTTGTCAAACATCTTGTAGATGTCTGAAGAAGGCTGGTGGATAACAACGAAAATGAGTTTGCCCTTGAGTGAAAGCTCCTTGAGCAAGTCAATTACATTTTCCGAATCGCGGGATGACAAACCTGACGTCGGTTCATCGAGAAACAGAACCGCGGGTTCCCTTATCAGTTCCAGTGCGATGTTCAGCCTTTTACGCTGACCACCGCTGATGGTTTTCTCCAGTACGTTTCCGACCCGAAGATCCTTGCGTTGATCGAGTCCAAGGTTCTGAAGCACGCCCATAACCCTGGCGTTGAGTTCTACTTCCGACAGGTCGGCGAAGCACAGCTTTGCGTTATAATAAAGGTTTTCGTAAACCGTCAGTTCTTCGATCAGCAGATCATCCTGCGAGACGTAACCGATCACTCCGTGAATCCGGTCTTTTTCCGTGTGGATGTCAAATCCGTTGATCAGAATGTTTCCAAGCGTGGGTTTAACTAGTCCGGCTAGCACGTTCAGGAGGGTAGTTTTTCCGGCGCCGCTTGCGCCCATTATTCCGATCAGTTTCCCCGGACCTTCAGAGATAACAACGTTTCGCAGCCCAATGGCACCGTTTGGGAAAGTGAGCTGTTCAATATTCGCATTGAACGACAGCTTCGTGGTCTTCAGTTCTTCATTGAAGTTGGCGACCAGATCACTGTAGTAGAGTGCATCACCTTGCTGCGTTTTGATCGTACTGCCATGGGAAAAAAGGTAGGCCTTGTTTGGCTGCATGATAAAGCCATTCAGCACATTTGACTCTTCGCCGATGTACTTCGTATAGTACATGTCGACGCTTCTGACGCGCATGAAAAACAACGCACCTTCTATGTGTCCATGTACGTGTTTGTTAACCAGTCCATCGGCCTGGGATTCTCTTGAATCCAGGAGCAGAATATCCGGATAGTTGAGCGATTGCGCGTCGTCTGAGATGACAAAACGTTCGATCAACTCATATTCATACTGAACGATATTAAAAACCGTGGAAACCGTATTGATGATCTCCATCCGTTGAGGAGTAAAATTCTTGTCGGTGCTTACAAGCTCAAGCAGTTTAATAAGAACAACGACCTTCTGCTTTTGTGTAAGGGTTTTATTGATTTTTTTGCAGATTCCCAGAGTCTTGACGGAATCTTTTACTGAGGTGAGTCTCTTCTTGCCTTCGTCTTCGTCCGTCTTTCCATATCCGGAGAATTGATCATAGAGATCGAGATACTCTTTTATCGAATCACGATCGAGTTCAGTCTGGAAGAAGTTAATAACATATTTGCGTTCACCTTCGCTTACTCCTCCGTCCTGTTTCGTGATGATCGCAAAAAGTTGGGTTAGGGCTTTGAGTATTTCTTCACTCATAGTTCAAAAAATACAATTAATAAGATCAAAAAATATCGGTTACCCGGCATGGTTGAAATGGCTGAATCAACATGGCAGGTAACCGATAAGGGGCCCGGAAGCTTTATCAGTACGTCTTGAACTCGAAAGGTATTTCGACAAGTTCAGAGAACTCCTGTCCTGCTTCTTCCATGTCTTCGTCATCCTCGTGAAAATACCAGACGATTCTCATGCCTTTGATATCTTCGAGGGCAGATAATACATCAAGAATTAATTTCGAAGAAGCTGTATTGAAATATTCCAGTTTGAAAACAAACTCTGTAGAAGGATTGGAATCACTTCCGTATTGATTAATCCATTCGAGTACCGGACGGTAAAACTCAGCGGAATCTTCAGGCAGGGAACGCCCAGAGATTTCGAATATACCGTTCTTTTTGTCGAGGATTATCTTCGGGGTATCTTCAGTTCCTTCCAGGTTTAAAATTTCCATGGTCATTTAGGTATTTGAGTTCAATAATCAGTTTTATTCTTGGTCGCGGGGAACATTAACTTTCAGGCAGAAGAAATTGTATTCCGGATTCAGCTCCGGGAAGGAGTACTCGATCTTCTCCCCGGACTTGCGTGCCATGTCCACAAAGCCGAGTCCGGCACCGCCCTTTTCCGAGATGGTGGTGTTCTTGATTATCTCCTTGTACAATTCCTTGAGGCCGTCCTTGTCAAGGTTGTTGATATGTTCCAACGCATCCTTCAATTTGTTAATGTTTTCCTTGCGAATCGGATTGCCGGACATGATACTGTAACGGTCCTTTTCTTTTCCAATAAGGAAAATGGCGGCATGACTGCGGATCTGTCCGTCGACAAGTTCGTCACTGTGCTTTACTATATTTTGAAGCGCTTCGACCATTACGTTGAACACCTTTCTCTTGATGCTAGACTCTTCTCCCGAGGAGTCAAGATTTCGCTCGGCCATGGCCAGAATTGACTTGGTGCTCTCCTGGGTGAAATCACCTTGATACACCAGAATCAGGTTCTGCGACATCATCGTACGGTGCAGGTCATAAATAAAATTCATGCTCGGAAAAATTAAATGATACGAATGTGGTTCACTAAGTTATAATTTTATTCAGATACAACGATAGTCTAAAGTTGCATTCTGCAATTTGGTTAAAATTTAATTCCGATTAACAATACGTCATCTGTTTGTTTTTGATCGCCCCGCCAGTTTTCCCATTCATGGTCGAAGGTTGACATGGCCTCGTTCATAGACGAGTTGTGGACACGTTCGATGATCTCCCGAACCCTTTTCGGCCCAAATTTACGCCCGTCCGGGCCACCGAACTGGTCAGGAAATCCATCGGAGCTAAAGTAAATCGAGTCACCTTTATCCAGCTTCAGTTTCGTGTTTGAGAAGTTTGTCTGGTTCTTGAAGATGCCCCCACCGATCGGGAATTTGTTACCCTTGACCTCTTCCATTACGCTGTTCCTCATGATATACAGTGGACGGTGTGCTCCTGCATATTCTACTTCCCGTGTATTCATGTTGATCTTACAAAGAGCGATGTCCATGCCGTCTTTGGTGGTCGCATCCTCATCCTGACGCAGGGTAGTCGTTACACCCTCATCCAGCATATCGAGAATGACTCCCGGTTCGGTGATCTTCCGGCTTCGAACAATATCATTGAGCAGGAAGTACCCGATAAGTGACAGCAACGCACCAGGGACACCGTGACCGGTACAATCGACAGCAGCAATAAAGACCTCGTCTTTCACCTGAACGAACCAGGGGAAGTCACCCGATACCACATCGCGTGGTTTGTAAAGGATGAATGAATCGGGAAGCGCCTTGCTGATGACCCGGTTATTAGGCAGGATCGCCGTTTGAATACGCTTCGCGTAATTGATACTCTCGGTGATCTTCTTGTTCTTGTTCTGGATTTCCAGCTCAATCATCTTGCGCTCGGTGATGTCGTGCGAGACGATAAGAACCGATTCAAGCTTGTTGGTTTCATCGAATTCAGGGATGGCATTGACCTGCATTACCCGTTTACCCATTTCTGAGGAAAAATCCATTTCGGTGGATATGGTACTGCTAGATTCGTTCACCTGCTCCACGATCTTCAACCAGCCATCGAGAACGGAAAAATCAAGTTCAGCTTCTTTGACCTTCTTGTTAAGGAAATCCACTGGCTTCCTTCCGGTATATTCCTCGATTACTGGGTTGATATACGATATTGTCTCGCTTTCCAAACGCGTGATAAGGTCGGGCGAGTTTTCTGATAGCGCCTGCATCTTGCTTCGCATCCGCTGCTCCTGTTCGGCTCTTCGCTTTTCGGTGATGTCTCGTGAATTAAGAATGTATCCGTGGATCGCAGGATTCGACATACAGTTCGTTCCTGTTGATTCGATCCAAATGAAGCTTCCATCCTTCGCCCTGTATTCGTACTGAACGGTAACCTTTTCATCAGGGTGTTCATTCATCTTCCGGAAGATGTCGCTGAAAATTGAGCGGTGCTCTGCCTGTACCTTGTCAACATCACTCTTTCCAATCATCTCCTTCTGGCCATAGCCAAGAATGGTTTCCACGGACGGCGAAATGTATCGGATGGTTTCATCTTCTTCGTAAATCGTAATAACCTCGGAAGCGTTTTCCAGTAGTAACTGCATTCGTTTCTGAGTGCGGTTTACTTCCTCGATCTGTTCTTCGAGCATCTGGTTGGAACGCTTGAGTTCTTCCTGAGTGGCCTGCATTTCTTCCGCATTCTGGCGGAGGACTTCCTGTTTCTCTTTAAGCTCGTTACTCATCTCCTGAGATTCGGCGAGCAGTCTGCGGGTCCTTTCGTTTACCTTAATATTGAAAATGGTCCGCGCCAGAATCAGGGAAAGTTCCCTTACAAAGTTTACCTGTGACTCATCGAACTTTTTGAATGCGGCAAACTCCAGAACCCCGTATACTTCTTCATTCGTAATGAGTGGAACGATAAGGATGCAGGATGGTTTTTGGTCGCCAAGAATCCCTGAGGTCAGTGTTACGTATTCAGATGGAATTTCGGTACGCAGAATGGTATCTTTTTCAATCGCGGCCTGGCCTACGAGTCCTTCAGCGAATTTAAATTTGGCACGAAGATACTTTTTGCGGTTGTATGCGAAGCTTGCCCGCATCTCAATGAGGTGAGGTGTTACTTCGTCGTTTACTACATAAAAGGCACCCTGAACAGCGCCGATTTTACCAAGAATGAACCGGATTACATCGTCGCCAAGCTGATCGATCGAGTCGTGCATCCTCAGGATTTCACTTATCTCGGCAACACCTCTTACAATCCAGTTGCGTTCAGTGTCTCTGCGTTCGTTTTCAATTAGGTTGGCACGCATGTCGATCAGCGACATTCCCAGCATGTCGTCTTTGCTTGCTGGCACAAACTCGGTGTCATACTTTCCTTCACCGATCTGTCTTGCAAAGTCAGCGTTCTTGCGCAAGGTCTGAACCAGTTCGTCTACTTTGACACCCATCTGACCAAACTCGTCCTTGCTGTGGTATCCACCGGTTTCGGGAAGAATACCTTGAGCGACAAGTCCGATCGTATTTTTCATACTGAACAGGGGTCTTGTCACGGCTCTCGACAGTACCATTGACATCAGGAATGCGAGCGCAATGATGCACGTACCTGCATAGAAGAAGCTGTTCATGATGTCTCCGGCTTCACCTTCAGCCTCGGCCAGATCCATCTTGGCAATCAACGCGATTCCGGCCGTATTAATCAGGCGTGACACCTGCAGCACTTCCGTCCCCTTATAGTCTTTACCTTTGCTGGTTGTGCTCTGGCCGTCGAAGACTGACGCAAAACTCGCTATAAAGGGATGATTCTGTTCAAGCGTTTTGATGGCGGCTGTCGTATCAACGCGGATGGGGCTGATCAATGCCACTTTCTTCGAGTAAGCATCTCTCCGTGCGAGAACGACCTCACCGGTTTTGCCCAATCCATAGTAATTCGTAAGAATTTTATAGGCGTTATTCAGATTGAGCTTTACCAGGATAATAACATCATTCCCGTCGCGGTCTTTGGTTGAACCTGCCACCCACATGTCGTAACGACGAAGGTTTTTGTCACGAATTACATTGGTGAAATATATTCCGTTCTTTGCTTTTGAAAAGGCCCCATCAGGTTCGATAAAGCTTCCCTTTACTTCGGGGTTTGTTGATGCAATAACATTTCCCGAAGTGCTGGTCAGTGTTATTTCTTCCACCTGCAAAATGGATTTCTGTTCGGTTAGAAAGCTGGCGAGGTCATCCGCGGATTCCGTGGTCATCATCGAAAAATCGTCGGATTCGCTTTCATCTTCCTCAACTGAGTCGGCTTCCACATCGGCATCATCCATTATATCGGTGTCGAACGAAGCAACCATAAAGCCAGATGATTCATCACCACCACCGGCGTGGTTCTTTACCCTGTCGGATTGTTGTAACACCTGAACAGCCAGTGAACCACGGTGGAAAAATGTGTCGAAGTAGTTGGCGTAGTTCTCGGCCAGCGCTGAGAGGCTGGTTAGGTTCTTTTGGTGCACTGCTTTCGCCTGATAGTCGTAGCTGAAAAAACTTATAGCTGCGACTGCAACCATCGCAATACCGAGGATCAGCAGTGTTATTTTGGTACTTACGTTAATGTGCTTGATCATAAACTCCGGATTATCCGTTTGACAGGATTTTTTCAGTCATCAATTGAGCCGACTCTTCAACAAACTTGCGCTGGTCTTCGGTAGCACGATGGAAGGTGGCGATTTCCATAACTCCGAATAGTTTCTCTTTCGTCTTCACCGGTACAATTAGAAGATACCTTGGTGATGAATTGCCAAGTCCCGAAAGAATCGTGATATACCCCGTTGGAACCTCATCGACGTAAAGTGTCGTCCCTGAGGATGCGACCTGTCCGATGAGTCCTTCTCCAAATTCGTATTTGAGAACAGTGCTTTCTCCCATATTCAACGCATATCCTGCGTAGAGTTCTACCATCCGCTTATTGTCCTCTTCAGTGGCTTTGTACAAAGCACCCTGCCCGGCATCAAGTTGCTTGCAGATAGTCTGCAGCGCGCCGGAAATTGCGGCTTTGGCATCTGCTTCAGCAAGGCAGGTTTTGATCGAGTCAAGGCTTATGGTAGTGCGTCCGGCCTGCTCGGCGGCCTCGCGCTTCATTTCATCCTTGTCAATGAGTTTGTCCCGGAATACGATGATTTCCTTCTTGTACCGCAGTGCGGAAACAAGCGTGAGAAGGCCGAGTAGAAATGTGCCGCCAATAATGAGATAGACTTCTAAAAACTCGGGCTGGTATCCATTAGCCAAACGAAGTGATACCGGGAGCGAATAGATAAAGTAAAGCGATACCCCCACGCCAACCATGAAAAGTATGGTCAGGATCAAATTGAGGTTGAACCGGTCGTTGAATGTGTGCGTCATCGGTACTTTTTATCTAGTTCTTTTAAAAATTCTACTATCTGGTCAACGCGCATTGTATAATCAATTTCAGTCAGGCTGAGGGCTGCCCTCGGCATCGTATCGATCATACATTCTGAAGGTTCCTGAATAATCGTGGTACCTCCTCTGTCATGTATATGTTTCATTCCCATCGCCCCGTCCTTATTTGCACCTGACAAAAGAATCCCGATCAGTTTTTCTTTATATACATAAGCACAACTGGACAGTGTGATATCAATCGCAGGCCTTGAGTTGTTTACCATCTCCTCCGTTGACAACGCGAAAAAATTTCCGAGTTCGACGGAGAGATGATAATTTGAAGGAGCCAGGTAAACATTTCCTTTCTTGACCGGCTCCTTATCATTTGGCTCAGTCACCTGTATCACACTTTTTATCGACAGCGCTTCCACAAAACCATTTCGCACATGTTTCAACCGGTGCAGACACATTATTATCGGCAGCGGAAATCCCTTGGGCAACTGTGACAAAATCTTCACTACTCCCTGAAAGCTGCCCGCGGAACCACCGATAACAACGGCCTTATAGCTGTTATTTAGGTTGAATTTACTCATGCTTATGGCAACTTCACTCAGTCTTTTATTTTCTTGTAAATCTTCTCCTCATTGTTCACCACGATGAAGCGGTTCGCGTAGTCGCACCATATAAGCGATTCCTTTGATCCTATAGCCAGGTAGCCATACTTGAAAAGGCTTTCATGAAACTTCTTCAACACCTCGTTCTGCAATGCCTGGTTGAAATAAATCATCACGTTCCGACAAAGAACCAGGTCGAACTTGTTGAAAATATCTCCCAACACCAGGTCATGGCGCCGGAATGACACATTCGTTAGCAGCTCTTTATCGAAGACTGCGTTACTCCCTTCCTCGCGATAGTAATCTTTGAAGCTTCCCGTTCCCTGAAATCGGATGTAATTCTTCTCATTCAATTCCATGTTCTTCACAGGATACGTCGCCGTCTTTGCTTTCTCCAGGATGTTTACATCCAGGTCAGTCGCAATAATGGTTACGTCATGAAGAATACCCATTTCCTTCAGCATGATGCACATGGAAATGACCTCTTCACCAGAAGAACATCCGGCATGCCATATCTTAAACTGCTTATGATTTAACATGATTGAGGGGATAACCTCCTCGCGCATGATTCGCCAGAAGCTGGGATCGCGGAACATCTCGGTTACGTTGACCGTGAGCTCATCCAGAAATTCGTTGACGAAGTTGGGGGTATCAACGAGCTTCTTCAGCAGTCCGTCTACGGAAAGTTTCTTAAGCTCCAGTATTCTCAGAACACGCCTCTTGAAAGAAGACATCGCGTAGTTCCTGAAATCATAGCCGTACTTCTGGTAAATCAGTTCAGAAATCTTTTTGAGATCGGAAATATCAATATCGAGCATAAGGAACTCAAAATTAGTTGGTTCGGGAAACTGTCGGTTGGATTTGATGCGTAAACCTTACACACGTCTCAAATCAAACCAAGCCCCATGTTTTGCATTATCGTTTAAAAAATATCAAGTCGACTTCTTGTTGATCTCTTCTTGGGTGATCCGGATCGCGTCCAGATTTATCTGCAATGCCTGATGGATCTGTTCGGCGGCTTTCCATTGAGCCGCGCGCCCTTCGCATTCACGCAGCGCTTCCTCGAGTTCCCTGGTTCTCTGATGTGATTCCTGTTCCAGCTGCAGATACCGGGCTTTCATTTCTTCAAGCGCGGCAGGGTCTGACTGGCCGGCCAACATGGACTCCAACTCCTTTATTCGGTTCAGATAGTCAGCTTCTTTACGCGTCACTTCTTCCTGGGTCGCCTGAAGCTCTTCCATGTTTTGCCGCATAGCCTCTTCCTGTGCCTTCATCTCTTCCGCCTGTTGCTGGAACTGGCGGATCAGAAGCTTGTTCTTATTAGCAGTACGTACGTTGGCCAACGATGAGGCGATCATTTCACCCAGTTTTTCGACGAAAGCAATTTCATGTGCCTGAAATTCATTGAAGGAGGCAAGCTCCACCAATCCATAAACATCACGGTCGACCTTGAGGGGCACGATCAGAACCGACTTAGGATTTGCTCCGCCCAGCCCGGACGTTATGCGAACATACTCTTCGGGAATGGCAGTGAGGTAAGTGGTTTCTTTCTCCAAAAAAGCCTGGCCGAGAAGTCCCTGGCCTGGTTTTACGACTTGCTGTTCGTGTTTCTTCGTGTCGAATGCAAAGAGGGAGATCAACTCAAGATAACGGTTTCGCTCATTGTCGTCATTCAGGATGTACAGCCCACCCTGATTAGATCGCGTGTAGGATACGAGTGTCGAAATGATTTTGTCACCGAGAACCGAAAGTTCATCATCAGAGGAACGCATAATGTCGACAAATCTCGCGAGCCCTTCGTTGGCCCACTTCCTTTTTTGTTCCTCTTCATTGAGCGAGCGAAGCTTTTGTTGCATCTCGATGAGCGAGTCCGCCAATTTGTTCTTGCCGGGCTCGTAGTTGGGGTCAAGGCTTTCCTTATAATCTATCGTGAAGTCACCTTTGCCTATAGCTACTACAAAATCCGTGGCATCCTTCAGATTCTCAATGGTGTCATTAATACTGTGGACAACGGCCCCCAATTCGTTGGACGGGAAACCTTCTATTTTCTGGTGATGGGCAACGCTTTTTTGGATTTCTGATACGGGTCTCAGGATCAGTGCGATGAACAAATAATATACGCCAACCATCACCAGTGCATTGAGTATCACGATGCCGACTTTTGCACGGGCAAGTCCCAGTTTTCTTATCTCCACTTCTTCATCAAGGTCAGCTACGAGTTTATCGTACCATTGCGACATCGTCAGAGAAAGGCCTTCATATTGAAGTTTTGTCAGAGCTGACGTGGCGCTGACCAGCATCGCCGGGTTTGGTTCTGCGGTGGCGGTCGCGAGGGTATCGGGCACAATCGGTGCCGCCGGCATCGGGATGTCATTCTCGTAATTGCTCAGCAAAAGAAGAATAGTATTCTTATACGTATCCCAGTTGTCTTTAAGTCCGTCGAAGGTAATTCGTGGAAGGCGGGACAGTGGTTTGATGAACTGATTGCGCTGGCCAAGTCGTCCCCCCGCGAGAAGCGTTTTAAGATGAAAATCGTGTTCTTCCAGGAGCGCGGCGATATTAGGGGCAACAGCACGCTGGCCATTCAGAAACTGCTGCACATGCATGGTTAGCTTTTGATTGTGCAGCTGAGTGAGTTGGGTGTACTCGATTTTCAGTTCGGCTTCTTCAACAGCCCTGATTCGGACGTCGAGAAAAAAGTATTGTGCAACAAAAATGATGAGCGTTAAACCGACCAGATAGGCGCCTAAGTGCTTTAATTGATTGTTGCGCAGGGATTTCATTCTCACCAAATAAGGTAAAAATGGGTAAAGGTGGCGATTGAAACCGGGGAATTGAGGCCAATATATTACAAGGGCATGTAACGACAGTACTGTACTGCTTCAATCCAGAAGATTCGAGCTCCCGAAGCTGAAGGGAAGCAACGACTGGGCAGAGGGAAGCTTCATCCATCCCTGTTCAGAGGTGAGCATCACAACTTCAATCGGATGGTTTTGCCTTGATTCGAACTCCGACATCACCTGACGGCACGATCCACAAGGGGTCGCGGGGACCAGGGCAGCTGCTCCGGACCTTTTCGCAACAACAGCGAGTCTGATGATCGACCGATTCGGATGTAAACTTGTTTTCGCATACAGAGCCACTCTTTCGGCGCACATGCAAAGCGGATACGCGGCATTCTCCTGGTTAGTGCCTGTGAGAACAGCTCCATCGTCTAAAAGAAGAGCAGCCGCGACCTGAAACCCCGAGTATGGTGCATAGGCTCCGGATAAGGCGGCTTCAGCCTTTTGAACAAGGCTTAGTGACTCATCGTCAAGTTGTTGATCACTCGTGATTTGCATTTGGACGAATAATATAAGAAGCTTATTTAACAATGCAATAAGCGGCTCGAAAAACAAAAACAGCTTAGATTTGTATCATGCGCAAAATACTTGTTCTGGGTGCGGGGCGTTCTTCCGCCTCGTTGATCCGTTATCTCTTAGACAACGCATTGGCTTATGACTGGAAGGTGATCGTAGGCGATATTTCTGAAGCTGCCGCCATCCGGGCCGTTGGTGCAACGGATTCAGGTCGGGGAATCTATTTTAATATAAATGAGAATTCGGCTATTGAGACAATTTCTTCTGCAGATGTGGTAATCTCGTTACTTCCACCGCATCTTCATCCCCAGGTGGCGCGAATCTGCCTTGATCAGCACAAACACCTGCTCACGGCAAGTTATGTCAGCCAAGAAATGGCCGCGTGCCACAGCCAGGCCGTTGGCGCAGATCTTCTTTTTCTGAATGAGTGCGGCCTCGACCCGGGAATCGATCATATGAGCGCGATGCAGGTAATTGATCGCATCCGTAATGCAGGTGGCAGAATTCTGTCATTTGAGTCTTTTACAGGGGGGCTTATCGATCCGACCTCTGGTCCCGACAATCCCTGGAAGTATAAATTCACCTGGAATCCGCGTAACGTGGTAATGGCAGGTCAGGGAATGGCGCGGTTTCTCAAAGATGGGGAACTCAAGTTCGTCCCGTATCAGCAACTTTTTCGCCGTACAACCCATGTCGTATTTCCGAACGGCGAAAAATATGAAGGTTATGCAAATCGTGATTCGTTGAAGTATATCGACACCTATGGGCTTGCCGGAATCAAGACGATGCTACGGGGGACGCTTCGGCACGTGGGCTTTTGCGAAGCGTGGGATGTTCTTGTTCAGCTTGGGTGCTGCGACGACACAGTAACGATGGATGACGTCGCAAATATGACCCACCGCGACTTTATTAGCGCGTTTCTCGACTCGAAGCGTGGGGAAAATGATCTCGCGCGGTGGATCAGCTCCGCTGTCGGAGAGGTATCTGAAATGGCAATGCAGAAACTCAAGTGGTCAGGTTTTTTTGATGACGAGCCGGTTGGACTCCAAAAAGGAACTCCGGCACAAATCCTCGAACATATTCTGAACAAGCGATGGAAACTTGATCCCAACGATCGTGACCTCATTGTGATGCAACACCGGTTTGCATACGATCTCAACGGTACGGTTAAAAGGATTCATTCTTCGATGGTAACAAGAG